>DGXY01000113.1:0-1962 GCA_002396885.1 Akkermansiaceae bacterium UBA5020
GTCCGAACCTTCCCGAGGCGAGTCCGGGCTTTTCTAAAATGGCGCCCGAGAATTCCCCGGAGGTGAAAAAATCAAGATAAAACACTTGCATTTCCGGAAGCGAATTCCAATATCTCGATGTCGGAGATCCACCGTGACCGGACAGAAGGAGCCAAGGATCGCTTAACCACACCGTCCCCGTTTTCATGCGGGTCCACGGGTTAAACAACCACTCCTAAGTTCATCATGTTATCACCACACCGTTTCAAGAAATCGGTCGTTGGCATGGCGGTTCCGGCTCTTGTTGCCGCGGCTCCGCTCTTCGCCGGCGACCCGGGCAAAGCCATCATCGACGACAAGTCGCCGATCGAGCCCTCCACCTTCTGCGACCTCTTCGACCACACGACTCTCTATGAGGGAGACGGGTTTTTGAAGAGCCTGAAGTTCACCGGCCGCTATCACGGCGGATTCATCGACACCGAGGACGAATATCTGGGTGGCGGTGATGACGCGCTTTGGGACCACCGCCGTTTCCGCGCCGGATTTGTCGCGAAGCTGGCGAATGACCTCACCTTGCAGAACATCTACAACCTCGACACTTCGCAGCACTTCGACGGAGAGCGTTTCGTCGATAATCTCGATGAGTTCTTCATCAAATGGGCTCCGAGCGACGATTTTCACATCACCGTCGGGAAGCAGAAGCAGCTGATCCTGAGTGAATACCGGTGTTCCTCGAACGCGATCATCCCGTATGAGCGTTCCATCCTGACTCAGAACCTCCTCTCCCAGAAACTCTGGGGCGCGGCGGTAGGGTTTACGGGACTCGGCCTCAACCATGAGATCGGTCTTTGGAGCACGGCGCTCGAAGACGATTTCGCCTGGGCTTCCTTCGAAGACGCGAGTGCCTCCATCACCTACCGGGCGAACTACGAACTGGACGAGGCTACGACCCTCTTCTTCGACTATCAGTATGTCGACCAGGATCGCAGCACGGCCGAGATCTTCGGAGGCTCACCCTATGAAAACGTGTTTGCCTTGGGCAACGAATCCAAATGGGGCCGAATTGGCCTCAATACGGACTTCACCGCGGGGCTCGACCGTCAGGATGGTCGTCTCTCGCTGGGTGATGACTCCCATGGCTTCCAGGTGACTCCCTACTACGACCTCACCGACAACCTCCAGTTGGTAACCCGCTACGCCTACCTCAGTGACGGGCGCATCGGACGTCCCCAACAGTTCGCCTCTCGTCCCGAAGTGGATGGGCTCAGCACCTTCTTCGTGGGTCTCAATTACGAGGTCTGTGGGACGAAACTGCGCGTCCAGGGCGGCTACGAATGGGCACAGGCGGATCGTCTCGTCGGCACCACCACCGACTACGAGAACGGTTCCTGGCTTCTCGGGATCCGCACCCATTGGTGATTCCCTTCCCTTTTTTGCTGTCACCACCACCACCGAGACAGCACTTCCCTTGGTTGAAGAGGCGGGATCGCAAGGTCCCGCCTCTTTCAGTTGGGTGAATCGGGATCACCGGACTCCGATGGAATCCCCGCCCCGCAGGCCCAGCAGATCTCGAAATTCCCCGGATTGCTCTCGCCGCAGGCAGGACAAAGGACCTCCTCGGCGGAGCGCTCCTCGTCGACGGTGGCCACTTCCGCGAGGATCGCCAAGGCGGTGGCGTGATCCTCCTCCCGCAAGACGCAGAGGACGGGCCAATTCCTCTCGCGGTCGAGGTGGGAGAGCCCCAGAGCATTCCAGTCGCCCGGATTCCTGATCGCAGTGGCGATGCCTCGGCTCTCGAGGATCGAACAGAGCAAGCCCATCCGGGCAGTGTCGGGTTCGCGGAGGAGTTCGATCATGCCGAACGCTCGCCCGGCGTGCGGCGTTGGCAAAGGGATTTCGCGCGCGGCGGGGCCGGTGGGGCCGGTGGGGCCGGTGGGGCGGCGGGGCCGGTGGAGTGATGGAGTATTGGAGTGGTGGAGTATT
>DGXY01000113.1:2185-2305 GCA_002396885.1 Akkermansiaceae bacterium UBA5020
GGAGTGGTGGAGTATTGGAGTGGTGCGGCGGTCTTGCAGCAGATTCGCGGAGGCCAACGAATCCCCTTCCCCATTCACTTCGCGGCACAATTCACCACTCCATCACTCCATCACTCCATC
>DGXY01000113.1:2486-4774 GCA_002396885.1 Akkermansiaceae bacterium UBA5020
CACTCCATCACTCCATCACTCCATCGCGCGAAGCGCGAAGCGTCCCGCCCCTCTTCCCGCTGGCAATATCTAGAATATACGGTAAAGTTAACAATTTCCATGGCCCGCCGCAGATCTTCCTCCTCCTCCCGCTCTTCTTCGAATGGGCCCTTTTCTTCCCTCTCTGGCGGCAAGGCGCGTTCGAAGAAACGTCGCAAGAGGGGCGGCGGCCTTTTCCGCACGCTGGGACGCCTGCTGCGAAAGGGGGTGACCCTCGGGACGGTCGTGGCGGTGGTGGGTCTGGTCTATTACGGGCGGAAGGCGTCGCAGTTCGACCTCGCTCTCGTGAAGGAGGTCCCGGAGCGGACCCTGGTCTACGATCGGAATGGGATCCTCATGGGCCACGTCGCGGGTCACGGCGAAAACCGGGTCTCGGTAGCGGCTTCGCAGGTGTCGGAGCATTTCATCAAGGCCCTCCTCGCCCGCGAGGACAACCGCTTCTACGATCACCACGGGGTCGATCCGGTGGGGGTGGTGCGGGCGTTGGTAACGAATCTGAAGTCGGGCGGCAAGGCCCAGGGCGCTTCAACGATCACGATGCAGCTCGCCCGGAATACCTATGGGATGCGGGAGATGAGCTTGCAGCGCAAAATCATGGAGGCGGCGCTGGCGGTCCGCCTGGAGCGGGAGTATTCGAAGGACGAGATCCTCACCTACTACATGAACCGGGTCTACTTCGGCTCGGGGCTCTACGGGATCGAGCGGGCGGCGCAGGGCTATTTCATGAAGTCGGCGGCCGAACTGACCCTCGCCGAGGGCGCGATGCTGGCCGGGGTGATCCGGGGGCCGAGCCTGCTGAATCCCTTCCGCAGCATGGAAAACGCGAAGGACATCCAGGCGGAGGTGCTGGATCGCCTCGTCACCTCGGAGCTGGTGACGAGGGCGGACGCAGAGGCCGCGAAGGGACAGGCAATCTCGCTGCGACCTCCGGCGATGCGCCTCGCCACGGGCAGCTACCCGCTGCAATCCGTCTTTGATCTGCTGGAGGATTACCTGGCACCGCACCTGATCGAGAATGGCGGGCTGCGCATCTACACGACGATCGACGAGCAGCTCCAGAAGGTGGCACAGACGGAGCTGAACCGTCATCTCACCACGATCGAGCAGAAGCCCGGCTACCCGCATGCCCCCCGCAGCTCGCACAAAGACGGTGCCGCGACGAAGTATCTGCAAGGATCGGTCGTGACCCTCGACAACCACACCGGCGGCATCGTCGCCCTAGTGGGCGGGCGCGATTTCAGCGAGAGCGCTTTCAACCGGGCTTTTCACGCCCGGCGTCAGGTGGGCTCGACCTTCAAACCTTTTGTCTATGCGGTCGCTTTCGACCGGGGCGGGCTGAAGCCTAACACGCCCATCAGCGACGATCGGGTGCAGATCGGGAATTGGTCGCCGCAGAACAGCGACGGGACCTATCTGGGGAACCAACCCGCCGCGGTCGGCTTGATCCGCTCGCGCAACACGATGTCGGTGCGGGTCGGTCAGATGGCGGGAATCCCCAACATTCGCGGCCTCGCCTACGAGCTCAAATTCGGCGACATCCCGAGATCGCCGGTGATCGCGCTTGGGGCCTTTGAATCGACCCCGGTGACGCTGACGAGCGCCTACTCGACCTTTGCCTCGGGCGGGGTGAATCTTTCGCCCTTCCTCATCTCGAAGATCACCCTGGCGGATGGCACGGTGCTCTACGCGCATGAGAATGCCGGAAAACGGCTCCTCCCCGAGCGCGTCGCCTCGACGGTCTCGAACCTCCTCGGCAGGGTCCTCGACGAAGGCACCGCGACGGAGGCGCGCCGCCTCGGCTACCAGGCCCCGGCCTACGGGAAGACGGGCACGACGAACGACTATCACGATGCCTGGTTCGTCGGCTACACGGACAAACTGACGACGGGCGTGTGGGTGGGGCTCGATCAACCAAAGACGATCATGGAACGCGGCTACGGCAGCACCCTCGCCCTGCCGGTCTGGACGGAGGTGATGAAAGCGGCCGAGGGCAATCGGGATTTTGTCGCGGCCCGTCTCCCCGGCACGGACAGCGGGAAGGTCGGTGGGATGCTGATCGCCTCGCCGGTCGGTGGGGATCCGGTCGCACAACCCGCGCCAGGCGGTATCGATCGCGCGGTCAAAGGGTTGGGACGGTTTCTGTTCGGCGAATCGAAGCGATGAGACGGGAGAAGTAGGTCCCGCCGCTGGGGCGGGTCTCGTCTTGCCCAAAAACATTGGGGATGCCCACGGAATACAGGCATGTAGTC
>DGXY01000059.1:0-17187 GCA_002396885.1 Akkermansiaceae bacterium UBA5020
CCCCGCTCATTCCGATCCACCCGGATCCCATCCTTGATCTCGGGCCAGATCACGTAGAAGCGAGCCTTGCTCATCCCGGTCTCTTCGTAGACGCGCCGTTGCAAGGCACTCACCCGCAGCCACTCGGTTCCCAGGCATTCGAGGATGTCGTCTGCGGAATACTGGCGCCCTAGCCCCGGTTTCCTTCGCTTCCCATCGGCACCGATCGCCTCGCGGTAGCGTTCCGCATCAAAGTCACCATCGATCCGGTAGGCTCACACCTCCTCGTCGTAGACCACGCCGATCTCGCCGAAGGGCTTTCCGTTGTTGTTCTTCCCGCACGCGAGGATCAGCTTCGATTCATCGTCCGGATCCGCCGGGGCGAGGTTCCACTGACTCCGCACCCAGACATGAAGGACCTTCGAGTTGCGGCCCGTAGCTCCCGCGATCCCATCCCACCGCCTGGCTGATCGCCATGAGCACGGCGCGGCAATCCCGGTCCGAGTTCAGATCCCCCGAGGTGAAGGGGTTCAGCGGATCCAAATGGCGGAGCTGAAAAGATTCAAGCCCCCTCTATCCCCGGCCTTGCGGTGGGGCCGTTGCGATCGAAGCGAAGCGGAGATGGGAACGATACGATGTCGCGCGCGCTTGGCTTTAGAAGCCTTCACGCGGACGTGCCCGAGGAGAAGATCCGATCCACGTGGCAAGGGTCATTGTTTCCGGCCGGGTTCGGCGGCGGCGCGCTCGATGAGCTGGTTCGAGGGCAGGCTGGCGTCGCGCACTTTGGCGGCGCTCTCGCGGCCGGCCACCGGCAGTCGGCTGGCGTCCAGCAGACCCAACTGAACCAGCACGGAGGCTTGATCCCAATAGATGTGCTCGTGCGAAACCTTACCTTCGCGGAATCCAATGATCGCTACGAGGGCCACCTCGACCCGTTTGCCCGTGGGCGCAATGCCAGGCAGCATCCAATCCATCGGGACGGTGTGGGTGAACTCGAAGATCATTTCATCCACGATTTGAGTATCTCCAATGGTCCTGGAAATCGGCGTGGTCTTCGTGTCCGGCGGCATCTGGGGAATGAAGAAGCGGGTGTAGAAATCCCGAATGGCCTTCAAGCCCTGGCCTCCGGTCATCGTGGGCACGTGGTTGATGTGGCCGCCCTCGATCATGGTCGCCATCGTGTCATCCACGCTCTTGGTCGCGAACTCACCCTTCATGTGCTCCTCCCAAACCTCCTTGAGCTTCTGCTGCGCGGGCGAGAGGGTTGAATCCGGGGCGGTGGCCGCGGCGGCCTTGATACCACCCATGGCCACGGCGCTGGTCAGTCCAGCCGCCTGGACAAAGCGCCGGCGGTTGATTTTTGCAGGGTCATTCGTTTTCTTTTTCATGGTGATGTTTTCGTGTCTGTCTGGTTTTCGTTTTGGTCAGGTAAAAAAATGAAAAATCCGCGGTGGTAGCGGGTGTCGCAGCGCTCCGGTGGAGGCTTTGTGCCGCAGTGCCTTCTTCAACCCTCCCAGTGCGGCGAACTTCCGCTCGCAGAGGCGCGCGAGGCGTTGGGGCTTGGCGTCGTTC
This sequence comes from Akkermansiaceae bacterium UBA5020, assembly GCA_002396885.1. Classification (GTDB taxonomy): domain Bacteria; phylum Verrucomicrobiota; class Verrucomicrobiia; order Verrucomicrobiales; family DEV007; genus Arctic95D-9. The sequence goes on from DGXY01000059.1 coordinate 1,552, forward strand.
ACGCCTGCCGAATCTGCTCCGGTTTTCCGATTTCTCTACCGCTTTCGCAATTCTGTCCCAGAGTCGTTTTCGGGCTTGCGGCGCCGCCACCGTCGCCTGCGTGGACTCCTGTTCACAGCCCGGGTCTTGTTCACAAAGTGGATCCACCATCTGCCGGTCCATTTCCCCGTGCCTGCTAAGAATTTGCTTAGGCCGGAGAAGGGCAAGTCTTGAATCCCTGGTAATTTATTAAGTTGTCTTAAACAATTGATCGCGGTATTCTGGTCCAGCAACCGCCCTTCCTCGCCATGGCCGATTTCCTCTACGCGGACGACTTCCGACTCGGACAAGGTCCGACGCGGCGGTTCTATGAGTTCTTCCTGAAGGGTTACGTTCACAAGCACAACAACCTGATGGGGGTGATCCAGGGTTTCTCGGCCCTGATCCTCTTCGATGACACGATCAACGAAGAAGTCCGCGAAAGCGCCGAACAGATGCAGACCTCCGCAAGGGCGGCGACGGATCTGAATCGGGAGATCCTCGGAGCCACGGGCTGCGCCCGCTGCGAAATCGCTCCCATGCGGATCACCGACCCGCTGACCTATTGGAAGGGGAAAACGCAGGACATCAGCGCGCCTCTCGGGGTTTCCGTCGTGTGGAATGTGCGCGAGCCGCAGCCTCCGGTATTGGCCGACTCGACCCGCCTCGGGGAAGTCTTTTTTCACCTGATGCGCAATGCGGCCGAGGCCGCCGCGGGCGTTCCGGGCAGCACTGTCGCGGTCGATCTCTTTCCCCCCGGCGAAGCGAGCCAGGGTGGCACGGTCGATCTCTTCATCCGCAATCGTTGCGGGCAGATCGAAGAGGAGACCCTCAAACGCTTTTTCCTCCCCTTTGAATCCTCGAAGGGAAGCGAGCATTTCGGCATCGGCCTGACGGCGGCGTCGATCCTCGCCGGAGACATGAATATCCGGCTCGGCCTTCGCTGCGCCGATGGAACGATGACGGCCTGGCTCGCGATTCCGGTGGCAGGTTGAAACGTGCCTTTACAGCCGGTATTTTTTCATCTTCTCGCGCACCGTGAGGCGAGAGAGGCCGAGCCAGTCGGCGGCCCTCGAAATGTTCCCGCCGCTGCGGCGCATCGCTTCGCCGACGAGGGTTGACTCGATCTTCTCGATGGCGATGCGATGTGCCTCGCCGCCTCCGGCGGCGGCGGCTTCGTCGATGAGCCGGGAGATCCATTGGCGGATCGGATCGGTCTCACGGGCCGGATCCTCGCCTCCATCGGTCTCCTGGAGGAGTTCCTCGACGAGGGAGCGGTCGATCGGGTAACCGCGGCTGCGAAGGAGGGCTTTGCGCACAAGATTCTGGAGCTGACGCACGTTGCCGGGGAGCCGGGCCGACTCGAGACAGGAAAGGGCGCCACGCGACATCGTGACGGGAGGCAGCCCGAGTTCGCGGCTGAGGCGTTTCAGGAAAAAGTGCGTGAGCAAGGGGATGTCGCCGGTGCGGTCGCGCAGCGGCGGCAGCTTGATCGTGGCGACATTGAGCCGGTAAAAGAGATCCTCGCGGAAGTGACCCTCGGCAATCATGCGTTCGAGCGGCCGGTGGGTCGCCGCGATGATGCGCGCGTCGACGGCGATCTCTTCGTTGCCACCGACGCGATGAAATCGCTTTTCCTGAAGAACGCGGAGAAGTTTGGCCTGGAGCGCGAGATTGAGGTCGCCGATTTCGTCGAGAAAGAGCGTCGCATTGTTCGCCTGCTCGAATTTCCCGATCCGCGTCGCGGTGGCTCCGGTGAAAGAGCCTTTTTCGTGGCCGAAGAGCTCCGACTCAAGGAGGTTTTCCGGAATGGCGGCACAGTTCACGGTGATGAAGGGGCGGTGGGAACGATGGCCGTGCTGGTAGAGGGCCCGGGCGACCAGTTCCTTCCCCGTCCCGGTCTCGCCGCGGATCAGCACGGTCACGGGCGTGGGGGAAAGACGACCGAGGGCCTTGTAGACATCGAGCATGGCCCGGCTGTTCCCGACGAGGGTGTCGCTTTCCTCGGCGAGTTCATTGCGCGGGTCGATCGCGACGGTCTCGGAGCCCTTGCGCGAACACTCGATCGCCTCGCGCACGACGCGGCAGACTTCACCCGGATCGAGCGGTTTGGGGAGGAAATCGAAGGCTCCGGCCTTGACCGCCTCGATCGCCGAGCGGCTCCCCGTTGCGCTCGCGATCCCGATCACGGGGAGGAGCGGCCGGGTGCGATGGAGGGTCTTGAGCCAGTCGAATCCCGCGAAGGACTCCCCCGAGAGATCGCAGACGACTGCATCAAAGGCCCGGTGCATCAACTCCGCCTCGGCGGCTTCGATGTCCGGCACCGAGACGAGCCGGACGTCTGAAACCTCGAAGGCTTCGCGGGTGACGCGGGCCGTTTCCGGGTCAGCATCGACGAGGAGCACGTTGGGGACATTGGGAAGCGCCATCTGCGGGGATCGGGCGGAAACTTTCCGACCACTGGTAAGCATCTTACCACAAGTGGCTTCGAAATCCCACCAAAACGAACCCGAAAGCCCCTCGAAACGCTCGCAGAGAGCGATTTACGAAATTTGGCATGTAAGATGCTTAAATGATGTTCCCAAGTCTCACCAAACCATCTGACGAGAAAAACCAATGAAAAAAATCGAAGCCATCATCAAGCCCTTCAAACTCGAAGAAGTCAAAGAAGCCCTCACCGAAGCCGGTGTCCACGGCATGACCGTCAGCGAAGTGAAGGGATTCGGTCGCCAGAAAGGCCACACCGAAATCTATCGTGGATCTGAATACACGGTCGACTTTCTCCCCAAGGTCAAACTCGAGATCGTCGTCGAAGATGGCGATGCCGCCAAGATCGTCGACGCGATCGTGAAGGCCGCCTCCACCAACAAGATCGGCGACGGCAAGGTGTTCGTCTCCTCGATCGAAGACGCCGTCCGCATCCGCACCGGTGAGCGCGGCGACGACGCGATCGCCGTCTCGGCCGAGTGAGGAACCTCCCGGGATTTCCCCTTTGATCGAGCCCGGTTCCGCACAGCGGTTCCGGGCTTTTTCTTTCCTCAGCCGATCACCTCGCGCTTCAGGTAGGGCACGAGGGCCTCGGGCACCTTCACGCTGCCGTCTTCCTGCTGGTAGGTCTCGAGGAGGGCGACGTAGAGACGGGGGAGGGCGGTGCCGGAACCGTTGAGGGTGTGGCAGAAGCGGTTGTTGCCATCGGCGTCCTTGAAACGTAGGCGCATGCGGCGGGCCTGGTAATCGACGAAGTTCGAGCAGCTCGAGACTTCGAGGTAGGCGCCGTGACCGGGGGCCCAGACTTCGATGTCGTAGGTCTTCGACGAGCTGAAGCCGAGGTCGCCGGTGCAGAGTTCGATGGTGCGGTAGTGGAGCCCGAGCCGTTGCAGCACGGCTTCCGCCTCGGCGGTGAGGGTCTCGAGCTGGGCGAAGGACTGGTCGGGATGGACGATGTTGACGAGCTCGACCTTGTCGAACTGGTGCATGCGGATGAGCCCGCGGCTTTCGCGTCCCGCCGAGCCCGCCTCGCGCCGGAAGCAGGGCGTGTAGGCGGTGACCTTGACCGGCAGATCCGACTCTTTCAAAATCGTCTCGCGATAGAGGTTCGTCACCGGAACCTCGGCGGTGGGGGCCAAGAAAAAGGCGTTTTCCTCGAGGCCGTACATGTCATCCTCGAATTTCGGGAGCTGGCCCGTGCCGAACATGCAATCGCGGTTGATGATGTGGGGCGGGGCGACCTCGTCGTAGTCGTGGAATTCGGTGTGGAGATCGAGGAGAAACTGGATGAGGGCGCGCTCGAGCTTAGCCCCGACGCCGGTGAAGACGACAAATCCGCCACTGCTGATCTTCGTGCCCGCCTCGAAATCAAAAAGGCCGAGCCTCGTGCCGATCTCGACGTGATCCTTGGGCGCGAAGGTAAATTCCGGTTTCGTCCCCCAATCGCGCACGACGGGATTGGCGGTCTCGTCACTGCCGACGGGACAGGCGGCGTGGGGAAGATTGGGAATCTGCAGAAGCGTGCTGGTTTGACCGGCTTCGGCCGCGTCGGCTTCTTCGCCGATCGCCTTGATGCGCTCGCCGATGCCCCGGACCGTGGACTCGAGTTCGCTCGAGTCCTTGCCCTCTTTCTTCATCGCCCCGATCTCCTTCGAGAGGCGGTTACGGTCGCTTTGGAGGGTTTGTTTCTCGGTTTCCCCGGCACGGCGGCGCTCGTCGCAGGCGAGGACCTCGTCGACGAGGCGCCAGGACTCCCCTCCGCGGGTCTGGAGGCGGGTCTTGATTCCTTCGGGGTCTTCGCGGAGTTGTCGGATGTCGAGCATGGCGCGGGGATTGTAACCCAGCGGATCGACCCGTCAACGTGACAGGCGGGATCCCACCACGAAGCTCACACCTCCGCCACCGTCGCCGGTGCGTTGATCCAGCGGCCGTGTTCCTTGATCAGATCGACGAGGCGCTCGACGGCCTCGCCCTCGGGAATGTTGAACTTCACCGGCTCTTTTCCGACGTAAAGATTGATCTTGCCGGGGGCACCTCCGACATAGCCAAAATCGGCGTCGGCCATTTCACCGGGACCGTTGACGATGCAGCCCATCACCGCGATGCGCACGCCCTTGAGGTGGCCGGTCGCTTCACGGATCTTTTGTGTGGTCGATTGCAGGTTGAAGAGGGTGCGCCCGCAGCTCGGGCAGGCGACGTAGTCGGTCTTGAAAATGCGCGTGCCCGCGGCCTGGAGGATGTTGTAGCTCAGTCGCAGGGACTGCCCGGGAGCCTCCTCGCCTTGGACGATGACGGCATCGCCGATGCCGTCGCAGAGGAGGGATCCGAGGTTCATCGCCGCGGTCAGGAGGGTCGGGAGGAAGTCCGCACCCTCTTCGGTCGCGGGGAAAAGGGTGTCCTTCAGCAGGATGGGGTGCTGTGGATCGGCCTTCGCGGCAAGGAGGCGGAAAGCGGGAATGACGGGCAGGTCGAGACCGTCGGCGACGGTGACGAGTTGCGGTGTTTCCGAGAGATTGAGGGCGGCGATCGCGGCTTCGTCGCGCGGATCGAGGGCGAGGACGCCGGAAGTCTCAATGATGATCTCGGGCTGGTAGTCGCCGAGCTTGTCGAGCTTGTGGGCGAGGGCATTCCACTTCCGCTGGCTCGTGAAGACGCGCACGGTCTCGTCGCTTCCGAGGGCGATGCCCTGGATTTCCATCTTCGCCGAAGCGCGGCGGCGATATTCGAAGGGGTGCCAGGTCACTTCGTCCCAGGAAAGATCGGCGATCGGTTCGGAAAACTTCGCCCGTTGCGAGGTGACGAGATCGACGAGGGCGCGCGCCACGGGGATCTCGTAGACGGCGTCTTCGGTGAGGCTGACGCGGATGGTGTCGCCGATGCCGTCGGAGAGGAGCGAGCCGATCCCAATGGCGCTCTTGATCCGGCCGTCCTCGCCGTCGCCGGCTTCAGTGACGCCGAGGTGGATGGGATAATTCCAATCGTCACCGAGTTCGGCGAGACGGGCGACAAGAAGCCGGTAGGCCTCGATCATGACCTTGGGATTGCTCGCCTTCATCGAAAAGACGAAGTCGTGGTAGCCGCGGTCGCGGGCGATCCGGGCGAACTCGAGCGCACTCTCGACCATGCCGAGAGGCGTGTCGCCGAAGCGGTTCATGATGCGGTCGCTGAGGGATCCGTGGTTCGTCCCGATGCGCATGGCGGCGCCGCGGGTCTTGGCCTCTTCCACGAGCGGCCCGAATTCCTCCTCGATCCGGGCGAGTTCCTCGGCGTATTGTTCGTCGGTGTATTCGCGGACCTGGAACTTCTTCTTGTCGGCGTAGTTGCCGGGGTTGACGCGGACCTTCTCGACCCACTTCACCGCCTCCATCGCGGCGTCGGGTTTGAAATGGATGTCGGCGACGAGGGGCACGTCGCTCCCCTGAGCACGGACCCCCGCGACGATGTGTTCAAGATTTGCCGCGATCTGGCGGGTCTGGGCGGTGACCCTGACAATCTCACAACCGGCCGCGACGAGGTCCATCGTTTCCTTCACGCAGTCGTTGGTCTCGCGCGTGTCGCTCGTCAGCATGGACTGGACACGCACGGGATGGTCGCCGCCGAGCGGCACGGGGCCGATCGCGACGGCGCGCGCGGAGCGGCGCGTCAGGCCGAGGGGTGAGGGCGAATAGCGCCGAGTCATGCTGGCTTTTTCTCGAGAGGCAGGAATTGTTCGGTCGGTGCCTCGGATTCCTGCCCGTTTGGCACCCGGTCTCCCACGTCCTTCAACGTGACAAAGGCCATGAAACCGAGGAGGAGGAGGACAAAAGCGGTCTGGACGATCTCGAGGAACTTGAAGGGGATGGCACGGCGACTGACCCACTCGACCGTGGCCATGACGATGTGACCGCCGTCGAGGACGGGGAAGGGCAGCAGGTTGAGAATGGCGAGGTTCACATTGAGAAGGACGCTGAACCAGAGGGCGAGACGCCAGCCTTCACTGTGTTGGAAAAGATCGTAGTAGAGCCCCATGATCCCGACGGGTCCGCTGAGGTGACCGGCCTTCACATCGGACTTCGGCGTGAAGACCGCTTGGAGCGTTTTCACGATCGCGGTGAAACTGTTCACGACCTGGGTAATCGGATTCTCGCGGACGAGCGTGCGGACGCCCTCCTGATCCCAGATCACCCCGATGCGGGGCTTGGTGCCTTGGAGTTCGGGGACGCGCGGCGTCACCTTCGTTTCGGTCGCGGTGCCCTTGCGGTCGTAGACGAGGGTGACTTCCTGGTCGGCCTTCCAGGGGAAGGTCGCGACCTGCTCGGGAGAACTCACCTCCGTGCCGTTGATCTTGCGGATGACGTCGCCGGTGTGCAGTCCTGCGGCTTCGGCCGGGCTGTTGGGCAACACTTTGCCGACGACCGGCGAAACGTGGGGCGTGATCCCGATGGTGCGGAGGGCGGGCCGGCGTGTCAGGTAGGCCCAAGTCTGCTTCAGCCAGCCCCCTTCTACTTTCTCCTGCTCCGCCTGGGCCGGACGCTCGACGACGACGGACATTTCGCCCGCTCCCGGACGGATGAAGTCGACCTCGATATTTTGGTTCGGGCTCGAGATGATGGTCCACATGATGGACTTGTCCATGCCCTGGAATCGCACGACTTTCTGTCCATCGACGTAGGTGATCTGATCGCCGGATTTGAGGCCGGCCTTCGCGGCAGGGGAATCTGCGAGCACCGAACCGACCGTGGTCGTGCCGACGGCTTCCGTTACCGGCTTCTTCACGGCCCAGACGACCACTGCGAAAACGACGGCAAGGAGGAAGCTGAAAAGCGGTCCCGCGAAGGCGACGATGATCTTGTCGAGCGGCGAGATGGGCGGGAGTTGCTTCGTCGGGGCTTCGCCATCGACCTTGCCCTCGATGCTCTCCATCGGAGCCATTTGCGGCAATGAGACAAAGCCGCCGGCAGGGATCGAGCCGAGGCCGTATTGCACGCCGTTGTAGGTCTTTTTCCAGATCGGCTTGCCGAACCAGATCTGGAAACGGTCGATATAGAGTCCGCGCCAGCGACCGGCGAGGAAGTGGCCCCACTCGTGCACGACGATCATGATGTTGAACATCATCACGACGAGAAACAAGACGCCGATGAAACGAAGGATCGAGAGGAGGACTTCCATGAGGGGGGCAGGATGAGATCAAAAAGGCCCCATGATGGAGCGGTAAAGTATATCACCGCGATGGACTGAGGGCAAAGTCTAGAAAATAGGAACTTTACGCGGAAACCTGCTTGCGTTTGGATGAATCGCGAAGCAGAAAAGCGCCCATGCGAGCCGTCCTCCAGCGCGTCAGCGAAGCTTCTGTCACCGTCGGCGAACGGATCACCGGCGAAATCGGACCTGGGTTTTTGATTCTGTTAGGCGTCGAGGAAGGTGACACCGCCACGGATGTCGCGTGGCTCGTCGGGAAGATCCTGCCCATGCGCGTCTTTGAAGATGAAGACGGAAAGATGAACCGCTCGATCCTCGATACCGGCGGCGGCGCCCTCGTCGTGAGCCAGTTCACCCTCCATGCGAGGACCAAGAAAGGCACGCGCCCCAGCTTCGACCGCGCCGCCCGACCCGAGGTGGCGATCCCGCTTTACGAACGGTTTGTTGCCGAACTCTCGGCAGGACTTGGAAAGCCGATCGCGACGGGCGAATTCGGCGCGATGATGAAAGTGGCACTGGTGAACGATGGACCGGTCACGATCCTGCTCGATTCGCGGGTGAAGGAGTGATTCGCACGAGCCGTTGAGCGGAAAGGTTTTCGCGCAAAAGCTTGCGGCAACGTCCGGAAAACGGTATCCTTGTGACCCTTCTTTATGCGACGCGCGACCATGCAGCGAAACTCCCTCGCCGGGCTCCTCATCCTGTTCTTCACATCAGGACTCCAGGCGCAGTTTCACGCCAAAAACGCGACGGGACAGACGGGTGTCAACCAGACGGCGGTGAACGCCGCCCAGACCCAGGGCAGCGCCGCCATGTCCGCGGCCCCAGGGAATTCCCCCTTCCTCGGTGGCGGTCTCGGGGGTGGCGACATGATCCTCCCCGATGGCACGAAGCAGGCGCTCAGCCAATACCACGTGAAGCTCGGTCAGATGAAGGGCAAGCCGGTCGACATCTGGGGTAGGGCGATTCACCACAGCGACGGTTCCTTCACCGAGTCGAAGCAGGACATGGAGACAAACACGCTGACGCAGGAGACGAAAAGCAAAAACGGCGTGCGGCTGCAAACGCGCCGCGTGATGCTCGACGAACTCGGCCGCCCCGGCGAGGTCCTCATCTACGACGGGCGCGACCAGTTCAAATACCGGGGGATGCAGATCTACGATACCTTCGGTCGCTTTTCGGAAGAGCAACTCTACGACGCCAAGGGAACGCTGATCCGCCGTAAGGTTCAGGAATACAATCCTCGTGGGGAAAAGCTGCCGCTTCGCTCCTGGGATTATGTCGCGAACGTGCCGGACGATCTGAAACTCGTCATCACCCGCGAAGATGCCGCTCCCGCAGGCGGAGCCACGGATGCCGCGACATCCGGTCCAGGCAATTCATCCTCCGGAGCTGCTCCGGCTGTCCCCGAGAAAAAGGGTGGCTGGCGATTGTTTGGCGGAAAGAAGAACAACTGACCGGGGCCTTCTCTGAGGATCGTGAAATCTCTTTCCCCGGTCCAGTCGCTCGTCCTCCTGCTCATCGCCGGCCTTGCAATGGCGGGCTGGTTCTATGGACTGCATTGGAAGCGCCTTGCCGCTGGTGGCAGCAAACCAATCCCGCGGATGTCGGTCGAGGGTTTTACGCAGGAAGAAAAGGTGATCGTGGACTTGCAGGACCAAATCTCGGCCCTGACCGAGGAAAACGATTCCCTCCACAAGCGGATTCGTGAACTCGAAGGAACCGGGGCGACCGAAGCGAAACCTATCCCAGCGGGAGAAGCCGGTGCGGCCCCTTCGCTCGAGTCCATCGTCCTGCCCTCGTCGGGCGGCCCTTCGCTGCCCGCGCCGCCGCAAAAGATCGAGACGCATTGACCGATTCCGCGCGACTTTGCGGATCAAAACTTCGTCTCGGTGTAGCCGTCGAGTGAGGGCTTGAAGAGGTCGCGCGCCAGCCCCACATTTGTCTGGACCCGGCTGAAGACGGTGTTGACCGACGAGCCGTCCTCGAGATCGATCTCGATGCCGAGGAGGCGGTGGTGCGAACCATCGACGACAAAGGTGAAGGTCTCGACCCCGCGCCCACCTGCCCCGAGCGGGCGGGTCACGATGCGTTTCGTGTTGGCTTGGGGGCTCACCTCGAGAACGCGGTAGCGCTGCTGGAACTCCGCGAGGGTGCGGGGGAATCCGTTGGCGAGCGCCGCCATGCCGGGCGCACCTCCCGAGCCGGCGGGACGGATTTCGTAGCGCTTCATCGGCGTGCGCAGGATGAGAATGTTTTTCCCCTGGCTGACGACGATGGTCTGCGCTGGGTCTCCTGTCTGCCAACGGAACCGGTGCGCTCCGTAGTCGAGCCAAAGCGTGCCATTCTGCCGCACCGGGAGTTTCACCGAACGCATCCGGCGCGTCTGGGTGAAATCGATCTGGAGCGAATCCACGCCTGAGTTCGTCGCCAGCCAGCGCTGCACGAAGCCCATGTCGGGCGAGTTCGATTGCGCGGAAAGGTAGAGCCACGGGCAAAAGGCATAGCCCAGCAGGATCGCGAAAAGGAGGCGGCGGCGGGGAGAAGGCATAATAATCTTCACTTAATCTAAGAAATCTGGAGATACCAGATAAAACCTGATGAGTTTTGAAAGTCCAATTCCTCGCGCGGTTCGCAAATGGAAAATCCTTCTTTCACGATAGCCGGTGGAGGTGGCGATACCAGTGGGGAAGCAGCCAGATGGCGGTAATCATGTTCGCGAGAATGCCAATCGCGCAAACCAAACCGAGGCTGGCGAGGCCGTGGGCTGAAGCGGTCGCGAAAGATCCGAACCCGATCGCAGACGATCCGCCGCAGAAGAGCAGCGCTCGACCGATCCCGGCACGGGCCGCGGCGACGTCGCCTCCGTTCCTCCGCAGGGTCAGGAGCATATGGATCCCGTAGTCGATCCCGGTTCCGAAGATCAGGGGCAGGCCGCAGACGTTGAAGGAATTCCAGCTCAACGGCGTCCAGGTCGTCGCGAGCACGAGGATGGCCGTGGAAAAGAGCAGCGAGAAAAGGCTCAGAGCCACCTCCCGCCACGAGCGGAAAATGATCACGAGCATGATCACAAGGATCCCCAGCATCGGGAGAAAGACGCGGACCATGTCACCCCGGATCCGCTCGTTCAAGGCCGTGCCGAGCGAGCCGAGACTGGCCACGGCGGTGTTTTCATTGCAGATCGCTTCGACCCAGGCGCGGTCGCGCGGTGTGGCCGGCTTCACCGTGGCGAGGGCAGCGTAGGTGCCGTCGCGTTGCGCGAAAAGCCGATCGACCGACCAGGCCGCGAGCTTGCCCTCGGGATGAGCGTAATCGTTTTCGGCGAGCTGCTTCAAGTATTGCTCCCAGGCCGAGAAGACCGTCGTGGTGAGGGCCGAACCTTCCTCGGAAAAGCCCGCTTCTCCGATCTCGCGGAGGAGACGATCGCGTTCTCCGAGCCAGACTTTCACGGTCGCCGCGTTCGCCGCCTGACGCACGGGGTCGGGGATGAAGATCTCGGGTAGGATCGCGTCCTCGATCAGCCCGGCCGCCTTCGCTTGGCGGATGCGTTGCGTGGCTGCGTCGAGATTGGCATGGAGTTCCGTCAAGTTCGCCGCCGTGACCACGGTGGGCACGACCCGCTCGCGCCCGCTCAGCTCGTGTTGCAGCGCCTGCCAGGCAATCATCGAGGGACTCTCGCGGATGCGGAAGGGATGAAAGTTCGCCTCGAGCGCGGGCATTTCCTTCGTGAAGATCGAGATCACCGTCAAACCCGGCACAAGGAGGGCGGTGAGCATCGCCGCCCGTGGACCCCAGGATCGGATCACGACCGGAGCCTCGACCGGTCTGTTCTTGGTTTCCCGCACGAACTGCACCGCGATCGGCCCGAAGCCATAGACCATCACCACCGCCCCCACCGCGACCCCGATCGCGACGAGATTGCCCATTTCGGAAAGACCGGGGAGCGAACTGAGATTGAGGGAGAGAAATACCGCCGCCGTCGTCGCCGCCGCCCAGAAGATGCCGGGACCCACCGCGCGGCGCAGACCCCTCGCGTCTTCGCCGCTGTCGTAAGCCTCGCGATAAAGGACGATGCCATAGTCGACCGCGAGGCCCATGAGGATCGCGGCGAATCCCGCACTCATCACACTGAGGTCACCAAAGAGGAAACCTCCGAGCGCCAGCGTGATCGAGAGGATCAGGAGCATCCCGGAGATGAGCCAGGCGAGCGGCTTGGTCTGCCGGTGCATCCACCAGAAGAGGAGCGCGATCAGCACCATCGTGGAAAAGACCGAAAGGGTCATGTCGAACTCCATCCGAGCCCCCACCTCGGCCATGAAGGCGGGCGTGCCGGTGAGGCCGACCTCGACGCTGTCCCGCCCCTCGTGCTCTCCTTCCCACTCCGCCTTCCACGTGGCGACGACGAGCTTCACCTTCTCGAGCCATTTCGCCGCGTCGCGGTAGTCGGTGAAGTCGACCCCCATTCCTTCGACATACATCACTTGAAAAGTCCCATCTCCCGAGCTCATCGGATCGGGGCCGCTCCCCTCGCCGAACAGTCCGCCGAGCTTCGAAATCCCGAGCGGATCGTAGCTTTTCACGACGACGTCCTGATCGAAGAAGCCGCTTTGCACCGCCTCCATCGCCGCGGAGATTTCCTCCTGTGATCGCCCGATGGCGAGACGCTCGCCCAGGTTCGGGAGTTTGCCCTCGGGTGCGTTCAACCAGAGCCAGGCGAGGAGACCGCCGCCATCGGTGACAAGCTCGGTGAGGGTGAGTTCGCGGAAGGTCGCCGAGACGAGTTCGGGCTCGACGACGAGACGCTTCGCGAGGGAGTCCATCGCCTCCTGTGCCTCGAAGGCCTCCTCCGCCTTAATTGTCACGATGAGCTGTCCATCGCGGCTGAAGTAACGGTTGAGTCGATCCATCCCCTGCACCTCGGGCAGGTCCTGCGGCAGCATCTCGTAGAGCACCGCGTTGAAGTGAACCCGCAAAACGCAAAACGCCGCGATCGCCCCGAAAAAGGTGATGACGAGAATGGGCGGAATGCGGGTCATGGAACGGAGCGGCTCAGTAAAAGTCTGGAACGCTCCCGGGGAAAGGGAAAAGAACCGCGAAACGATTTCGAGCCGATCGTTTTGGCCCGGGTGAGGAACTTGGCCGGATCCTTGCTCTCCCTGACCGGAAATGAACTCCGACTATCTCCCCTGGAAGGTGCTCGCCGCCGAAGTGACCGTTGGCATCGGCAGCGAAGGCTGGTCTCTCGATGTCGTATCGGAAGAGGAATCTCCGGATCGGACCTATGAAGTGGAGGTGGCTTTTTCCATCGCCTTCGACGCACCGCCCGTGGTGCACCTCGGCCTCACCGGATTTGATCTCGAGCAATGGAGCAGCTCGCGCCTGACGCTCTCCGTCGTGACCGTGAGCGAATCGGGTTTCGTCGCCCGCCTCACGACCTGGCGCTCGAGCCGGGTCTACAGCGCGACTTTTCAATGGTTTGCGGTGGGTGCTTGAGGAGAGGCCCTAACCAAACAACAACATCTGCTTCTCTTCCGGCCCGTCTTCGCCGACCTTGTCATCCTGCTGCCCTTGCCTCGGGACGCGTTTTTTCGGGGTGGTTTCGAAGGCCGCGTTCGCCGGTGATGCAATCATTTCATCGGCCCCGCTTTCCGGCGCCACCGCGCTTTGTCCCTCGAGTCCGGCGAGGATCTCCTTGGCCCGGGCGATGATGGAATCGGGCAGCCCGGCGAGACGGGCCACCTGGATGCCGTAGCTCTTGTCGGCGGCGCCGGGGACGATCTGGCGGAGAAAGATGATCTGCTCGTTCCACTCGCGCACGGCGATGTTGTAATTGTTCAGTGCCGGACGTGAAGCCGCGAGCTGGGTGAGCTCGTGATAGTGGGTCGCGAAAAGGGTGCGGCAGCGGACCTTGTCGTGGAGATGCTCGACGACGCTCCAGGCGATCGAGAGACCGTCATAGGTCGCGGTGCCGCGGCCGATCTCGTCGAGGATGACGAGGCTCTGCTCGGTCGCGTGATTCGCGATGAGGGCGGTCTCGGTCATTTCGACCATGAAAGTGGATTGCCCCTTGGCGATGTCGTCGCTCGCGCCGACCCGCGTGAAGATGCGGTCGACGAGTCCGATCTCGGCGCTTTCGGCCGGGACAAAGCTGCCGATTTGGGCCATCAGGGTGATGAGCGCGACCTGACGGATGTAGGTCGATTTCCCCGCCATGTTCGGACCAGTGATGAGCATGAAGCGGTTCGTCTCCGCGTTGAGATCGGAGTCGTTGGGGACGAATTTCTCCTCGCCGATATTCTGATCGAGCACGGGATGGCGGCCGTTCCGGATGACGAGGTTCCTCGTCTCGTTGAGGAAGGGGCGGCAATAGCCGAAGAGCCGCGCGGTCTCGGCGAAGGCGGCGAGCACGTCGATCTCGGCGAGCGCTCCGGCGGTCTCCTGGATTGCGGTAAGGTGCTCGAGCACGGTCTCGCGCAGACTGAGGAACTCCTGATACTCGAGGACGCGGAGCCGCTCATCGGCGCCGAGGATCTTGTTTTCGACCTCCTTCAACTCGGGCGTGATGTAACGCTCGGCGTTGCTCATGGTCTGCTTGCGCGTGTATTCGGGAGGAGCCTTCTGAAGGTGGGAGTTGGTGATCTCGATGAAATAACCGAAGACCGCGTTGTATTTGATCTTCAGCGAAGAGATCCCGGTGCGGGCTTGCTCGCGGGCCTGCAGATCGGCGACCCATTGTTTGCCATCGGTCGCGGCGCGGCGCAGTTCGTCGATGGTGGAGCTGTAGCCGTCGGCAAAAAGGCCGCCTTCTTTCAAGGTGGCAGGAGGCTCGGTGACGATGGCCCGGCCGAGGAGCTCGCAGAGTTCGCCGAATTCACCGAGTCGCCGCTCGAGATCCAGCCCGAGCCCTCCGCCGCCGAGCGCAGCAAGATGATCGCGCACATCGGGGACGCGGCGTAGGGACATCTCGAGGGCCTTCAAATCGCGGCCGTTGCCCGAGCCCTGGCTGAGGCGGCTGAGGGTGCGCTCGATGTCGCGGACCTCGGCGAAATCACCCCGCAGGGTGTTCAGCAAATAGGGCTCGCGGATGAGCGATTCGACGAAATCCTGCCGCGCCACGAGGGTGTTGAGATCGCGCAGGGGATGGAGCAGCCAATGCCGCAGCTTGCGTGCGCCCATGGGCGTGCGGGTGCGGTCGAGCGCGCCGATGAGAGAGGCTTTGGTCCCACCGGAGCGGCTCGTCACGAGATCGAGATTCGTCTGGCTCGCGGCATCGATGAGGAGGAACGACTCGGTGCGGTAGGCCTGGAGACTGCGGAGATGGCTGACGCTGCGGCGCAACTGGGTCTCGATGTAGTGGACGACGGCTCCGGCCGCGCCGACCGCCGGGAGCAGGCCGGCGCAGCCATAGCCGTCGAGCGACTGCACCTTGAAGTGTTTCTTCAGGGTGTATTCGGCCTGCTCGTGGAGGAAGGGATACGCATCGTAGGCGAGGGCCGCGGGCAGGAGGTCGAAGTCGGCCGCCTGTTCCTCGGAGAAGAGCAACTCGCTCGGCCGGATCCGTGCGAGTTCATCCTCGAGCGCGCTGCGATCGGTGAACTCGGTGAGGCGGAACTCGCCGGTGCTGTGTTCGGCGAAAGCGAGGCCGTAACGACCCTTCGCGCGGTAGACCGCGGCGAGGTAATTCGGCCGGGTCGAGTCGAGGAGATTGAGGTCGTCGATCGTGCCGGCGCTGATGATCTGGCTGATCTCGCGCTCGACGATCTTGCCTGGCTGAGGCTCGGTCGTCTGCTCGGCCAGAGCGACGCGTTTGCCAGCACGGATGAGCTTCGCGAGATAACCCTCGGCGGCATGATGGGGCACGCCACACATGGGCATGCCGTTCCGTTTCGTGAGAGCGACGTTGAGGATGGGCGAGGCGATCTTCGCATCCTCGAAGAACATCTCGTAGAAATC
>DGXY01000059.1:17351-17676 GCA_002396885.1 Akkermansiaceae bacterium UBA5020
CCTCGAAGAACATCTCGTAGAAATCACCGAGGCGGAAGAGGAGGAGGACATCGTCCGGGAGCTGACGACGCATCGACTGATACTGGCGCATCATCGGCGTCAGTTTGCCCTCGTCGTTTGTCTCGCTTCCAGCCATCGTCTCGGTCGCTTGCCACAAGCGCCAAACTTAGAGAGCCCCGGCGGAAATGCGAGCCGGTTTCTTGCCGGACTTCCCTGCCAACGCAAAAAGTCTTGTGGGCAAATCTGGACCTTTCGATTATGATTCGGGCATGCAGGATCTCACCATCACCCTTCCTGGAGATTCCCTGGTAGGGGCGAAAATTCC
>DGXY01000043.1:0-2856 GCA_002396885.1 Akkermansiaceae bacterium UBA5020
GCTTCCGGAAATGCAAGTGTTTTATCTTGATTTTTTCACCTCCGGGGAATTCTCGGGCGCCATTTTAGAAAAGCCCGGACTCGCCTCGGGAAGGTTCGGACGCCCCGCAAAGCTCGATCCATAGGGGATTCTAGCATGGTGGGCGGGGCGGAGTGATGGGATGGTCCGGTCTTTTTCGAATATTTTCTTCAATGTTGATTTGACCGGTGTAGATTGAAAGTGTCTACTCTGATAGCCGCAAGCCAAGGGTTGTCTCCTGGCCCCGGCAGCGAACATTACCCTTCCACCCAATCGCCTGTTTCGATCATGTCCTCGCCCGATCCCTCTTCCTCGCCCGATCTCGAAATTTCCGCCTGGCTCCAGGTCGTCGAACGCAAGGTCGCCGCTCTCCGTTTTGGCTCCGTGCAAATCGTCGTTCACGAAGGACGCGTCACCCAAATCGAGAGCACCGAGAAGTTTCGCTTTCAGTCCCGACCCGGCAACGAGGCCGGAGCAAAGGAACTCGAGTGATCCGCCTCCCGAAGGAAAGCAGGGCAAGGAGGATGACGGGCCCGATCCAGGAGGGTCCGGTGGTGTCTTTGAAAGGGTCGAGGGTGGCGATGGCGCGCCCCGGTCGATTGGCATGGAAGGATCCTGACCGTGCCCGTCGTCGGATCGCGCGATTCCCTGACCCACCTCCTCGCGACCTTTCTCGAGGGCGACACTATCGCGGCCCTTGTCCGCGACAAGGAGGGAAAGAACGTCGGGTGGATCACGATGGACGACGTCACTCGTGTTCTCATGGGAGAAGGTTGAGTTTCGCCCTTGAAAATCGCCCCTGCCCGTTGATCCTACCCTAGTTCCTGCCGACCAGACACACCGGAGGTGGGGACAGCTTCAGATCCATTGATGAAACTTTCCAAACGCGGCGAATACGGTATGCGCACCCTGATCAATCTCGGCATCGCCCGCGAGGTCGGCCGAGAGGTGCTTTCCGCCTCGGATCTCTCCAGCGAAGACAACCTGCCGCTGAAATTCGTCGAGCAGATTCTCGCCGATTTCCGCCACGCGGGCATCATTGCGACGAAGCGGGGAAAGTTCGGCGGGTATTACCTGCATAAGGATCCCGCCGAGATCAAGATGGGCGACATGGTGCGTCTTCTTGATGGGATGCTCGCGCCGATTCCCTGTGCCAGCGAGTCCTTCTACCAGCCCTGCACTTGCGCCGACGAGGATCATTGCGGGCTCCGCATGCTGATGATCGACGTGCGCAACGCCGTCTCGAACATCCTCGACCGCTACACCCTCGCCGATGTCGTCGAGGTCACGTTGCGGAAAATGCGGCGCGACAAGACGCCGATTCCTTTTGCGCCGGCTGCGATCGGGGAGGAGAAGGATAAAAAGTCGATCTCCCGTCGCCTCGCTCCCGAAGACGGGTTCCTCGCGATCCTCACCGGCGCGAAGCCGCGGGGGCGTCCACCAAAGAAAAAGACGTCCGTGGGCAAGTGACGTCGTTCAGACGGACTCGACGAGCCTTCCTTCCGCGTTGACATCGCTCTCGCGGAACTCTCCGTTCGCAAAGACGCGGATGTGACGGAAGACAACCGAGACGATCATGCCCACCCGGAGGTCGAGTTCGCGCAGGCGCGCCCGGGAGATTTCCGCTTCGAAGGGTTCGTCATAGCCGAGCCGATCGAGGGTGATGCGCGCGTAGTTCCCGGCCGAGAAGATGTGCTGGATCTTCGAACGGATCGCATACTCGTGCGGCTCGCGTTCACCGAGCTGGATGTCGACGTCGTGGGGACGCACATAAAGCACGTCCTTGCCCTCGCGGGCGCGTCCACCCGCCGGAGGGGTCACTCCCGCGGTGAAACGGTTCACATTGCCGAGGAACTCGATCACAAAGGGTGAGGAGGGATAATCGTAGACGGACTGCGGTTCCCCGACCTGGGCGACGCGGGCGTTGTTCATGATCACGACCTCGTCGGCCAATTCGAGAGCCTCCTCCTGATCATGGGTGACAAAGACCGTGGTGATCTTGATCTCTTCCTGGAAAAGGCGCAGCCAACGGCGCAAATCTTTGCGAACCTTCGCGTCGAGGGCGCCGAAGGGCTCATCGAGGAGAAGGACGCGGGGCTGCGAGGCGATCGCCCGGGCGAGGGCGACGCGCTGACGCTGACCACCCGAGAGTTCGCTCGGATAACGCTGGCCGAGCCCGTCGAGCTGGACCAGCTCGAGCAGCTCTTTGACGCGGGCGTTGATGGCAGCTTCGTCGGGTCGTTCCCGGCGCGGTTTGGCGCGGAGACCGAAGGCGATGTTCTTCGCGATCGTCATGTGTTTGAAGAGCGCGTAGTGCTGGAAGACGAATCCGACCCCCCGTTTGCCGGCGGGAATGTTGGTGACGTCTTCGCCGTGAAATTCGATCACGCCTCCGCTCGCTCGATCCGGGAATTCAAGACCGGCGAGGATGCGCAGGACCGTCGTCTTGCCGGATCCCGAAGGTCCGAGGAGCGAGACGAGACGACCTTCGGGCACCTCGAGCGAGACGTCGTCGAGCGCTTTGTAGTTGCCGAAGGTTTTGTGGAGGTGGAGGGCGCGGATGCTCATGGGGAGGGCGGCCTGCGGCCGCGTGAAAGGAGCAAAAGTGATATAGGGAGATTCAGGAACTCAAGCCTCGCGCGATTTGGCGGTGCGCCATTCGATGAAGTTCTTGAGGACGAGGGTGAGGAGGGCGAGGAGGGACAGGATCGAGGCGAGGGTGAAAGCGGCGACGCTGTTGTATTCGTTGTAGAGCGTCTCGATGTAGAGGGGCAGGCTGCTCGTCTTGCCCTTGATGTTGCCCGAGACGACGGCGACCGCGCCGAACTCGCCCATGGC
>DGXY01000043.1:3039-21193 GCA_002396885.1 Akkermansiaceae bacterium UBA5020
TCGCCCATGGCGCGGGCGTTGCAGAGGACGACCCCGTAGAAGAGGCCCCATTTCACGTTTGGCAGGGTCACGTTGAAGAAGGTGCGCCAACCGCCCGCACCGAGAGTGAGGGCGGCGAACTCCTCATCGCGTCCTTGGGCCTGCATCACCGGCACCAGTTCGCGGGCAATGAAGGGCAGGGTGATGAAGACCGTGGCGAGCGCGATTCCCGGGACGGCGAAGATGATCTTTAGGTCGAGGGCCTTCAACGGGGCGGCGAACCACCCGTGGGTGGTGCTAAAGATCAGCACGAAGAGCAGACCCGCGATCACCGGCGACACCGCGAAGGGGAGGTCGAGCACGGTGACGAGAAGGCTCTTGCCCCGGTAGCTGTATTTCGTGATGACCCAGGCGGCGGCGAGGCCGAAGACCAAATTCACCGGTACCGAAATCGCCGCGATCTTGAGGGTGAGGAAGATCGCCTCGACCGCATAGCGGTCCTCAAAGGTCGCGAAATAGAGCTTCGTGCCCTGTTTGAAGGCCTCGTAGAAGACCGCCAGGAGCGGCATGAGGAGGAAAAGCCCGAGAAAGCCGACCGCGATGCTCGTGAGGAGCCACCGCACCCAGGCGGGTTCGGTCGTAGCGAGATCGGTCGTCGGCAGCTTGTCGTGGCGAACGCGGGAAAGAATGGCGGCCATGAGGAACGTTGGAAGGGTTCAGTTTTCAGTTTTCAGGACACACGCCCTACGACCTGGCCTGTCCGATCGACTCGGACCAGCGTTGCAGCACATTCACGACGAGGAGGAGCACGAAGGAGGCGACGAGCATGACGCAGGCGACTGCGTTGGCCTGCGGGTAGTTGTAGTTCTCCAACGACTTCACGATCACGAGCGGCGTGATTTCGGTCTGAAGCGGCTTGTTGCCCGAGATGAAAATGACGGAGCCGTATTCCCCGATGGCACGGGCGAAGGCAAGGGAGAAGCCCGTCAGCATCGCGGGCACGAGACCGGGCACGATGATGGTGAAAAAGACCCGCAAGCGGCTGGCCCCGAGTGAGGCACCGGCTTCCTCGACCTCCTTGTCAAAATCCTCGATGACCGGCTGCAATGTGCGGACGACAAAGGGAAGGCCGATGAACGTCAGGGCGATGAAAATTCCGGTCCGTGAATAGGCCGTCTCGATCCCGAGTGGGTAGAGGTATTGACCGAGCCAGCCGTTGGGCGCGTAGAGGGCCGTCAGGGCGATCCCGGCGACCGAGGTGGGGAGCGCGAAGGGCAGGTCGACGAGGGCATCGACGAGTTTCCTCCCGGGGAAGCGGTATCGAGTCAGGACCCAGGCGACGATGAAGCCGAAGAAGGCGTTCGTGAGTGCCGCGAGAAAGGAGATCCCGAAGGTCACCTTGTAGGAGGCGACGACCTGGCGGCCGCTGATGGCCTTCCAGAAATCCTCCCATCCCATGCCCGCGGTGCGCAGGAAGACCGCCGAAAGCGGGATCAGGACGAGGAGGGTGAGATAGGTCAGGGTGAAGCCCATCGTCAGCCCGAAGCCGGGAATGACACGGCGGTTCAGGCGGCGGCGAGGGGCGGGGCGTTCGGATGGAATCGGACGGTGGCCGGTATCCTCCGGGAGCGCGGAAGAGTTCATGGGAAAGAGGGAGAGGTCGGAACGGAGCGGGGACGGGAAAAGGAAAGCGGAAGGAAAGGGGGAGGGGACCTCCCCGCCGCCTTGTAGAGACGACGGGGAGCCTAACCAGGGATACCGAATGAAAGGATCAGTTGTTCTTGAGGTAGATCTGATCGAAGACGCCATCGTCATCGAAGAACTTCTTCGTTGCCGGACCCCAGCCACCGAAGACCTTGTCGATCGTGAAGAGTTTCACGTTGGGATACTGCGCGGCGTATTTCGCGAGGATCTCGGGGTTGCTCGGGCGGAAGAAGTGCTTGCCGGCGAGATTCTGACCTTCGTCCGAATAGAGGAACTGGAGGTAGGCCTCGGCGGCTGCGCGGGTGCCATTCTTGTCGACGTTCTGGTCGACGAGGGCCACGGTGGGTTCGGCGAGAATGCTCAGCGAGGGGACGACGATCTCGAACTTGTCGGCACCTTGTTTGGTGGCGAGGAGGAGTTCGTTCTCCCAGTTGATGAGCACGTCACCGATGCCACGCTCGATGAAGGTGGTGGAGGCGCCGCGGGCACCGGAGTCAAGCACGGGGACGTTCTTGAAGAGCTTCGAAATGTATTCGGTGACCTTCGCTTCGTCGCCACCGTAAGTTTCGAGCGCCCAGCCCCAGGCCGCGAGGAAGTTCCAGCGGGCCACGCCGGAGGTCTTCGGATTCGGGGTGATCACGGCGACACCTTCCTTGGCGAGGTCGTCCCAGTTCTTGATGCCCTTGGGATTGCCCTTGCGGACGAGGAACCCGAGGGTCGATTGGTAGGGGGCGCTGTTCTTCTCGAGGCGCTTTTGCCAATCTTTGGCGATCAGGCCGGACTCGGCGATCGCGTCGATATCGGCACCGAGGGCGAGAGTGACGACATCAGCCTCGAGACCGTCGATGACAGCGCGGGCCTGTTTGCTCGACCCGCCGTGGGAGGCGTTGATCGTGATCTCTTTGCCGGTCTTCTCCTGCCAATGCTTGGCAAAGGCGGCGTTGAACTCCGTGTAGAACTCACGGGTGGGGTCGTAGGAGACGTTGAGGAGCTCCTCCCCGCGGGAATTGGGGAAAGGGGCGAGGACGAAGGCGAGCCCGAGCAGGGCGATTCTGGTGATTTTCATATGGATTTCGATTGGGAGGTGTTTCGCGGGCAGGCTCCGGTCGCACCGGTCGGTCCTCGCAGTTCAGAGTTTTACCTCCGCCTCGTGGCGGCGGTCGGAGTATTTAGCCGGAATCTACACTGCGCAAGTGTAAATAAGAAAAAGTTTTCGCAAGTTCGGGTCGGTGAATGACAAACCCGCCCGCGTGGCGCACTATTCCCTCAATGCCTCCCCTCGACTCTGAACTGCTTTTTCTCTGCGTCCTCGTAATCGCCATCAACGTGGTCTCGACGCTTTCCTACGCGGTGCGTATCGCCGGGGTGCGGACCGGGCGGATCGCCTTCGCGCTTTCTCTTTTCAATCTGCTCGTGCTTTTTTCGCGGAGTTCGAACGCGATTCTTGCGCCCCTCCTTTCCAAACGCACCGAGATGGCGATCCAGTCGGAGGCGACACCGGATCCGAGCGATTTCCGCGTCCTCCTCTTTGCTGCTGCGGTGGGCACGCTCATCGGTGCGGCGTTGATCCCGACCTTTCAACGGCTCATCACCCGCGCGGTGCAGCGCTTCGACCGGCGTCCCTCGATGGGGGCGCTGATCCTCACCGCCGCCAATCCGCGCAACTGGTGGCTCGCGGCGCGCGAACTGACGCCGCCGGCACCGGGGAACGTGATGCTCTTCACCCAAACGAAGCGCCTGCCCTGGTTCGTCTTCGTTCTCAATGTCGGCGGCATCGCCCTCATCACCTGCGGGGTCTTCTCCTCGCTCTATGCGGGTTACCTCGTGCCGGAGCTCCGCCTCACCGCGGGGAATCTCTCGGCCCTGGTGAACTTCATCGGTACGATCCTGATGTTCGCCCTTGTCGATCCCCATTTCTCCTACGTCTCCGACAAGGTCGTTTCAGGCGAGGTGACGCACTCCTATTTCCGCGCGGTGGTCATCGGCATGACCGCGAGTCGTTTCCTTGGATGCCTCCTCTCGCAGGTCATTCTCGTTCCCGGCGCCTGGGGCGTCGCGAAGGTGGCACAGTGGATTTGACAGCAATCGGGCGCTTGAAGGTCGCTTGAGGAAAACGAAAAAGGGCCGGGTGCGACACCCGACCCTCTCGAGTCTTCCGGCCAAGAGGGGCGGATCAACCGACCGCCCCTGCGGTTGCGGAATCAGAGACGTTGGAAGCTCAGGCCGGGGTCGCCCACGGGACTGCCGGCAAGGACGAAGCGGAGCGTGTCGCCGTCGAGGGAGACATCCGCGACCATCTGCACATCGCTCGAGGCGAGGACAAGCTGGCCTTGCTCATCGATGGACCATTCCCCGGAAAGGACCTTGCCATCGGTGGCACCGTCGTAGTTCCAGGTGAAGTTCCCGTCCGCGCCGAGCGTGAGGGTGATCGATTTGCCATCGGCGGCGGGGGCTTTCCAGCCTCCTTCGATGTCGGTTGGATCGATCGGCTCGACGACCACATTTGGGTCGGTCGGCGGAGCGGCCGCAGCCGTCGCGGGATCGACCGGGTCACCCGCCGCGTTGGACGAAGAGCTTTCGGCGAGGTTCCGCAATTGCACGGCGACGGAATCGGCCGGCTGGAGCGTCACGACGCGGTCGAACATGGCATAGGACTCCTCGATGAATCCGGCGACCAGGTAATGGTATCCCAGCACGAAATGCGCGTCGGCCGAATTCGGACTGCCCTCGACATAGGCCTCCAGCTTCCGCAGTTGAGCCGCGTAGGCGTCACTCGAGGGGTAGAAGTCGGACATCGTCGCCCAATCCCAGCCCGGACCGGAGGCGAGGAGGGGATTGAGAACCCCGGCGGCATCACCGTAGCGCCCGAGGGCGAAGAGGTTCAGCGCGCGGAATTCATGCAAAGCGGAATCGCCGGGCGCGAAGGAGATCGACTCGTCAGTCGACTTCAGCGAAGCGAGGTAATCGCCGTTTTTGAACTCGGCGCGGGCGCGCTCGATCGCAGCGGACGATTTCTCGGAGGCAGTGAGGGCGGCCGCCTCTTCCTTCGGCACTTCCCGGGAAGCGACGACGGAGAGAGGCTGCGAGTAATTGATGATCGTCTGCTGGGTCGTCTGCACAGGGGGCGCCTGATAAGGATTCCGGTAGCTCGAGTAGCCGGAATCGTAGATGAGACTGCCAAGACCCCACGCCGCAAGGCCCCAGGCGGCTACCTTGCCTGCGTCGAAGTCGTCGTTGTAATCGTGGTAGTGATAGGAAGGCCCGGGACGATATCCGGGGAAATAATTCACCGGAGGACGGTAGGCGGGACGGTTGTAATAGCCGTGGTAGTTCTGCCAGGTGTTGTTCCAGCCGTAGTTCCAGCTACCGTGGTGCCAGGTGTGGTAAGTCGAGCTCGACCACCAGGGACGCGAGCCCCAGCAGTTGGGACGGTAGGCGTAGTTCTGCGAATTCTGAAAGTTCGCATTGATCGTCACGGGGCGGTTGTTGACGACGCGATTGTTGTTCCAGATCGTGGTCGTGTTGTTGTTCCACTGGTTGCCCCAGTTCTGATTGATGTTCGTGTTCGTCGTGATCTGACTCACGTTCTTCGGACGCGCGCGGTTCGTGTAATGCGCGGGGTGATTGGGACGCTTGTTGTTGCTGTTAATGTTGTTGTTATTAACATTGTTGATGTTGACGTTGTTATTCGGACGGTTCGCCGGTTTGGTGACGTGGTTGGGATAAACGACTTTGCCAGGGACGAAATTCGGCCGACGATCGTTCCCGGGCCGGTTACCCTGATTCGGTCGGTTGTCGGTGTGCTGCGGAGGACGGGGATTGGGCCGGTTGTCGTTATTGCCAGGCCGGTTGTTGTTGTTGTTATTGTTGTTTCCGCCAGGCCGTTTGTCGTTGTTACCGGGACGATTGTTGTTGTTGTTCCCACCGGGCCGGTTCTCATTGTTGACGCCGCTGCCACCACCACCGGGACGATTGGGCGCGACGGGCTGAGGCGCGGGTTTGATCATGCCGGGACCAGCGGGGAGAGGCGCCGGGCGGGTTGAGGGCGCGGGAGCGGGAGCGGGCAGCGGAGCCGGTCGAACCGCCGGATTGTTGGGCTTGTTGTCCGGCCGCTTGTCTTGATGGTTGTTGTTCCCACCTCCGCCACCTCCGCCACCGGGGCGGTTGTTGTTTTGGTTCGGATTGTTGTTCTGGTTGGGATGGTTGGGTCGGTTGTCGTTAGGGTTGTTCGGGCGGTTGTTACCACCACCTGAAACGCTCGAACCCGTCAGTGGATTCCGAGCTCCGCCACCTTTGTGATCGGCGTTGCCCCCTGGAGCGTTGGGTCGTGCCGCCCCCTGGTTCTGTCCACGATTTCGGTCTTCATCGCGTTTGCCATTGCCTCCTCCACCGGCTCCGCGGGCTTCGAGGGATTGGGGCGGAATGGCCGTGAGTAGCGAAAGGGAGAGCAGCAGTGCCCGGATGAGGGAGGCTTTCATGGTTTGGGAGCTTTGGTGGAGGAAGGAGAAGTGGCTTCGGGAGCGGTGGCAGGGGCTTCGGCAGAGGCGGGCGCGCTCGCTTCGGGTTCGCCCGATTCATCGGGACCGATAAAGGAGAAAGAGGGCGCGGGGGGACGGCGGACGAGGCGCAGTTCCAGGTCGGGCTGGGCGACGCCATTGAGGAAACGATTGCTCGAGTCCCAGAGAATGGTGTCGTTTTCTTCGAAAGTGAGGCGCTGGATCGCCGCGGTCACTTCGCCGTCAGCGGTGACGCCGCTGCTGCGGACGAGCCAGCCGTTTTCGATGGCTTGCCAGGGCCCTTGCCCGAAGCCGCCCAATTCATCGAAGGTCCACCAGCGGACCTGGTCCATGGACGGATCGTAGCCGATGCGGAGCTCGGTCTCCATCGCGCCGGCGTCGGGAGTCGAGGTGACGGCACGTCCGACGAGGAAGCGGCCGGAGTTGGAGAGCGCCAAGGATAGCTCCATTTGCATCTGCTCTCCCTGCAGAATCCAGTCTCCCTCGAGCGGGTAGAGACCCTCGAGCGGATCGACAAAGGCAGACTTTGCCGCGATCTCGCGGGAGGAGGCGATGAGCCAGCCCTTTTCGGGATCCTTCACCAGCACCGCGGAGTAAGCGATGGCGTCGCCTTCCTCATTCGGGACTTCACCCGAGAAGCGGGTAATGCCCTCCTCGATCACGACATTGGTGGCGACCTGACGGACATCGATCACCTCAAGGGCGATGCGGCGATCGGGATACTTGGAGAAGGACGATTCGAAAATGCTCCGGATCGCATCGATCCCGGAGGCCGAGAGGCCATCGATCTCGTCGATCATTTCGGCGTCTCCCGTGTAAAGGGCGAGAATGTTTTCGAGGTTCTTTTCGTTATAGGCGGCGACGAAGCGCTCGGCGACCCCGGCAAGATCCGGAGCGGGATCCTGTTCCTGAGCCGAAAGGGTAAGAAGGGACGCTCCGCAGAGGATCGCGAGGAGGGGAGGGAAGCTGATTCTCATGGTCTCAATTTCACGGCATGGTCTGCTTTCCCGGGCCTTACATCAATCAAAATCGTGTGTCGTCTCCGTTTTCCCGAAGGAAATTCCCGGTCAGGCTGGCAGGACCAGATCGACGAAAACAAGTCTCACCCGGATGCCCGATTCGAGAGTCACGGTAAGTCGATTTTTGCCTCTGCGAACGAGGGAAACGGGGCAGGAAAAGGTGCGGAATTCCTCCGCCTTGCCCGAAAACGCCTCGTAGGGATGAGGCAAGGGATGCGCGACAAACGCCACCGGAGCGAGTTCGACCTCGTTCAAGGTGACGCTCAGTCCGCGATCAGCAATGGCTTCGTCGGAGCGGAGCCGGACAAGGCCGTCGCGATGGACTCCATTCAGGGGATTGGCCTCGATCGAGAAGGTCCTTGTTTCGTTCCGTTGCAGGAGCGCAGGCAAATCGAGTCCGGGCAGGACGGGGTCTTTGCGTGCCGCCGTCACGAAATACCAGCGCGGCTGTTTGGCGAGGAAATCCCGGTCGCGCAGCTTCGGCAGGACATGGAAGGGCGGCTCGGTGAAGGGACCGATCGCCGGGGTGGTGTGGGCGCGGTAGTAGGGAAAATTAAAGAGACTGACCCCGGCGGCGCCGTGTTCGTAGGCAAGATCCGCGGTCGTGTAAAATTGCTCGGCGGTCGTCCGCAGGTAGGGCTGGGTGCCGCTGCCGCCGAGTGCTTTGCCGGTGTAGGTGGTGTGGGTCATCTCCGCGTAGACGGGCGTATCGGGAATGAGGGCCTTCGCCTCGCGTATGCTATCGTCCTGAAAGGTGAAGTAGGACCAGGAAAGGGTCACGAGATCGACGCCGGCGTCGGCGAGAGCGGGCAGGTCGATGCCTTGGTCGGGATGGATGACGATCTTGGCCGGAACGCGGATCGCAAGTTTTCGTGGCTTCCCGTCGGCCGCCGAGGCCAAGTCGAGAGCGGCGCGCACCTCGCTGACAAACGCCCTCGTGATCGCGGCTCGTTCCTGTAGGGTGGAGCCGGTTGGGGCAAACCGATTCCAATGGCGCAGAAAGTCGAGTTCAAGCCCGTCGATGGGGTAATGGCTCACGAGTTCGCGGATCAGCGCGAGTTTGTGGGCCGGCACTTCGGGGAAGGCCCAGTTCAGGACACCCTGCCCCCAGTCCGTCGGGTCGGTTCCGATGCGGTATCGCGCGTAGTTCTCCCAGAAAAAGCGCGACATATCATGTGCCGGCTTCTTTTCGGCGAGGGCGGTGGCGAGTCCGCGGACGTGATGCCCGTCGTTGAGTCGGATCGAGACAAAGGCCTCGATCCCGTGGGCGCGGCATTCCTCGAGATGGGTGCGGACGAGATCGCCTCCGGCGAGCAGGTAACGCGCGTAGGTAGGGAGTTTCATGATGCCGAAGGAACCGAGAAATTCCTCATAATGCGTCTGTGGGGAGTAGAGTTCCGAACTCCACCAGGGAATCCAGCCGAGTCCGGGCTGGAGGATATGGGCATCGACGCCCGCAGCCTCGCGGATCGAGGCGCGGAGATGCTCGTCGGTGAATCCATCTTTCGGATTCCGCCACGGGCTTTCGCACGAGGTGATGTGGGTCGTGTCGTTGCTGTAGAGGACGCGGGGACGAGACCGGTCCTGCGCACACGATTGCGATCCCGCGAACGCCAGCGGCGCAAAGGCGGCGGATTTGAGGAAGGAGCGCCGGGGATAGGCCATGGGAGGAGCCTCCACCCCATCGTTCATTTCAGAAACTGCGTTTTGAAAACACCCTGTGCTTCCTTGCCTTCGCCCAGAAAACCGGCGTGCTGGACCATCCAGACGAAGCCGCGCGACTTGCCGGGGTGGATCTCGAGATTGGTGGCGTGGGCGCCGCCATGGCCGAACCAGTCGGGACCAACCGCGAAGCCCAATCCGTAGGCATTGCTCAGCGATGCGGGCGTCTGCCGCTTCGAAAGCTCGGCCACGGCAGCTTCGGAAAGGTAGCGGTGCCCGGCGAGCTCGCCCCGGTTCAGCAGCATCCGGGCGAAGCGGGCAGTATCCTCCGCCGTGGAAAAGAGTCCGCCCGCCGGCATGGGGAAACGATAGATCCGGTCGGAAAGCGGGTAGCGGAGCTGAGTGATCTCGAAGGCCTCGAGCTTCGTTTTGTCTTTGTTAGGACGATAGGATTTGGCGAGACGGGCGACTTGCTCTTCGTTCGGCCAGAAGGTGGTGTCTTTCATTCCGAGCGGGTCGAAGAGGCGCTCTTGCATGAACTGTTCGTAGGCCATCCCCGAGACGACCTCGAGAACGCGGGCGGCAGTGTTGATCCCGGCGTTGGAGTATTGATAGGCGGTTCCGGGCTCGGTCTGGAGCGGGGTCATCGCGTAGGTCCGCACCGCGGTGGCGAGGGGGAGACCGTCGAGGACCGGTTCCTCGGCGGCGGATTTGAAGGGAAGTCCGCTCAGGTGGGAGAGGCAGTCGCGGATCGTGATGGGACGCGCGGGCTTGATGAGGACGGTCTGCGTTTCGCTCTTCTCGCCCACGAGCATCTGGGCGCGGAACTCGGGCAGGTATTTTTCGACCGGATCGTCGAGGGTGATTTTGTCCTCATCGACGAGGATCATGACCGCTGCTGCCGTCATCGGTTTCGATTCCGAGGCGATCCAAAAGAGGGTGTCGGGCGTCATGGGCCGCTTTGACTCGATGTCCGCCCAGCCGACGCAATCGACGGAGAGGGTGCCCTCCGCATCGGTGACCAGCGCGACAGCTCCCGCGAGTTCGCCGCGCTCGATGAAGGGGGAGAGGAGCGCTGTGGCCGACGGGGTTTCGGCGAGGAGGGGCTGGAAGAGGAGCCCGGCGAGGATGCTCAGGAGAATGGGGGATTTCATGCGCTGATCTTGCGGGGGAGGTTTCAGGTGGGCAAGGGAAAATCCATGGAGCGCTGTTTCAGTTTGCGAGGACGCGCCTGCCATTTGCGCCCTGAGTTCGGCGAACCCGGGTGGGATGGCAGTCGGATCCAGGAATCCCGGCAGGGCCTCGCCTCCGGAATCAGGCCGCGTTTGCATCGAGCCGAAACCGAGAAGGAGCCCTCGATTCGGCGCGCACAAAATCCCTTACGGAGCCGTCACCCGCGCGTCACCTCGTAGGCATGGGCCGCCCGGATCAACTCCGCTTCGCCGAACGGCTTTCCAAGAAGTTGCAGACCGACCGGCAGATCCTTGCCCTCGACCGTGACGGTGCCGCAGGGCACGGAAATGCCACAGATCCCGGCGAGGTTCGCGGAGATGGTGTAGATGTCGGCAAGATACATCGCGAGGGGATCGCTGTGTTTTTCTCCCAGTTTGAAAGGCGGCACGGGCGACACGGGCGAAGCGATCAGATCGACCTTTGCAAAGGCCTGCTCGAAGTCGCGGCGGATGAGGGTGCGGACCTTTTGCGCCCGCAGGTAATAGGCGTCGTAGTAGCCCGAGCTGAGCACGTAGGTGCCGAGAATGATGCGTCGCTTCACTTCTTCGCCGAACCCTTCGTCGCGCGTTTTGCCATACATGCCGATGAGGTCGTCGGCCTGAGCGCGGTGGCCGTAGCGGACGCCGTCGAAGCGGGCGAGATTCGAGGAGGCCTCGGCCGTGGCGATGATGTAATAGGTGGCAACGGCGTGGGCGGTGTTCGGCAGGGAAACGGGCACGATCTCGGCGCCGAGCGACTCGAGGGACTTCACGGCCGCCTCGACGCGCTCGCGCACGGCCGGATCGAGTCCCGCGGCAAAATACTCGGCGGGCAATCCGATGCGGAGACCTCTGATCTCCTTGCCGATTTCCTCGGTGTAGCGCGGGACGGGGGCATCGAGACAGGTGGAGTCGCGGTCGCAGGCTCCGGAAATGACCTCGAGCATCGCGGCGGCGTCGGCCACGGTTTTGGTCATGGGACCGCATTGGTCGAGGGAGGAGGCGAAAGCGACCAGTCCGTAGCGCGAGACGCGACCGTAGGTCGGCTTCAGCCCGACGATGCCGCAATGGGAGGCGGGCTGACGGATCGAGCCACCCGTGTCGGTGCCGAGGGCGGCAATGGCGGTGTGGGCGGCGACGACGGCGGCAGAGCCGCCGGAGGAACCGCCCGGGATGCGCTCGGGATCGTGGGGATTGCGGCAGGGGTGGATCCCCGAATTCTCATTTGACGAGCCCATCGCGAACTCGTCCATGTTCGTCCTTCCAAAGGGGATCGCCCCGGCCTCGCGGAGCTTGCGGATGACGGTGGCGTCGTAGGGCGAGGTGTATTTGCCGTGGAGGATCTTCGAGGCGCAGGAACAGGGGTGCCCCTTCACATTGATGAGGTCCTTGATCGCGATCGGCACGCCACCGAGCGGCTTGGAAAGGTCAGCGGTCTTCGCGTCGGCGAGGGCGAGTTCGAGATCGTGCGAAAGGTAGCCGCCGATCGCGGGGTCGCGAGACTCGATTTCCGCAGCGAGGGAGGTGAGAACCTCGGCGGGAGAGAGATCGCCGGCGGCGTAGGCGGCGCGGAGTCCGGTGAGAGTGAGCGTGGCGGGGTTCACGGCGGGGAAGTTTTCAGAAGGCAGTTTTCAGTTTTCAGCGACCAGCACACCAAGGGCTCACTCGACGACCTTGGGTAGACGGAATTGATCCTGGGCGACCATGGGGGCGTTGGAGAGGGCCTCCTCGCGGGTGAGCCCGCCGCCGGTCACGAGATCCTCGCGGACGACGTCAAAGAGCGCTCCGGCGTGGGCGGTGGGCTCGATCCCGGTCACGTCGATGGCCTTGAGCTGTTCGACGTAGTGGAGAATCTGGCCGACCTGCTCCTCGTAGCGCGAGGCTTCCTCATCGGTGAGTTCGAGCCGCGCGAGGGCGGCGACTTGGCGGATTTTCATCGTGCGGGATGGCTATCACAGAACGCAGCCGGCGTCCTTCCATTTTTCGTGGAAAGCCCGGTAAACCTTCGGCGAGATCTCGGAGGGCTTGATTTCGCTGCGACCACCCCAGAAGACGTTCGTGTAGAGCAGGGGAATGCCGACCTCGGCGAGGTGTGCGTCGATCGCCGCCTTGTGCTCGAGCACCTTCTCGCGCTCGGTCCCGTGGACGACCCCCATGATGTTCACCCCACCGAAACGGGGACCACCCTCGCGCCAGTAGCAGTGGGTCATGATGGAGTGGCGTCCGACCTCTGAACCGGCTCTCGATTGCATCCCTTCCGGCACTTTCCAATGGAAGAGCGCGTTGAAGCGGGTCACCCGTTGGCCGGTTTGGCTCGGTTTGACATGTTCCAGGAAGGTGGAGAAACGACCGATGACTTTCTTACGATCAAGGGTTTCGGCAATTTCAAAAAATCGCTCCCGCTCGAAGCCAATGGCATCGGCACGGGGCCCCCAAGGATCTTCGGAGATTTCTTCGGGGGCGAGCTCTTCCTTGATCGCGAGGAGGACCTCCCACTCGTCGGCATTGAGTTCGACGGGCGTGGTGGTGGTCATTTCCGCGGGCGCATCGGACCTGGCGCCGGGCTCCATCGATTTGCGGCGGACGTGTCCCACCCCGAGGGCGAAGATGCCATTCGCGGGCATGAGGACGAACTCTTGGGCACCGGTGATGCGGCGGAGGACTTCGGCGTGCTCTTCGAGGGACTCGCCTTGGGGCACCTTCAGGGTGGTCCATAGCTTGTAATCGCTGCCGGAGATTTCCCGATCGGTCGAGCGGGTCACCACGTGGCCGGAAAAGGGATCCTCCCGGAACATAAAGTCAAAGGTCGCATCGAGCTTGTTCGGATCGACCTTCCACGCGCAAAGGGCGCCGTGCGCGATCTTCGTGGCGAGGAGGGTCTGGCGGACGCGGCGGATCACGCCAGCCTCGACCATCGCCCGGATGCGCTCGAGCACCGTCTCGAGAGGCACGCCCGACTTTTCCGCGATGTGTTGGAGAGGATATCGCTGAAAGCCCTCGACGAGGTCTTCGGAGACCTCGAGGATCCGGGTATTGATGGGATCGTCGTGATCGGTGGGGACGGTGGGGAGGGTTTCGGCACTCATTTGGCGCGGAACTTAGTCATGGCCGGAGATTACGGCAAGTTTGAGTTGGTCATTCCATCGGAATCAGCCAATTTGCTCGCAATGGAGGTCGTGACGATTGATCTGGAGTTTCAAGGGGTGCAGGGCGGCATCGCCGCCTATCTGGTGCGCGGGAAGGACGGAGCCTTTCTGATCGAGACGGGGCCGGAGTCGACTCTCGACCGCCTCGTCGCAGGTTTGGCGGCCCATGGATTGTCACCGGAGGATCTGTGCGGCCTTTTCGTCACCCACGTCCATCTCGACCACGCCGGTGCCGCGGGATGGTTTGCCGCCCGTGGCGTCGATGTCCATGTCCACACGCGCGGTGCGCGCCACCTCATCGACCCGGGACGTCTCCTCGAAAGCGCCCGCAGCGTCTATCAGGATCGCTTTGACGGTCTATGGGGTGGTCTCACCCCGGCTCCGGCCGAGCGGGTCAAAGCCCTCGCCGACGGGGATTCGGTCGAAATCGCGGGACTCACCGTGAGGGCGCACGACACTCCTGGACACGCCTTCCACCATCACGCCTTCTCGATCGGCGGCACGATCTTCACCGGCGACGCGGCGGGAGCCCGCCTCGGGGGAAGCCCCTACCTCTCCGTGACTTCGGCTCCGCCGCAGTTCCACCTCGAGCACACCCTCGCCAGCCTCGACAAACTCGCCGGCCTCTTGCCCGAGCGGCTTTTCCTGACCCATTTTGGCGAGGTAACTGACGCGGCGGGCCACCTTGCCGCCTACCGTGACGCCGTCGCACTGAATGCTGAGTTTGTCCGCCAGCGGATCGAGGAGGGTTTGGCAGGGGAGGCGCTCGCGGTCGCCTACGAAGCCTTTCAACTCGAGCAGACCGATCGACTGGGGATGGATCCGCGGCTTTGGCCCGATTATCAGGTCATCAACGGCTCAGAAATGTGCGCTGACGGGATCCGTCACTTCTGGGAGGGACGCTTTGCGGAGGAAGATGCCATCCGGGAGACTTGAGTTGCCTTTCCCAAGGGCAATGACTAGATTACCTCACCCCCGACGCCATGAACCGCCTGCCCAGTTTTCTCTTCGCGTCACTTCTTCTCGTCGTCGCTTCTCCAGTGGTCCGATTGCGTTCCCAAGAGCCCGAAAAACCCGCCGCTCCCTCCCCGGCGGCGGAGGTAGCGACCCCCGAGACGCTCTCGGGACGATCGCTCGCCTTCAATGAACTCGCCCGGCTGCCCTACCAGCAGCTCCTCCGCATCGCCCAGAGCGATGCCCGCGCAAAGTCCGATGCGACCAGCTACAAGCTACGCATCCAGAGCCGGAACCCGAAGATCACGCCGAAGGACATCGAACTCTTTCTCGACGTAAAGGACAAGCCGCTCGTCCTCGTGATCGATAACGACGGGTTTGTCGAGGTGCCTCACAACAAGGAATTGGTCGATGCCAATCCCGACCTTGTTGCGAATCAGCCGCGGGGATCGCTCAATATCTTCGTCGACCTCGAAGTGCCCCGTGTTTCGCCTCCCGAGATCAAGGATGGCAAGGTCGCCTATCAGGAACTCTTCCGCCCTCTCGTGGAAATTCAGGCGGAGATGAGGAAAGTGGATCCCACCTTCGGTCTCTCCGGCCAGCAGCAGTTCGTTCTTGAGATCGAGACGGGCGAAAAACCCATCAAGATCACGCGCGCCCTGGGATCACGCACCTTTCGTCCGAACGCACGGGGCAAGGTTTACATGATCATGGAAGCCTACCTGTATGAGGAAAACCCTCAGGTCGAAGTGCCGGACGGCGCGAAGATGAACGTCCTTCCCGCCTCCCCCGAAGAGATCGACGAAATCCGTTCGCGCTAAACCCGTCACTTCCCGGGGCGACGTTTCCCGGCTGGGGCGCTGCTCCGTTTGGCGGTGGTGCGGGTAGAGGGACGCCCCTTGGTGGCGGGCCGCCTCGGCTTCACCGCAGATTTGGCGGCTGCCTTTTTGGTCGCTGCCTTCTTCGTCGCCGGCGCCGAAAGGGCCTTTCCGCGCGACGGTTTATTCTCGCCCGAAGC
The DNA here is from genome assembly GCA_002396885.1 of Akkermansiaceae bacterium UBA5020. GTDB lineage: Bacteria > Verrucomicrobiota > Verrucomicrobiia > Verrucomicrobiales > DEV007 > Arctic95D-9. The sequence continues at coordinate 18,250 of DGXY01000043.1, forward strand.
GACACTCTTCGCCTTCGCGACCTTGTTTCGTGCCTCCTTGGTTTCGGAAACGCGCGATTTCACCGCGAAGACAAAAGGCAGGCCCTCCATGGGGTATTCGCTGCGGATCTGGTTTTCGAGGAAACGCTCGTAGGTGCGCGTCATCAGCTCGGCGTAGTTGACGAAGAGCAGATATTCCGGCACCGGCACGCGGCGGGGCTCGTCCTCGCGTCGCTGGGTCGCGTAGAGAAGCTTCAGCCTTTTGCCCATGCGGACCGGCGGGGGATTGCGTTCGATCGAGAGGTGCAGGAGCCGGTTGAGCGCCCCCGTGGGGATCGGTTCCGCGGCGGCCTTAAGCACTTTTCCAATCGCCTCGAAGATCTTTCCGAGGTGATCGCGATGCTTCGCCGAGATGGCGACCTTCGGCGCGTAGGGGAGGAAGAAGAGATCGTCCCCCAGTTCTTCGCGGAATTGTTCGATGCGGTCGCTGTATTTCGCGTCGGGATGGAACAGGTCGAATTTGTTCAGAACGATGATGCAGGGTTTGTTCTCGTCGATCACGATCTTGGCGATACGGCGGTCCTGCGAGGTCACCCCGGAAGAAGCGTCGATCACGAGGAGGCAGATGTCGGCGCGGCGGATCGATTTCTCCGATCGCATCACCGAGAAAACCTCCACCGAAGTATCTCGCTTCGTGCGTTTCCGGATCCCGGCAGTATCGATGAGGAGGAAGGGGTGGCCATCCCGCTCGTAGGGCACATCGACGGCGTCGCGGGTCGTGCCCGCCACGTCCGAGACGATGGCCCGCTGATCGTTCAGAAGAGCGTTGATGAGCGAAGATTTTCCGACATTGGGACGGCCGACGATGGCGATCTTCACGGGATCGGGCTCGGCACCCTCTTCATCCTCCTCCGTCGCGGAGAAGCCGAGGCGATCGAGCTCGGTATGGATGGTGTGCTCGAGATCGCCGAAATTCCGTCCGTGCGCGGCAGAGATGTCGATCTGGGTCTCGAATCCCAGCGCGGAGAACTCGTGGGTGAGGGGATCGGTCTTTTCAGTGTCGACCTTGTTGACGAGCAGGAGCACCGCCGTGCCGCTGGCCCGGAGATGCAGGGCGATATCGCGATCGATCGGCTGGAGCCCCTCGCGGGCATCGACGGCAAAAAGGATCAGATCCGCCGCCGCGATGGCGATGTCCGCCTCGGCCCGGACCTGGTCGGCGAAGCCGTCGTTGAGAACGGCTCCGATCCCGCCCGTGTCGCAGAGTTCGTAGGGGATGGCGGCCTTTTTTACCTCGACGGCGATGCGGTCGCGCGTCACCCCGGGCTCGTCGTGAACGATGGAGATGCGGCGTCCGGCAAGACGATTGAAAATGGCCGACTTGCCGACGTTGGGACGGCCGACGATGGCGAGGCGGGGGAGGAATTTACGGGACATCAGAATCGGGGAGGGTGTGGCCGGACTCTCTCAGTTGGCGGATGCCATCACCAAGGTAAAGGTAACCGGTGACCACCGTGAAGAGGGCGGCGAGGTAGATCAGGACCTCGAGAGGCCAGGGGCGCGAACCGACGCTCCAAAAATCGACGAGAACCCAGCAGACGCAACTCAAGGTTAGAAAGGTGCAGATTTTTCCGCTGATGCGGGCGCGGACCTTCGCCTTGCCGTGGGTGAGGTAGATGATCAGCATGCCCACCGAGATCACCACATCGCGCGCGATCACGAGCACGGCGAACCAGATCGGCAGTCCGGCATGCCAGTTCGTGATGCTCAGGGTGACGACGCCGGTGAGGAGGAGCAACTTGTCCGCGATGGGATCGAGGACACGGCCCAGCGGGGTGCTCTGGTTGAAGTTCCGGGCGATGTAGCCGTCGACCGCGTCGCTGATCGATGCGAGCGCGTAGGTGGCGAGGGCGAGAATGCGGAAAAGGCGGTTCTCCTCTCCGGAGGTGATGCTTTCGCTGTAGTAGGCGGCGAAGACAATGAAGACCGGGATCAGAAAGAAGCGGACCACCGTGATCTTGTTGGCGAGCGTCATGACTCCCTATCCTACACGGCATTCGCCCGAGAGGTAGTCGAATGATGGGGAAGTGAACGCGAATTCGACATTTTGTCGATCTGAACTAAGCTCTTCCGTGCCCCGGCAGCGACCGGCTGTATCTCGATGGACGCCAGTTCCCCCCCAGTCAATGAAGCCCTTGCCGAGGCCTTGCGGGTCCGCCAGCCCCGCTTCTTTCGCGCCAGCCGCGGTTCCGCGAAGGGGCGCACCGGCCCGGAGGATACCAGTCGTTTTGCAGACAATCTCATGATCCTGCAGGAATGCGCCCTCCTCGTCGGGGAAAAGCTCGAGATGAGCTCGGTGGCTCACGCCGTCTACTATGAGGGCGAAGAAACGGGCGGCTTCAGCTTCGATCCCAGTTCCGATCCGCAGAATCCCGATGTCGTCGGAGCCATCGTAAACCGCCGCATGCCCATGCGCGAGTTCCTCCAATCCATGCGCGAGTTCATCAATTCATGACTCCGCAGACCTTCGCCAGCGAGCTCGCCGCGATCCGTCACGCGGGATCAGTCTACGGCCTGATTTTGACCCGGGGTCACGAGCTTCTCTTTCACGACACGCCCTTCCCCGACGAACGCGTGAGCGAACTCGCCGCGTCCCTCGACGACATCGCCTATTACTTCAAGCAGGAAAAGCGGAGCCCGGACCAACTCGTGTTCGGCTACGATGGTGGACACCTTCTCATCCTGCTCTTTGACGACTTCCGCATGGTTGTCTTTCACCACCAGGCCGACGAGGTCGATTTTGTCGCCCGGGCTTCGCGTGCCTTCTTGAAAGACCACGCGATGGACCTGCTCACACGGGAGTGGGCTCGGACTCTGCCCTCCACCGGGGGCTTGTGAGAGAGTTGGGAGGGAGACGCTGGAAAACAAAAAAAGGCCACCGTCTCCGGCAGCCTCTTTCTTCATC
>DGXY01000055.1 GCA_002396885.1 Akkermansiaceae bacterium UBA5020
TTTATTAAAATTATAAAGCGATTCCGATGCCGTGGAATATTTTCTTAAATTTAAACAAAATTTCAACCGCGCGAGTTGTGGGTTGAGAAGTTTGTAAAAATTGAATATGATCGGCTCCTGATTTTGCCCGTTACATGAGGTTTCTCGTCATCGTGGTTCTCTTCTGCCTGGCGGTGGCGGGTTCTGCCTTCCTCGCTAAGGTGGGCTTGCGCGGCAATGTGGAGGCGGAGCTCGAGTCTCAGGCGATTGCGGCTCTCCAAGAGGCGGGATATGCCGGGGTGAAAGTGGAGTTCGATCATCTCAACGGCAATGTCTCGGGTCATGTCGACCGCCCCGAGGAGGTGGCCAAGGTTTTTTCTGTTCTGGGGGCTAAGGTTCCCACCGCCTATTGGCCTGCCCCCGAGGCGAGCAAGCTCGAGGTCCGTCCCACGCTCCCGCCACGGCTGCGGGTCGTTCGGGAGAGTGGCAGCGATTCGGCGAAAATCGAGGGAGCCCTTTCCGCCGGCGAGGAGTCGGCGCGTAGCCTGCTTGCCGCTCGCATCCGCTCCTTGCCAGGGATCGGCGTCGTCGACAATGCGGTGACGCTGGATCCGATGTATCTGCCGTTCCCGAAGATGGCGGAATTCGCCTCGCTCGTTTCGGGAATGCTCGCCCATCCCGGGCCGGTTGAGATCGCGCTTGAGGAGGGGGTCTTAAAGCTCGCCGGAACGCTCCCAAATGACGGACTCAAGGCCGGCTTGTTCGATCTCGCGGCGCAACTGGGGGTGGATCGGGTCGAGGATCAGGTCGAGGTCAAGGTGCCGGATACCTTCCTGCGGGTTTCGGAACTGCGCGTGACCCGGAATCGTTTCGGGATCACCCTCTCGGGGGTCTTTCCCGAGGGCATTGATCGGGCCGATCTCGTCACCGCTCTGCGTGAGGCTGGGTCGGCAGGTGGGGTCGTGGACCGCATTGAGTCGGATCCGACCTGTGCGGCGGCCCCTTGGCAGGGACGGCTCGCTCAATTGCTGCCGGCTCTCCTCAGGGGCTTGCGTGGCGAGATGACCGCCGAATTCAACGCGACCCGGATCCGGGTGACTGGCAGCGCCGTCGATGCCGCCGCGCACAAGGCCGTGCTCGAGCAGCTCGAGCCTTTTCGAGTCGCTGTCCCACCCTACGAATTAATCATTGAAATCGACGAGCCTTCCTCTTCCGCTGCTGCCTCACTTGAGCTCTCGGCAGTCTATGAGGGAGGTCTTTTGATCCTCGCGGGGCGGCTCTCCGATCCCTCGATCGCGACGGCCATTCAAAAAGCACTCGAGAAAACCCTGCCTGAGGTGAGTGTGAAAAACGAAATCGCGGGCGGGGCGGGGGCGGTGGATTGGTTGGAGCGTCTTCCTGCATTCTTCGCCGAGGTCCTGCCGCGCGTGTCGATCGCGAAGTTCACCCTGCGTGAGGGAGTCCTCGATCTGGAGGGACGTACCATCGCCCTACCGGATCGCCAGATCATCCACAACCTCGCCGTCAATACCCTGCCGGGTTCGATCCGCGTGCACAACCGCCTTCTCCATGCCGATCAACCGTTTCCGAAACCCGCCCTGCTGCCGGAGGACCGCACCCGCCTCGCCGAGGCCTTGAAGCCCTTCGCGATCTATTTTGACAAAGCCAGTGACCTCCTCAAGGACGAGGAAAAAGCGAAAATCACCTCCATCCACGAGGCGATTCAGGCGGCCGGAAGCGATGTAGAGCTCGTTGTCACCGGATTCTCCGACAATGTCGGGAATTTGGCGAGCAATGAGGCACTCAGCTTGCGCCGCGCCGGTAACGTCCGGTCGGAATTGGTCCGTCTCGGGCTCGCCGAAGCCTCGCTCAGTCTGGGCTCGGCCGAAGAGGATGTTTCCGATGTGCCCCGGTCCGAAAAGTGGAAGGCCCGTCGCGTCGAAGTCTCCCTCAAGCCAGCCAAGTCCACCGGGTCCAATCCCTGATCACCCCCTCCTTGATCCATGAAATCGTTTTTCACACCCGCGGCTGAATCCTACCTCCTCGACTGGGGGCTGACCTTTGCGATCGGGGGAGCTCTCTTTGTGATCATTGGCTTCGTCAGCGGCTGGATTATTTGGCGGAATGCCCGTATCTTCAGTCAGCGGGTGCAGGAGCGTAACCGCGCCGCTTTTGCCGACTACGAAAAAACCAGCGACGAAATCTCCCGCCTCAAGTCCGAGCTTGTCGGTGGAGACCGCTGAACGCTTCCCGTTCCTCTTTTTCCTTTTTACACGATGCACGATTTCTCTTTTTTCCTTCTCAAAAGCCTGCTGCCCGTTGGGGGCCTCGCCATTCTCTTTTTTGGGATCGGCCTGCTCCTCGCGAAATTCATCTGGGGGCGATTCCAGCAGCGGCTCAACAATGCCGTCGAGGAGAACATGAATCTCGCCAGCCAATGGAGTGTCCTCGCCGTCTCCCAGCAGGATTTGTTCAAGAAACTCCGCGTGCGTTGGCAGTCGGACCGGGATGCCTTTGATGCGGTCTTGGCTGAAAAGGAACAACTGATCGCCCGCCTTGGAGCGGGGCTCAAAGCGACCGGGGCCGACCTATCCGGGATCCCCGCGATCTCAGCCGAGGACGTGGCGGCCCGGGCCAAGGTTCGGGAACTCGAGTCCGCCCTCGCAACCGAAAAGGCGGAAGTGGCCCGACTCCGCGAGGAGGCTGACCGTTCCGAGATGCCGATCCTGCCGTTTGCGGTGCTCGATGGTTCGTCCACCCTAAGTTCCGGTGAAGAGGATTTCGCCTCGCGGATCCGGGATCTCGAGCAGGACCTCATCGACACCCACGACGAGTTGCATCGCGTTCGTTCGGATTACGAAAAGCAGGTGAAACTGGTCGAATCGCTCGAGTCCAAACTCATTGCCGTGCCGGTCCCGGTGGCGGCGGCCGCCTCTCCGGAGATCGCCCAAATGAAGGCCCTTCTCGCTCAGCGTGCGCGGGAAACCAAAGCCCGGCGTGACCGCCTCCAAGGACAGCGGACCGAAGCCTCCTTGGCAGACGCTGCGGAGATTGCGGAGATTTCCGCCCGTCACGCGGAGGCAGTGGAATCGATCGAGCTGAGACGGGCCGAGCTGGAAGCTCGTTTTTCAGAAGAGAAGGGTGCCTTGGAGAACCTTCTCGCTCAGCGTGCGCGGGAAACCAAAGCCCAGCGTGACCGCTTCCTGGGGCAGCGGACCAAAGCCTCTTTGGCAAATGCTGCGGAGATTGCCGAGATTTCCGCCCGTCACGCGGAGGCAATCGAATCGGTCGAGCAGGGACGGGCCCTACTCGAAGCTCGTTTTTCAGAAGAGAAGGATGCTTTGGAGAACCTCCTCGCCGAGGCCGGAGTCGCCGCCGAATCCCGCCAAGTGGAACTCGCGCGACTCGAGAAGATGCTCGCCGACCGTGAAACCGAGCTCGCTGAAGCCTGCGAAAAATTGGAAGAAATCGAGGTGCTCCGCCGCCGCCGCGGTTCCTTGCAGGCCGAACTCAATGATGCCCACCACGAACTCTATGACGTCCGTCGCGCCCTCAATCTCCGGATCGAGGAGATGGGGCTTCTCGATGGCCGTCTCTCCGAGCTGAGTGGGGTGGGGGCGCAGAATCTCGCGCTCGCTCGCGATCTCGAGGCGACGAGGGAACAATTGGCCGGATCTCTCCAGTCGCTTGCCTCCGCCGAGGTCGTGCGCGATCAGGCTTCGGCTTCACTCGTTGAATTGGAGGCGCTGTTGGAGTCAGAGCGCACGGTAGCCTCCGCCGTCGCCACTCAGCTCAACGAAACCCGGCGCGAGCTCAGCGAAGTCCGGATCGCCCTCTCCGCGAAGTCAGACGAATACCAGACGGCGCTCGCCCAAATGGAGGAACTGGAGGCCATTATCAGCGATCGCAGTGCCGAGGTGAACGATCTCTCCACCGAGCTGCGCCAGCAGCGCGATCTCGCGCGCCAACTCAAGAACACGCTCGCCGAAACCCAGGGCGAACTCGAAGCCCTCAACGAAGAGTCGCGTGCCCTCAATGCCGGGGTCAAAGCCCGCGCCGCCTTCACGGAAGAACAGCAGGCCCGCGTCGCGGCTCTTGAGCTCGCGCTTTCGGAGCGCTATCACGAACTGAACCGGGTCCGGGTCGATGCCGAGGAGCATTCCCGTAAGGCCCGTCACCACGAGTCCCGGGCCACTCAATTGGAGGCGGAGTTGGACCGACGCGGGGCGGAATTCGAGGCCTCGTTCAGCCGGGTCGCCACCGCCGAGGAGGCCCTCGAAGCGTCCAACGCCAGAATTGCCGCACTATCCGGGCAACTGGAGATGGCTGGGATTTCCCTCGGCGAGTTGAGGCAGGAACTCGAGGGGGTGTCCCGCGAAAAGGATGAGACGCTACGGGGTCTGGAGCGCGCGGGCCGGCGTGTCGCCGAACTCGAGGAAGCGGCGCTGAAGCGCGAGGTTCAGCTCGTCGAGATCGAAAGGGAACTCGCCGAGGCGCGGTCCTTCGGTGGCGATCTCGAACGGAAATTCGAAAGGCTTCAAGTCGAACTCGAGACGGCTCGGGAAGAGCGGTCCCTCTCGTCGGCCTCTGTCAGCGAACTCGAAGAAGCCTTGCGCGCCAGCGATGATCGCACCCTGCAACTCGCTTCCCGCCTCGATGAGAAGGAAGGAGAAGTCGCCGCGCTTTCCGCGGAACTTGAAAAGCTGCAAACCCTCGTCGATGAACGCACCACCGGAGAGTCGGAGGCTCAGGCGCGGATTGAGGCGCTCGAAAGCGAGATCGAAACGCGCCTTGCCGAACTCCGTCGTGAGCATGAGGCGATCAATGAGACCGGCGCCCTCGAAATCACCCTGCAGGCCGACGAAATCGCGAAACTGCGCGAGCAGTTGGCCGCCGATTCCGAGACCCATGCCGCTGAGATTGCGCGGATCCGGGGGGAACTCACCGAGGAGTCGGCACTCAGCCTCGACGAAATCGCGAAACTGCGCGAGCAGTTGGCCGCCGATTCCGAGACCCATGCCGCTGAAATTGCGCGGATCCGAGAGGAACTCACCGAGGAGTCGGTTCTCAGCCTCGACGAAATCGCGAAACTGCGCGAGCAGTTGGCCGCCGATTCCGCGACCCATGCCGCTGAAATTGCGCGGATCCGAGAGGAACTCACCGAGGAGTCGGCTCTCAGCCTCGACGAAATCGAGAAACTGCACGTCCAATTGGCCGCCGAGACTGGGCGATTCGAGGAGGAGAGCGCCCTGCGGCAAGCGAGTCTTGCCGAAATCGAGGCACTGAGAGAAAAGCTCGCTGCCCGGTCCGAATCAATCCGTGACCTCCAGAACCAGATCAGTGCCGTCATGATGCAGCGCGATTCTCGCGACAGCGAGCTTTCCGCCTTGAAAGACAAACTTCGGGCGATGGAAGAAACTCTGGGCGACCTCCCGGGCTTTGGAGTCAATGCTTTCGTGAAACCTCCTGTCATTCCGGTCGATCCGGTTGCTCTTGAAGCAGCCACTCTGAATCTGGTCTCCGAAACGGCCACAGAGGTCGGAATTTCTCTCGATGCGCTCACGTCGACGCATTCGCACCATCCCCCCAAGCCCACGAGTGAGGCCTCTCCCGAGCCCGCTTCTTCCGCTTGGACCGGCAACGACGAGGATCTCACCGTCTTTTTCAATGAATCCGCTTCGGTGCCGAGTCAGGCTGAGATCGAAAAGATCGATCGTTGTGCCCGCTCCGTCCGCCGCCTCGGACGACGCGTCGAGGTGACGGTGATCGGCTACGCCGGATCCGAAGGTTCGTCCGATTTCAATGAGTCGGTCAGTGCCCGCCGTGCCGACGCCGTGCGTGAGCGTCTCGTTGAGCGTGGCGTTTCCCAAGCCGTGGTCAAGGTCAAGGCGGCTGGGCAAGATCGCCGCTTCAGCGATTGGAAAGCCCGCCGTGTCGAGATGATCGTCGCCCCCATCGCTGTCGCGGAGACCGTGAACTGACCAGATGATTCAGGAATTTGCCAGCCTCCTTGAAAGTTGGAAGAGCGACGACTCCACCGGGACGTTCGGTTTATCCATTCCGGGCCTCGAGATCGATCCTTTGTGGTATTACGTGTTTTGCGCCGTGGCCTTTACCCTGGCAGGACTCATCACCGGCTCCTTCATCTGGAAAAAAGGGGCGATGCAGACGCACGATGCCGAGACCGAGATCAAACGCACAAGCGATGAGCTGAAGCGCCTCGCCGAAGATCTCAAGATCGAAGAGTCGGTGCTCTGACGCCTCGCTCCCCCCGCAGGGGCCTCGACGAGGGCCAACCAGGGGGGAAATCGGAGATGGATCCCGCTCAGACCGCACTGCGAGCTGCCGCCCTCGCCGCATCGCGGTCGAAGAAGGACTCCATGCGGTGATTGAGATCTTCGTAGAAGGTGTCGGCAAACTGCTCAAGCCGTTTGGCGCGGTTCTTGGCACGCTGGCCTTTCTCGTCGGTGAGGCGGGCCTTCTCGGTCTCGACCCGCTCTTCGAAGGCGGTCTCCAGCTCAAGGAGGTTCTCGACAAAGGCCTTGGCCGCACGCGAGCTGTCGATCCCCTCGATGAGGGCTTTCTCGAGTGGCTTGTTCTGAGTGAGATGGAGGAGACGCCCGTCGGAGAGGTCGTCCATGTATTGGTGGTAGCTCTTCAGCCAGGCGGTGCGCTCACGGGCATAGCGGACTTCCTCGCGATCGACCAGTGCATCGTAGGGCCCGGGCTGGGAGAAGAATTTGACCACCAAGGGGATGGTATCGATCAGCATGAAGAGACCCGCGAGGATGAAGTAGGCGATCATCGCGAATTGACCACCTTCGGTGTTTTGGTCGAAGAGGCTGTGAAGGGCGAGGGTCTGGGTAAGGATGTCGCGGCGGGGCTCGGCGGCGATCGCGGCAATGCGCTCCTGCTCCTGCGTGCCGATCGCAGCGAGTTCACCCTGGAGGCGTCCGAGCTCGGCGAGGCGGGTGTCGATCTGCGCGGTGATGGTCGAGCGGATCGTGTTCTGTTGCTCGACGAACTGATCGGCCTGCGACTGCTGCACCTGGCGCTTCAGATCCGCGACCCTGGCGCGCTCTTCCTTGACGCGGTCGGCCTTGGCGGCGGCGAGACCGACGAACTCGTTTTTGATCCCGTCTTCGGTCGCCTTGACCTGGGCGGCAAGGGCGTTGCGCTGTTCGGTGAGGTAGGCGAGGGTGACGCTCATGCGTTTCGCCTCGTCGCGGCGCCAGGCGAGCTGATCGGCTTGGATGCTCTCGGCACGGGGGCCCAGTCCGACGATGCCGCTGCGCTGGCCGTTCACCTCGCGCTCGAATTCCTTTTGCCAGGAGTCGAGCTCGGTCTGCAGGGTGGCGTATTTGCCCTGCATTTCGGTAAAGTCGGCGTCGGCTTTCTCGATCTTGGTCCTGTCGGCGGCAGTTTCGGTTTCGATTCTGGCCGTCATCTGGGCGCGGAGCTCGTCATCCAGGTCCGAGAGGGGATCCGCGAGGCCGGCGGAAGCATCCTCGACGAGGAACTCGGCCGAAAAGGTCTTCTCGAAGTTGGATCGCTGCTCCGTGATCTGGGTCTCGAGCTCGACGACTTTCGCCTCGACGGTGGCTTTTTCACCATTCGCGACGACGCGAACGGCTTCGATCTCGGTCTGGCGGTCTTCCTCGACGACGCTGGAGATCGTGTCGTTGAAGAGCAGCAGGGTGAGGGGGTGCGAGATCGTCACGCCCATGAGCGCGGCCACGACGATGCGGAGGAAGAATTGGCTGATCTTGCGGTGGAACGCCTGATAGGAGCGGTAGATCGAGAGGAGGGCACGGTCGATCGTCATGATGATGAGACCCCAGGCGAGGGCGATCGGAGCGATGACGCGCCAGTCGTCGGTGAGGGTGGAGAGTGCGTAGCCGCAAGCAATGAAGGCGAAGACGGTCGGCACGAGCACGGTGGCTCCGAAGGCGACATACTTGCGTTGTTCCCAGCCGGGGCATTGCTCGAGGGTGTCGGCTCCTGCTCCCGAGAGCCAGAAAAAGAAGTGCTTGAGCGGGTTCGGCCGCGAGGGCTTTTCAAACGAGGACGAGTAGGAGTGGTTCATGGCACAGTCGTTAAGTGAATGGTGAAAACGAATGGCCTTTGTCAGGAAACACCCCCGGAAAGGCCCAAGATCTCAATCTCGTCAAAATACTTAGGAAAACCTGATAATATGTAAACTCTTATTTTCCCGAATTTCCGTAGCTCTTTGGAGTACGGGGAAATTCTTCAGCAGACCAGCGAGGTGATCACGCCACCCAAATACGGTGGGCCAACTCAATTCTTTCATGGGCTCTTTCGGGCCCTGCGGGCCAGCTCAATACTCCGGCCACTCGTGCTTCGGGTATCTCCCGCGCAGCTGTGCCCGCACCGCCGGATAGCTGCCGGTCCAGAATCCCGCGAGATTTTCCGTGACCTGCACGGGACGGTGATTCGGGGCGAGGACTTCGATGACGACACGGACTTTGCCGTCGCAGATCGTCGGCGAGTCCTTCCTCCCGAAAAGATGCTGGATGAGCACGGAGATGCGCGGTTTTTCGCCGAGGCGGTAATGGACCTTGGTGGGTTTGCCCGAGGAAAGGGTGATCGTCTCGGGAGCAAGGAAGTCGAGGGCTCCGGACTGGTGCGGCGGCAGCCATTGATGGAGCGCGTTCCAGACGGGACGGTCCTTGATCTGGGTGTAGCTCGTCGCTCCGGAGCAGATTTGCTCGAGAAGGAGCAGCTTAGCTTCTTCATCGATCGGGACGAGGCCATACTCCGGGCAATGTTCGGCAACGAGGTTGATCCGCGCGAACCAAGCATCGACCTTCTCGTCCCAGGCCTTCAGGTTCAGTTCGCCGGAGAGGACTCGCTCGGCGAGGATCGTGGCGGACTGTTCCCTCGGTGGGGTTCCGCTCGGACGCGATTCGAGGACGAGGTCGCGGAAACGTCGTTCGCGGCGCGCCTCGACCTTGCGGTTGCGGTCGTCCCAGACCGCACCATCGCGCTCCTGGAAATCCCCCGGAAACCGTTCGCGCAGCCAGCTCTCCTCGACACGGGTGCAGAGGGAGAGTCTTACCGAGACGTCCTTGCCCTCGACCTCGACCATTTCGCCGACGATGAAGAGATGGGCCTCTTTGTCTGCGGCGACACTCTCCTTCTCCAACTGTCCGCGACGTCCGCCGATGACGGCACAACTTAAGGTAGCAGCGCTGTGGCGCAGGGCGAGACGGTCGGAGAAACCGCCGAGGAGGATCTTGCCGAGCCATTCGCCGTCGGGATCGTTGAACTCGGTCGCATTCCGGTCCCAGCGCGAGGCGACACGGATGAGTTGGCCGGCGATGCGGTCGATGTCGCGGGCGGCGCCGGCGTGAATCCCGAGCCGTTCGCCGATCTCGCGGCGGAAACCGTTCTGTTTCATCTGCCGCCAGGCCCGCAGGAGCGGTTGGAAATCGGAGACATCGCCGTCCTGCACGAAGTCGGCCGGCATGAGGTGTTCGGAATGTTTTTTCCGCGCCGGGAAGAGCGAACGCGCCTGGGTGATCGCGGTGATGAGGGCGACGGGCTCGAGACACCCCTGCCGGGCCGCGTCGAGGAGGATGCGACCGAAACGGGGAGGGACGGGCAATTGTCCCATGAGCCGCCCATCGGCGGTGAGCTGTTCGAGCTCGTCGAGCGCCCCGAGTTCGCGGAGGCGGCGGATCGCCTCGTCGAGACCTCGGGGATCGGGCGCCTCGAACCAAGGAAAAGCGCGAATCGTCTCGACCCCGCTCGAACACAGGATCAGCACCGCCTCGCTCAAATCCATTCGCCGGATCTCGGAGGGCGTGGCGATCTCGCGCTGCTCGTGCTCGCGTTCGCTCCAGAGTCGGACCGCGATGCCAGGCCCGGTTCGCCCGGCGCGTCCCGCCCGCTGATCCGCCGAGGCTCGGGAAATCTTTTCAATGTGGAGCGTCCCGATGCCCCGGCGCGAGTCGAAGGAGGCGCGGCGTTCCAGTCCGGCATCGACGACGAGACGGACGCCGTCAATCGTGATCGAGGTCTCGGCCACATTCGTCGCGACGACGATCTTGGGTCGCACATTGCGCTCGACGGCCGCGTCCTGTTCGGCCGGAGGCAGTTCGCCGTGGAGGGCGTGAAGCTCGAAGCCCCCGCTCCACGAGGCGTGTTTGAGGGCGTCGAGGGTCTTCTGGATTTCATACCTTCCCGGCATGAAAACCAAGATATGTCCCTGAATGCCATTGGTTTTGAGATGATCTCGAATGACGCGGACGGCGTGGTCCCAAAGTTCGCCAAGATGGCGTTCGCGCTGGGGTTCGTAGGCGATCTCGACCGGGTAGGTGCGGCCCTGGGAGATGATGTGGCGGGTGCCTTCCCCGAGGTAGGCGTTGAGGGCCGCGGTCTCGAGCGTCGCCGACATCACGACCAGCTTCAGGTCCGGACGCACCGTGCGTTGCACCTCGAGGCAACGTGCCAGGCTGATGTCGCCGAAGAAATGGCGTTCGTGGAATTCATCGAGCACCACCGCGGCGACGTCTCGCAGGTCGGGCTGTTCGATCAATTTGCGGATGAGGATGCCCTCGGTGACAAAGCGGATCCGGGTCTTTGCGGAGACCTCGTTTTCGAAGCGAACCTGATAGCCGACCTCGTCGCCGAGGCGGCCGTTCCGTTCATCCGCGACGCGATGGGCGAGCATGCGGGCGGCGAGGCGCCGGGGCTGCAGCACATAGATTTCGCGATCGCCAAAGAGGCCGCTGTCGGCGAGGAACTGCGGGATCTGCGTCGACTTCCCCGATCCCGTCGGTGCCTCCACGACGATGCGGGCGTTCTCCTCGTGCAGGGCAAGACGGAAAGCGGTCTCGAGTTCAAAAATCGGCAGGGAACGGTCGCGGGTCATGCACGTGGCGGAGGAGCGGACGATGCCGGGTTTCCGCCGGGTGCGCAAGGGAAAGAGGGCCCGCAGCCACGACCACGAGAGACTGGATGGGCTGATCAGAAGTCGGAACTCAGAATTCGGAGAAACGGTTTTTGGGAAGTGGTGAGTTTCAGCCACCTCCTTGGGTGCGCCCGCTTGACGAGGGGCATTCTCGGCGGGGAAAGCGAACGCTACTCGCTCTTCGTGATTGACTTCCACGTGCCTGCTGACATAAAAAGACTCGCCATCTTTGTCA
>DGXY01000104.1 GCA_002396885.1 Akkermansiaceae bacterium UBA5020
ATCCGCCGGGCCGACGCCAAACTCGCCGGCTACTGGGCGCTGGAACTCTGGGAGAGCGGCTTCGGCAAATACTGCTGGAAGCGGCTTCTCACCGTGAGCGCGGAGGACTGCTGGGGCATCCTCACCGCAGAAGTGAAAGCGCTCCATGATGCCTACCTCGTCGTGAACGAAGGGCTACCTGCCAAGCAGCACCGGGGACGCATCTTCATCTCCAAAGCAGTGATCCTGCTGTGTCTTTCCAAGAAGAGCCGTGACCCCGACCACTTGCAGAACTTCGTCTACGACCAGATGGCGGGACTCGATCCCGAGGAACTTGCCGGAGAGCTTCGGGAGGCGGAGGATTACGTTCCCATCCCCGGCTACGCCTATGACTGCCACACGCGGGAGGGACGAAAGCGGGGCAAGACGAAGAAGGACTTCTTCAAGGCCGAGCAGGAGGCATTGGAGCCGTTCCAGCCGGGGCTCTTCGATGATCTGATCTGATCAGCGGCAGGTTCCCGTCTCCCGTTCGGTTCCCAATCGGTGCGACAACGGAAGACGCAGTGAGTAGGGCAGAAATAAGACCGCTAGGGAGTTTCTACAAGAGATTCAAATTTCGAACGCCACTGCTCTGTCGCCGCCGTTCGGGAGAAGTTGGAGAGGGTTCGGTCCTCATACATTTTTGTATATTACCGTTTGGATGCCCATCCCTTATTTACGATATAGCTCCGGTAGTATGACCTCGCTGCGAAGAATGCAAGAATAGAGGGGGGTAAAAAAATTAAAAACGCCGCTGGTGAACCCTTAATTTTTTTGAACCACACTTCAGCAAATAAAGTTTCAGCAAGTGTATTGAGTACGGCAAAGAACACTATGAAAGCGAAGGCCCCTACAATTGTGGCGAAGAATATTCCTTTCACTTTCAATTCAAGACTTGGCTGCGGACCTCTTTGTGGAAGTGCAGGTTTGGGTATATCGAATTCCCCGGAATAAACTCTTGCGGCATCGAAAGCATTTCCACACGCTACGCAACTCACTGTTCCCATTATCCTGCCCGGCATTGCTTCCGGTCGTTGAAGTATTGCAGAACAGCTCGGGCATTTCCAGTTGGGCATAGAAGTAATTGTGCTCAAAATCCAGCCGGATTGGCAACGTTTTTCTTGCTCGGAATCCTCCTTTTACCGCCGACATTCCTCTTCTTCGCCGTTCGGGCCTGATGACAGCTCGCGATTAGCTTGTCGGCTGAAGCGCCCCGCTTTCCCAAGTTCATCGGGTTCCGCGAAGTCTGGGACCTTTGATCGGGCCACCACCCGACACGCCTTTCCGCGTGGCAGTTTCACGTCGTCACAACGGCGCGACACCACGCGGGACGGTGGAGAGGCTCAAAGGGTCAAGGACATCCTAACCCATTGAACCTCATGAAACTGAAGAAGTGCCAAGATTACCTCGCCAGCCAGATTCGCTGGGGGATTGAACTGGAAACCCGCATCCCCACCACCGCCGACGTCCAGGTCGGCAACTACCATGGTGGTCAGGCGGTCCACGTCGGCATCCACGCCGAGACCACCCTGCCGCTGAACGCTCCCTCCTTCCAAGGGAGCCGATGGAAAGCCGAGCGCGATGGCTCCATCCGCTGTGACGCGGGCCAGATGCCCTGCGAATTCGTCTCCCCCATTCTCCACGGAGACGAGGGCGTCGAGAACCTCCTGCGCTTCGTGGACTTCACCCATGCCATCGGAGCCACGGTGAACGATTCCTGCGGCTGCCACATCACCGTGGGCATCGAGAGCGTGATCGGCACGGACGATCCGCGCGCGGTGAGCGAGTTCATCCGCAAACTCGCCCACATCAGCCGCTGGCACGCCCGCAGCCTCTATGGCCAGACCGGGGCCGGACGCCACCTGAACCACTACAGCCACCCGCTCTTGGAGGACACGGGTTCAAAGATGCGCCGCCTCGTCACCACCGAGGAAGAGCGGGTCAAAGCCGAATGCGCCGAGCAGTGCGGGCGCGGCATGGTGAACTTCCGCAAGGCCTTCAAGCGCGACGCCGACGGCCGCTACGTCGGAGTGGTGGAGTTCCGCGTCTTCGCCGGAACGCTCAACGCGAAGAAGATCCTCCATCACCTTGGCACGGTGCTCGGGCTTTGCCGCCGCGCCAATGAGGTCCGCGTCCTCGGCGGGTTCACCAAGAACAAGGCGCAGATCAAGCGCACCGCCACCGCCGTCTCCGCCCTTCGCTACCTCCACGATTACCTCGGCTGGGCCGGGTCCAAGCGCCCCGTCGCCCTCGGCCTCTTCGGTCCCCTGCACGCCGAGTTCTCCACCATGCGCAAGGAAGCGCAGCGCCTCTGCAAGCGCTTCGACGAGCGCTACCCCGACGCCTCCCTCTGAGGGCGGCGGGACCGTCCCTTTCCTCTCCCACTGAAACCTAGAACCCTGATCCATGAACCCTAACGAAACCATAATACCATGTGCGTGATCCTTGTATGCCCCGATGAAACCGTGCGCCCCGAGCGGGACGTGCTTGATGCCTGCCATGCCGCCAACCCGCACGGAGCGGGAGTGGCGTGGCGGGAAGACGGATGTGTCCGCTGGATGAAGAACCTCGAACCCGACGATCTTGAGGCGCTCCTGCCGGAACTGCCCGATGAGATCGTGATCCACTTCCGCTGGGCCAGCGTTGGTGGAGTGGACGCGGACCTGTGCCACCCGTTCCCCGTGACCCGCAAGGCCGAGACCGATCTCTTCGGGACGGCCGAGGCGGTGCTCTTCCAGAACGGAACGTGGGGCGCGTACGACGAAGCCCTGCGCCGCCTCACCACCGAACGCGGCAAGCGGATTCCGCGCGGTCCGATGAGCGACACCCGTGCCGCCGCCCTCTGTGCCCATGTCCACGGTCGGCGCGTCCTTTCCAAGCTGCCCGGCCGATGGGTGTGGATGGAAGCCACGCAGACCCGTCTCTACGGCGATTGGGAGAAGTATCGGGGGATGCTGGCGAGCAACCTCCACTTCGTTCGGCGGATTGTTAGGGTCCCGGATCGTGACTGGCCCGATGTCGACGAATCCCTGACCGGCCTGTGTCAGCCTGATCTGTGGTCCTGCGATCCCTGCCAAAATGGTGCCGCAAACGGCGCGACACCATGCGCCACGGCTTCGAGCCTCTTTTCCTGAACCCTAACCGAACATTGAAAAACCGAAAACCATGAAACTATTCAAGATCATTGCCAGTCAGGGCGGTCGCGTCATCTTCGATGACCGCCTTGAAGCCCCCACCCCAAGGGAGGCCCGCAACCAGATGCGGGCGCTCCTCGGAATGCGCTCCCTCACCGGAGTGGTCTATTCGCTCACGGAAATCCCCGTGGAACTGATCGGCCAGATTGCCGAGAGCAAGGTGGCTGACGCGCTCCGGCGTTTCGGGGAAGGCTCCCCGCCGCCGAGCCTTGAGGAAACCATCCGCGTGGCGGCTGCTGAGGAAGTGCGGCGGCAGCTGGGCGAACTCAGGGCGGAAGCCATCGCCGCCGCCCCGCGCTCAAGCGAAGCCAACGGCCACCCCGCCCGGTTTGATCCCTTCCATGACGAAGCCCCCGCGTCCCTCAGTGATGAGGAACTCGCCCGCGTGCGGGTCCATGCCCAGCGCCAGCTCAACGGGATCCGCAGCCGCTTGAACGGGATCGCGACGCCGAACGAGAACGTGGTGGAGCGGGTCCAGTCCAACGCGGAAGAGCGCAGACGAAGCCGGCCGCGAGGACGACCTGCCACGACCACGGACGGACGGTCGATTGATTGGAAATCGGTCAAGAAACTCTACCTGCGAAACCGAAGCCACAAGCAGACTGCCGCCGCCTTCGACCTGTCCGTGAACACGGTGAAGGCGCGCGCCAGAAAGGAGGGCTGGGCGCAATGAACCGAGTCGAGATCACCCGATACGGAAACCGGAATTGGGCCGTGTGGCTCGATGGCGAGCTGCTCGCGGTCACGGTTTACAAGAA
>DGXY01000020.1 GCA_002396885.1 Akkermansiaceae bacterium UBA5020
CCTCGGGAATTCTCACCGGCATCGGCCTGATCTTGCACTGGACCCACGCAGGGCCCGACTGGCTCACGATCGCTGCCTTCGCCGCCGCCACACTCGCTGCAGGTGCCTTGGTCTTCCCCGCCGCCTTGGGTGCCTTGCGAAAATTCCGGCTCGATATCAACGTCCTCATGACCGTCGCCGTCACAGGCGCGTGGATCATCGGAGAGTATGCCGAAGCCGCCAGTGTCGTCTTTCTCTTTGCCCTCTCGGAACTGCTCGAATCCTGGGCGGCGGGACGCGCCCGGCGAGCCGTCGATGCCTTGCTGAAGCTCTCACCACCCACCGCCCTCGTCCGCTCGCCTGATGGAGCCGAAAAAGAAACCCCCGTCGAGGAGGTCGAAGTCGGGACCGAAATCCTGATCAAAAGCGGCAGTCGCATCCCTCTCGATGGGGAAGTCATTTCGGGAAGTTCCAGCGTCAATCAGGCCCCCATCACCGGGGAGTCCCTGCCCGTGGAAAAAAATGCCGATGACACAGTTTACGCTGGTACGGTGAATGGCGAGGGATCGCTCGTCGTCCGGGTTTCCAAACCGGCCGCCGCCTCAACGCTGGCACGCATCATCCAGCTCGTGGGAGAGGCTGAGGAAAACAAGCCCCCGACCCAGCGTTTTGTGGACCGGTTCGCGGCGATCTACACGCCAGCGGTTTTTGTCCTCGCGATCCTCGTGGCACTCGTCCCGCCACTGATGTTCGGACAACCGTGGCTCTTCTGGATTTACCGGTCACTCGTCTTACTGGTCATCGCCTGTCCCTGCGCTCTCGTCATCGCGACACCTGTCAGCATTGTCTCCGGCCTCACCGCCCTCGCTCGTCGTGGAGTCCTCGTGAAGGGCGGGGTCCATCTCGAGTCAGTTGGCAAACTCCGCGCGCTCGCCCTCGACAAGACCGGCACCATCACCCAGGGAACTCCGAAGGTCGTCGGAGTCATTTCACAATCCGCCCTCTCCGAGGATGAAATTCTCGCGAGGGCGGCCGCCATCAACAGTCATTCCGAACACCCCATCGCCATCGCCATCACCGAGGCGGCACGGGCGAAGGGCCTGACGATTCCGCCCATCGAGAACTACGTTTCCATCACCGGGCGCGGCGCCACGGCGACAATAGCAGGTCATCCCCATTTCATCGGAAACCACAAATTAACGCATGAGACAGGTCTCTGCGGTCCCGGGATCGAAGGCGTTCTTTCCTCCATCGAGGAAAAGGGGCAGTCCCTCGCCGTGATTGGCCACCAACCGCACGATGGATGTGACGGTGAGATCCTCGGCATCATCGCCATCGCCGACACACTGAGGCCCGAGGTGGTCGAGGCGCTCCGCGAGATTCACGCTGCCGGAATCGAGGAGGTCATCATGCTCAGCGGCGACAACCAGCGAACTGCCTCCACCATCGCCAAACAAGCGGGCATCGACGAAGCTTTCGGAGATCTGCTGCCGGAGCAAAAGGTCGATCACATCCGTCGTCTCGTGGACGAGTATCGTCACGTCGGAATGATCGGTGACGGAGTGAATGACGCGCCCGCCCTTGCCATCGCCACGGTTGGTTTTGCGATGGGTGCCATCGGCAGTGACACGGCCATTGAGACTGCCGACATCGCCTTGATGAAGGACGATCTGCGCAAGGTCGCCGAAACGGTCCGCATCGGGAGACGCACTGTCCGCATCATTCAGTTCAACGTGGCCTTTGCCCTCTCCATCAAGGCGCTGTTCCTCACCCTCGCCTTTCTCGACATGGCGGGACTCTGGCTCGCCATTCTTGCGGACACGGGAGCGACCCTGCTCGTGATCTTGAATTCCCTCCGTCTTCTTTCCTCCAAAGTTAAGTAATCGAAGCCTCTGCACTCATTCTTTGTAAACTTTCTTGGGCTGTTGACCCGAGAGGCGTCATGGTAAGAGTAAAGGTAGCGGCATCAATACTCCTCCCGCAACATCAGCGTCGTCATGGAGCGATCCCACTCGGTGATCACGTAGAACGAACCCGCCTCGGTGTCGTATCGGCTCAAGAGCCTTCCGCCTTCCTTCATGTCGAGGTCGTTCGCCCGCTTGTCATCTTCCCCGAGATCGCCCCAATCGCCGCAATGATGACGGTTGAGCAGCCGGTCGATCACGGCAGGGTCCAGCGCCAGTGCAGCCGCGCCGGCCGACAGGTAAACGTCTCCCAAAGGAAACAGCGGTCTCAGGATGCGAAAGCCCATCTTCGTGAAAGTCTTGGTTTCAGGGTTCTTGATCAAGCGCGAAATCCGATCCGCCGACCACCGGCCCTGCGGCCTGAATGCTTCTCCTTCGCCGCCTTCGCTCGCCTCACCTCGCGGAGCAGCAACTCCTCTGTCACCAGCCACTTCGCCGGGTCGGGATCGCGGCTCCCTGCATGGATCGCGTTCAGGCAGATGTTGAGGATGTCCCCGCCGCTGAGACCCCGGCTTTGTTCCGCGAGGGAGCGCAGATTGGCCTTCACCCGTTCGGGGTTGGGTAGATGGAGGGCCAGCAGCTCCCGCCTCATGGAAGCGTCGGGAAGGCGGAACTCGATGTGCCGCTGCACCCGCCGCAGCAAGGCGTCGTCGTAATTACCGAAGAGGTTCGTGGTCATCACCACCACGCCCTCGAAACGGTCGAGTTCCTGCATCAGGGTGTTGCGGTTCTGGTTGATCGAGGTCGCGCAGGATTCGTCGAGGCTGACCCGCTTGGAGAGCAGGCTGTCGGCTTCGTCGAGGAAGAGAACAGCCCCGTGATGGGTGGCACGCTCGAAGGCCAGCTTGATGTGCTTGGCGGTGTCGCCCAGATACTTCGAGATCACAGACGAATAGTCCACCTGATAAAGCGGTTGGCCGAGCCGGTGCGCTACGCCCTGGGCAGCTCGCGTCTTCCCGGTGCCGGGCGGCCCGTAGAAATTGAGGATGCAGCGCCCCTGCTGAGGCTGCAAGCGGCTGATGCTCCAGACCTCCTCCAACTGATCGCGGATCTGGATGGCACGAAGTCCATCGAGGATCTGCTGCCTGACTCCCCGGTGGAGGATCAGCCCGCCAAGTTCGTGGCGCGGCTCAGGGTGGACGAGGACGCCCACTTCGGGTTCGTCCTCCTGCTGGGCCTCGCGGTTGCGGCGGCGCGGGTTGCGATGGTCGGCGGCGATGGCCGCATCGGGTGGCAGTTCGCCGAGTTCTTGGATGGTCGAGTCAGGCATGGCTTTCGGGTTCTTGGGTTCGGGTGAAAGGGCAGCGGTTCAGACGGCCTCGGCCATGGAGAACCACTCGTTCTCCGCAGCTTCGGCCTCGTCCTCAAGGACGGCGATTCTGGCGTCGATCATTTCGCGAAGACTTCGCCACGGGCCGGAGACCGCGCCCGCGCACTCGCACGGAGCGAAGGCGCTCATCGGATCGTCGTCATAGGCGGTCATCGCGCGCTCCTCGGCGACATAGGCGAGGTTGAGCACAGATCGAGCAGCGAGGAGCGCGGTGCGGGGATCACCGCCGAGCTGCGTCGCCTCTTCAAAGAGGGCGCGCAGGCTGGCGAGTGAAAGCGGGGACGGATGGGGTCGGGTGGCTGTGTTCATTGGATTCATGGGTTGAGGTTCTCGAAGACCCTTGAGCCTCTTCGTCGCGCCCCACAGCGTCGCGCCGTTGTGTCGGCGTGAAACTGCCGCACGGGAGAGGTTCCGCTTCGATTTCAAACTCCCGCTCCGTCACGGCGGCAAAGTCTGCACCGCTCCACGGATCGGGATGGCGGGCGAAGAAGCGCTTCAGCGTTTCTTCTGTCTCGTGCATCGCAGCCGGCACGGTGAATTCGTAGCGCAGGGTTTCGGTCACAATCAGGGTCTTGGTTTTCGTTTTCATCGGGTTCATCGGGTTCATTGGTTGGGTTTGGAGTTTGGTTTGATGCATTCGGAAAGCGGGGCCAGCTCCGCCTCGGGAAAGCCCAACGTGGTGCGTGCGTATTCGAGATGGGCATTCGCTGCTTCGAGGTCGTCGAAGGTGTGGGCGAAGACGGCAGGCACAGGCACGATGCCGCCCTGGATCGTGTAGCGTCCGAGGCAGCGACCGTCTGGGAGGCGGATGGCGTAGCGGGTTTCTGAGGGTAGGTTCATGGAGTGATCGGGGTTCGGGTTCATGGTCGGCAATCAATCCACGATTCGAGGTCGGCGAGCGCGGCCCTAACACAGCCACCACTGCCCACCGCGATCTGGAGGGCGGTCTGTCTCGGCACGGGCCAATGCGCGATGAGGAAATCGGCCAGCTCCTCGGTCTCCGGCGGCAGCAGCTTCACGGCCTGGAAGCGGGTCTGGAATCGCTCGGTGAGCAGGTCCAACTGAAGGTTGCTCGTGCCCAAAAGTGCCCGGCCCGGCGGGAGGCGGTCGAGGTAGGTCAGGAGCAGGTCCTGTGCTTCCTTGGAACAACGGTCCAGTTCGTTCACGATCCGCACACTCCACCGACTGAAGAGGTTCCCATAGGCGAGGCTCCGCATCCACTCCCGGACCACTTCAACGGTGACCTCGCGCCCGTTGAAGTCTTCGACGGCGAGGGCCGATCCGGTCAGTTCGCGGGCGACCATTTCCACGACACTGGTCTTGCCCACCCCCGGCGGGCCGTAAAGAAGCAGCTTCATGGAAGCGCTCGGACGATCCCCTGAGGCGAGGCGGCGGGCTTTGGTGACCTGCGCCTTCGCCACCCGCGCGGCCTGGCCGATCAGGTCTTCCGGACCGAGCGGTTTCCAGTTCATGGGAGACACGAGAAGGGCTGAGTCACGCGGCAAGGATGACATGGTGGACCTCCTTTCCGGCTGACGTGGAAATGCGAATGAGAGCGTGGGCGACGGCCGTGGCTCCCTTCTTGTAAACCGTGACCGCGAGCAACTCGCCGTCGAGCCACACGGCCCAGTTCCGGTTTCCGTAACGGGTGATCTCGACGCGGTTCATTGTGCCCAGCCCTCCTTTCTGGCCCGTGCCTTGACGGTGTTCACGGACAGGTCGAAGGCGGCGGCGGTCTGCTTGTGGCTGCGGTTTCGCAGGTAGAGCTTCTTGACCGATTTCCAGTCAATCGTCCGTCCGTCCGTGGTCGTGGCCGGTCGCCCTCGCGGCCGGCTTCGTCTGCGCTCATCCGCGTTGGACTGGACCCGCTCCACCACGTTCTCGTTCGGAGCCACGGTCCCATTCAACCGGCTGCGGATCCCGTTGAGCTGGCGCTGGGCATGGACCCGCACGCGGGCGAGTTCCTCATCACTGAGGGACGCGGGGGCTTCGTCATGGAAGGGATCAAACCGGGCGGGATGGCTGTTGGGTTCGCTTGAACGCGGGGCGGCGGCGATGGCTTCCGCCCTCAGTTCGGCCAACTGCCGCCGCACTTCCTCGGCAGCCGCCACGCGGATGGTTTCCTCAAGGCTCGGCGGCGGGGTTCCATCCGCGAAGCGCCGGAGCGCCTCGGTCACTTTGTTCTCGGCAATCTGGCCGATCAGTTCCACGGGGATTTCCGTGAGGGAATAGACGACTCCGGTGAGGGAGCGAAGCCCGAGGAGCGCCCGCATCTGGTTGCGGGCCTCTCTCGGGGTGGGGGCTTCAAGGCGGTCATCAAAGATGACGCGACCGCCTTGGCTGGCGATGATCTTGAACAGTTTCATGGTTTTTCGGTTTTCAGTGTTCGGTTAGGGTTCAGGAAAAGAGACTCGAAGCCGTGGCGCATGGAGTCGCACCGTTTCCGGCACCATTTTGGGTGGTTTCACAGGACCACAGGTCGGACTGACACAGGCCGGTCAGGGATTCGTCGGCATCGGGCCAGTCACGATCTGAGACCCTAACAATCCGCCGAACGAAGTGGAGGTTGCTCGCCAGCATCCCCCGATACTTCTCCCAATCGCCGTAGAGACGGGTCTGCTCGGCCTCCATCCACACCCACCGCCCTGGCAGCTTCGACAGGACGCGCCGTCCGTGGACATGGGCGCATAGCGCGGCGGCGCGGGTGTCGCTCATCGGACCGCGCGGAATCCGCTTGCCGCGTTCGGTGGTGAGGCGGCGCAGGGCTTCGTCATAGGCTCCCCACGTACCGTTGTGGAAGAGCACCGCCTCAGCCGTCCCGAAGAGATCGGTCTCGGCTTTGCGGGTCACGGGGAACGGGTGGCAGAGGTCCGCGTCCACCCCGCCCACGCTGGCCCAGCGGAAGTGGATCACGATCTCATCGGGCAACTCCGGCAGGAGCGCCTCAAGGTCGTCCGGTTCGAGGTTCTTCATCCAGCGGACACGTCCGCCTTCCCGCCACGCCACGCCCGCTCCGTGCGGGTTGGCGGCATGGCAGGCATCAAGCACGTCCCGGTCGGGGCGCTTTGTTTCATCGGGGCACACAAGGATCACACACATGGTATTCTGGTTTCGTTAGGGTTCAGGGATCAGGGTTCTAGGTTTCAGTGGGAGAGGAAAGGGATCGGTCCCGCCGCCCTCAGAGGGAGGCGTCGGGGTAGCGCTCGTCGAAGCGCTTGCAGAGGCGCTGGGCTTCCTTGCGCATGGTGGAGAACTCCGCGTGCAGGGGACCGAAGAGGCCGAGGGCGACGGGGCGCTTGGACCCGGCCCACCCGAGGTAATCGTGGAGGTAGCGCAGGGCGGAGACGGCGGTGGCGGTGCGCTTGATCTGCGCCTTGTTCTTCGTGAACCCGCCGAGGACGCGGACCTCATTGGCGCGGCGGCAAAGCCCGAGCACCGTGCCAAGGTGATGGAGGATCTTCTTCGCGTTGAGCGTTCCGGCGAAGACGCGGAACTCCACCACTCCGACGTAGCGTCCGTCGGCGTCGCGCTTGAAGGCCTTGCGGAAATTCACCATGCCGCGTCCGCACTGCTCGGCGCACTCGGCTTTGACCCGCTCTTCCTCGGTGGTGACGAGGCGGCGCATCTTGGAACCGGTATCCTCCAAGAGCGGGTGGCTGTAGTGGTTCAGATGGCGTCCGGCCCCGGTTTGGCCGTAGAGGCTGCGGGCGTGCCAGCGGCTGATGTGGGCGAGTTTGCGGATGAACTCACTCACCGCCCGTGGATCGTCCGTGCCGATCACGCTCTCGATCCCCACGGTGATGTGGCAGCCGCAGGAATCGTTCACCGTCGCTCCGACGGCATGGATGAAGTCCACGAAGCGCAGGAGGTTTTCGACGCCCTCGTTTCCGTGGAGAATGGGGGACACGAATTCGCAGGGCATTTGGCCCGCGTCGCAGCGGATGGAGCCATCGCGCTCGGCTTTCCATCGGCTCCCTTGAAAGGTAGGGGCGTTCAGCGGCAGGGTGGTGTCGGCGTGAATGCCGACGTGGACCGCATGACCGCCGTGGTAATTGCCGACCTGGACGCCGGCGGTGTTGGGGATGCGGGTTTCCAGTTCAATCCCCCAGCGGATCTGGCTGGCGAGGTAATCTTGGCACTTCTTCAGTTTCATGAGGTTCAATGGGTTAGGATGTCCTTGACCCAAAAAGCCTCTTGCCCGTCCCGCGTGGTGTCGCGCCGTTGTGATGACGTGAAACTGCCACGCGGAAAGGCACGGCGGCCTCCGACAAAAAGGGCCGCGCCCCTCGACGGTGAAGGACGCGGCCCGGCGGGCAGTGGCGGGATGGAACTGTTAAAGATCCCAAGCTTCACGGAACCCGATGAACTTGGGGAAGCGGGGCGCTTCCTTGGCTCCGCTCGGCTGGTGGCGGAACTTCACGAGGCGTCCAATAAGGGCCTCGCGCTGCTCCCACAGGGTGACCCGGTCGATTCCGCCGACGACGTGGTTGTAACCGACCCGGAACTCCACACCCGTTTCGACGTGGCGCACCACAAAGCCGCCCAGTTCGCCACGACCGACCAGACCGGCCTGCGAAAGGCTGCGCTTGGTGCGACCGAAGTTGTCCTTCTCGGCGGGGTTCAAATTGCTCATGCCCTCGTAGGTATCGAGGACCACGGCTTCGGCGTCCTCGAATCGCTTGATCTTGAGCAGGTATCCCTCGCGCTCGGTGGACCGGCCGCACTTGTAGGGGGAATGCGGCGTGCGGATCATCACGCCCTCGTAGCCCTCGCTTACGCAGCGCTCCTCGTAATCCATCAGATCATCAAGCGTTCGCATCTCCTCCGGCAGCACTTTGTCCACCCGACCGCAGTCGGGCAGGCGGGCCAGCTCCGCCATGCGCTCGGCATAGGACCTGGTCAGCGAATCGCCCACGTAGTCGAAGACGGCGAAGCTGAAGTCCGGCTCGCCGCTCTCGCGACCGACGTGCCCGGCAGTTTCGCTGAAGGTCGTGCCTTTCACGATCAACTCGCCGTCGAGTCCATCGGGCAGGTTCGCCTCGATCCACTCGCGGATGAAGCGGTTGGAGACGGGCTTGAAGGATCGCGTCAGGGCGCGTCCGTTGATCTTGAGGCAGCGGATCCCGTCGAGCTTGGGAGTGGCCAAGAGAGGGAAGTTCAGCGACTCGGGCTGCTCGCACTTGCCGGCGAGCATCGGCTTGATGATGGGATGGTTCATTTTGGGTAATTCAGGTTCGGTTCAGGCGGTGAGCGGAATGATCCGTCCGACGAGGGTGTCAAGGTTGAGCCGACGCACGCTGCGCTTCTCCACGTCCCACACGGTGATCATTCCGGTGGCGGCGGCGACGCGTTCGATGGTGGAGGCAAAGCGCATCGTGCGCGGTGAGCCGTCGGCCTTGATGAAGGTGGCGACGAACTCGGCTTTGGTGGACTTCGGCTTGGACTGGGTTTCAGCATTCATGGTTTCTTCGTTGGGTTTGGGTTCGGTGGCCCCCTTGGGCCGCCTCCTTCCTCTTGCCCGTGGCGCGTGGTGTCGCACCGTTGTGGCGACGTGATGCTGCCGCGCAGTTTTGCCGATCACCGCATTGAGCAAACCTGCGATCGGGAGTATTGAGGCGAATGGCAATTCCCCATCGAGAGGCTTTGGATCCGAAACATGTATTGAAGGCCTTGGAGGATCTGGACCGAGGCGTTGACCATCCTTTCGGGAAACCGACCCGTTATGAGCTCGTCTACCGACGGCGGCGATATGCACCGAAGGCGGTGGTGGGACTTGCGATAAAACACCTCACCGGAGAGCTTTTGGGACCAGAGCGATTTAGTGGAGGCGAGGGCGCGAGTTCGGCGAATCGGGTGCTCCGAGATTTGGGCTTCACGATCGTCCCCAAGGAAGATCAGCCTGCGGCACCGAGTTCCCGAAACAGTCCATCAATAAGCGCAGTCCGATTAGATGGAGCTGCAACAAGCGATCTCAAGGGGACATTGGACCGCTTGGAGGATGAGGGCTACTTCTCCCCCTCGTCGATCAAAGACAATCGAGAGAAGACATTCCGTGAAATCGTGGCCCGTCGAGGGCAGGGCAGGTTCCGGGAGAGTCTGCTCAAGGCCTACGAAGGCAGGTGCTCGGTCTCAGGCTGCGACGCGGAATCTGCGCTGGAGGCCGCCCACCTGATTCCATATCTGGGCGAGCGAACCAACCACGTGCAGAACGGGATCCTGCTTCGAGCGGATATCCACACCCTCTTTGATCTGGATCTGATCGGAATTGATCCAAGAACCTTAAAACTTTGTTTAGGTCCACCCCTTACAGACTCTTCCTATTCGGAGTTTGAGGGTTGTGAACTCGCTCTACCCCTTGATTCCAGACTAGCACCAAGCCCGGAGGCACTCAAAGAGCGATGGAAGCTTTTCAAAGCGTCCTCGAAAAAGTAATGGTTTCTCGACTTGTTAGTCCTGAGTAACGGCTCCTCACGGTTATCAGATCACATCATCGAACAACCCAGGCTGGAACGGCTCAAGCGCCTCCTGCTCGGCCTTGAAGAAGTCCTTCTTCGTCTTGCCCCGCTTCCGTCCCTCCCGCGTGTGGCAGTCGTATGCGTAGGCGGGAATGGGCACGTAGTCCTCAGCCTCGCGAAGTTCTCCGGCCAGTTCCTCGGGATCGAGCCCGGCGGTCTGGTCATAGACGAAGTTCTGCAAGTGATCGGCGTCCCGGCTCTTCTTGGCCAGACAGAGCAGGATCACCGCTTTGGAGATGAAGATGCGCCCCCGGTGCTGCTTGGCGGGCAGGCCCTCGTTCACAACAAGATAGGCGTCGTGCAGCGCCTTCACTTCGGCGGTGAGGATGCCCCAGCAGTCCTCCGCGCTCACGGTGAGGAGCCGCTTCCAGCAATACTTGCCGAAACCGCTCTCCCAGAGTTCCAGCGCCCAGTAGCCGGCGAGCTTGGCGTCGGCCCGGCGGATTGCTTTCTGCATCGCGCTGGACACCT
>DGXY01000115.1:0-18351 GCA_002396885.1 Akkermansiaceae bacterium UBA5020
GAGCAGGAGGAGCAGGAGCAGGCGCAGGAGCAGGAGCAGGAGCAGGAGCAGGAGGAGCAGGAGCAGGAGCAGGAGCAGGAGTCTCGGTCTTCGGTGCTTCTGTCTTCGCGGGGGCGAGTGCCGGAGCTGGCGCCGCTGCTTTGGGAGCTTCAGGCTTGGCTGGCGCTGCCGGAGGGGGAGTCACCGCCGGAGAAGTGGCGGGCACGGGCGCTGGTGCTGCGGCAGGGGCCGGGGCGGCCGTCTCCGGGGCTTTCGCTGCGGGTGGGGCCGGGGGAGCGGGCTTCTCGATCTCAGTGGGAGTGCCGACTTTCAGCAGCGCGATTTTCTCTTCGGCGTACTCGAAGAAAGGATTGCCGGGGTGGAGGGTGTAGGACTCCTGATAAAGTTGGTCGGCGGTCTTGGCGTCGCCGCCCTCGAGGGCGAGATCGCCGAGACGGATGCGGGCGAGCGGGGTCATTTCGCCATCGGGTTGGGCCGTGATGACCTGCTCGTAGAAGGACTTCGCTTTTTCGGTATCTCCCGAGGTGTGGTAGACATTTGCCATCGCGAAAAGTCCCTGCGGATAGCGGGGATGGTTTTTGAACTCGCTCACGAAACGCTCCAGCGTGGCGCGCGCGTCTTCGGGTTTCCCTTGGTCGATCTGCAGATCGGCTTTGGAAAGAAGGGCGTTGCCCGCCGGGATCGAGCCAGGAAAGTCAACGAGAACGCCATCAAGGGCAGCGACTTCGCCCTTGGAAACGGCACTGGTGTAGGCGGCGGCGGCCTCGAGGTGTTTCTGCTTTTTCACCTGGGCTCCAACAAGAACGCCGCAGAAGACGACCGCACCGATGGCGATGGCGGCGAGAATCTTGGTGCGGTGCCGGTCGATCGCATCGACAACACCCGACGCTTCGCTCGCGGAGAGCGCGTCGAGGTTCGGCGATTCCTCGGAGTGGGTGGTCTTCTGGGGGGCTTCTGCCATGGTCTGGAGGGGTGAAAAAAGAAGAAAAGATCCCGCTGAGACGGGCGCGGCGGCCATTCTAAACGAAAATCCTCGTTTGTCAGCCGCCAACTTGCATCTCTTCGGAAGCCGGATTCAGCCTCCGACGGCGGCGCGGGCTTCGTCGGCGAGGGCGGTCGAGAGGTAACGTTCTCCCGTCGAA
Organism: Akkermansiaceae bacterium UBA5020; assembly: GCA_002396885.1. Taxonomy (GTDB): domain Bacteria; phylum Verrucomicrobiota; class Verrucomicrobiia; order Verrucomicrobiales; family DEV007; genus Arctic95D-9. The sequence goes on from DGXY01000115.1 coordinate 1,143, forward strand.
CAACCGATCGTGACGATCAATTTGCCTTTGTTTTCGGGACGCTTCGCAACCTCGATGGCGGCGCAGACGTTCGCGCCGGTGCTGATGCCGCCGAGGATGCCTTCCTCCTTGGCGAGCCGTCGCGCCATGGCGAAGGATTCATCGTTCGAGACCTTGACGCACTCGACGATCTGGTCTTCACCCGATTCGCTCTTGAGGCGAAGGTTTTTCGGGACGAATCCGGCTCCGGTGCCTTGGATCTTGTGCGGGCCGGGAGTCGGGGTCTCGCCCGCGAGGGTTTGGGAAATGACCGGCGAATCGGCCGGTTCTGCGACGATCACCTGGATGTTCGGATTTTTCCTCTTCAGTCCTTCGACGCAACCGGTCGCGGTGCCGCCGGTGCCGACGGCGGTGACAACGATGTCGACTTTGCCATCGGTGTCGGCCCAGATCTCCTCGGCGGTCGTCTTGATGTGGATCGCGGGGTTCGCGGGGTTGTTGAACTGCTGTGGAATGAAGGAATTCGGCGTCGCGGCGGCGATCTCCTCGGCTTTGGCGATGGCGCCCTTCATCCCTTTGGCGCCCTCGGTGAGGACGAGTTCGGCTCCGAGCAGGGCGAGAAGGGTGCGGCGCTCGAGGCTCATCGTCTCGGGCATCGTGAGAATCAGCTTGTAGCCCTTGGCGGCGCAAACGAAGGCGAGGGCGATACCGGTGTTGCCGCTCGTCGGCTCGACGATGATGGTGTCCTTGGTGATCTCCCCGGCGGCCTCGGCGGCCTCGACCATGGCCATGCCGATGCGGTCCTTGACGGAGCCGAGTGGATTAAAAAACTCGCACTTGAGGGCGATTGTCGCCTCGAGGCCCTCGGTGACACGATTGAGCTTCACGAGGGGGGTGTTTCCGACCGTTTCGACGATGTTGTTGTAGATTTTTCCGTGTGCCATGGATGATGGGGGGTGAAAGTGGGAGAGAGATGCGAGGGGCTGCGTCCGCCTCGAGGGGTGCGCGCTCCGGGATGATTCAACGAAACGGAGCCTCCTGCAATCCGATTTTGTCACGCAAGGCCGCGGGGGAGGCTTCAAAGGCGCAAAACCGGGAGTTTCAGGCTCCTCTAAAAAAACCACATTGCCACTTGCGCAATTTCTTTTGTCTTCTAGCGATTAACGGTTGCGGCCGAGACGTATTTCGCTAGTAAGCCCACTCACTCCTCCCAGCCATGTCAGAACTGATCGACCCAGAAGAGCTCGAAGGGCTCCTCAAAAAACTCCCCGAGTGGGATCTCGAAAACAACACCATCGTGCGAATGATGGAATTCGATGATTTCATGGAGGGCATCGATTTTGTGAACGCGGTGGCCGAGATCGCCGAAGAGGCGGGCCATCATCCCGATATCGACATCCGCTGGTGCACGATCACGGTGCGTCTTACGACCCACGATGCCGGTGGTCTGACTGAGGCGGACCTGGATGTGGCGAAAAAGATCGACACTCTCGTCGATTGATCGGGCGGCGCGACCGCGCCTTCGTCTTCCGTGCGGAAAAGGCTTTTCTCTTCGGAGTGGCCGCGTTACTTTCCGCGCATGACTCCCCATCTCTCCCGATCCTTTTCCTTGTCGCTTTCGATCGCCGCCTTCCTCGCCCTCCTCACCGGATGCGGGGATTCCGGGTCGGGCGGGAGCGCAGGAGGTGCCGCCAAGGCTCGCTATGCCTTCATCACGAACGGCGTCGCCGAATTCTGGACCATCGCCGAGGCGGGGGCGAAGCAGGCCGGGCAGGATCTCGGGGTCGAGGTCGGGGTCTTCATGCCGGGTTCGCTCACGGATCAGAAGCAAATGATGGAGGACGCCGTGACCCGCGGCTATGCGGGCGTGGCGGTGAGCCCGATCGATCCGGCCAACCAGACCGAGATGCTCAATCAAGTCGCGGCGGCGACAAAGCTCGTCACCCACGACTCGGATGCGCCCGAGTCCGCGCGTCTCGCTTACATCGGGATGGACAACTACACCGCCGGGCGACTTTGTGGCCAGCTCGTGAAGGAGGCTCTGCCCCAAGGCGGCGAGGTGATGATCCTGATCGGGCGGATGGAGCAGGACAACTCGCGTAAGCGTCGTCAGGGAGTCATCGATGAATTGCTCGGGCGTTCCGTCGATGCCAATCGCTACGATCCCCCCAGCGAGGTCATCGAAGGCAACGGATTCAAGATCCTCGGCACGCTCACCGATGGTTTCGATCTCGCCAAGTCGAAGGCCAATGCTGAAGACGCGCTCTCCCGCCATCCCGAAATCGATGCGATGATCGGTCTTTTCGCCTACAACCCGCCCGCGATCCTCCAAGCCCTTGAGCAGGCCGGTAAACTGAACGTGGTGAAAGTGATCGGTTTTGACGAAGATGACGGCACCCTCGCCGGAATCCAGTCGGGCGCGGCCCACGGCACGGTGGTGCAGAATCCCTACGAATACGGATACCAATCGGTCAAGGTCCTCCACGCCCTCGCGGGTGGTGACAAGTCGGTCGTGCCGGCCGATCAATTCATCCAGATCCCGGGTCGCCAGATCAAGAAGGGCAATGTCGAGGCATTCTGGGCGGATCTGAAAGCGAAGACGGGGAAGTGAGCGTTGCTTCCGGTCACTTTCTGAAAACGGAAACCGCTTCCAGAAATTCGTCATGTCGCGTTGCCGCGTAGGGCACCGCGTGGAATCCGGCGGCGCTTGCGGCCTCGCAATTCGCGGTCAAGTCGTCGATGTAGATCGTCCGGGCGGGATCGAGGGGCAGGGATGATTTGACGAGTTCAAAGATCGCCGGATCGGGTTTCATCAGGCCGACCTCGTGGGAGTAGATCCGGCCATCGAAGAGGCCGAAGACCGGATAGGTCATCTCGAAGAAAGGCACGTGGATGCCGTTCGTGTTCGAGAGCAGGAAGAGTGGCTTGCCTTCCTCCTTCAGTGACTCGATGAAGGTCACCATCGGGTGATTGAGTTCGAAGATGTCGGCGAAGGCGTCTCGGAAGGATTCCGGATCGCCCGTGTAACCGATCCGCTCCGAAGCTGCTTCGATGAAGGCTTCGGGGGTGATGTTACCCAGTTCGAGGTCGATCGCGAACGGGGAAAGCACGGCTGGCATTTCCTCGGGAGAGACGGTCGCCAGAGAGGCAATTTTTCGCGCCGCGATCGTGAAGTCGACGGTGATGATGACATTTCCGATGTCGAAGAGGTAGGAGTCGGGCATGGTAACGAAGATTGACTCAGTGACCAAAGAGTGGGTGCCTCGTGGAAGCAAGTTTTTCCTCAATTCGAGTTCTGGCCGGGGCGGCGAGATTCTGAGATGGATCGCCGCCAATTTCGGCGATTTTCTTGACATCCGGACAGGAAGCCGATCGAATCAAATCCGCGCGGGTGGCATCACGCAATTCCGTGGGAAACCGGCCAAGGGGAGCGGTGTTTTGATCACCGCGGTTGGCCCTGATGTCTCCCGTTTGTTTCAATCCAAATGAAAACCCTTCTTTCCTTGCTGATTCTCGGTCTCGCTTCTTTTGGTCCGCTGCTCCCCTCGTCGGCGCAGGACCCGGCTACCTTGGCCCGCACCATTCTCGAGCAGTCAGCGGTGAAAGGCGGGTTCGTCGTCCATGTCGGTGCCGGAGATGGCAGGCTCACCGCCGCCCTCAGGGGATCGGAAAGCTACCTCGTCCAGGGGGTGGTGCGTGACGCGGGCAGAGTGAAGGCGTCCCGCGAGGCGGTCCATGCCGCCGGGAGTTATGGCTTGGTTAGTGTCGATGCCTGGAATGGAACGAACCTCCCCTATGTCGAGGGCACCGTGAACCTGCTCGTTATCGACGAGGGCGAGTCGGTCCCCGAGGCCGAAATCGAGCGCGTCCTCACCCCGCTCGGCGTCGCCATGACGAAGACCGCAGACGGCTGGAAACGCCATCAAAAACCATGGCCCTCGTCGATGGACGAGTGGACGCATTACTATTACGACGCGAAGGGCAACGCCGCATCGAAGGACAGCGAGGTCGGCCCCCCGGAACGGCTCCAGTGGCTCGGCAGCCCGCGCTGGTCGCGCCACCACGACCGCATGTCTTCCCTCAGCGCGAAGGTCTCGGCGAAGGGACGTCTTTTCTACATCATGGACGAGGGTTCTCGCATCAGCATCCTCCTGCCCTCGAAGTTCCACCTCATCGCCCGCGACGCCTTCAATGGAACGGTCCTCTGGAAGAAGCCGATCGAGCAGTGGAGCACGAACCTCTGGCCGCTGAAGACGGGGCCGACCTCGCTGACGCGCCGCCTCGTCGCGGACGGCGAGCGGATTTTCGTGACGATGGGCGTCGCCGCACCCGTCTCCATGCTCGACGCTGCGACCGGGGAAGAACTGCAGGTGTTTCCCGAGACGAAGGGGGCGGAGGAGCTCCTTTATTCCGACGGCGTTCTCTACGCCCTCGTCAATCCCTCGGCGGAATGGGTGCTGAAGGATTTTGCACCGCAGCAGCAGAGCGATCAGAAGCGCGTCGCCGAGGAATACGAATGGGACAAGAAGCCGCGCGTCCTCATGGCTCTGGATCCTGACAAAGGCACTACGCTTTGGAAGTTGGAGGGGCTCGTCGCTCCGCTCACGCCCTCGGTCGACGGAACACGCCTCGTCTACTACGACGGGGAAAAGATCCATTGCCTTGACGCAAAGAGTGGGAAGGAAATCTGGGTCAGTGAGGGGGCCCCGCGCCGGCAGCTCTACGAATACAATTTCGGACCGCGCCTCCTCTTTTCGGGCGAGACGGTGCTTTTCGCGGGCGGAGACGGCACGATGCGCGGACTCGATGCCCCCACCGGAAAGGTGCTGTGGGAATCGCCCCACGAGAAATCGGGCTACCGCTCGCCCGAGGATCTCATCGTCAGCGGTGGCCTCGTCTGGAACGCCGGCACGCTGCAGGGGAGTCAGAGCGGCGAATTCATCGGGCGCGACCTCCGCAGCGGAGAGGTGAAAAAGCAGTTCCTCCCCGATGTGCCGCCGGACACCTACTGGTTCCATCACCGCTGCTACATCGCGAAGGCGACGGACAAATTTCTCATCCCTTCGCGCACCGGGATCGAGTACGTCGACCACGAGCACGAGCACTGGGACCTCAATCACTGGGTCCGCGGCGCGTGTCTCTACGGTGTCCTGCCTTGCAACGGGCTCACCTACGCCGGTCCGCACAACTGCGCCTGTTATCCCGAGGCGAAGCTCTTCGGGATGAACGCGCTCGCCCCAAAAGCGAAGCATCCGCTGCCGCCCAACCTTCCCGAAGAGGCGCGCCTGGAAAAAGGTCCCGCTTTCGACATGGCCGATGAGGAGACTCACGAGCTCGACTGGCCCACTTACCGACACGATCCGCAGCGGAGCGGGTTCTCCGACCAGGATCTCGCGGCCGATCTTCCGGCGGCGTGGGAGACGAAACTAGGCGGACGCCTCAGTGCGCCCGTCGCCGCGGGTGGCAAGGTCTTCGTTTCCTCGGTCGAGACCCACACCCTGCACGCCATCGATGCGGCCACGGGCAAGGAAGCCTGGCATTTCATCGCCGGATCGCGGATTGATTCGCCGCCGACCTGGGATTCCGGGCGTCTCATTTTCGGGTGCATGGACGGCAGCGTCTACGCCCTCCGTGCGAGCGACGGGGAACTGTGCTGGCGTTTCCGCGCGGCACCGACCGACCTGCGCCACATGGCCTTCGAGCAGCTCGAGAGTGTCTGGCCGGTGCACGGCAGCGTTCTCGTCGAGGACGGTGTCGCCAGTTTCGTCTGCGGTCGCTCCTGCTTCCTCGATGGAGGTATGAAATTCTTCCGCCTCGACGCGAAGAGCGGGAAGAAACTCGTCGAGGTCGCCTACACTGATCGCGATCCCGAGAGCGGCAAGCCGCTCGACGAATTGCACAAGACCCTGCAGATGCCGACGGCGCTGAGCGACATCCTCAGCAGCGACGGCAAAGGCACGATCTACCTGCGCTCGCAGAAGATCGACCACGAGGGCAAGCGCGTCGACGTCGCGCCGGTCAGCGGCAACGCGATCGAGCAGGGCGCCAAGCAGAAGGGCGAGCATCCCCACCTCTTTGCCGCCTTCGGTTACCTCGACGCCGAGTGGTTCCACCGCGCCCTCTGGATCTATGGCGAGAATTCCTCCGGCGGTCACAACGGCTATTACCAGCCCGGCAAATACACCCCGACGGGACGCATCCTCGTCTTCGACGATGAGAACGTCTACAGCTATGGACGCGAGTCGAAATACCTGAAGTGGACGACGACGATGGAGCACACCCTCCAGGCCTCGAGCAAGATCGCTCCGGACGTGAAGATCGATCCCACCGCGGCCGAAGGGAAAAAGGCGGGCACGAAACCTCCCGGAGTGACTTTCCCGGACGCCGATTCGCTTAATCCCGCCGACAAGGCGCTCACGGTGGAGTGCTGGATCCTGCCTGATGGCAAGGACGGCGTCCTCGTCAATCACGGGGCCGGTCTGATGGGCTACGCGCTGAGCCTGAAAGAAGGCAAGCCCGTCTTCCATGTCCGTGATGCGGCTTCGAAGACCCTGACGGCCGTCGTCGGGCCGGAGCCTCTCACGGAAGGCTGGCACCATCTCGCGGCGGTGCTAGGCCCCGACTTGAGCATGACCCTTTACGTCGATGGCGATCCCGTCTCGACCGGAGCTGCGAAAGGCTTTCCGGGTCGGCCGAGATTCGGGCTAAGCTTCGGCGGGGGAGGCGATCAGTGGGTCGGTCCTGACAAACCCACTCCCTACCGCGGCATGCTCGACCAGGTCGTGATCCATCACCGTCCCCTCGACGGCCAGGAAGTGCTGGAGCGCTTCGCTCGTCCCGAGATCCTCCCCTCGAGCAAGACGGCGCTGCTTTCTACGTTTGACAGGGGCGACGCCCGCGATGAGTCCGGCAACGGCACCCACGGCGTCAGCACCGCGGTCGAGAGTGGCAAAGGACGTGCCGGAGCGGCGCTTTGGTTTCGCGCGAGCGCTCCCGTGGTCGTGGAGGGAGCGAAAGGAAAAGGAAAGGGGAAAGCGAAGGGAAATGGCAATGGCAAGGCCGAGGAGAAACCGAAGGCCGCGGGCAAGGACAGCTACGTCGAGCACAAATGGGAGACTTACGTCCCCATCGTGACCCGGGCCATGGCCCTCGCCGGGAACAACCTCTTTGTCGCCGGGCCTCCCGATGTCCTCGACGAGGAGTATGCCTTCGAGCGGCTTTCGCAGAAGGATCCGTCGATTCAAGATCAGCTCGCCGAGCAGGACGCCGCCCTTGAAGGTGAGCGCGGCGCCGTCCTCTGGCGCATGAACATCGAGTCGGGCGAGCCTGGAGGAAAACTCGATCTCGACAGCCCGCCCGTGTGGGACGGCATGGTCGTGGCGCGGGGGAGTCTTTACGTGGTCACGGTGGACGGAAGGGTGAAGCGGTTCGGGAAATGATATCTGGATTTCGATTCGCTGGATCCCGTAAAGAAACTCGTGAGAGTTTCTCCAAGAGCGTCTTTTGGTTGACCGGGTGGGAGAAACTCTCACGAGTTTCTTTACCGGCTCCGCCGTCGCGATCATGGTCGAGGGGGCGAAGCGTTTTAATTGGTGTGTTAGGGTTGATGTCCGTTCAAATCGCCTCCGCCTGCACCATCCCCGTCTTTCGATACGCCCTCGACCGCTGGGAGTCCGATCCTTTCCGCCTCGTCGTCCCGAAGGCTTGGGCGACGGACCGCGACAAGGTGAAGCTCCTCGTGCCTCTCCGTGGCAACGGCGTCGCCAACGTCCTCGTCGAGGAAAGCGAAGATCCCGCGCTCGACCGGGCGAGCTTGCTTTTTCCCCATGACGATGGCGTTTTGTGGGAAGGCCCCTTGGATCCCGACACGCTCGCCGCCTTGCTCGATTCGCCTGTGCGAAGGGAACTGGTCCGCCGGATTCTCGAAGGGGATTCGGTCGTTTGGGTGGTGGCGACGAAGGCCGGTGGCGAAGAAGAGGTGGAGCGCATCGCCTCGCGCCTGCGCTTTCTCGAGCAGGTCGCCGAACTGCCCGTGCAGAATCCGGACGATCCCGACAGCCAACTCGGCCCGGGACCCGACTTGAAATTGAAGTTCACCGTTCTCCCGCTCTCGCTTGACGATCCTGCCGAACGTCAATTCGCCGCGATGCTCGCCGGGCCCGCCCATCAGGATTACGTGAAGGACGGCATCCCCTTCGCCGCGCCGGTCTTCGGTCGTGGCCGCGTTCTCGGAGCCTGGGCGCTCGAGGAACTCGACGACCTCATGATCGAGGACACCTCGCTCTTCCTCACAGGCCGCTGCTCCTGCCGCGTGAAGAACGAAAATCCGGGGTGGGACCTCCTCCTGAAGGTCGATTGGGAAACCGCCCTGGCTTCCATCGGCGGGAAAGAACCCGCTGCGGTGGAGAAGGAGAGTTCGGCCTCATCGGTCGAAGGCAAACCCGGACCCGTCGAGACCGTCGTGATCGCTCCGGTCGCCGTCGCCGGGCCATCGAAAAATGTCGGCCTCTCCTGGGTCAGCCTCGGAGGGATTGGTCTCGCCGTGATCTTCGCGCTTGCGGGATGGCGGCTTTGGCGGGTTCGTTAGATGCCGCATCTCATGTTCCGCCGCCTCCTTTCCGTCGTCTGCTTTGTGCTCGCCCTCGCGGTGATCGCACTCGTCATGATGCGCCGCGGCGAAGGCGGGGGAAAGGCCTCGCTCACCGTCTACTGCGCGGCCGGTCTCAAGAAGCCGGTCGAGGCCATCGCTGCTGCCTACCGGGAGGAGCTCGGGATCCAAGTGAATCTCCAATACGGCGGCACTGGCACGCTTCTCAGCCAGATCGAGGTCGCGAAGCGAGGCGACCTCTTCATCGCGGCGGATGATGGCTCGCTTGCCGATGCGGGAAAAAGGAAGCTCGTCGCCGAGGCGCTGCCGCTCGTGGTGCAGCGTCCCGTGCTGGCGGTGAAGGCCGGTAACCCGAAGGCGATTCGCGCTCTCGCCGACCTTGTCCGCGACGACGTCCGCCTCGCTCTCGCCAATCCCGAAGCCGCGAGCATATCCAAGGTCTCGAAACAGCTCCTCGGCGCGGAATGGGACCGCCTCGCCGCTAAGGCCGTGGTCATGAAGCCGACCGTCACCGAACTCGCCGCGGACCTGCAGCTGGGCGCGACCGACGCCGCGATCGTCTGGGATGCGGTGGTGAAGCAATTCGACGGACTCGAGGCCGTGGAGTTGACGGAAATCTCGTCGCACCGGGAGAACGCCTCGGGCGCCGTCTTGTCGGTGTGTCAGGATCCTGTCGCGGCCCTGCGCTTCGCCCGTTATCTCGCCGCTCCCGACCGCGGGGGCAAGGTCTTTGATGAACACGGCTTCACTCCCGCCGGTGGCGATCCATGGACCGAGAAACCTTCGCTCGTGCTCTACAGCGGCGGCGTCAACCGTCCCGCGATCGAACCGGTCCTGAAGGAATTCGCCGACCGCGAGGGGGTCGATCTCACCACCGTCTACAACGGCTGCGGCATCCTCTGCGCCTCGATGAAGGCGATGGACGACACGGCGAATCCTAAGTTCCCCGATGTCTATTATGCCTGCGACGTCTGTTTCGTGCCGCCCGTGGCCGAGCAGTTTCCCGAGGCCGTCTTGCTCACGGAAACGGCCATCGTCATCGCTGTGCCCGAAGGCAATCCGGCCGGGATCCAGACGCTCTCCGACCTCGCGCGTGACGGACTCCGTGTTGGATTGTGCAATGCGGAACAGAGCACCCTCGGATTCATGACCACGGCGATGCTCCGGCAGACCGGGCTGCTGGAAAGCGTTCGGAAGAACGTCGTCGTCGAGGTCCCCACCGCCGACTTCCTCGTCAACCAGATGCGCGCCGGCAGCCTCGACGCCATCATCGTCTACGAGGTGAACGTGGTTCCGCATCCCGACCACTTCGACATGATCCCGCTGCCGGAGGAGTTTTCGAAGGCGGTGCAACCCTTTGCGGTCCGTGCGGACTCTCCGAACGCACGTCTCGCGGGGCGTTTGTTAGGGTTTATCCGTTCCCGCGCGGCCGCGTTCGAGGCCGCGGGATTCCGATGGCGAGGCGACGGAGAGGCCGTGGCGAGCGACCAACTCGACGTGCCGCCCTGGCTGAAGCAATGAGCCCGGTCCGTCGTCTCTCGCCCTTCTGGATCGTCCTCGGAGTGATCGCCGCGGGTTACCTCGGCTTTTGGTTCGCCATGCTCGCCGCCACCGCGACCTACACCTCACCGCGCGAGGTGATGGAGGTGCTCCTTTCGCGCGAGATCCGTTACGCGACGCTGCTCAGCCTCGTCACCTGCACCGCCTCGGCCCTTCTTTCCGCTGCCATCGCCGTTCCCGTCGGCTACCTGATGTCGCGGCGGCGGTTTCCTGGTCATTCCTTCGTCGATGCGGCGCTCGACATTCCCATCGTCCTGCCGCCGATGGTCGTGGGGATCTGCCTTCTCATTTTCTTCCAGACCCGGGCAGGTGGTCTCATCGAACAGGTCATTCCCCTGACCTACACCGTGGGAGGCGTCATCATCGCGCAGTTTGTCATCGCCGCGGCGTTCGCGATCCGCACGATGCGCAACGTCTTCGACCACCTCTCACCGAGGCCCGAGCAGGTCGCTCTCACCCTCGGGGCGACGCCTTCGCAGGCCTTTCGTCACGTCACCCTGCCGGCGGCGCGGAGCGGGATCTTTGCCGCCGCGAGCGTGGCCTGGGCACGCAGTCTTGGCGAGTTCGGACCCATCCTCGTCTTCGCGGGAGCGACGCGGATGAAAACCGAGGTGCTCCCCACCAGCGTGTGGCTCGCCTGGAGCGTCGGCGAACTCGAGCAGGGCGTCGCCGTGAGCTTGCTCATGATTGCGATTTCGATGATCGTGCTCGTCGCGGTGAAGCTGACGGGGGAACGGGTGTAGGGAAACGAGATGATATTTCTGTTTATGTATTTGCGGCCATTCGCGTGTCATTCGCGCCCATTCGCGTTCCTCTCTTTCAACGCGAATGACCGCAAATATCCGCGAATCTTCGCAAATGAAGGGAAGATGATTTCATGATCCGACTTGAAAATCTCTCTTGGACGCCTCCAGGCAAAAACCGTGCGCCCATCCTCGATCGGGTTTCGTTCGAGGTTCCCTCGGCGGCCTACGCCGTCCTCATGGGGCGCACTGGATCGGGCAAGACGACCTTGCTCGAGATCCTCTGTGGCCTGCGGTCCCCGGGTTCGGGCACGGTCAGGATCGACGGCCGCGAGGTGACGGATCTGCCTCCCGGTGAGCGCGGCATCGGTTACGTGCCGCAGGACGGTGCCCTCTTTCCGACCCTGACGGTGCGCGAACAAATCGCATTCGGCCTGCGCATGCGCGGCGTGGCCGCCGACGAAATCGCGACCCGCGTCCTCGAAGCGGCGGAGGGAGTCGGCGTCTCCGCGCTGCTCGACCGTCTCCCGACCGGGCTCTCCGGCGGCGAACGCCAGCGTGTCGCCCTTGCCCGCGCCCTCGTCGTGAAACCGTCGGTGCTTCTCCTCGACGAACCCCTCGCCTCGGTCGACGAGGAAACGCAGGACGGCCTCATCGATCTGCTCCAGCGGACGCAGCGTGAGCATCGCATCACCGTCCTCCACGTGACCCATTCCCGTCGCGAGGCCGAGGGCCTGGGGGAACTGCACCTGCGCCTCGAGGGAGGTCGCGTCCTTTCCAGAACCGGACTGACATGAGCGAACTCAACGACGAGGAACGCGCCATCTACGAATGGCAGATGTGGGTCCCCGGGATGGGCGAGACCGGACAGGGGCAGCTCAAGGACACGACCGTCTTCATTTCCCGGGTCGGAGGACTCGGCGGGGTTGTCGCCCTCGAACTCGCCGCGGCCGGAGTCGGGCGCCTCATCCTCGCCCACGGAGGCAACCTGAAACCGTCCGACTTGAACCGCCAACTTCTTCAAACCCACGATCATCTCGGCAAACCACGAATCGAAAGCATCGTGCGACGGCTCCGCGAACTCAATCCGCGCTGCGAGTTGATCGGTTTTGGTGAGAATGTCAGGGAAGACAACGTCATGCGCCTCGTCGAAGGCGCCGACCTCCTCGTCGATGCCGCCCCGATGTTTCAGGAGCGGCTCGCCCTCAACCGCGCCGCTTTCGCCCTCGGCAAGCCGCTCGTGGAATGCGCCATGTATTCTCTCACCGCCCAGATCACGACCTTCCTGCCGGGCCGCACCGGTTGCCTCGAATGCCAGGTGCCGGAAGTGCCCGCGGATTGGAAGCGCCAGTTCCCCGTCTTCGGTGCGGTCAGCGGGACGGTGGGCTGCCTTGGGGCGATGGAGGTGATCAAGCTCGCCACGGGACTCGGCGAGCCTCTCGCCGACACGATGCTGACGATGGACCTCGCCACGATGCGCTTCCGCCGCGTCGCGATGCAGCGCCGGCCCGATTGCGCGGTTTGTGGAGGGGCGGGAGTGGAGTAGGGGAGTGGTGGGGTTTTGGAGTGATGCGCTACCGGATTCACAGTGTCTTCTTTGCCTGTCTCGCCTTCGCGTCGGGTTTGTGGGCGGAAACGAAGGTGAGCTCCGTTTTTCTCGCCGGCCGGACGGTGGAATATGTCCCGGGCACCCTGCCGCTGATCATTGCCGCACCACACGGAGGACAGCTCGAGCCAGCCGACATTCCGGACCGGAAGGATGGGGTCACGACCCGCGATGCCGAAACCGACTTACTCGCGATTGAACTTGCCGAGGCCATTGCACGCCGCGTCGGGGGGCAGCCGCATCTGGTTCTCTGCCATCTCCATCGGAAAAAAGTCGACTGCAACCGCGATGCCCTTACCGGAACGGGAGGAAACCCGAAGGCCCTGGCGACCTGGCGCGCCTTCCACGAGGCGATTGGCAAGGCGCGGGCCGCGGCCGGTCACGGGCTCTTTCTCGATCTCCACGGGCATTCGCATCCGGCTCCCAAAGTGGAATTGGGATACTTGCTCAGCGCGGAGCAATTGCAGGAAACAGGACCGCCCCTCTCCGCGCTCGCGCAGATCTCGAGTCTTGCCTCGATCGCGAGGACCAGTCCTGACTCCTTCGAGAGACTGCTGCGAGGGCCTCGCAGTTTGGGTGGTTTGTTAGAGTCAGCGGGTTACCCGTCGGTGCCGTCGCCGACCAGTCTGAGTCCGGTCGAGGAACCCTACTTTCGTGGTGGCTACAACACCGCCCGCTACCGTAGTAGCGGGTTGGATGACGGCTTTTTCGCCCTTCAGATCGAATGTCCGAGGCCTGGAGTGCGCGACACCCCGGAAAACCGGCTTCGTTTCGCGGAGACCCTCGCCGCTGTGCTCGAGCAATGGATGGCGCACCACGCGGGCATCCGTTTGGGAATCACGGAGCGGGCCGGAAGGAAAGGTGGCAGCGAGTGAGTTTACCGCCTCACCGGGTCTCGAGTTCCTTCATCTTCGCCGCGAGCAGCATCATCATTCCCGCGCCGCGCCCGTCAGGACCGAGAATGGCCTCGCGACGGTAGTAGTCCTCGAGGGTTTCCTGTTTTCCGGTGCCGGTGCAAACGTTGACGAACTGGCGCCCGTCGGTGGAGACATACCGCTTCGCCGCCGACCACGCTGCATCGAGGCGCGGCGACCAGTCCGCTTCAGCCAACCATCCTTTCTCCAAAGCCACGGCAATGGCATAGGCGATCATTGCCGTGGAGCTGAGCTCGGCGTAGCTGTCGGGATGATCGATGATCTGGTGCCACATGCCGTCGCTGTCCTGATGCAGGGAAAGGGCGCTCAGATGAGCCACGAGGGCGTCTCGCATCTCGGCGTAGCCTTCGTGGTCTTCGGGGAATTCTTGTAATGTCAGGGCTAGGCCGAGGGCGGGGAATCCGTTGCCGCGTCCCCAGGCCCCTTCGTCGAGCGGGGAGTGTCGGTAGATCCCGTCGTCGCGGCGGCAGAGTCCGGCGATGAAGCGGAAATTGCGGAGGGCGGCGTCGAAATACCGCTTTTCGCCCGAGATCCGGCCGGCGTGGGCGAGGATGGGGCTGGCCATGAAAACGGCGTCGCTCATCTCATGGTGCGTCGGCATCGCTTCGAGCGGATTGCCCGAGGCGTCAAAGGCCATCTCGGCGACGGCGAGGACGCGCGCTTTCGCCCAGTCCTCGTCGATCGAGGCGTAGAGAAGGGTGCCGGCGATCTCGCCACCATTGCCGGGAAGAGCGGGCTTTTTGGCGAGTTGCTCCTTGCCAAGCTCGGCGGCGCGATGCGCGAGACCGCCCTCGCTGCGGGCGATCACTGCGAGAGCCTCGATGTAGGAGCCGCTGAACTGGTCGCCAGAATGGGCCGCGATCTGCGTGAGAACTTCCTGGGGCGTTCGCGAAACGCGCGCCAGCATTTCTTCCTTCGCGGAGGAGAGACCTGCGTCGATCTTTGGCAGCACGACCGACTCGAGGATGCCGTCGGAGGACTCGCGACTGAGAAAGACGTCCACCATGCCGACACCTGCGGGCGGGTGGTTTTGAAGGGCTTCGCCAAGGGCACGGCCCGCGGGGGTGTCGGGGACAAAGACGGCATCGGGCGCGGCGAGACCGATCCAGCGCCAGATCGCGTGGGCGGACGATTGCTCCGGCGCGAAAGCCGGACCGGTCGGAGGAAAGGCGGCCGTGTCGAGCGGAGCGAGCAGGCCGAGCCAGTCATGGTCGGGCGAGAGTTTCGGCGCGACCTCCTGCGCGAGGTGTTTGCCGAAGTGGATGACACGGTAGGCGTTCGGGGGCAGGGGGCGCGTCCCGCCTCCCGCCCAGGCCATGAGGGGCGAGCCGGTGGCATCGCGGCCGATGGGGTAGGTGCGGTAGAGGCTCTCGCGGAGTTCGGAGGAGGGGTGGACGGACACGTCCATTCTCTCGAAGATCTTCAAGCTTTCCGGGTCGTGGTAAACAGAGCTGCCGGGTCCGATCTTGAACGCGGGTTTTAATCCGTCCGCCCCGGGAAGAGAGAGAGAGCGAATGACGAGGCTCGCGGCACCGCTCCCGCCTTCTTCTTCAGGAGAGGACGATCGGATCGAGAGGAGTGGATTGGAAGGGGTGCCGATCAGGGAGCATCGTGTGAGGCTGTGACGTCCTCCCACGATATCGATGGTTCCTTCAAAGCGGGAGTCGGAGTGATAGGACTCCGCGGAGTCGCGCGATTGGAAACTGATGGCGCTGCGCTCAAGGTTGCCCTCGTGGATCCAGCACTCCGCTCGTTCGCTGGCGGTGAAGCCAGCACCGTCATTTGCCTTCGAGACGATGCCGAAGAATTGATAGCCCCGACAATCGCCACCGATCGCGAACCCGGCGCCGGTGCAATTTTGGACGGCGAGATCGAAGACCTTCACGTTTCGGTTTTTGCCGCTCGAAAAGATTCCATGTTTGCGTTCTCCCGCCCCATCTAGGGTCACTCCATTTCCGGCAAGCACGAGTCCCGTTTGAGCCTTGCTGAGGTCGATGCCCTGACGATAAACGGCCTTTTCCGGAAGCAGGACGACGCGGTCGCCCGGGCCCGCCTTGTCCACCGCCACCTGCGCGGTGGCGAGGGGGGCGTTGACGGAGCCGTCGTTGGTGTCGGCTCCGCTCTCGGGATTGACGATCCAGTCGCGGGCTTGGGCAGGTAGGACTAACAAAAATGCCAAAACGAACGCGAACGTGTTGAACAGCGCCCCCCGGTGGAGACGACGAACGGGGCTTCGCAGCGAAAATTCGTGGGAATTCGCGTTCATCGGTGGAGCCAGGTGTCTTTCCTCAATCCCGCAACAAGGCGACGACCTCGTCCCGCAGCGCCGCGTTCGTCGCGAGCGCCTCGCCTCCATCGATGCGCCCTTCATTGCCGGACCAATCGCCGAAATAGCCGCCCGCTTCGCGGAAGATCGGAGGGAAGGGACCGCAATCCCAAACTGCCATGACGGGATCGATCATGATCTCGGCGCGACCGGTCGCGACGAGGAGATACCCGTAGGCATCGCACCAACCGGCATTGTAGTAGACCGCTTTCTGGAGCCGGTCCCATTTCGCTCCCTTGCCGTTCTTGCCGAAGTAGGCCGTGTCGATGTGGGCGCAGACGGCGCGATTCAGTTCGGTCACTTCCGAGACGCGGGCGGGTTTGCCATTCCACCAGGCTCCGCAGCCGGTCGCGGCGGAGATCGTTTCGTTGAGCGCGGGAAAGTGGGCACAGCCGACCTCAACCTTGCCGCCGATTTCCAGGGCGAGAAGGACCCCGTAGAGCGGAACGCCGTGGGTGAAGGATTTCGTCCCGTCGATCGGATCGATGATCCAGCGATACTCCGAACCACCCGCCGAAGCGCCGAATTCCTCGCCGACGATCTCGTGCCCGGGAAAGGTTTCGGTGATGCGCTGGCGGATCAGTTCCTCGGCTCTCCGGTCGGCAACGGTCACGGGCGTGTCGTCGGCCTTGAACTCGGGACGGGCCGCGTCGGTGAGAAAATACTCCAGAGTGAGCGCTCCGGCCTCGCGGGCGGTCGTCTCGGCGAATCGTAGCAAGTCTTGGAGCATTGTCAGGATCTGGGAGGGTTGCCTCGTGGACTCGACCGGGTCAACTCACGGTTGCGCCGGTGCGGGGGCGACCTCGACCTTCACACTGCCCGAGGGCGTCGCGTCGGCATCGAGATCGGTGAGGGCATACTGGATGCCGTCGAGCATGTGCTGGAGCGCGGCCTTGTTGGCGAAAGTAAGATCGTTGTGGCCGAGATTGGTGAAAAAGAGACGGCCTTTCCCGACCTCGCGACACCAGGAGACGGGGACGTCGGCATCGGCTGGCGCGGTGCCCTTGAGTTTTTCCTTGTCCTTGTCGTTGGCGAGGGGCTTCTGGTTTTCGGCCTTCGAGAGGTCGAGGCTGAGAAGGACGCGGAGCTTGTCGCGGCCCTGGAAGTTCTCAGGTTTGTACCAGTAGATCTCGTCCTTGTGCCAGAAGCCCTTGCCTCCGAACGCCGCGTTGAGCGGGTGCGAGGGATCCTCGACCTTGAAGGCCCAAGTGCCGCCGGCGTTCCAGGGGTGGCCGTTGAAGATGCCGCCGATCAGGGCGATGCCTTCGTCCCAGCCGTTGAAATTGTCGGCCGCGGCATGGAAACCCACGATGCCTTTGCCGCCGTTGATGAAGTCGAGGATCGCGGCTTTTTGCGCGTCGTCGGGTTTCAGCGCGGTGGTGTTGTTGAAAATGATCGCATCATATTGGGCGAGGTTCTCCTTGGTGAAGACGGCATATTGATCGGCAAAGG
>DGXY01000115.1:18570-18773 GCA_002396885.1 Akkermansiaceae bacterium UBA5020
CGTGGTTGCAGAAGGGGATCGAGGTGTGGATGAAACCCTCGCAGCGGAAAAAGACGAGGACCTTCCGTGCGGCCTTCGGCTTCGTCGTGGCGGTCGGGAGGTTCGCCTCGATCTGGGTCTTGTGTTCGGCCGTGGGAGAGTCACCGAAGCGCTCCGCGGCTTTCTCCTCCCAGGTCTTGGGTTTTTCGGGCTTGGCCGGATTC
>DGXY01000115.1:19009-19198 GCA_002396885.1 Akkermansiaceae bacterium UBA5020
ATGGCGAGGGTGCGTTTTTTCATGATGGGGAAAGCGTCGGGAGTGTAGCGGATTTGGGGCCTTAGCAAAATGGTTAAAGCCCCTTTTTGGCACGGCGGAACCGACTTTTTCGCGTATCGCCTTCCTCCGGTGCCGGGGCGCTCGCGGCCACCGGTGCGGGCGGCGCGTCCCGCTCGGGTCCCGGAGCGG
>DGXY01000076.1:0-11615 GCA_002396885.1 Akkermansiaceae bacterium UBA5020
AAGGTAGGCTTTCCTTTATTTATAATTTTGACAAATATAATAATTTTCATATAATTGGAAATGCCCGATCTTTTGACGGCGCCCGTTTCCATGATCCGCCCGGCTCTCGTTTCCCTCCTTTGGCTCCTCGTCGTTCCTGCGGCGGGAGAGGCCGCCGATTCCCAGCCGAAGCCGAAGGCACCCGTCAAGACGCCCCCCTCCTCTTGGGACGCCCACGTCTGGGAACCTGGAAGTGTCGAGTCTTTCTGGCGAGTCCGAGGCGCTGCGGCGACCACGGGCGAACCTGGTAAGGCCAAGTCCGCCTCCGCCCCAACCGCTCCCACGGCCTCCGCGCCTTCCGATTTTTCCAGCAGACAGTCCGGGAAGTAACCAGCTCGACGTCCCTGCCCAATCTCAAGGCGCGTCTGGAATAATGAGCCCCTGCAGCGACCCTGCGGGGGCTTTTTCTTGCCTTGCGGGAACCCCGCTCCCGTCGTCCATTGGAAAGATGCTGCCCGAGACGCCCGACCGCGCTCCGAATACCCCGAATGAATGGGGCATCCTCGTGATCCTCTCGTTCTTCTTCGGCCTGTTTCTCCTCCTCGAACTTGCCCGCGAGTTTTCGATCGAGAAGCTCAGCGTGCCCTTCTTCCTGATCTCGTGGGTCATCCTCCTCGTGATCCACGAGGCCGGTCACGCGCTGATGGCCCACCTCGTCGGCTGGCGGGTCGAACGCATCGCAATCGGAAGCGGCCGGGTGCGGATGGAGCGGCGCATCCTCGGGGTGCCGGTGGAATTCCGCACCCTGCCCCTTTCCGGCTACGTCGTGCCACGGCCTCGCGACCTCCACGTCCCGCGCTTGAAGCAATGCCTCATCTTCGCGGCAGGACCGGGGATCGAATTGCTCCTCATCGCGCTCATCGCCCTCGTGGTCGGGCCCGATCGCCTGCTCACGGCGTCGGGGCAGCCGGGAATGATCGCCTTGCAGACCTTCTGCGTGGCAGCGGTGTTCGGAGCCGGATTCAACTTGATCCCCTTCCCTCATGCGGATGGTAAAGGCGGCGTCTCGTGGTCCGACGGGCTCGGCATGATCCTCTGTTGGCGGACGAGCGATGAGACCTACCGGCAATGGCGGGACGGGGAGCCGCCCCGGAGCGGCGAAAGCGAATAGTTTGGAGGCGGAGAGAGGCGGCCTACAATCGAGCGGAGAAAAGGCGGCCTACAATCGAGCGGAGAGGAGGATGCCTACAATCGAGCGAGGAAGAGGCGGCCTACGGAATAAACGGAAAACGCGGAATTAGGGATGGCCGAGATAGATGCCGTAGGCATCAAAAGACGCAGAAAACGCGGAACTACAAAAGACCGAGATAGATGCCGTAGGCATCAAAAGACGCAGAAAACGCGGAACTACAGAGGACCGAGATAGATGCCGCAGGCAGAAAACATGACTATTTCCTGAGTTCCGTCGACACTCGATACTCTTTAAGGGGACCAATTCTCCGAAGGCTCACGCCATCCGCCGCGGCTTGAAGAGATCGACGACGCCGAGGACGTTCTCCCAGCGCCGGATCGCGAGATCGAGGAGGAAGACGACGAGGAAGGCGAGCATCAGCGAGGGCCAGAGCTCGACGTAGCGGGCGACATCCTCCCCGGTGAGTTCTAGCGGCGTGTCGGCATTTTCCAGATAGGTTCCGCCGGTGATGGTGCAGGCTTCCTTCAGCAAGGTATCGTCGATCTGCCCGGTCGCGACTTCGGTGGAGGGGTTGTGAACGTGACCGGCCGAGACCATCTGCGATCCGGAGCGGGCGCGGACGAGGTAGACGCCGGGATCACTGGGGCGGAAGCTCGAGCCATACCAGCCCGGACCCTCCTGCTCGAGCGTGAGCGTCGCGATCGTTTTCATGCCCGAGCCGAGGGCATTGGCGGGGACGTGGAAGACATCGGCCTCGACCGTGGCTCCGTCGCGCCGGGTCGCGGCATCTTCGGCGAGATCGACGGTGATGTTCACCTCGGACCCTTGCTCCTCGAGGCGCAAATCCATGAAGAGCCCCTGCGGCGCCCGCGCGGTCTCGCGGAGGATCTGCGACCAGAGGCGGCTGTAACCTTCCCAATCGGAAACCCAGAGGGCGGCCCAGCGGGATTTGCAGTCGGAGGTGAAGGCGGTGACTTTCCCCAGGCCGAACCGCCAATGGGCGAGAAGCGGATCGCCCGTGTCGGTGACGAGCGGGATCTGCGCCGTCGCCTTGCGGTTCGTCTTCACATAGCCGAGCAAGGGAGGTGCCTGGCCGTCCTCCCAATCGCGCAGCATGGGGTGTTTCTCGACGAGCTTCGGCTCGAAGGCCTCCTCCCGGATCATGCGGCCGGTGTGGGTGAGGGTATCCTGGGTGAAAATGCGGACGATGGAGTTCGGGTCCATCGTGACGTAGCTTTGTCCGCCGCCGGCCGCGGCAATCGATTGGAGCAGCCCGACCTGCGCGCCTGCACCGACCGCGACGGTCGAGATGGTGATGCCCTCGGCCTGACATTGGGAAGCAAGGGCCTGATACCCTTCGCCCGAGGTCTGCCCATCGGTGAGGACGATCATGTGTTTGATCTTCGACTTCACCCGGTTCAATTCCTCGCGGGCCCGCACCATGCCGGGATAGGCGTTGGTGCCCCCCCCCGAACCGATCAGGGCAATCTGGCTGGCGATCGTGCTGATGGAGGTGACCTTCGTCATCGGCACGACCTCGTGGACCTGGGAATCAAAAGCGTAGACGCCGATGGAATCCTTGTTCGTGAGCAGCTCGGCACTGGCGACGGCGGCGGCCTTGCAGATCTCGATCTTTTGTCCGGCCATGGAGCCGGAGCGGTCGATGACGAGGGCGAGGGCCGAGGATTGGAACTCCTCCTGATCGGGAGCCTTGAGTTTCACCGGCAGGATTTCCTCGATCGGGGTGCGGTAATAACCTCCGACACCGAACGAACTCATCCCGCCGATCATGACAAACCCGCCGCCGAGCTTCTCGACGTAGTCGCGGATCGCGGTCATGCGGGCTTCGCCGATGCGGTGAGCGGGGATATCGGAGAGGATGATGCCGTCGTAGCCGGCGAGTTCCTGGAGCGACTCAGGGAGGCCCTCGGGCGCCCTCACATCGAGGCGGATGCCCTCCTTCTCCATCGCCCCGACGAGGAAACGCGACTCGCCCTCCTCGCCTTCGACATAGAGGAAGAGCGGCTTGCCCCGGACATCGACGATGGCGAGGGACTCGTTGTTTTCGGGAATGGCATCGCGCCCTTCGAAGCCCTCGATGACGGCGCGGTAGTTGTAGATGTTCCGCTTTTCGGGGACCCGCGTGAAACGATGGGTGAAAAGCTCGCCCGCCTTCAGAGCAACGTCGATGGAATCGACCTCGACGCCGTTTTCAAAGAGGCGCAGCTTCCCGGGTCCCGCGAGTGATCCCTCGACGGTGGCCTCGAGATCGAGGCTGGCGCCTTCGTTGAGCCGCGATTGCGAACTGGCGAGACGGGTCACGCGCACATCGGGCTGGATCGTGCCAGTGACGCCGAGCGCGTGGATCTTGATGCCCGCGACGGCGGCCTCATTGGCCGCATCGACGAGCGAGCCCTGCGTCTCGACACCATCACCGACAAGGATGAGGTGGCGGCTCGACCCGGCCGGGAAAAGCCCGCGGGCGAGGAGCGCGCCGCGTTCGAAATTCGAAGAGGCGCCGATTTCCCCCATCAGGGCCGTGGCGGCGGCGGGGTCGGGAAGGTCGCCCTTGCTCCCGGGATGGAGGAGAAGCCGTCCCTCCGAGCCGACCGCGACATAACCGACGGTGGCCCCGGAACCGAGCGTTTCGCGGACACGGGCGGCCGACTCGTAGACGCTCTTCAAACCCGCCTCCCCTTGGCTGCGGCTGTGATCGAGGAGGAAGAGCACGGACTGGTCACGGCTCGTCATGAGGCGGGCCGGCGAAGCGATCGCGAGAATCGCGAGGAGGACGAGGAGCACCCGGGTCACAAGGAGGAGGCGGCGACGTCCCGCCCCCATCGGATGGGTCGAACGCGCATCGAACCAGACGAGCAGGGCGAGGGCCGGCAGGATGAGCAAGAGGGCTTTGGGATACAACCAGTCCATTCCAGAATCTCAGTAGACGGCGTGGCGGTGAAAGAGCCAGCTCTCGAGGAGAAGCACCATCGCGACCGCCGCGAGGAGCCAGAGTTTCAAATTGCCGGCGAAGCGGTTTGAGGTGGCGAAGTAGGCGGGATCGCCTTCCTCCCCTTCCCCGCGCGAACGGAGATCGGTCTCCTCGCGCGAGAGCAGGTGCGAGGCCCCTCGCAGTCCGCTATCGGTCTCCCAGACGCCGCGACGATCCATCTCGACGACGTCGGAGGTGATGGGAAACGTCGCCCTTTTCGTCCCCGCGCCGCTTTCCGTCCAGGTGATCGTCGTGCCGGTGACGGGCGCAAGCTCACCGGAGCGGTAGAGGCGGTTCGAGCCACCCCGTTCCTCCTGATTGACACACCAGAAGAGGGCGTTGCCCATGAGAATGGGGAACGAGGCGGTGAGCGGGAGGCGCTCGGAAAGGCCCGGGGAAAAACCCATCACGACGATTCGCTGCCCACCGACCTCACCCGCGGAGAGGACGGGATCCTTCCCGGCGAACCAGAGCGGCTCGAGCGATCCCCGCGCTTCGTAGAGTCCGGTCTGGGTCAGGGCGACCCGGCTGCTGCTGACGCGGAAAAGCACGGGGTGATCCTCCATTCCGACGCGCACGGAATCATACGGCACGGGAGCGGCGAGACGTTTCGCGACGAGGGGTCCGGCGAAGTCGGGAGGATTGAGCACGATCGCGGGCGTATCGGTCGGCCATTCGGCAGGGAGCCAGCCGTCGAAGATCACGGCATCGACTTTCTCGGAGAGCGGCCAGGCTTTGGGGCCACCCTTGAGCAGCTCAAAGGTGCCCGACTCCTGCAGCGAGGATAGGGCGAAGCGGGTGTAGGGATCCTCGCTCTCATCGGGGCGGATCCACGCGGCGAGAATGGGCCGGATCTCGGGGAGCGGCAGGGTGACCTCGTCGTCGAGGGAAAACTGGTCGCCTTCGGCGGCGAGGGCGAGACGGAGGATCTGATCGCGCGAGCCGTTGATGCGGAAGGTCAGGGCAGTCTCGTCGCCAGGCTCGAGATCGATCTCGCGCACCTGGCTGGGGATGCCGCCGACCGAGACCTGGAGTTTCGCCTTGGCCGCAGCGGGCGCGTCCTGATTCAGCGCGATCCTGACAAAGACATCATAGCGGGCGTGTTCGAGAGGCACGCCGCGGAGGGAGACGGCGGTGATCCCGGCATTCGTGACCTCGGGCAGGGCGAGATTGAGTTCGTGCAGTTTCAGGTCCTCTCCGGGGTTCTCGAGGAGGCGGTCGCTGAGATGCCACACCGCCGTGGGCGGCTCGAGTCCGGCAATCATGCGGGCGGTCTCGAGCGCGGTATCGGGACGCCCCGCGATAGGCCGCGCCGTGACCGACTCGAGCCGGGAGAGGAGTTCACGCCGTTTCGTGGTGCGCGGCTGGAGGACTTCGGCCCGCTGGTCGTAGGCGACGAGGGCGATCCCGACCTCTTCGGGCACCTTGGTGAGACGGTCGCGGAGGAGGCGTTTGGCCCCATCGAGTCGGCTTTCCCCGTTTTCATCGCGCACTTCCATCGAGGCCGAGCGATCGAGGAGAACGACGACGGTTCGGTAGCGGTCGGCATCGTCCTGCCGCACGATGAGCCGCGAAAGGACAAAGATCGCGAGGGCGAGAAGGAGCAGCGTCATCGCCAGGGAGAGCCAGCGTTTCAGCCGCCGCAGCCAGGCCGACTCCTGATGCTCGCGGGCGAGGGTTTTGAAAAAGACGAGCGTGGAGACGCGCACCTTCTTTGAGCGGCGGCGCACGAGGTAGAGGACCACGGGAATGATCCCGAGGAGGAGGAGCCAGAGAGAGCCTGGATTGAGAAATTCCATGTGCGGCGGCGGTCCTCAGGAGTTGCCGGCGAGCGCCGAACCCCGCGAGAGCAGGTCGAGGAAAAGTTCGTCAAAGGGACAATCGGTGCGCCAGCGCTGGTAGTCGATCTGGCGAGCCTGGCAGGTCTTTTCGATGTCGTCGAGAAACTGGCCGAAGCGCTTTTCATAACGCTCGCGGTCTCCGGGGGTGAACCAGAGGCGGCGGTATTCCTGAGTCTCGACATCGTAGAGTTCGATCTCGCCCTCAACGTCGGGCTTTTCCTCCCACGGGTGGAAAACTTGGATGAAATGAATCTCGCCCGGCCAGGCCGAGGCATGGCGGATCGCCTCGCGGGCCTCATCGATGTCCCGTCCGTAGAGGTCAGAAATCACGAAGATGATGCCGTAGCGTTGTTTCCCGGGCTGGAAGTCCTGAAAGCAGCGCTCGAGATCGGTGAGACCTCCGTATTCGAGATCACGCGCGAAATCGAGGACACGCTGGAGGCTCCCCTGACCCTTCATCGGCGGCGGCGGCGGGGTGAGGCTCGAGCCGATGCCGTGGAGACTGACCCGGTGATGCCCGACCAAACCCATGTAGGCGAGGGCGACGGCGAGCTTCAGGCTCGTGAGCCGCTTCTCGGGAAAGGGCTCGACCATCGAGGCGCTCGTGTCGATGACGATGTGGACGTGGAACTCCTGGATCTCCTCGTAGAGACGGATGAAGAGCCGGTCGAGACGCGCGTAGAGGCGCCAGTCGATCGCACGGAAATCGTCCTTCGGGGTGTAATGGCGGAAGTCCTTAAACTCGCGGGTGAAACCCGTCGCTGGGGTGTTCTGGAGTCCCTTGCGGCGGAGTTGCTTGCGCTTCCGCAGACGCAGGAAGAGCGCACGGAGCCGATCGAGGAACTCGGCGTCGAACAATTCCTCCTTGGGAGCAGTGGGTGCGGGGGCGGACATGGGGAAGACACACTTAGCGGGGAGCCGGAGCAGCGGCCGGAGCCGGAGGTGGGAGCTCGGCATTTTCTCCTCCGGCTCCGAGGGAAACGACGAGGCGATGACCAAAAACGGCGTGGTATTGCGAACCGGCGAAGAGGTCAGTCACCGGGAGCGAGACACCTGCCGAGGCCGGATCGTCGCGACGGATCCGTCCTTGCCAAGCGAAGTCTTCCGGATTGGCTCCCTCCGCCCCGAAGTCAAAATCCCCGGAGAAACCCTTGAGGTAATCGATCAAAGTCGTCGGGAAGGCCGCTTGCCCGAGGACCTCGCCGCTCAGGGCGTTGATCACACGGATCGCAGCCGCGCCGCGCACGACGACCTGATTGCCCACCACCGTAGCGCGCAGGAAAGCGGGATCACCGAGATCGTGCACGGAGAGGCGCGAAATGCGGTCCCTCGCGAAATCGGCGTGGAGCAGAAGGTGGCCTTGGAGGAACCAGGCATGATCACCAGCACGGCCGATCCAGGTGCCTCCGGCCGAAAGCTCCCGGGAGGCCACCGGCAGATCACTCGAGATGCGGCGCACTTTTTCCCCCTGCATCAGCCAGAGAGATCCCGGCGAAAGCAGGCCCAAAGCCGGGCCGGCCGAGACGCTGCGCGACTGCACCCAATACTGTGCCGGACTCAAGAGGGTCGATTCTCCTTCCAAAAACCCCTTTGGATCGAGCGCGCCCTTGCCATCGCCCGCCAGGAAATCGAAGAGGGCGGAAGGATGCCCGTTCATGACCACCTCGGCGGGACCTTTCGCGGGAGGGGCGGCGACGGACCCGGCCGGAGGAGCTTCCTCCCGATCCGGTCGCAACACCAGCGGGAAGGAGGAGGGAGGATCCGCTCCGAGGGTCCAGAGCAGATGCCCCGAGGCCAGATCAATGATGGCCGCACGACGGCCGTAGAGGAAAGCCCGTCCACCATAGAGACTCAGTCCGGTATTGAGCGCGAAGTAAGTGCCAGCCTCGGGTTCCGCCTCCGCCGCCACCTCCTCGTCGAGAGAGAGGCGCCAGACGAGCTTTCCGGTCTCAGCGGCGAAGGCATGCACCTCGTTGGTGGAAATCGTGAAAGCAATGACGAGCCCGTCCGATGCGGCAAAACGCACCGCATGTCGCGGAGCTACGCGGCCCGCGGGCATGGGAATCTCGGCGGTCCAGAGGGTGGCTCCGTCTTGGATCGCCGAGGCGGTGAGTTCGTTCCCGCGAAGGAGAAAGAAGCGATCGCCAAGCACGGCGAGATCCCTCGGCAAAGCGGGCGAGGGAAGCGCCTTCCCGGGTTTGCGGAGCAAGGGCGAAAGCGCCGCGACCTCGCGGAAGGCGGCAGGCAGCGGACGCCGAGGCCTCTCCCCGGGCTCGGGGAAAGCGGCACGCCAAAGCAGCTTCCCGCTTGCGGCATCGAGGACGGAGAGGTGGTCGAGATCATCGAGGACGAGGAGATGCTTTTCGCTCCGCTCGATTCGTAGGACGTTGCTGCCCTCGGGCAACTCGAAGGCCCACTGCATGACGGGCTGGGCGAGGAGGAAATCGGCGGAGCGGTCCTCACCATCCGGAAGGACGGCGAGATTGGCACCGAGCGCGGCCCCGGCGGCATCGACGGTGAGCTCCAGTCCATCGGGAAAGCGCACTCGATCAAGGGAGCGTTCCCCCGCCTTGACGCGGAAACGCCCGATCGCTTCGGCGGATTCCTTGGCTTGGCCGAGCTTCCAGAGGACGTGGGCTCGCGTCCACTCCGACCAGAGTCCAGAGGTCGCGGTGACGACCTCGCGCTCGGCCGAGGCGAGGAGCGGGAGGATCTCCCCATAGCGCGCCGTGCCCTCGCGCAAGAGCGCGGCGATGGACCGCCAGTAGGAGGCATCGAGGTGCTCGTCGAGCGATTGGTTGGAAAGCTGGCGCAGCGTCACCCCGGCCTCACCGGTGCGGAGGGTGCGGAGCAGCGCCCGCAGGGTCGACTCGTTGCTCAGAGTGACGAGCACGGAGAGGCGGCGCTCCCAACTGAGGAGATCGGCGGGTTCGAGCCGGTTCACGACGGCGAGGGCCATCTCGGCCTCGCGGAGAAAGCCGTATTCGATGAGCAGATCGGTCACCTCCCGCAGGAGCATGGGATCTTCGATCTCGGCGAAGTCGACCTTGACGACGAGCGCCTGGGCAAGATCGACCCGCTGGCTCCGGTGATAGACGAGGACCCGGCGGAGCTCATACTCGGAGGCCGAAGCCGGATCTTCCTCGGTGAGGAGACGGAGTTGCTCCTCGGCCTCGGGTGCGGAGCTCGCATCTGACTCCAGCACCGCCACGAGAACCCTGCGCAGGCGCATCCGGAGGGCGGGATCAAGTCCGGTCTGGGCGAGCTGTTGGCGTAGGCCTTCGGCAACGCGGGCGGTGAGAAACTGACGTTTCCCCAACTCGCAGAGAATGAGGAAGCGATCGACCTTTTCCCCACTCCACGCACCTTCGTCGAACTGGTAGCGATTCAGCTCACTGTCAAAAAAGGCCGGCAGCGTTTCGAGGGCGCGATGGGCTGCGACGGAGGCCTCAAGCCACTGGGAGTAGCGTGGACCGGTGTCGGCGAGATCGCGGAAGGCGGCGATGTTGGCCCCGGCGGCATTCGCATCTCCGGCACGCCCGAGGATCTCGATGAGCTGCAAACCAAGGTCGAACTGTCGGGGATCCTGCGCCAGTTTTGCCTCGACGAGGGAGCGGGCGGCGATCACAAAATCCCCCTCGAGGAGGAAGTTGGCGAAGTCGAGGACGTTTTCCGTTTCGGCCTCCTCGGGTTGGAGCCAGCGCACCATCTCCCCGATGGAACTCGCCTGCCCGGCCGCGATGCGGATCTCAGCAAGTTCGCGGGCGACATCGAGCCGGGTCGGATGATTGCGCACATAACGCTCGAGGTAGGCCGCGGCGGCATCGAGCCGCTCGATCCCGCGGAGGTAGCGCTGCAGTTCGAGGATGCGGGCCGAAGCTTCAGCGGGCTCAAGGCCGGCGACGACGGCTTTGAAATCCTGCTCGGCGGCGGCATCGCGACCGAGGGCATACTCGACTTTGACGAGCCGGAAACGCAGGTCGAGGCGCGCGGGATCGGCCTCCAGCCGATCCGTGAGAAAGCGGAAGAAGTTCTCGAGATCAGAAGAGCTCTCGAGCCACTCGAGGGCCCGCGTCTCGATCAGGCTGGACTTCGGGAGCCGGTTCAAGGCGGTCGTCAACACCGTGACCGCCTCGTTGCGACGCTCCACCGCAACGAGGGCTTCGGCATAGTCGAGCACGGCGACTTCGCTCTCGGGATTCGTCTGCAAGGCCTTCTCCAGCGTCGCGACAAAGGCAGTCCGCTCGTCCGGCGAAGAGACCGCCTCAAGTCTCAGGCTGAGAATCTCCCGCCGACGCCAGTGTCCGGGAGCCAGTTTCGCGAGGAGACCGTCGAGTGATTTCGCCGCCTCGGCTTTTTTTCCGGTCTGATTGAGGGCGATCGCAAGGAGGAGGTCGATCTCGACCTCCGTCTCAGGAGTGGGTTTCGCGGCGCGGGCTCGGGTCAAGGCGACCAGACTGGGCTCCCAGAACTGATAGCGCTGCATGAGCCGGGCGAGGTTGAGCAACTGCTCCATGGAGAGATCGGTCGGCTCCAACAGTTTCTGGAAATGGGCCGTCGCGAGGGTGCGGGCGGCCTCGCCCTCGGAGAGGCGAAGCAACTGGTCGAGCCACTCGTTTCGGCGAGTCGGGTTGGTCTCGAGATCGATCGCCCGCGAGAGCGCCTCGATCGCACGCGGGTCGCCCCGTTCCTCGAGAAAGCGGAAGAGCACGAACTGGAGCGGTGCGAACTCCGGATGCTGCGGCACGATCGTGTTCACGGCCTCATCGGCACCTTCGCGATCGACGCGACGCAGCACGCGGATGAGGACCGTCTTTGCTCCGGCGTCCGCGGGATACTGCTCGACGTGGGTGCGGTAGAGTCCGACCAGCTCATCGGAACGATCAGCCCCCACATACAGTTTCACGAGCGAATCGAGCGGGGCGTCGAGGAGCGGATCATAGTGCAGGGCGGTGCGGTAGCGGAGCGACTCGGCGGCGAACTGCTCCTCGCTCATCGCTTCCTGCGCGGCGAGGCCTGCGCCCGACCCGATCAGGGCGAAGGCCAAAAGCAAGCCCATGCACCGGAGTCCTGGGACGAGGCCACTCAACCACAATGTGCGTTCGCTCCTCAAGCGGTCACGGCGTTCGAGACGGAGGTGATGACCTCTTCGACGATCTGGTCGACGTTGCGGGATTCGGCTTCGCCCTGGAAGTTGAGAATGACGCGGTGGCGGAGCGACGGGAGGGCGACGCGGCGAATGTCTTCAATCGACACGGCGGTGCGACCATCGAGTGCGCAGTGGATGCGGGCGCCGCGGACCAGCGCCTGCATGCCGCGCGGACTCGCTCCATAGCTCACATACTTGGCGACCTGATCGGTCTGCCCCTCGTCGCCGGGATGCGTCGCGAGGACGATGCGCGCGGCGAATTCATTCACGTGATCGGCGACCGGCACTTCCGAAACGATCTTCTGGAACTCGACCAGTTCATCACCACCGAGCACCTGGGAAAGCTCCGGGAGATCAAAGGCCGAGGTCCGTCGCGAGATCTCGATGAGAGTGGCGCGGTCGGGAAAGGGCACGCGGAGTTTGAAGAGGAAACGGTCGGCCTGCGCCTCGGGGAGCGGGTAGGTG
>DGXY01000076.1:11792-34808 GCA_002396885.1 Akkermansiaceae bacterium UBA5020
CTCGGGGAGCGGGTAGGTGCCCTCCATCTCCATGGGGTTTTGGGTCGCCATCACGAAGAACGGTTTTGGCAGCTGCATCGTTTCGCCACCGGCGGTGACGCCGCCCTCCTGCATCACTTCGAGCAGAGCGGCCTGCGTCTTTGGCGTGGCTCGGTTCACCTCATCGACGAGCACGAGATTCGCGAAGACGGGCCCCTTTTCAAAATGCATGACCCGGCGTCCCTCTTCGTTCTCGTTCACGATGTGGGTGCCAAGAATGTCGGCGGGCATGAGGTCGGGCGTACACTGGATCCGGCCCGGAGTGAGGCCGAGCACTTTCGAGAGAGTCTGCACAAGAAAGGTCTTGCCGAGACCAGGCACGCCCTCGAGGAGGATGTGCCCCCGCGCAAAGACCGCCACCAGGGTGTCGGTGAGCAATTCATCGTAGCCGACAATGGCCTTCTGGATCTCGTCCTTGAGGACATGAAACCGTTTCTGGAACCTCTCGAGGTCCCGACCGAGTTCTTCGTTGTTTCTCATAAAAAATCGTTTTTGACGGGGGCCACGATCCCTTCACTAGGGCTCGGCCTTTTCAAACTGGGTGCGCAGCGCGGAAAAATAGCGGAGGACCTGCTGGCGGCGCGAGAGCGGCAGCGACTGCTCGTCGAGGGCCTGTTCCTCGACGGCGATGAAGTCGGCCATCACCTCCTGGCGCGTCCGGGTCGCCTGCTCGGCACGGGCCTCGCCCTCGACGCTGCGAACGGTCGAGTCGCCCTCCTTGCCGGCCGTGGCCACGACTTCGGAATCGCTCTTGGCCTTCAGCAGATCCGACTTCGCATCCTCCATCGGGGCCGTGCCCGTGCCGGCCTGATCTCCGCCCTGTCCCGATTGATTCGAAGCTCCGTTGCCGAGCGCGAGTCCGGCTCCCGGAGCGGTTTGGCCCGGCGTCATTCCCGGGATCGGGGCCGAGAGCGTGCCATCCTGCCCCTGGCCATCCTTGGCCTGATCACTCATGCCGAGTCCGGAGCCGGATTGTCCCTCGGGGGCCTTTTCACCCGGGACAGGAGCGCTGAAGCTCTGCTCGCCCTTCCCCTTCCCTTTGCCATCGCCGAACTCCCCTTCACCCGGTGCCGCGCCGGGCACGGGAGCTTTCTCGCCATCCTGAGGTCCTGTCTGGGCAATGCCGGGTGCCGGCACGGTCTTCGTCTCGGGCTGCCCCCCAGGCATTTCCTGACCGGGTTGATTGCCCGGAGCCGCGCCGGGAGCGCCGCTGTCGATCGACTGCAACCCTTCGGGAGCGGGCTGCCCCGCCGTCCCGGCTTGGGCGGTCTCCTCCATCTTCTTCAGCTCGCTGCCGCTGATCTCGCCCCCCGCCTCGCGGAGATTGGCGGCGAGGTCTTCGAGTTTCTCCTTCGCCTCCTCACGAGCACCGAGTTCGCGGAAATACTTGGCCAGTTCATCGAACTCGCGCGCGGCGGTCTTGGCCTGGGCATCGAGGAGTTTGCGCGAGGCATTGCCGAAACGCTCCCCGACGGGCCGGGTTTTGTCGGCCTCGACGGCGGCGCCATTGATGCTCTCGAGCGTGCGAGTGAGCCGCTCATGGATCTGGGAAGTGAGCGTTTCGCCGGCGAGAAGGTCTTTGATTACGAGAGCCTCGGTGGCGGCGCCCTCGGCCGCCTTGTCGCCGATCAAGAGGGCGAGGTCAGAGGTATCGGAGTGCCGCCCCATTTCCGCGAGCATCTCGGGCGAGGCCCACTCGTTGGAAACGAGGCCTAGTTTTTCGGCAAGGCGCTCGGCGGCGCGGGCACGTTCCTCGAGCGACTCGAGCATTTCCCCGGCCGTGAGCCCCTCGGGATCGGCGAGGGCCTCGGCCGCTCCGTCGACTTGGGAACGGAGCGCTTCGAGCTCCTTTTGCTCCTCTTCGGTGAGCGACTTCATCTCGCCGAGACGGGCGGCCTCGCGCTCGAGTTCACCGGCCTGAAGAGCGGCGGCTTCGCGCATCTCTCCGGTCAGTTCGAGATCGAGCGCGTCCGGGACAGGGCGCCACCACGGCGTCAGGGAAAAGAGCAGGGCAAGGCCGGGCGCGATCCACGCCGAGGCGGTCTTCGGCAAGGGCAATACCCCCGGCACTTCCGCGCGGGCTTTCGCCAATTGGGCGGCGGCGCGGGAAAGGTGCAGCTTCTCCGCTTCACTCGGTTCCGGGCGGTTGAGGAACTCCCAGGCCGAGGAAAAACAATCCTTCCAGCCCCCGCGACGATCAAGCAGGAGCAAGGCCGCCCCAGTGCCCGGCAGGCGGATCGAGCCGATCAGGAACAAGCCCGAGAGCCAGAGCAGGAAGATCCCGGCGGCGAGGACCCACTCGTGTTCGCGCCATTCCGCAAAAAGCCGCACCGAGAGGACGGCCGCGACGATGAGAAGGGCGATCCCGAGATGGCTCCGACGCAGGCCCGTGGCGAAACGGACCCGGGCGAGACGCCGACGCACCGTCGCGGCGGCGCTCAGATAATCGGAACGTTGGGAATCGGCACTCAAGGGGGCAATCGGGAGAAAGGACGTCGGTGGCTCACTCAGTTGAGGTCCGAGAGGACCCGCTCGAGTCGGCGCTCCACCTCCGGGTCATCCGTCGTGACAAGCTCGCGCTGGAGAACGGGACGCGCAAGGTAGCCAAATGCGCCGAGATCGCGGGTGGCCGATTCGCGCATCGCCCAGTCGGGAGAGCCGAGCCGGGTGATGAGGCCTTCGATCCGGGACAATGTCTCGGAATCGAGCGAAGGCGGGGAAAGTTCAATCCCGACAATTTCCCGCAGCGGGATCTGCCAGGTGCGCCCGGCGACCTGCACCGAGAGAAATTCAAGAGCGAGGCTGCCCGCGACGACGCCACCATCCCATCGCTCGAACTGGTAGAGGCTCTCGTCCTCGCCTCGCACGATGCGCCGCACCTCCGCCACCGGCACGGCGAGGGCCGTGCCTTCGGTGAGAATCGGCAGGGTCGTGTGACTCACCACACCCGCGATCTGCTGGTCTCCGGAGAGCTTCACGAGCGCGCCCGAAACCGGGATGGGTTCGGCGTGACCCCTCCTCACTCCCGCCTCGGTCAGGATCTGCCGCAGCCGCGCCACGGGTAGGGCGAGGTCGCCGAGTTCGGTGCCGTTCACCGCGAGAGTCTCTCCGGCGATCAGGCCGACGCAGCGGGTGCCGTCCTTCAACTCGACCTGCCAACCGGGGCCACCGGTCGGCTCCGGACGCAGCCAGAGCAGCTCACCGATCTTCACCTCGAGCGGACCCCATGAGGTCGTGAGCGTCAGCGGCAAGGAATCTCCAGAGAGCACGCGGATGCGGTCGCCATCGTGAGTCTCGATCAGAGCCGCGGTCTCGACGGGCCAAGCGGGTTTCCCGGACGCTTTGGCGAAGACAAGACGATCGAGGGTCGCCGGTGCAAGCTCGATGCGGGAACCATTGACCGGCACAAAATGGAGTCCGGGAGCCGTGAGCGTGCCCGAGAGGACCTGTCCATCACGCAAAAAGAGCCGGGTGCCGCCGTCGGGCCTCGCCTTGCCTCCCTCGATCGCCGCGATCCGCGCAAGGGGAAACCCAGCCTCGCCATAAGGCGAAGCGAGCCGCAAGGACTCCGCCTGTGCCCTTCCCGGCAAACGGGTCGAGTCCCCGATCAGGAGGAGATCCTGGGTGTCCGCCTCGATCCCGAGCGCGCCAAGGCCTCCCGTGGATAAAGCCGACTCCGCCGTGAGGCCAATTGCGAGCGGGGCATTCACGAGCGATTCCAGCCACGACGGGTCAAGGGTCCCGCGGACCTGCTCGAGCTGATGGGGCCGGCTCAGGTCAGCAAGGGTGCGCCGATCGAAATTCTGCGGGATCACGACCTGCGCGACGTGGTGGAGGATCACCGACGTCTCCCCGGGAGCCAGATCGAGTCGGTAACGGAAGGTGAGTCCATAACGGTTTTGCGAGGAAATTGTGGGACGTTCTCCAGCCGCACCGCCCGCAAGGGTGAAGAGAAAAGCCCGCGATGACTGCGAGGAACCGGGCAAGACGACCACGCCCGCCTCCGCCGGGGTAAGGAGGCGCGGCTCGGAACGCCCGCGGTCGCTGAGAAAAGTCTTGAAATTGCCCGAGAAATTGGTCGTCAATCCGATCGAGAGGGTCATGGGATCGGCCGATCCATTGTGAAAGAACTCGGCGTAGCGGAGCCCGCCGCTTTCGCCCAGCAAACGCACCCTTCGCTGCATTTGCAGACCCGGAATCGATTCGAGCGGAAGCCCCTGGATCACCATTTCCTTCCCGTCCGGCGTCATCATCGGCTGGTAAGGCGAGAACTTTTCCTCATTCACGAGCAGGGCGAGCCCGCCGTTCACCATGGAGGACCCGATCCGCCCGATGTTGCCCGCCGCCTCGACGCTCCAGGAACTGCCCGCGCGATCGGTCCAGATCCCGAAGGCGGCCGGAATGAGATCGCTCGGTGCCTTGGCCCCGGCCGCTGTGGCATCGCCGGGCACGGGCGCCGCTGGCGGCTTTGCCATACTCACCGGGGCGGCGTCCTGCGCGACCAAGGCCGCGGAGACCGCGCTCGAGACGGCAAAGAGAGCGAAACGGAGGATGGAGAAATGACGGTTCACGGGCGGGGAGCTTGACGGTAGGCGAGGACGCGGGACATCGGCACTTCGAGCCTTCGCTCGCCGCTCCCGCGCAGGTGGAGGTAGGCATCGACGAGCACGCCCTCGAGGCGTTCGCCTCCGGTGAGGTAAATGGTGAAATGATCCGGCGTTTCGGGTTCGGCGGAGCGGACGAGGCGCTCGATCCGCGCTGCATCGACCTTCACCAAGGCGGCCCCGTCGCGGAGCGTCAAAGCGGAGTCTCCCAAGCTTGCAGCGAAACATTCGTCACCGCTCAAAAGCACCCCGCCCGCCGGACCGATCCCAGTCGGCAACTCCACGAAATCAATCCACGATGAGGCGAGCCCATTCCCCAGCAGTGGTCCGGCGTTGGCTCGCCAGAGCCGGTGGATCAACGAGACCGGCACCTCGAGTGCTTTTCCCGAGCCGGTCTCGATGGCAAGGGAATCCCCCGCCCAAACGATCGCATGGGTCGAGCCTTCCTCGAGCAAGGCCGCGAGCGGCAACCCGGCGAGCGGGCGACGCCCCACCTCTTTGATCGCGGACCACGGAAGCGTCTCGCGTCCCCACGGACCGATCCAATCAAGCCCCGTCGAGGCGTCTCCCGCTAATGGGATGACGAGACCATTGGCCAGTTCGAGAAAATGCGTGATGTCGGCGGCCACTTCCCCGTCCGTGACCGCGGCAGCCAGCAGGAGGAGACGGAACGCGGCGGGATCGAGCGCCTCGGCTTTTGCAGCCACGGACCACGAGAGCGCCCCCTTCGTGGCGGGACCCACGAGGACAGAGCCATCGCGCAGATACCAGGTCGGCATCTCACCCCGCCCTCCGCCTCCGCGGACGGCCGCAAGCTTCGCGACCGGCACCGTCATCGCTCCGAGAAAAGGAACCTCGATCGTGATCTCACCCGATTTGGCGAGCGCCCCCGAGAGAGGGGTCGCCGGCCCGACCCAGAGAAGGTCCTCGGCCCGCCGCTTCGTGCCGAGACGCTCGGTCAGCGCGTTGAGGGCGACGAGCGAGCGCTGCCGCACCGGCGAGGTCGCCTCGGGGACGAAAGACTCGGCCACCAGGTTCACGAACTGGTCGCGCGCCTCCGCCGGGATCCCTGGATCGATCCACTGTCCTCGCTGGACGAAAGGCGCAAAGGCCGCGAGGTCCTGCGAGACTTCGGGGAGATTACGCTGCAAGACCCAGTGAAGCAGTCGGCGGCTCTGCCCGGGCGGCACTGTCACCGAATAGAGAAAAACGAGTTCCCGCAAATTCGCCGATGCCTTCAATTGAGGCTTTTGACCGCCTTTTTCACTCCCCAGCAGAAAAAAGGTATCGTGACGCCCTTCCGTCGGGCTGAAGTGCACGCCAAGGCTGATGTCGCCCGGTCGCAGCTCCAGGGCCGGCTCGGTGCCGAGCACTCCTCCCCCGGTGCCATGGAGACTCTGCCAGGCGAAGGGATAGGTCGTGCGCACGACGACCGAGAGGGTCCGTTCGCTGCTGCCCGTATTGGTGAAGGTATCGAGCAACCGCACTCCCGACCGGCGCGTGTCGAACCAAAAATCTCGCGAAATCGTGAGGCCGGCCCGCTTTTCATCGAGACGCACGTCGATCTTCTCTGCCCCGAGACTGGGATCGCGAACCGCCCCGGCGGTCGGAGCAAAGGGCTCGCCATCGACGATCAGGTTCAAACCCGACTGCAGGTATTGGGTATCGCCGGAAATGAGCGCTCCGTTGTCGAGGGCCTGCCAGAGGAACCCCGCATCATCTTGGACCTGGAAAAAACGCTCCGGCAACTCCTCAAGCACGACCGGAGGCGGATCGGCGCTGCCCTTGGCGGCCTCCTGAGCCGAACTTTCCCCGAGAGCGACGCCGAGAAAGCCGAAAGTCGCGGCGACACATAGAAAGCGGGGGGCTGGAGTCGGAAATGTCACGGTCCCTTGAGTGTAACGATTCTCAGTCGCTTGGAAACTCAAAATTCCCTCGCTTTTTCTTGAAAACCCGCGCCATTGCGCGCCAGTTGCGCCGATTTTGCGATTGAATCGGCCCCGAATGC
The DNA here is from genome assembly GCA_002396885.1 of Akkermansiaceae bacterium UBA5020. GTDB lineage: Bacteria > Verrucomicrobiota > Verrucomicrobiia > Verrucomicrobiales > DEV007 > Arctic95D-9. The sequence goes on from DGXY01000076.1 coordinate 18,444, forward strand.
CGCCCATCATTCCCAAGCGCCCTGATCCTCCTCACCTTTTCCCGTTTTGAGCGACCTGCCTGCCAAGATTCTCTATTGCCGTTGTGCCTTCGCCCAAGCCGTGCCCGAGGCCACGAAAAACGCCGTCCTCGAGCGCCTCTGTGAGTCCGGGGTCTCCTTCGAGAGCGTCTCTGACCTCTGTGAAATGTCCGCGCGGAAGGATCCCCGCCTCGCCGAGATTCTCTCCGGTGACGAGCCCGTCCGCATCGCCGCCTGCTATCCCCGCGCGCTGAAGTGGCTTTTCCACCACGCCGGCTCTCCCCTGCCCGAAGATGGCCGGGTCGAAGTCTTGAATATGCGGGACACTCCCGCCGATGCCGTCGCCGACGCCCTCCTCGCCGACTCCACCTCTTCCCCGACCCCATGAAAAACGAGATCCATCCCGTCCAGGTGATCCTTTACGAAGGACTCGGCTCTGATCCTTGGGAGCGTAATTGTCGCCTCTCCGTGACCGCCTCGCTCCTCGATCAGGGTTACTCCGTCCTGCGTGTCACCGATTCGGCCGGGGCCGCGATGCGCACCACGGCGGAGATCCCGGTGATCGTTCTCGGCCGCTTCACCGGGCCCACCCCCGAAGTCGTCGATGGCGCGGGGAGCTTGCGCATCGCCACCCGCGACACCGGCACGCTCGGAGCCGAGGAAATCCTCTCCCTCGTCACGACCGTCCGCGATGAACTGGGCGCCGAGCTCAATCGTCCCGGGCAAACGGGGGCATGGAAACCGTGGTTCCCCGTGATCGATTACGACCGCTGCACGAACTGCATGCAGTGCCTCAGCTTCTGCCTTTTCGACGTTTATGGCGTCGACGAGGACAAGCGCATCCAGGTGCAGAACAACGACAACTGCAAGACGAACTGTCCCGCCTGCTCGCGTGTTTGCCCCGAGGTGGCGATCATGTTTCCCAAGTATGCCTCCGGCCCCATCAACGGGGAACTGGTGAAGCAGGAAGACCTCGCCCGCGAGAGCATGAAAATCGACATCTCGAGCCTGCTCGGAGGTGACATTTATTCGAGTCTGAAGAACCGCAGCGAAAAGGCGAAGTCGCGTTTCTCGAAGGAACGCAGCCCCGACAAGGCCCTCGATGAGCGGAAACGCTGCCTCACCCAGCTCCAGCAGTCCGGCATGATCCCGGCCGAAGTCCTCGCCGAGCTCGATCTTTCCTCCCTGCCCTCGCCCGAGGCGATCCAGCGGAAGGCGAAGGAACTCGCCGCCCTGCGCGAATCGCAGGCCTGATCAATCCGCTACTCCGCCTCGCGGAAGCGATAGCTGAACAAGTCCACATCGCGCAAGGCGAAGCGGAGCCTCACCGCCTTTCCTGCCAGCGAAGAGAGATCGCTGCCACCCTTCCAGGTCACGACGCGTTCGATCGCATCGCCGAAGTGCGGTCCGCAGTCCTCGAGCGCAAAACCCGGGAACGGCTTGCCACCCTCGTCCTGGATCTCGACCCGCACGTCCCCGGCCGCCGAGCTCGCGAAATTCAGAGTGAGTTCCTTTCCGGAAAAGAGGATCGGCTTGGTCACCAATTCCCCGCCCGAGAGCGGTGCCGCGACCGAAACAAATCCATCTAGGCGCAGGCTATAGCGGCGCAGGAGACTACTTTTTCCGGTCCAGTAACTCTCCGTTGCATAGAGGGAAAGCTCATTGGGTCCGCCAGAAAAGCTGCCCTTCGTTTCCACGGGTCCCCAGGCGAGGTATTGATGGCCGTAGTGCCAGGTGCCCTCGCGTTCCGGTCCGGGGCGAAGAAAGGCCTCGTTCCATCGTTTGAAGGTCACCCCGTCGCGACCGGCCATGAAGAGGCCCTCGGTCAGGGCTGTGCCGTAGCGTTCGCTCGCCTTGGCACGTTCCTCGCGGGCGGCGAGTTCGGGCAGGGCGCGCATCGAGTCGGACCAGCCGCGCTCGATGTAGCGGGTCGGGAAGCCGATGAGGAGATGCGGCGCGCGGGCGTAGGGTTTGACGCCGTTGGTGTAGAGCTGCTCGTCCGGCGAGTCGGTGTAGCGCAGATCTTGCGCCGGCTCCCAGTGGATCAGGTCCTTCGACACCGCCGTGCGGATCGCGCGATTGCCCTCGGGTTTCCAGGTCTCGCCATTCGTCGTACCGCCGGTGAAGGTGCGCCAGTAGGCCCGATAGGCGGCGATGTTAGGGTCGTAAAAGGCGAGATTCTGCGAATCGAAGGCCCCCTCGGTGATGACCGGCTCGGGATGGGCGAGACTCCAACGCAGGCAATCAGGCGATTGGAAAAGGAGGAGCCCATGGGGTTTCTCCGAGCGAATGATCGCTTTGTAGCGGGCCTCGGGAGGACAGGCGGGGTTTTCATCCTTGAAGACCGCCGGATGCCCCGGGTCCGACTTCACCGAGGCGAAGGTCTCGGTGGCGAGGACGATATTGTTCGCCTTCGATCCCTGGAATTCGACCAGCCCCAGCTCGGGCTTGCGCCAGACAAAACCGTCATCGCTCTCGGCGTAACAACAAAAGAGCGGGTGGGAACCCGTGTTGACCTTGCCATCCTGCACCGCGATGTGCCAGGCCTTGTAATACATCCGATACTTGTCACCGTCCCGGAAGACGCTGTGGTATCCGGTGCCGGTGCCCTCCCAGGCGGCGTCATGATCCAGGGCGATCTCGCGCGCGATCGGTTCGTGCAACTCGAGCCGAGCCCCGCCGGAGAGGGACTCGATCAGCGTGTCCTCGACGAAGAGTTCCCGTCGCAGCCCGATCTCAACGGGAGCTGCGAAGGTCGGACCGGAGGTGACCTGGAAGACCAGACAGGTGGCAAGGAGGAGACGAAAAAACGGACGTTTCATGGTTGTTTCAAAGGCCATTTCTCAGAGTGGAAGGGAGCAGCTGGGAGTCCTTCGCGATTCTTCAGGTTCGGCATCGCCTCCTCGTGCCAGGCGTAGCGGACCGCGACGGGAGCGGGAACCGCGTCGCTCCGCACGATGAGCGAGTTGCCCTCGATCGTCCCGGTGGCGACGACAAACGTTCCATCCGCTCCGGCGATCTCGAGATGCGAAGGGGCCTTGCCGTCAGCCGTGATCAATCCGCCGCCGGTGTGATCGAAGCTGACGCGCAGCGCCCCTCCCTCGGGTTTTGCTTCCCGGAAGATCGGCCCGCTGTGAACGAGGTCCGTTTTGCCGTAGGCCTTCGCCATGGCCTGGAGCGCGAGGCGCTTGCCGACGTCCTGCTTGTTGCGCGGGTGGATGTCGCCCGGATTGCCGGTGATGTCCGTGATCACGACCATGCCGGTCTGTGGCAATGTCAGGGTAGCGGTCTGGGCCATCCAGAATTCCGGGAGAGTCGCGGTCGTCAGCGTTCCGCCGGGGCGGCTGCTGTAGCGGTAGGGCGCGATCTGCACGAAGAGGAAGGGAAGGACCGGGTCCCCCCAGTGTTTCCGCCACGCCTCGATCATTCCGTTCTGAAGCTGCGTGTATTTCGGCCCATCGGGTTTCATGCAATTGCTTTCCCCCTGATACCAGATCGCTCCCCGGATCGGGAAAGGCGCGACCGGATGAACCATCGCGTGGTAGAGACCACCTCCGGGCGACCATTGCTCGATCGGGGTGCCGCCGACCGAGGCGTTGATCATCCCCACCGGCACGCCCAGCGCCGCCTTCAATTCGCGGGCGAAGAAGTAAGCGAGCGCCGAATCCCCCGAAGTGCCTCCCGTGAGAAGATCGTTCCGCGAGGCGCGATGCCAGATGCCGGCCACCTGCTCGGCGGGCGCCGCCGCGCCTCCCTTCTTCACCGTGAATTGACGCACGATCGGGTCGTTCGCGGCGGCGAGTTCCTCCTCGTTTCTCGCGACGGTCTGTCCCGGTGAGAACGTCCAGTGCATGTTCGACTGCCCCGAGGCGAGCCAGACCTCGCCCACGAGCACTCCGCCGATCTGCCGTGTTTCCTCCCGCCCGCGGATCACCAGATCGCGTGACTCCGCCGAGGCTGCGAGAGGATCGAGGATCACTTTCCAGCTTCCCGTTGCATCCGCCTTGGTGGTCTTCTTTTGCCCCGCGAACTCCACCACGAGTTCCTCTCCGGCGCTCGCTTTGCCCCAGACCGGAACGGGCCGATCCCGTTGCAGGATCATGCCCTCGGAAAAGAGCGGCGAGAGCCTGACATAACTCTTTTTCACGACCTTCCCGGCCAAGGTTGCCTCGACCCACGGAGCCACCTTCTCCACCCAGAGCCGGGCGTGCTCGCGCTGCCCCTTGCCGCTGAGATGCACCCCCTGTCCGCCGCGTTCCCGGTGATCACCAGTCAAGGTGTCAGTATCCGGCCCCTCCAGAGCGGTAGCGTTTTCCCACGTCATCCGCTGGGCGAGGCGGATGTCGGGAGAACACTCATCGCCCGGCACGTGATACGAGGTCTGCGCGACAAACCACGGTGCCTTGCTGCCGAGGTCGCGCTGCGCCGAGGCCATAAGGGTCTCGAGGAAAGTGCGATAGGCGTCCCCCGGCAAGGTCCGCGAAGGATCGGCCTGATTCGCATCCGACTCCCCCTGATGCCACAGCACCGCGCGGAATCCCTCGCGTCCGAGCGGCCTCAAGCGTGAGAGGAGATTGGCGTAAAGGGCTCCGTCGCTTTCATACGCGCCCCTTCCGACCACGACCGTCCGTCCCGTCACCGTCGGCGGATTCGAAAAACGCACCCCTGGCGGGAGCCATTCTCGCACGCTCGTGCCTCCCGCCGCCGTGCTCACCAGACCGATCGGCACCCCGAATTTCTCCACCATGGCATCCCCGAAAGCGGGCAGAAAACTGCCTCCGTTCCCTCCGGCGCCAGGCTGGGGATCGTTGGCGGGTTGCCAGGAAGAGCCGGTGAAAGCGGCGACCTTTCCCGTCTTCGCGACGAGTTTCTCCTCGCCGTAGTTCCCCGCGTTCGACTGACCGGCGATGACAAACACCTCGCCCATGCCGACGTGGGCCACGGCGGTCTTCGCGACGGCCTTCCCGGCCCGGAGCACCTCGGCCTCGAATCCATACCAGCCACCCGCCGGAGCCTCGAGTTCTCCGCGAAAGGCGGCGACCTGAGAATCGATCACGAGATTGACCCATTTTCCCTCGCTCCCTTCGCCCGTGACCCGCACCCGCAGCGCCTCCGGCGTCTGGGTTTCCTTCGAGGCCAGATGGATGCGTCCGGCGACAAGGATCTTGCCGCCTTGGGCACTCGTTCGTTGAAAGACCTGATGCTCCAGAGGTGAAGTCAGCACCAGCTTGACCTCCGCGGCCTCCTGAGAATGAAGAAAGGTCGCGGCAACGAACGCGAGAACGAAGAAGAGAGAGGAGAACTTCATGGGCATTGGGACGATGCACGATCCTAGAGAAGCGAGCGCCCGAATCAAAGCGCAAGCTCGGGCGCGATCGGGTGAGGCGGGATCCCACGAAAAGGTTGCGACCGGACTGGCCAAGCACGGCGCTCCCGCGCTATGATGGGACGTAACCCCGATTGCCCCATGCCCGAGATCTACGGTAGCGACGCCTATTCACCCAAGGAAATCGCCGAACGCATCGAAGGCGTCGGCGTCCGCAAGGCCAACCTCCCGCTCCTGCCGATGGCCGCGCTCGGGGTCCTCGCGGGTGGCTTCATCGGGCTCGGGGCCCTTTACTTCAATCTCGTCGTCAGCGATCCCGCACTCGGGTTCGCCGCCAAACGCGTCCTCGGCGGGCTCGTGTTTTCCTTGGGGCTGATCCTCGTCGTCGTCGCGGGGGCCGAACTCTTCACCGGGAACAATCTTATGGTCATGGCCCGCGTCCACGGGAAGATCACGACACGGCTGATGCTGCGCAATTTCGCCGTCGTCTTCGTGACGAACTTCATCGGTGCCTGCGGTCTCGCTGCGATCGTCGCCCTCTCCGGACACGGCCGGATGAATGGCGGCCTCGTCGGGGAATCGGCCATCGCCATCGGCCTCGCGAAATGCGAGATCGGAATGGCGGAGGCCTTCTTCAAGGGACTGCTCTGCAATCTCCTCGTCTGCCTCGCCGTCTGGCTCGCGATGGCGGGACGCAGTGTCGTCGATCGCGTCATCGCGGTGATCTTTCCCGTCTCCGCCTTTGTCGCCGCCGGCTTCGAGCACAGCATCGCGAACATGTATTTTGTTCCGCTCGCGATCTTTCTAGCGGGAGACACCGGCCCCGAGGCCCTGACCTGGTCCCACTTCCTCGTGAACAACCTCCTCCCTGTCACCCTCGGCAATCTCGTCGGCGGAGCCGGGATGGTCGGCCTCGTTTACCACCTCATCTACGGAAGGGATTGATCCCAACGACCAAATCTTGTCGCGGCCGCGACAAGATTTGGTCGCCTCACCCGATCAGATCGTGGATCACGCCCTTGCCTTCGAAGCCGGTGAGGCGTTGTTCGAGCCCGTTGTGATACCAGGTGAGCTTTTCATGATCAATCCCGAGGAGCTGCAGGGCCGTCGCGTGGAGTTCCCAACTGTGCATCACCTTTGCGACGGCCTCGTAACCGAGCTCGTCGGTCGCCCCGTAGCCGGTCCCCGCCTTGATCCCGCCGCCGGCGAGCCAGCTCGTGAAGGCCCCCGCGTTGTGATCGCGCCCTTTTCCCGAACCCTGCGCGGCCGGTTGGCGGCCGAACTCGGAGGTGCAAATCACGAGGGTGTCGTCGAGGAGCCCGCGCGCCTTCAGATCGACGAGCAGGGCCGCGGCCCCCGTGTCGAGCACCTCGCCCCAGTAGCCGTGGTCCCGGACAATGTCCTCATGACTGTCCCAGTTTGGACGAATCTTCTTGGCGGTGGTGTTTTCCGCCCCGCAATAGATCTGCACGAAACGCACCCCGCGCTCAGCGAGGCGGCGGGCGAGGAGACACTGCCGGCCGAAGGGACCCGTCTCGGGATGATCGAGGGCATAGAGTTGTTTCGTCAGGGCCGTCTCGCCCGAGAGATCAGTCACCTCGGGCGCGGAAAGTTGCAGCCGTGCCGCCATCTCATAGGCCGCGATGCGCGCCTCCAGTTCGCTGTTGCCCTCACGACCAGTGCGATGTCGTCGGTTGACCTGCTCGAGAAAGGCGAGACCGGCCCGGTCGCCTTCGGGCGAGTGCCCCGCCACTTCCTTGGGAGGAAAGAGGTCCGCAATGGGTTGGCCGGGATCATTCGTCTCGAGAGTGGTGGCCTGGTGCATCGCGGGGAGGAATCCCGCGCCCCAGTTGATGATTCCGCCCGGAGGCAGGCCCCGGGGATCGGGCAGCACGACAAAGGCGGGGAGGTTCTCGCTCTCGCTGCCAAGACCGTAGGTGACCCACGATCCCATGCTCGGATAACCCGGCAGGGTGTGGCCGGTGTTCATGAGGAAACAGCCCGGACCGTGCAGGGCGGTGGTGCTCTTCATCGAATAGACGAAGGCCATGTCATCGACGCAACGGGCGAGACGCGGAAAGAGGTCGCTGACCCAGCGGCCCGATTCCCCGTGCTGGCGGAACTTCCATTGGCTCGGGTAACAATTGCCAGGCTTCGAGGCAAAGAACTGGAGTTTGCCATCGGGATCGAAGGGTTGCCCAGCGCGGCGCTCCAGCTCCGGCTTGTAGTCGAAGGTATCGACCTGGCTCCACCCGCCCGGACAAAAAATCTGGATGATGCGCTTCGCCTTCGGCGCGAAATGGGTCGTGGCCCCGAGCGAGTCGCGGCTGAGCAGCGCCGACAGGGCCAGACCGCCGAATCCGCCTCCGGCGGTGTGGAGAAACTGACGTCGGTTCAGAAGGGGGCGATCAGTCGACATAGACGAATTCGTTGGCGTTGAAGAGTGCCCGGCAAAAAGCGAAGAGGCCTTCGTCGACGATGAACTGGCGGGCCAAATCGGCCTCCTCTTTTCCCGGCGCGCGCCCAAAGGCGAGCTGGTAAGAACGTTTCACCGGATCCCCCCCTTCCTTCCCGAGACGCTCCGCGAAATACCGCGCCTGGCGAAGGATGAAGTCGTTGTTGTAGAGCGCGAGCGACTGGAGCGGAGTCGTCGTGACGTTGCGTTTCGGGGTGAAACTCGCCGGATCCGGGCAGTCGAGGGTCGTCATAAAACGACTCGGCGTCGTCCGCACGATATAGCGATAGATGCTGCGACGCCACAGCCTCGGCTCATCAGCGGTCACGTAACGATAGACCGGGGCATAAGCCTCCTCGTAGGTGAAATCCTCGAAACCCGGGCCGCCGCGCTCGGGATTGAATTTCCCGCTCACCGCGAGGACGGCATCACGCACCGCCTCGGCCTCGATGCGCCGGGGATTCTGCCGCCAAAGGAGACGGTTCCCGGCATCGACCGCCACTCCCGTCGCCGATTCGGAAAAACGCGAATCCTGCCGATAGGTCCCGCTCGTGAGGAGGAGGCGCAGCACCTCCTTCAGCGATCCGTCGCGACGGTCGAATTCGGCCGCGAGCCAGTCGAGCAACTCGGGATGCGAGGGCCGGTCCCCGCCGAAACCGAAGTCGCTCGGTGTCGCGACGAGACCCTGACCAAACACCCACTGCCAGAGCCGGTTCACGATGACCCGGCGCGTCAGGGCATTGTCAGGATGGGTGATCCACTCGGCGAGCGCGGCGCGCCGCTGCCCCGCATCGGTCGAAAGATCGCCGAACTCCGGATCGAGCATGGCGAGGGCTGCGACCGTCCCCGGTGCGAGAGGATCGCCATCCGGGGCGCCCGGCTCCCCGCGCCGGAGGAGCCGCACCTCGGGCATCTTCGCCTCGGGCACGACGGCGTAGACCTTCGGCGACTGGCCGAGCGAGGCGAGTTCTTTGGTGACGGCGTCGCGCTCCGTCCGGAGACGGGTCAATTCCTTCGCCGCTCCGTCCGAGAGATCGCGAGGCGGATCCGGCGCGATCCGGGCATCACCGAAGCCGATCTGGTCGTATCCGTAGCCGTTGCCCCCGTCGGTGGCGACGAGAGTGAGAAAACGGGGTCCCTCCGCGATCGGTAGATCGATGGCGACGAGCCCATCCTTTCGCACGAGTCCGCGACGGACGAAGGCCTCCTTCCCATCGAGGAAAATCCACACGTCTGCCGAGTTTCCGCCTTCCTGACCGAAATAGGCGAGTTGCGCCGTGAAACGCATCCCGGACGCACCCGTCGCCCCGCGGATCCCGGCGAGGTCGAAAGTGATCCCGGCATTCGCGTGCAGGCCGAGGAGGCTGTGACCGTCCTTCGTGAAGTCAATCCCGCCCGCCATCGGTGAATGTTGGCTCGCGACCGGTCCATTGCGGATCGCATCCCAGGCCTTGCCCGAAGTGGTCGGCAGCCCTGTGATCGTCAGTCCAGAGGAGCTGACGGGAATCACGGCTTTGCTAGCCTGTCCCTCGGGAATGAAGACGCCGTCGATGAGAGGCAGCGCGACTTTGGAAAACTGGTTCACCTTCACGTTCCCGAGATCCCCGAGGTCGGGTATTTGCACCACGCCGCTGCGCGGATCGATCCCCTGCCTCGCCTTGCCGCTGCCCATGCCGCTGCCTCCGCCCACGAGATCGGCGAGCGAGATCCCCTTGCCCTCGAGTTTCGCGATGGCATAGTCGAGTTCGCTCTGGCGTTTGGTCAGGCTTTGGTGGCGCTCGTCGCGTTGCCGCTGGGCCGTTTCACTGACGACCCGATCGTCGCGCTTCACCCCGGCAAACACGGCGGTGAGCCGGTAATACTCCTCCTGCGTGATCGGATCGAGCTTGTGATCGTGGCAACGCGCGCAATTTACCGTCATCGCGACCGAGGCCCCCATCACCTGGGTGACCATATCATCGAGATCGAGGGCACGGGCGGAACGACGCAGTTCCTCGCTCCTCGTCTCGACCTGACCGACAAAATCCCAAGGACCGGCCGCGAGGAAGCCGGTCGCGACGACCGCGTCCGCCTCCTCCGGCCAGAGCGCGTCTCCCGCGATCTGCTCCTGCAGGAAGCGGAGGTAGGGCTTGTCGGCGTTGAAGCTCTCTATGACATAGTCGCGATATCGCCAGGCATGGTCGCGGCGCTTGTCGCGCTCGAAGCCATGGGTGTCGGCATAGTGCGCAAGATCCAGCCAGTGCCGGGCGAAGCGCTCCCCAAAATGCGGCGACGCGAGGAGACGATCGATCAGCTTCCCATAGGCATCGGGAGCCTCATCCTTCACGAAGGCCTCGACCGCCTCCGGCGAAGGGGGCAGCCCATGCAGGTCGAAGGAGAGCCGCCGAATCAGCGCGGCCCGATCGGCTTCGGGCGCGGCGACGAGCCCGGCCTCGGTCCGTTTCGCCTCGATGAAGGCGTCGACCGGATGCCCCTGCCACCCTGACAAAACCACTGCAACGTCCTTCGAAAGAGGCTGCCACGCCCAATGGGAGAGACGTTCGTCCGCCCCGGCGAGGGTATCGGGCCAGGAGGCTCCGGCGTCGATCCAGCGCTTCAGGAGGTCGATATCATTAGCAGACAGACCTTCGCCCTTTGGTGGCATGCGTGATTCATCGCCGACGGGAGCGGTGACATGCTCGATCAGCGAACTCTCGCCGCTCTTCCCGGCAAGAATCGCAGGCCCACTGCTGCCTCCCTTCAGCGCCGCGGCACGAAGGTCGAGGCGGAAACCGGATTTCTGCTTCTCCGGGCCGTGGCATTCGAGGCAATGGGATTCGAAGAGCGGACGAATCTCGGTGGCGAAATCGATGGCCATCACTTGCCCCGAAGCCAAGAGGGTCAGGCCGAGGACCAGAGAGGGCATGATCATGGGTGGCATGGGCTTCCAGCCCATGCATTCGACGGAGCGGACTTTGGCCTTCCCTGGTAAGAGCATCGTTCCATCCCGCTGATCTGATATCGTTACCCTTGAATGCATGGGCTGGAAGCCCATGCCACCATTTGAGACCCCGTGCCAGGCATTCATTCCTTCCCCTTTCCCCCATGGGCGAGCAGATCACTCACCGCGCTTTCAATGTGGACCCGCATCGCCTTTTCAGCGGCCTTCGCCTCTCCGCCCAGGATCGCCTTCAGGACGGCGGCATGTTGTTTCACCGCACGACCCACGCCCGCCTCGTTCATGGTGGCGCGGCGGCTTTCGCGACCGAGATCGGCGATCGAATCGAGCATCAGGCCGAAAATCTCATTTTCCGAAACCCGGGCGATCTCGCGGTGAAAGGCGAGGTCAGCCTCCATCGCGGCGGCGAGATCACGGGCCGATTCGAGATCGAGGTGAAGACGTCGCAGGCGCTCGCGATCCGCCGCGGTGGCGCGCTCGGCGGCACGACGGGCGATCTCGGGCTCGAGGGTGGCACGCACCTCCAGGGCCTGCCGGAGGCGCTCTCCTTCCTCAGGCAGCAGCAAGCGGGCGGCGCTCGTCATCGGGGCGTGGAGGCGATCGGTGACGCGGATTCCGATCCCCTGCCGCACCTCAACGAGCCCTTGGAATTCGAGCCGCTTCGTCGCTTCGCGCACGACAGGCCGACTCACCCCGAACTGCTCCGCGAGATGCCGCTCGGAGGGCAGCAGCCCGTCCATCGCCAGTCCCCCGGAGCGAATCGCGCCGGCAAGTTGGTCGGAGAGGTCTTCTACGAGGGTGTGCTTCCGGAGAGTGATTGCTTCCATTGGTAAGACCATCTTACCAATGGAGGCGAAAGCGGCAATGTCCGCAATCACGGGGTCGTCGCCGGTCTGGAGATCACCGCTGGAAACCGGCAGTCACTGCACCGCCTTCACCCCGCGCAGCTTCGCGTGAACCTGGGCAGTTTTGCCCATGTAGTGGTCCATCGCGTAATCGTAGGCGGCGAGGCGGATGTGTTCGGCGGACTTGGCCGGTTCCCCGATCGCCTCGTAGTAGAGGCCCAGATAAAGATGGGCGTAGCAGAGGTGATTCCGCTCGCGCTCGGTGAGGACGCCGTCGTTGTCCTCCTTCGCCGCCACGAGGACCGCCTCGGCCGTGCCGCGCCCGGCGAAGAGATCATGCACCTCCTTCATCGGGATGCGGCCGTCACCCGCGATCGGGATCAGTTCCTTTTGCGCGGCGGCGAGATTGCCTCCGGGAGCCCGCACCGCACAGAGAAAATGCCAGACGGCGTTTTCCACATCCTGCGAGTTCACGGTCTGGTGGCGCTCAAACTGGGCTTTCCCTTTTTCATACTCTTCCGCGTAATAATAGCAGAGCCCCCGCTGCCAATGATGGGGATCCTGCTCCGGGACCATCGCGAGAAAGGCATCGAAATCGGTGATCGATTCCTTGATCTTCGCGTCGAAGAAGCGCTCCTCGCCACGGCGCTGCAGGGCCGTCGCGCGAATCTGGTTCCAACGGCTCTCCGGTCCGATCGTGGCGGTCAGGTCGATGACCTGGTCGAAATCCTCCTTTTGGAAGGCATCCGTGATCTGCTTCGCCACCTCATCGGTGAACTCCTTCTCCTGCGCATCGGCACAGGCTCCGAGGAACAGGCAGGCGGCAAGGACGGGGATCCATTTCATGCGCGGAAGGTGAACGCAAAACGGGAGCCCGTAAAGGACTCCCGTTGGCGTGATTTCGATTTGCTGCGTCGGAAAGTCTCACGCCTCCAGCTTCCAGCCCTCGCGGTAGTCGCGCTTGACGAGCTTGGCGGCTTCGGGGCAGTTCGGGGAGCTGAGGGTCTTGGAATCCCACTCGACCTTCTTGTTGAGGCGCACGGCGAGATTGCCGAGGAGCACCATTTCGGTGAAGGGGCCACTGTGGGCGAATTTCGACTGGGGCAGCGCGGGGTCGTTCGCCTTGACCGCGTCGAAGAACTCGTTGTGCGGGTTCTGGCCGCGGGCGCGAGGAAGCGAGGATGCCGGGTATTCGAAACCGTCCATCAATTTGCCCGGTTTGACGAACCAGGTGTCCTTGCTGCGGTTGAACCAGATCTTGCCGCTGCTGCCGACGATGAGGCTGTCGTAGCCCTTGGCTTCGGTCGAGTCCATCCCTTCGAGGATCTCGGGGGGCGGGGTGTTCGGATTGCGGATCTTCCCTCCGTCGATGTTGCTCTCGAGCTTCCACGATTCGGGATTGAAGACGGCATCCTTGTAACCGTCATACCACATGTATTTGATCGGCTTGCCGTTCTTGGCGACGAACTGGTATTCGATCGTCGCCCAGGTCGGCGGAGAAATGTCACTCTGGGCACCGCGTCCATCAGCGCTGACGGCGGAGACGCTGACGGGGGCGCTGAAATCCATGGCCCAATGGCTCATGTTCATGATATGGCAGGCCATGTCTCCGAGGGCACCGGTGCCGAAATCCCAGTAGCCGCGCCAGGCAAAGGAGGCCAGCTTGGGGCTGTAGTCGCGGTAGGGCGCGGGCCCGATCCAGAGATCCCAGTTGATATGCGAAGGAACTTCCTCCTTCTTCGGCCAAGCGGGGATGCCTTGGGGCCAGATGGGGCGGTTCGTCCAGGCATGGACTTCGACGATGTCTCCGATGAGTCCGGCGCGGACGAGTTCGACGACCCGGCGCATGTGATCGTTGGCCTGGGCCTGGTTGCCCATCTGGGTGACGACCTTGGTCTTCTCCGCGAGCTCAGTGAGGAAACGGGCTTCCCAGATGCCGTGGGTGAGCGGCTTCTGGCAGTAGACGGCGCAGCCCTTCTTCATCGCGGCGGCGGCGGCGAAGGCGTGGACGTGGTCGGGAGTGGAAACGGTCACGGCGTCGATCTTGTCGCCTTCCGTTTCGAGCATCTCGCGCCAGTCTTCGAAGAACTTGGCATCGGGATGGGCTTCGCGGGTCTTGGCGTAGGCTCCGCCGAGGTTCGGATACTTGTCCGTGTTGAAAACGTCGCAGAGGTGGGTCACTTGGAAGCCCGCTTCCGCCGAGCCCGAGATGTCGCTGGCACCTTTTCCTGCGGTGCCGATGCCCGCGAGAGTGATGCGGTCGTTCGCCCCGAAGACGCGACTGGGAACGACTTGGAAATTGAAGGCGGCCGCGGTGGCGGCGATACCCTTGACGAAGTGACGACGGGAGGTGGGTTTTTCCATGGGATCTAACGATGAGGTAAAAAACGCGCCGGAGCGCTGACGGTTCGCCGCAAATCTATCGTGCGGTAGTGCCGCCTTCAAGACCGCAATTCGGGACAGACGGGGCGCTCACTCTTTGCCCTTTTCGCCTTCGCCAGTCCCTTCCTGCACGCCCTTGGGCTCGGGGGCTGAAACAGGTGACTTCTTCTCTTTGGATTCCGAGTCCTTCTTCTTGTCTCCGTTTCCAGGAAAGCGTCCTCCGTTGAGGAGACGCTTTTGCATCGGTGCAATGGCAGGATCGATGCGGATCATCTCTTCCACGGTCACCTTGCGTAGTTTGCGGTGCGCCTCGAGCCGCTTCCGACGGAGGGCTTCGTCTTCCTCACGGATCCGGTCGAGTTCGGCGCGGGCGGCCTTGACCGCTCCGGAGTTCATCGCTTCTTCCTCGGTTTTGCGGAACTTCTCCCGCGCCTCGGGAGAGAGGCTCTCGAGGAAACCCGGAGGACGGATCTGCTGATCAAAACCACGCATCGGCGATCCATTGGGAGAGCCGGGCCCGCCTGCCCCCCCTGGACCACCCGGACCGCCGGGCGGCATCACCCCCATCATTCCGGAGCCTTGCACTTTCGAAAGGAGGTCCGTGACCGAAGGATCCGCCCTCTCGACCGCCGCTTTGATCGCCGCCTGGTAGGCCTCGGTCGCGTGCTTGACCTCCTCCCGGGCGTTGATCACGGCGGGATCGGTCCACACGCCGCGGAGGGCTTCGCGGAGCTCCTCGCGCTGCTCCGGACTGAGCGACTCCCAGGCCTGGGCTTTCTCGTGATCCTTCTTTTCGAGGACGCGGGGCTTGGAGGAACCCTCCTTTTCCTCGGCCAATCCGGAGAGCGGAACCAGCAAAAGCGAAAGGCAGAGGGCGGCGAGGGACAAGGGTAAGGCGGGACGGATCATCAGAATATCGCGTTTCTTCTTAGGCGAATGAACCCGATCCCTCAAGAAAAGTTGCAAGCGATTGTGATCACGGGCAAGCTACCGACCGCCCGCGAGGCTCTCGCTCGAACGCTTGCAGACGCGACCGGCGGGTCATTTGTTTCATGTCTTCGCGATTCCGGAGTTTCCCCTTTCTCTCCTCGATCCTCCTCGGGTGCCTTGTCGTGCGCCTCGTCGGCAGCGGTCTCAGCGCTTGGGGGGTGGCGGCTCTGGTGGTGGCGGCGGTCTGGTTCGCCTTCGATCTCATCCGCTGGCTCCTCCCGGCGCCATCGCAAAGGACTCTCCATCCACCCCGTCCCGCGAAGGACTCGGGAGTGACGCAGGACCCGCTCGGTGAGCCACTCGTCTCCCTCGTTTTTTTCCTCTCGGAGGCGAGCCGGGCCGACGAAAGCTCCATCCGTCGCTGCGTCTCCCATGCCCTCAAGGTCCGCTTCCCGGTGGACGATCCTGCTTCCGACACTTTCGTGATGCCCTTCAGTCCGCCCGAGGCGCGGAAAAACGAGGCTCATATCCGGCATTTCATGGTGCGGGTTCCGGACGGCCTCTTTGCCGTGCTCGTCTCGGACCGTCCCTACATCGAGAATCCAAAGGAGTTCGCGAAAAGCTCGATTCGCGACAAGCGTCTGCGCCATGCGGTGGAAAAACACGTCGCCTGGATTTCCGTCGATCTCATGGATGCAGCCGGGGATCTCGAGAGCAATCGAGAGGCTTACCGGACCATCGGCAAGATCCTTGCCGCGATGGCCGGCCCCGATTGCCTCGCGATTTATTGTCCCGAGTTGCAACGCTGCAACGAATTCGATCCCGGCCTGATCGAGGCCCTTTGCGGAGAACACCCGCTCAGTCTGTTTGAGGAGCCGACCTTCGAGCCGGTCATCGAGATCGCCGACAACCATCCGAAAATGGCCGCGGCCGTGCGCGAGGCGGTCAACCGGTGGCCGGAATTCGTCGCCGCCTACGAAGTCAGCAACACCCTCCAGCGGGAACGTTTCATCGTGAAAGCCGAGTTCCGCGAAGGGCGGAAGTCGGAATTCATGTGGGTTTCGGTCAAGGATATCCGCGACGGCGAGGTCACCGGGATCCTCATGAACGATCCCCATGAACTCCTCGAAGTGCACCGGGGAGCGCAGGTGACCTTCGCCCTCGACCGTCTCAACGACTGGATCTATCCCGGTCGAGACGGCTCGCACATCGGAGGATTCACCCTCGACGTGCTCGCCGATGACGAGGAGTGAGATCCGCTGAGCGGGTCCTCCTACTCTTTAGCGGAAAGGCGGCCTAACTCCGAGCAAGGAAGGGGCGGCCTACAATCGAGCGGAGAAGAGGCCGCCCACCATCGAGCGGGGAAGAAGCGGCCTACCATCGAGCGGAGAAGAGGCGGCCTACAATCGAGCGGGGAAGGAGCGGCCTACCATCGAGCGGGGAAGAAGCGGCCTACCATCGAGCGGGGAAG
>DGXY01000076.1:35035-40896 GCA_002396885.1 Akkermansiaceae bacterium UBA5020
ATCGAGCGGGGAAGGAGCGGCCTACGGAATACGCTGAAAACGCGGAACCACGGAGGACCGAGATAGATGCCGTAGGCATCAAAATACGCTGAAAACGCGGAACCACGGAGGACCGAGATAGATGCCGTAGGCATCAAAGTACGCTGAAAACGCGGAACCACGGAGGACCGAGATAGATGCCATAGGCATCAAAATACACTGGAAACGCGGAACCACGGAGGACCGAGATAGATGCCGTAGGCATCAAAATACACTGAATACGCGGAACTACGGAGGAACGAGATAGATGCCGTAGGCATCGGAATACACAAAGCTACGACCCCCCGCTTTATCCAAGAGGAATCGAAACCATCGAATCACCCCCGGAAACATGACCGGAGACGGAAAAAGCCATTCCTGACCCCTTTCCGTGTTTTATGTGTATTCCGTAGGCCGCCCCTTCCTCGATTGATGGAGGGCCGTTCTCCCCCCATCCGTCGCAGACACCGATCAAAGGCTCCAGCCTTCGCGGTAGCTGTGCTGCACGAGTTTGTCGGCGGTTTCGTTGCCGGTCTTGAGCGTCTCGGGATTCCAGGTCAGCTCGGTGCCGGCACCCAGAAGTGAGCCGATGACCCCGAGGAGGAGCGTTTCGGTGAGCGGCACGGCGACGTCGAAGTTCGACTTGGCGCGTGAGGGATCGCCCTTCTGGATCGCCTCGATCCACTCGGCGTAATGCCCGGGCGAACGTTCCTCCGTCTTCGGTGGAGCCACGTAGGAATCGTGTTTGCCGTCGATAATCACCGGATTCCCCCCGTGGCTACCGTGCATCATCTGGTGCTTGCTGCCGAGGTAGAGACAACCGTTGTCGGGCACCTTCTGGTCGTCGCGCATCCCGGCGGGACGCGGAATCGTGTATTTGCCGTCAAACCAGGTCAGCTTCACCGGTCCGCGGCCATCGGCGGCAGCGAATTCGTAGTGGATGATGCAGGAGGACGGATGCGAATCCTTCTCCGCACCGGGCACCGCGCGATCGGCCTTTTCGACCCAGACCTTGGTCGGGAGGCCGAGTTTCAAAGCCCACATCGGGTGATCGATGATGTGCGCGCCCATGTCGCCGAGCGCGCCGGTGCCGTAGTCGATGAAACCGCGCCACTTGAAGGGAGCGATCTGTCCGCTGTAGGGCTTATCGGCGGCGGGGCCGAGCCAGAGATCCCAGTTCAGCGTGTCCGGCACAGGCTCGCCTGCGGGACGGACGAGATCCTGCGGCCAGATCGGCCGGTTCGTGCGGCAGTGGACCTCGCCCACCTCGCCAATCGAGCCCGATTGGATCGCCTCGTTTGTGAGCCGTGATCCTTCGCTGGCGTGGCCGGTGTTGCCCATCTGCGTGCAGACTCCGGCCTTTTTCGCGGCGGCGTGAAGGGCGCGGGCCTCGGAAATGGTGAGCGTGAGCGGTTTCTCGACGTAGACGTGTTTGCCCATTTTGAGGGCGGCCATGGTCGAGACGGCGTGAAGGTGATCCGGCGTGGAGACGACGACCGCGTCGATCTTGTCGCCCTCGGTCTCGAGCATCTCGCGCCAATCCGTGTAGACCTTTGCTCCCGGGAATTTCTTGAAAGCCCCGTCGGCGCGGCCTTTATCGACATCACAGAGCGCATAAATCGTCTGGCCCGTCGCGGCACAGCCATCGAGATTGCCACCGGCCCGGCCACCCGCACCGATGAAGGCGAGATTCAGCTTGCCGTTGGCGGCGGTGCCCTGGCCCTTCACGAAGCCGGAGAGAAGGTTCAGCGAAGCGGCGGATCCGAGCGCCGTGCCGAGGAAACGGCGGCGGGAGGTGGCGGAGGAAAGGTGGTTTTGCATGGGATGGATTCTTTAACCCGAGACCGGCAACCCCGTCAATGCCGTATCCATGGCGCGATTGTTAAGACATCCGAAGGATCTTTCGGAGAATGCGTTTCCCCGCTTGCAAAGCTCGGAAACTTGTCCTAAAGTCCGCGCTCCACCGAACTTTACCGTCTTTTTCCATGTCCCAGCACTCCAGTCTCAAGAAGTCCAGCAACGTCGGAACGAAGCGCAGCGTTCTGAAGCGCTTCGAGCGGGTCAAGCTCATGCAAAAGCGCGGCACCTGGCCTGAAGGACGTTCCCCCATGGGTCTCCCCAAGACCACTCCCGAATCCTGATCACCCCCGATCAATCCCCGGTCAGGCCCTGCTCCATGAGCCGGGCCTTTTTCTTGTCATGAAAGAAGAGGCGGACAAGGGCGTTCGCCTGAATCGTTTCCTCGCCTCCTGCGGCGTGGCTTCCCGTCGCTCCTGCGACACTCTCATCCTCGAGGGGCGCGTCGAGCTGAACGGCAAAATCACCGTCGATCTCGCCTCGCGCGTCTTCCCCGGCGATCATGTGAAGTTCGACGGCAAGATGCTGCGCGGCCAAGCTCCGCTCACGGTCGTGCTCAACAAGCCGAAGAAATTCCTCTGCACAAAGGCTGACCCCGAGGGACGCGACACGATCTACCAGCTCCTCCCGAAGACCTTCTCAAAGCTGCACTATGTCGGCCGCCTCGACTACGACAGCGCCGGGCTCATTCTCCTGACGAGCGACGGCGACCTGACCGAGCGGCTCACCCATCCCCGCTTTCATGTTGAGAAGGAATACGAGGTAACTCTCGATCACGCTTTTGGTCCCGAATACATCCCAACCTTGCTCGAAGGCTTTCAGTTTACCGAAGGGCATGCCAAGGCGGAGGCCGTGGCGATCGAGACGAAACGACGCCTCCGCGTCATTCTCACCCAGGGCTACAATCGCCAGATCCGACGGATGTTTTCCAAGATCGGCTACAAGGTCGAGCGACTCGAACGGGTCCGCATTGGCAGCCTCGTCATGCCCGAGCTCTCCACCGGGGAGTATCACATCCTCAACCATCGCGAGATCGAGGCCGCCTGCGTCAATCCGCAAAATGTGAAACGCAGCCGCCGCCCCCGCGCGAATGACGAGGAAGCGAAATCTCGCGATGAGGAATCTTCCGAGGACTGAAAATGGAGGGGCTAGCTCCTGCTTGCCCGCAATGTGCGTCCATCAACCATCGCGGGCAAGCGGGAGCTTGCCCCTCCAGCGCTGGCGCGAATGGCGAGGATGCGAAGCCTCGCGATAAGGAATCTTCCGAGGACTGAGGGGCGTTCGAAGATTGCAAATGGAGGGGCAAGCTCCTGCTTGCCCGCAATGTGCGCCCATTAACCATCGGCGGGCAAGCAGGAGCTTGCCCCTCCAGCGCTGGCGCGAATGGCGACGTCAACTGTCCGCCACGAATCGGCGGGCAAGCGGGAGCTTGCCCCTCCAGCGCTGGCGCGCTAAGACAGGGCTCAGTAAATCCGCACCGACCAGCTCTGCACGGGCTGGCGGGAAAGGCGCAAGGTCACGAGCGAGCGGGCGTCGTTCTCGTGGAAGCCTCGCACCATACGATCCTCGTAGGCGAAGGTCGGACTGTTTGTCTCGCAGCGATTCACCGCGGGGAATGGCACCGCCGCACCGGGCGTCGGATCGGCCACGGTCAGTTCGAGGCGCACACCCAGGATCGCTTCGGGCGTGTCGAGGGCCCACTCGTTGCGATGGAAATAGGCGCGCGGAATACGGATCTCGAGGAGACGGCTCCCGTCGTTCCCGGTTCGGAGTGCCGAGACAATCCCCTTCGGACTGAGGATCATGTTGTAGCCATTTCCAAAGCTGCCCAGTTCCACCGACGGCGTGTAGCCCGGACCATCAGCCGCCCGGGTGTAGACCACGATCGGCTCGACCACGCCAAAATTGCGCACCTCGCTCCCGGGACGCGCATCCACGAAGAGTTTTGCCTGGAGGGCCGCCTGATCGCCGAGATCTGGCAGATTCATCCCGTCGAGCTTCGCCACCACGTAGAGCGCCTTCTCATCCGCATCAAAGCGCACCGAAGCCGCCTCCGTCGGACGCCGCTGCGCGACCGACTCGATCGCCGGCGTCAGATTCGCGTAGTCCTTCCACGCCCTCAAAGGCATTTCTTCGCCCAGCACGAGATCGCGCGAAGCCTCCATCTCGCGGGAGAAACGCACCACCTTCCCGTCCACTTCGAGCTGAATCCAGAGATCCTGCTGGAAAATCGAGACGCCCTCGGGCGAGACGAAATCGAAGAGCGAGAAGACCGACTTGTTCCCCAGCGGCGAGACCGAGAAGGGCGTCGGCTGCCCGACGCGATCCGCCATGCCGACCTGGAAGGTCCCCGAGACCGACTTGTCGGTGCCGTTCACAAGATCCCACTCCACCCGCATCTGCTTGCTGACATTCACGAACTGCCGCGTCGTCCACCTCGCCGTGACCGGACCGATCCGCACCGGCAGATCCACCACCTCCGAGCCGATCGTGTCTTCGAGGAAAAACGCGAAGCGCCCGAACTCATCGGCCGGCTCCAAGGGGAAAAAGAGCGGCGAGCCATCCCGGCTCGTGCCGATCGTCGGACGGGTAAAGCGGAATTCGAGCTGCGTCGCCGCCGCCGGAGTCACTGTGAAGCGCTGCCCCGCCTCGCCGGGCAGCATCGAGCCACCCACGGCGAGACCTCCCATCGTCCCTTCCTTGGTTTCCTTCGTCTGATTCCGCACCACCACCGAGACCCCGATGGACCCGTCGTTCGCATAGGTGGCCGCACCCGTGTAGGAGAAATTCGAGAGCGGCGGTCCATTCTTCAGATCGGCGAAGGCCGACTCGCCGAGAAACTCGTGCACCTTTAGCGAAGGATGGACCCGCTCGCGCACCGTCAATTCGGGACCGTAATAGAAAAGCCGCTCCAGCTTGTCGCCGATGATCTCCATCGCTGCCGCCGGATGGGTGTCGCGGTCGACCCCGCCGCCGAAGCGCGAAAGATGCCGCCCCAGATCGATGAAGAGCACCCCGTTGGCCAGGGCCACCTCCTTTGCCGCCGTCGCGTAGGGCCGCTCGATCCCCCACTCCATCGCCCCGCCGCCGTAGTTCACCATCGGCGGGCCAAAGAGAATCAGATCACTGCGATAATTCTTCGCCGAGTCGACGATCTCCTGCAGGGCGCGTTGGTAAGTGTCGATCGAGAGGAATCCGAAGGCGTCGTAGATCCCGAACTGCACCAGCAGGAGATCCGGCTCGAGGAGGTAGGCATCCGTGTGCGCCCGGCGCAGTCCATCAAGGGCGGTCCCGTCGATCGTCGTGAGATTCTCGAAGGTGATCTCGTCACCGAGGTATTCCGTGCGCTTCGCCGTGCCCCCCTCCGGCGGATTGAGGAGACGGACACTGCCCGGATAGAAGAACTCCCGCGCCACGTTCGCGAGGAACACCCCCGGATAGGAAAAGAGCGGATTGTTACTCTCCCAGGCCGCGGGCAGCGGGGTGTAGCCGCCCATGACGTCATCCCCGAGCGCCACGACATGCACCGGCATCCGCCCTTCCAGCTTGGGAAAGGTGCGCGGCAGGTATTGCTTGAGCCGCTCGCGCTGCTCGAGCGTCAGGGGGTAGGCCGTCGCCTCACCGGCCGCGAGGACGAAAAGCAGCCCGGTGAAAAGGGTCACGGCAAAGGATCTCATGAATCGGAAAGAGACGAGGACGACAAAGAAACGGAGGAAGAGACCCGAATCTTAGTCAAAGAGCCCCGAAATTCAAGACCCACTGACTTCCGGGCGGTGGATTGCCCGATGTGACGGATGGCGATAACTCCCGTTTCTACAATCCTGCGGAAAGGGTTCGCTCGGTGACAGCGAACCCCACTCAACCATGGCGATATGGTGTCTGTATCGACTCTTTTATAGACAGGTTATGATGGTCCAGTGGTCCAGAGGCTCTTCTACAGGGACAGGTTATTAGTCCAAAAAATCCAAGAGCAGTCCCGGTTTTCA
>DGXY01000076.1:41183-41440 GCA_002396885.1 Akkermansiaceae bacterium UBA5020
CGCCCAAGGATGAAACTGCCCGCGGAAGTTAAAACGAACGCGAATACGCGCGTTTCTGCCCCCCCCCTTCCCCGTTTCTCGACTGGCTTGGGCAATGCGCTACGCACCCCCTATTCCCTCGGCCGCCTCTCCCGCCCTCTGCCCGATCCGGTCGCGTTTCAAGTCCCGCAGCACGCAGAGCCCCTCCCAATCCGCCTCCTGCATCGGCCTCGCTCCGGTCCTGCGCTTCAGTCCGAATCGCTCGCGATGGCGGGCGA
>DGXY01000128.1:0-18374 GCA_002396885.1 Akkermansiaceae bacterium UBA5020
ACGGCGCGGTGCTGGGGACGGCGGCATTTGTGAACGCGGTCTTCGAGCGCGAGCAGGCAACGCGAAAACGCTTTGGCGAAAAACGCAGTAGCGGTGCCCGGCGCATGAGGGGGGCAGACTGGGGCGAATTACGAGTCCTGCGCGATCTGCAGAAGGACGTCATGGGGACGTAGGGCGAGCGTGGCGTTCGCGCCCGACACCCGGATTGGGGGAGGGGCCGACCTGTTTGGAAGGCATGGGCGGATCTTCGTCATCTCCCTAGGAAACTCCGAGCAGGTGGGCGAGAAGCGCGGTTCTCCAAGGGGGCAGCGGAAACTCTTCCGCGATCCTTGGCACGGAGATTGCGCTTCCTTCCGTATCGTTAAGTGGGAGGCTATACGGGATTCATCCCCCGGTGCCCCTCTCACGTCAAGGCCGCAAGGAACCATTCAAAGAGACGGCCCCGTCCGCGGCGGGGCCGTTTTTGATGTTCTCAGCTTCATTGGCGAGTTTGAGGCGACTCGTTTTTGTATTTACGGTAACGGAGGTGGCGATTGCTGATAGAATCCATCTCTTTTCAAGACTGAAGGGCCGCATCCTTCTGCTCTCCATGTCCATATCCCTTCGGCCGGCGCCGCGCTGATTGTTTCGGATTCGGCAACAAGCGTTGAAAGGAGGCCGGCGGGCGTTCGGAAAGTTTGAAAGATTTTCCGGGAATCACGTATTCTCTGGTGAACCGAACCGCGCTTTGCGTTAGAATCTCTCCACCAACCGCGTCCCGGGCTGTCTCCCGTTTCGCCCGGTTTTCTCCACAGACCCTCCCACGACTTTCGCGAATGTTGTTTCCCCTTTGCCGTTCCGGCTTCGCCCGGGCGTTTCCATTCGCGCTCCTTCTGAGTCCGGTGCTGCTCAGTTCGTGTGTCATGATGCCTTCGAACACGCATTGGGATCAAAGGCGTTCGCTGGCGAAGTATGACTCGCTCGGGATCGATGCCCCAGTCAACTTGCCTGAGCTGAAGAATCGCACCGACAAGGGATTTTCGGCGGCGGATTACCTGACGCTCCACTCCGGTCTGATCGTCAGCGGGAAATACATCGACGAGGATTTCAAGGCCAAGCTGGCGACGAGTCGCGAAGCGCAGGAAGGGGTGCTCGAGCTAGGCTTCTCCGTTCCGATTGCCAAAGGCGGTTCGGGCTTCGGGAGCTGTGCCCCGGTGTCGGCGGACGGTTATTTCCTCACCGCCGCCCACGTCCTCGCCCACAAGGACAGCTACGTGCTCTACGCGACTTCGAACCAACGTCGCACCTATATCGACTATGCGCCGATCCGGGTGGTCTACCGCAATGATGCGGCCGACTTTGCCATCGTGAAGGCCGACATCGCCACGCCGCGTTACCTCCGTTTCCGCAGTGAAGCGCTCAAACCCGCCGACACGCTCTTTGCCGGCGGTTGGATGCACGAGCGCGCCGGCGGCGAGTTCATCCAATACCTTCCGTTGGAGAACGAAGGGTCCGGAGACTTCCAGAAGGTGGTGACGAGCCTCCCGATGATCAAGGGCGACAGCGGATCGCCTCTCATCGATCGGCAGGGAAGACTCTGCGGCGTCCTCAGCACGATGCGTCTCGGCGTCATCATCAAGATGAAGCCGAAGTCCACCGCCGTGCACATGGACCCATCCGAGGTCGAGCGGCGCATCCGTCAGGATCGGTCGCGTTGAGGGGGGATTCCGGGAGGCGCGGCCTACGGAAGGGAGGCTCTGGTTTCTTCCAATCCAGGCCGAACTCACGCCGGCAGTCGCTCGATTTCGGCACCGAGATCGATGAGTTTGTCGTCGATGTGCTCGTAGCCGCGGTCGATGTGGTAGACGCGCGAGATTTCCGTATTTCCCTTGGCGGTGAGGGCCGCGAGGACGAGGGCGGCCGAGGCGCGCAGGTCGCTCGCCATCACTGGCGCGGCGCTGAGTTCCTTGACTCCGTGAATGATCGCGGTGCCATCGTTCACCTCGATGTTGGCGCCCATGCGTTTCATCTCGGAGGCGTGCATGAAACGCTGCGGGAAGATGGTGTCGCGCACCACGCTGGTGCCGGGTGTGGTGGCGAAAAGGGCGCACATCTGCGCCTGCATGTCGGTGGGGAAGCCCGGGTAGGGTTCGGTGGTGATGTTGGCCCCGACGGGATTGGCGGCGCGATGGACGGTGACGGTGGTCTTGGTGGTCTCGACCTTGCAACCGCAGCGGCGCAGGACCTCGGTGACGACGGAAAGGTGCTCTGGCGCGACGCGGCGGAGGGTGATGCTCTCCTTGGCGGCCATGGCTCCCGCGACCATGAAGGTGCCGGCTTCGATGCGGTCGGGGATGACGGTGTGCTCGACCCCGCCGAGTTCGGCGACACCCTCGATCTCAATGCGGGGGGTGCCCGCACCGCTGACCTTGGCTCCCATCGCATTGAGGAAATTGGCGAGATCGACGACCTCAGGCTCGCAGGCGGCTCCGGTGATGACCGTGGTGCCCTTGGCGAGGACGGCGGCCATCATCACGTTGTCCGTTCCGAGGACGGTGGCCCCGTGTTTGCCGCTCATGTCGATGACTTTGCCGGTGAGGCCGTAGCGGGCCTCGAGACGGACGTTGCCGCCCTCGACACGGGCTTCGGCCCCGAGACCCTCGAGACCGCGGAGGTGGAGATCGATGGGGCGGTCGCCGATGACGCAGCCACCGGGCAGGGAGACATCGGCTCGGTTGTGGCGGGCGAGAAGAGGCCCCATGACACAGACCGAGGCACGCATTTTCCGGACGAGGTCGTAGGGCGCCTCGTGTCCGCGGAGCTTCTCACAGCGGATCACGACGGTGCCGCTGGCGCGTTCCACCTCGGCCCCGAGATTCTGCAGAATCTGCAGCATGTAATTCGTGTCGGAGACATCGGGGACGCGACGGATGGTGCACTGCTCGCGGGTGAGGAGGGTGGCGGCCAGGATGGGGAGCGAAGCGTTCTTCGAACCGCTGATGTTGACGCTGCCCGAGAGGGGCTTGCCGCCATGAACGATGAATCTTTCCATGTCTCGAATCGTGAAGGGTCGGTCCACGCCGTTCCTTGGCGCGGAAGGGGCGACCCTAGCAGCATTAGGGGGTTTTGGTAGCGAAAAGAAAGCGCTCGATGCCGGAGAGGTCGTTGCGGAGGGTGACGCCGGAGAGGCCGTGGTCTTCGGCGAGGCGGGCGAGTTCGGCCCCTTGGTCGATCCCGAACTCCATCGCGATTTTTCCGCCGGGAAGGAGGTGGTCCGGTGCGGCCGCAAGAAACTGTTCCATCACCTCCAGACCCGTCTCACCGCCGTAAAGCGCGACGGGCGGATCGCGCAGGACTTCGCGGCTCAGAGCCGTCTCGGCGCTGCGGGGGATGTAGGGTAAGTTCGCGACGATGAGGTCGTAGCGGGCGTCGCCGAGGCTCGAGAAAAGATCGGATTTGATCGTCTCGACCGCGATGGCCGCCGGAAGGAGGCGGGCGGCGTTCTCGCTCGCGAGGGAAAGGGCGTCGGAGGAGAGATCGGCGAGGGTGACCCTCGCTCCGCCACGTGCGGCAAGGTGATGGGCGAGGGCAATCCCGATCACCCCCGAGCCACAGCCCAGGTCGAGGATTGCGGCTCGGTCCGGCCAGATCAGGGAGAGGAGGTAGTGGGTGAGTTCCTCGGTCTCGGGACGGGGCACGAGGGCGCGTGAGTCGGTGAGAAACTCGAGGTCGCAGAATTCGACCGTGCCGAGGAGGTGCTGGAGTGGTTCTCCCTTCCCCCGCCGCACCGTCAGTTCGCGAAGGGAGGTGATCTGCGGCTCGGTGAGGGGGCGGTCGAAATCGAGGTAGAGCTGCATTCGGCCGACCTTGAGGACGTGGGCGATGAGCAACTCCATGTTGAGCCTCGCCTCG
Organism: Akkermansiaceae bacterium UBA5020; assembly: GCA_002396885.1. Taxonomy (GTDB): domain Bacteria; phylum Verrucomicrobiota; class Verrucomicrobiia; order Verrucomicrobiales; family DEV007; genus Arctic95D-9. The sequence continues at coordinate 3,892 of DGXY01000128.1, forward strand.
TCCACCTCGTGCCGCTGGAGATATTCGGCCCCTTTCTTCAGGGTATCGAGGAGGGTCGCCATGGATCAGGGTAGGGCGGGGAAACTGAAGCGGCTCGAAGGCAGGGGACGGGTCTTGAAAAGGGAGAAGGGCGGGGCCGTGATGTCCTTGCCGCTGTTGAAGAAAGGCGTGCGGTGGAGCTGGCTGCTGAAGAAGTGGAGTTGTCCGTCGGGCCCGATGAGGAGGCCACCCGGCCAGATGATGCGCGGGTCTTGCACGAGAAGGCGCAGATTGAGGAAGTTTTCCTCGGGAGTCACGTAGTCGATGGAGCCGCGCGAAATGTCAGCAAAATAGATCCGACCTTTCGAATCAATCGCCATGCTGTCGCAAACCGGCTTTTGAGAAACTCCCGTGATCTGGGTGGCGAGAACCTGGGGGGTGATGTCGGTGCGGACGAGGAATTCGGTTCGGATCTTGTAGAGGGAGGCCCCGTCCCGGGCACCGTAGTAGAGCCATTCGCCGCGACGATCGATCGCGATGGGACTGACTCCGGTGAGCGGGCTGGCGACAACCCCGTCCGGTCGTCGCACCTCGACCTGCCTGCCATCGACGGTGAGGAGGATCTCGGGATCTTTCTGCACGGATCGATCGCCTTGAAGGACGCGTCGGGCGAGTCCTGTTTCGGTGTTCACCACGATCAAGGCCGACGTCACGCCATCGGCGGGATCGGAAAGGTAGACGTGAGGGCTAACCGGATCGAGGGCGAGATTGGTGAGGAAGGAGTTCGGGTTCAATGCAAGGGCATCGATCACGACCACTTTGTGGAGTTCGTCCCGTTTCGTGTCCCAGGCCACCAGCTTGGCGGCCGTCCCGGATCGCCGACCGTTGTCGAGCATCCAGACGATTCCACGCGAATCACAGGCGATCCCGAGAACGGAATCCAAGAGGAGGGGGTCACCCGACCCCGGTGTGTTCATCGGCTCGTTGGGGAACGCCAGCCACTGGCCGTCTTTCCCGAGGCGCATGACCCGGTGCTGCGGCAGAAAGAACGGATGGCAGGCGATAATGTAATCTCCCGAGGGCAGCACACACATCCCTCCGGGGCCGGTCGGAGCTTGCGCCGTTTCGAGAAGTTCGTCGTTCCCTTTCTTGAAAAGATTGCGCGGCAGGGTTGGCAACAATTTCAGATCGGGGCGATCAGGGGCGGGGAGGTTCGGCACTGCCAAAAGGAAAAGGCCGACCAGCGCTCCGAGCCGACGGCAAGCCCCCGTGCGGACGAGGGGCGTCCGGTCGTTTAAGGCGTTTTGTAGGAAAGGGATCACGGCCTCGGGAGGGAAGTCACTATTCTGGGGAAAAAGCCGGGATCGTCAATCGGGGAGAGTCGCTCAAAGGAGGAGTTCGGGATAGGCCTCTTTGGCGATCAGGAGCGAAGCCTCCTTCACCTGATCGGAGCTGCCGTAGGCGCGGAGACTTTCGGTCAGGTTGCGGCAGGTGGCGGAATCGAGCCGCGAGAGGGCCCGGCGCATCCGCAGAAGTTGGGAAGCGCCGACGGAGAGCTCATCGACGCCGAGGCCGACCCAGACCGGAGCCAGGGTGAGATCGCTGGCCACTTCGCCGCAGATTCCGCACCAGATCCCGTGGCGATGGGCCGCCTCGACCGTTTCGCGGATCATCGCGATCACCGCGGGGTGGGCCGGTTGGTAAAGGTGTGCGACGCGATCGTTCACGCGATCGACGGCCGTCGTGTATTGGATGAGGTCGTTCGACCCGATGCTGAAAAAATCAACTTCCTTGGCGAGGTGATCGGCGATGAGGACCGCGCTCGGGATCTCGATCATGGCACCGACCTCGATCTTTTCGTCAAAGGCGATACCGGCGCCGCGGAGCTCGTCTTTCGCGGATTCGAGCTGGGCTTTGGCCCCGCGCAACTCCTCGAGGGTGGAGAGGAAGGGGAACATCAGGCGGATCTTGCCGAAGGCGCTCGCGCGGAGAATGGCTCTAAGTTGCAGCCGGAACTCCTCGGGCTGGTCGAGGCTGAGGCGGATGCCACGCCATCCGAGGAACGGATTGGGCTCGGGGTCCTCGAACAGTTCCGGGAGGAGTTTGTCACCTCCGATGTCGAGGGTGCGGACGATGACGCCGTGGGGATGAGTCGCTTCGGCCACCTTGCGGTAGTTGGCCGTCTGATTCTCTTCATCACGCAACTCGGGCCGACTCAGGTAAAAAAACTCGGTGCGGTAGAGGCCGACCCCCTCGGCACCGAGCGAAATGATGCCGTCGAGTTCCTCGATGAATTCGATGTTCGCCGAAAGGGTGATTTTGCGGCCGTCGGCGGTGCGGGTATCCTGATGACGGAGGGGCTCGAGATCGGTGAGCACCGTCCTTTCGTGCTCGATCAACGTCTCGTATTCCGCGATCGTCGCGGGAGACGGATTGATGATGACAAGCCCGTGGTAACCGTCCACCAAGACGATGTCACCGGCCGGGAAATCCTCCGGCATCTCGTGGAGGGCGACGACGGCCGGGATGCTCAGGGAGCGGGCCATGATCGCCGTGTGAGAGGTGGGGCTGCCCAGCTCCGTGGCGAAACCCCGGATCCGGGTGCGATCGAGCCCGACCGTGTCGGAGGGGGTCAGATCGTGGGCGAGAAGGATGCTCGTGCCCGGCTGGGAGGGGCGCATTCCGTCATCACCCTCGTCACCCGCGCCGCGCCGGAGATTGCGGAGGAGGCGCTTGGCGACGTCTTCGATATCGACGGCCCGCTCCCGCAGGTAGGGGTCGGCGATCTTCCGGAGCGAGTCGATGTAGCGTTTCGAAACCGAATAATAAGCCCAATCGACTGACTTCCGCTGGGTCTCGACGATGCGGAGGACCTCATTGAGGATGCTGGAATCCTCGAGAATGAGGAGGTGGGCGTCGAAAATCGCCGAATCGTTCTCTCCCTCGGCGGAGCTGATTTCCTCCTGCAGGGCGAGAATCTGCTCCCGGGTCGCGACGATTGCTTCGTTGAGCCGCTCGCGTTCGGTTTCGACCTCGTAGCGTTCGATGATCAGGTGCTCAGGCTCCTCCAGTGCCTTGCCAACCCTCTCGGCCGGCCCGACCGAGATACCCGGCGACACGCCGATCCCCTTAAGACGGATTTCAGTTTTCGGCTTGGAGGGAATCATGCGGGTCGCTCTGTAAACGGGCAGGTAAGGGAAAAATTATGACTTTGGGGAGAGAAATCCCGGGCCAAAAATCGGCTTGGGATGCCTTTACCTCAGCAGTCCGCCTCAAAACCGCTGTTCACGAGAGCGCTCAGTTTCTCGAGGGCTGCTTCGGCATCCGCTCCCTCGGTCGAAACTTTGATGACCGATCCTTGTGCCGCGGCAAGCATCATCAAGCCCATGATGCTTTTTCCGTTGATCTCCTCGTCGTCTTTCTCCACCCAGACCTCGCAGTCGAAGCGACTCGCAAGCTTGACGAATTTCGCCGCCGGTCTGGCGTGCAGACCGTCCTCATTCGGAATAGTTAATTCACAAACTGGCATTGTGGGAGCGGCGATTCAAAAAACAAGGATGGAGCGGTCAAAACATGGATTTACGTTCGTCGTGCATCCTTTTCAAGAGTTTCTTGTTGAATTCCACGGCCGAATCGTGTCCGAGGACCCGTAGTTTCTGGTCGAGCGCGGCCACTTCGATGAGCTGGGCCATGTCGCGGCCCGCCGCCACGGGCAACTGGAGATGGGGGACTTCGACGCCGAGGATTCCGATGGTTTGGCCTGCGACGGCGACGCGTTCCATTTCATTCATCGCCGAATCCCGTTTCAACGTGATGACGAGGTCGAGGCGCTTCTCGGTTCGAAAAGTGCCGACGCCGAAAAGCGCCGCCACATTGATGATACCGAGACCGCGCACCTCCATGTAGCTTCGTCCCAGCTCGGGAGCCGTCGCGATGAGTTCGCGGTCCTCGATATTGCGCAGCTTCACCATGTCGTCGGCGACGAGGCTGGCTCCCCGGCGGAGCAGGCCCAAGACGGTCTCGCTTTTTCCGGTGCCGCTTTCTCCTTGGAGAAGGATGCCGATCCCCATGACATCCACCATGCAACCGTGGAGCGAGGTCGTCGGGGCGAATTCCCAGTCGAGACGCACCGTCGCCGAGTTGATGTAATTCATCGTCACCATCGAGGTCTGGAAGACGGAGATTCCCGCCTGGTTCGCGATCTTCAAAAGGGATTCCGGGAGTTCCTGCCCCCGGCTCACGACGATGCAGGGAATGCGCTGGCGGCAAAGGTCGGAAAAGCGCTTTTCCGCATTCGCTTCGCTGAGGTGACGCAGGTAAGAGCGCTCGGCCTGCCCGATGACCTGGATGCGATGGAGCGCGAAATACTTGTAGAAGCCTGAGAGGGCGAGTCCAGGACGGTTGATCGTCGGTTCGAGAATCTCTCGATCGTAGCCGAGGTCGCTGCCGACCAGTTCCATTCCAAGGCTTTCGTGGTGACGTTTAAAAAAGTCGCCGACCTTGATCTTGGCGGGTTTCGAGATGGCGGAAGGGCGAGGCATGATCGAGGCGCGAACGGAGGCTTCCAATATCCCGCATTCCGCAACGCTAAGCGAACAAAAAGTCCTTGGACGCGCGAGACCCATCGTTGCGACGAACGGCGATGCCCTTTGCAGCAAGTTTCCTCATCTGGATCGCGTCATTCACGCCGCGAGGCGAGTCCCGAAGCCGTCGAGATCAGCCCATTGGTCGGCGAGGGATTCGCCGAGGGTCTGTTTGGCCCGGTGGATCAGCACCCAGAGGTTCGCCTTCGAGATCTTCAGCTCGCGGGTGATTTCCTCGGTGCTGCGTCCCTGCAGCTCGCGCATCCGGAAGGCTTCACCCATTTTTGCCGGCAATCGGTTGATGGCGCATTCGAGATCGGTCATGAACTCGCGTCGTTCCGTCGCGGCTCCGGGCAGATAGCGGTCCTGCAGGTCGGGCTGGCGGTCGATCCAGGAGAGCTTGCCCTCGCCTTGGCTTTCGTGCGTCTCGAGATCAGTCGCTAGCACGGCGGGACGCCGTGAATTGCGGCGGTAATGGTCGATCACCTTGTTCCTCAGGATACCCGTGAGCCAGGTCCGCTCCGAGCAATCGCCGCGGAAATGGTGGCGCCCATGCCAAGCGGAAAGAAAGGTCTCTTGGACGAGGTCCTCGGCAGCTCCGTAGTCCTTCACGCGCTGGAGGGCGAACCGCAGGAGCGCGTCGCGATGCCCGACGTTCCAAAGATCGGGGCTTAAGGTGTGTTCAGTGGTCATGATCAGGTCGGTTACGAATTAAAATACAGAAAGGTCTGTCTGTTTCCATCGGCAAAAAGATGGCAACCGCAGTCAGGTAAGCAGCTCCTCGGCGGCTTCGCGGGCGATCTCGACGGGCCAGAGGGATTTCAGGTTCTGCGCCTCGGCCGTGGCACCCGAATAGAGGACAAAAAGCCGGTCGCCGATGGTCTCCGATCGGGCCGGGTCGGAAATGGCGAGGGAGGCGATCTTGCGGAAAAAAACGCGGGTCGATTCCTTGTGGTGGCGGATTAACTTCACGATCCCCAAGCAGTTTTCGTCCGAGACCGCGCCGGTGTTCGAGTAGGGACAGCCGCGGAAGTCGCCCGCCTTGAGAAAGTCGGCGAGTCGGGTGAAATAGGCCGCAGCCATTTCCTGTGGAGGCAATCCGCTCGCGAGAAGCTCCCCGTGATGGACGCTGGAGCGGTCGTGCATGTCCTGCAGCCAGGCCTCGCAGAGGGATTCCTTCGAGGGGAAATGCTGGTAGAAGCTCGCTTTGGCGGTGCCTGCCTTGTCGATGATTTCGTTGATCCCGACGCCGGAGTAGCCACGCTGGAAGAAGAGTTCTCCAGCGGTCTCAAGGATGCGGTCTTTGGCGTTCGGCTTTTTCATCAACAGGGATACCATAAACAGACAGACTTGTCTGTAAAGTGATTTTCAACGTTTTTTCCCGTGAGGTGAGGGAGGAGGAGCGGCCTACCATCGAGCGAGGAAGCGACGGCCTACAATCGAGCGGAGAGGAGGATGCCTACGGAAGACGCAGAAAACGCGGAACTACAAAAGACCGAGATAGATGCCGTAGGCATCAAAAGACACAGAAAACGCGGAATCATAAGAGACCGAGATAGATGCCGCAGGCATCAAAATTATTGGAATCACAAGGCACAGATCTAAATGCCTGAGCACTAGGTTTCTACTTCGTCTATTTCCGCGTTTTTTGTGTGTTCCGTAGGCCGCCCTTTCCGTGCTCGACACCAGGCCGCGCCCTCGGCTCAGTCACTGGAACTGGTAAGCCGCGACCGATTTCGCGGTGCGCAGATAAAGCGTCTTGCCGACGAGGGCAGGGGAGGCGCAGTAGAGCGCGCCGACTTTCGCTTTGCCGAGGACTTCGTAGCTGTCCGAGCCTGCGCGCAGGAGACTGATAAAACCACCCCGGTTCTCGTAGACGAGCAATTTCCCGTCGGCGAGGAGCGGCGAGGAAATCGATGACTGGGCCTGCCGGTCCCACTTCACGGCCCCGGTCGCGAGATCGAGGCAGAGATGGCGGTCGCTGCAGAGATGGTAGACGTAGCCCTCGTGGACGATGGGGCTGGCGCTGTAACGCTGCGCGAGGAAGCCGTAGGACCAGCGCTCCTTCGCGCCCGTGTCGGAAAGATCGTAGGCGATGAGGTTTTTGCCGTCGAGTGTGCTCGTCACGACGAGGGTGTCGCCGACCACCGCCGGCGTCGCGTCGCCGCCGCCAGGGACGGCCCAGACTGTTTTGCCCGTCTCGCGGTCCGTCGCCACGACCTGCCCCTGCGAGTTCGCGACGATGAGCTGTTTCCACGCCACCGGGGAGGAATTCGATCCCTTCACCTCCGCATTCTTCCAAAGTTCGGCACCTGTCGCCGCGTCCCAAGCCGTGAGCGAATTCTGGAGAAGGTAGACCTTGCCTTCGAGCACGAGCGGGGAGGAAGCCGGGCCCTTTTTCCCCGCGAGCGCCTGTTCCCAGACGACCTTGCCGCCCTCCGCTTCGAGGCAATAGAGCTTCTCTGAAAGCGCCGCGTAGACTTTTCCATCAACGACCGCGGGTGTGCTCGACGAAGCCCGTCCGCTCGGGAACCCCGGTGCTTTGAAACGCCAGAGTTCGGCTCCGGTGGCGGCGTCGAGGCACATCACGACATCGTCGGCCACCTTCATCGTGTTCGGGATCGCCGCGATGATCTGGTCGCGGATGACGGGTTCGAAGTTCTGCGCGTTGACCCAGGCTTCGACCTCGGCCTGGCTCGCAAAGACCTGTTTCGAGACCGTGTTGAGCGTTTCGTAGACCGGGAGCGGTATCGCCGTCGGCCCTTTTTTGAAGCGGCCGATGATCCACCCGCCGAGGGAGAGTTTCGTCTTTTCGTCGATGTTCGCGTCGACCCAATCCTGGGCCCATTTGTCGAGGGCTTCGCCGCGGAGGCGACGGCTCAGGTTCTCGCGGTCCGTCTCCATCTTTTCGACGATCTCTTTTGGGAGCGAGCCGGTGCCCCGGTAGTCGAGTTTCGACAGCACGTCGCCGTCGATCCGGCGCGTCTCGGTGGGTTCATCGCGATGCCAGACAAGCGAAAGAAACACCTTCCCGCCTGCGACCGCGACACTGCCGTGGCCGCCGTAGTGGTCGCTCGGGATTTCCTCCGTCGTTTCCCAGAGTTTCAACGGGGCATTGGCATCCGTGAGCGTTTCCGGCAGATCGACGGCCCCGGGAACGACCCCGTTGCGCAATGGTCCGCGCCATTGCGGCCAGTCGTCGGCGAAGGAAACGGAGGAAGCGAGCAGGAGGAGGGCGGCGAGGGATCTCATGGGCGTCTGGACTGTTCCGCATCCGCGTCAAAAGTGCGAGTCGGTTTCGCTGGCGGATTGATGCCTCCGGAGCATAAGGTCTGGGAGTTTTTTGAACCACGAATTTGACGAATCAACACGAATGCCTGAATTCGATTCCAAGGATCCAAGATTCGTGTTCATCCGTGTCCGTTCGTGGGCCAATCCATTTCTTTTCCCGTGAACCACCCCCCCAAAGTCGTCTACCTCACCGCCGGCGCCGGCGGCATGTATTGCGGTAGCTGCCTGCGCGACAACGCTCTCGCCGCCGGCCTCTCAGCGCTCGGGTGGGACGTCACCCTGCTGCCGCTCTACACCCCCATCCGCGTCGACGAGGAGGATCGCTCCGTCGACCAGGTCTTCTTCGGCGGGATCAATGTCTACCTCCAGCAAAAGATTCCGCTCTTCCGCCACCTTCCCGCCTTCCTCGACCGCTGGCTCGACAACCCGCGCCTCATCAAACGCGTCGCCTCGGGCGCCCTCTCCGTCAGCGCCAAGGAACTCGGATCGCTCACCCTCTCGATGGTGAAAGGGGAGGACGGCAATCAGCGCAAGGAAGTGCGTCGCCTCGTCGCGTGGCTGCGCGATGTGGCGAAGCCCGACCTCATTTGCCTCACCAACCTCCTCGTCGGCGGCTCCATCCCCGCGTTGAAACGAGAGCTCGGCGTGCCCGTGCTCGTGACCCTCCAGGGCGACGACGTCTTTCTCGACGAACTGGTCGAACCGTGGAAATCCGGCGTCCTCGCCGAGATGCGGAAGCTCGCTCAAACCGCCGACGGCTTTCTCACCTTTTCGGAGCACTATCGCAGTCACATGGGAGGTTTGTTAGGGATCCCGCCGGAGAAATTCCATCTCACCCCGCTCGGCGTGACCGTCTCCGAATTTGACGAAGTCCTCGCGGCACGAATCGCGCGACCTGCTCGACAGACCCTCGGTTATTTCGCCCGGCTCTCGCCGGAGAAGGGCTTCGATCTCGCCGTGAGCGCCTTTCTCGAACTCGCCCCGCGTTTTCCCGAACTTCGTTTCCACGCCGGCGGCTGGCTTTCCCCCAAGGACCGCGACTACCACGCCGCCCAGGTCGCGCGGATCGAGGCGGTCGGGCTTTCCGACCGCTTCCTCCATGTCGAAGCTCCCGATGCCGAAGCGAAGATGGCGTTTCTCAAAGGGATCGATCTCTTCACCGTGCCCGCCCGCTTCGTCGAGCCGAAGGGCATCTACGCCCCCGAGGCGATGGCCTGCGGTCTACCCGTCGTCTTGCCCGATCGCGGGGCTTTCCCCGAGATGGTCGCCTCCGGAGGCGGGGGACTGCTTTGTCGGCCCGACGATGCCGGCGACCTCGCCGCCAAGCTTGCCGACCTCCTCGAGCATCCTGACAAAGCCACCGCGCTGGGGCAACAGGGGCGTGAATGGGTCGAGCGCTGCAACAGCCGCGAAGCGATGGCCCGGTCGACCGACGAGGTCTTCAAGAGGGTCTTGTCGGGGAGTTGAGTGGGTGGGGTCACGCCAAGATCTCCCTCACCACTTCGCCATACACATCGGTGAGGCGGAAGTCGCGGCCCTGGTGGCGCCACGTGAGTTCCTCGTGGTTGAGACCGAGCAGGTGCAGGATGGTGGCGTGAAGGTCGTGGAGGTGGACCTTTCCGGAGACGGGGCGGAAGCCGAATTCATCGGTCTCGCCGTGCATGAGACCGCCTTTGACCCCGCCGCCAGCCATCCAGGCGCAGAAGCTTTCCGGCTGATGCTCGCGGCCATGTTTCTCGATCGGCGCGGTGCGGCTCAGATCTTGGCTCCAGGGGGTGCGACCGAATTCGCCGCTCCAGACCACGAGGGTGTCCTCCAGCAGACCGCGTGATTTCAGATCGCGGATCAAGCCGGCGCAGGGGAGGTCGCTGGCGGCGCAGATTTTCGGGAGGCCGCCGCGGATGTCGCCGTGGTGATCCCAGCCGTCCATCGTGACCTGCACGAAGCGCACGCCCGCCTCGCTGAGACGACGGGCGAGGAGACAGGCGCGGCCGTTTTTGTCGGTCGTCTTTTCGCCGATGCCGTAGAGCTTTTTGGTGGCCTCGGTCTCCTTCGAAAGATCGACCAGGTCCGGGGTGGCTGCCTGCATGCGGAAGGCGGTCTCGAGACTGTGGATCATGCCCTCGAGACGGGCGTCGCCGGGGTCGCGTTCGACGAGGCGGCGGTTCATCCGTTGAATGAAATCGAAGCGGCGCTGTTGCGTGGCGGCGTCGGTGGACGGGTCGGTGAGGAAATCAATCGCGGGGTCGCTGACCTTGGATGGCAGGACCAACGGAGTTCCCTGGTGCGCGGCGGGGAGAAAGGAGGCGGCGTAGTTCCTCGTGTCGATGCCGGGATGGATGGTAAGAAAGGCGGGCAGACTCTGATTTTCCGTGCCGAGGCCATAGCTGATCCACGATCCGAGCGAGGGACGCGCCTCGGCGATCGCGCCGGTGTGGATCTGGAGCACGGCGGGCCCGTGCTGGTTGTTGTCCGCGTGCACGGCGCGCAGCAGGCAGAGTTCGTCGGCGATGGCGGCGGTGTGTGGGAGGAGATCGGAGATCGTGACCCCTGACTGCCCGCGCGGCCTCACCGGGATGTCGGTGCCGAGGGCGAGGAGTTTTTCCGTGCTCTCATGCCGGTGCTGCTCGGGGAGCTTCGCATCGACGGATTGGCCGTGCTTCTTCTGGATGAGCGGCTTTGGATCGAAAAGATCCATCTGCGAAGGGCCTCCCGACATGAAGAGGAAAATCACGCGTTTCGCCCGCGGCTGGACCATCGGGGCGCGCAGCGCGAGCGGACTTGAGGCGGCCTGGAGCAGACCGTTCAGGGCGAGAGCGCCAAAGCCCGCGCTGGTGCGCTGGAGCCAGGCGCGTCGGGAGAATGGGCTGTGGCGGAGAGTGGTCATTGCGGATTCAAAATCGGAGCAAAAACTCGTTGGTGCCGAAGAGGGCACGGGCCAATTCGGTCCAGGCGGCGATATCATCACCTCCGACCCGGGTCTCGGCGAGAAAGGCGAGGGCGTCTTCCCGCTCCACATCGGTGACGGGACGATTGAGGACGCGCCGCCAGAGCCGCCCGAGGCGTTCCTCGTCGGAGTCACGAGCCTTCAGCAAATCGTCCGCCAGATCGGCGGCGCGCTGGCGGATCAGATCGGCATTCAGCAGGTAAAGGGATTGGGTCGGCACGGTGGTCTCGTTCCGTTTCCCGGTGAGCTGGGCGGGCTGGGGAAAATCAAAGACGTCGCGGAGCCGCGCCGTGCCGGGCTGCGTGCCGGTGCGGACCACGGGTAGATAAAGGGTGCGTTCATAGGCCTGCGAAGCTCGCTCCGTCTTGATCGCGAACTGGGGATGATTGCCTTTTTCGTTGAGGGGAAGTCCGGAGAGATTTTCGGGAAACTCCAGCGGCAATCCCGGACCTCCCGCGGGCGCGGCGAGGCGTCCGCTGGCCACGAGCATGGCGTCGCGGATCGACTCGGCATCGAGCCGCTGGCGGTTCATGCGCCAGAGGAGTTTGTTCTCGGGGTCGATCTTGTTTCTTCCAGCAGATTCAGGGAGTCCATCAGATTGGGATGGATTGTTTTCTGAATCTGCTGGAGCCCCCTCGCTCGAAAGGCGATAGGCTCTCGAAAGCGCGAGGGTGCGGATGAGTTTCTTCTGTGACCAGCCCTCCGCCATGAAGCGATGCGCGAGATGATCGAGCAGCTCGGGATGACTCGGGGTTTCGCCGCGGACGCCGAAATAATCGACGCTGCGCACCAAGCCTTCGCCGAAGAGTTTCTGCCAGACGCGGTTTACCGCTACCCTGGCGGTCAGTGGATTCCGCGCGTCGGCGACCCAGTCGGCGAGCTGGAGGCGACCGCTTTGCCCGGCCGGGATCGCCGGTTGCGGCCCCCACATCGCGACACGGACAAGCCCGCGTGGCATCGTGTCGCCGAGAGCGTAGGGATTGCCCCGGATCGTCACGCGCATGTCGGCGGGCTGCCCGACATCGGCCACGGCAAGGGCCTGCGGTTTGCCGGGATGAAAATACTCGCCGTGGCCGATACGGAGGTCGAGTGCCTTGATCTTCGAGGTCAGTTCATCTAGGCGCTTCTTGCTTTCCGCGTCCGTTTTCCCGGCGAGGGCTTTCGACTCGGATTCCAGCCCGGCCTTTTCCTGCCGCCACGCCGCGAGGGTCTGCTCGTGCTTCGCACCGAGGCGGCGGTCTTCCTCCAGCTCCGGCAGGGGCACGCGGTGGACGTTGCTCCAGATCCCGTGGCGGGTCTTGAAGGTGGTCTTCGTGCTGCGGAACATGCCGGCGAGGGCGTAGTAATCCTGCTGGCCGATGGCGTCGAATTTGTGGTCGTGGCAGCGCACGCAGCCGAGCGTCATGCCGAGAAAGACGGCCCCTACCTTGTTGACCTGGCCGTCGATGAAGTCGTGCTCCATCTTCAGTTTGTCGATCGCGTTGATATCGACATCTCCGAGGACGATGAAGCCGGTCGCGATGAGCTGCTCGCGACGTTGTTCCGGCGATGCGGCGGGCAGCAGGTCGCCCGCGAGCTGCTCGCGGACAAAACGGTCGTAGGGTTTGTCGGAATGATAGGATTCGACGAGGTAGTCGCGGTAGCGCCAGGCGTGCTCGGCGAAGATTTTCCCCTCGGTGCCGATCTGCTCGGCGTAGCCGACGAGATCGAGCCAGTGCCGCGCCCAGCGCTCGGCGTAGGCGCGCGAAGCGAGGAGACGATCGACGACACGTTCGTGGGACTGGTCCGAGTGGTCCGCGAGAAAGGCGGCGATTTCGTTCTCGGTCGGCGGCAGTCCGGTGAGGTCGAAGGTGACGCGGCGCAGCCAAGTGTGCGGTTCCGCCTCGGCGACCGGCGTGAGCCCGGCGGCTTCGAGCTTTGCCAAAAGGAAGGCATCGACTTCGGAGAGCGGCCAGGCCTGATCCCGCACGAGCGACGGGGCGCTGTCGCGCAACGGCTGGTAGGCCCAGTGTTTCCGGCCTTCCTCCAGATCGATGCCCGGCTTCACCGCGACCGCGGCGGTTTCGCGCGGGTCGTGCGCGCCGCGGGCGACCCACTGCTCGAGCACGGCGATTTCGCCCGGGGTGAGTTTCGCTTTCGGCGGCATCTCCATGTCGGGATTCGCGTAGCGCACCGCCTCGATGATCCGGCTCTTCTCCAACGAGCCCGGCACTATCGCCGGACCACTGTCGCCGCCCGCCTGCCAACCCGAGCGTGAGTCGAGCACGAGGCCTCCCTTGATCTTCTCGCCGTGGGAATGGCATTCGTAGCATCGCTCGCGCAGGATGGGCTCGACCTGTTCGCGGAAAAAGGCGTCGTCGGACCCGTGCGCCGCAGCGCTGAGGCCGGCCACCACCCCGATCCAAACGAGGCGGGGGATTCGGCGGTCAGACGCAAGCTGATGGGGGAGTGAGGGCATGCTGATCCGGTCGACTAGGAAAGCATGGCTCCCCGCCCGCCCGACGGCAAAGACGCGATTGCGTTGTCTCCATTGATATTTTCCTAATCGGCATTACCTCAGGGGTAATGAAAGCGAAAGCGCGTGCCGCCGTCACGGAGGAGAGACACTATTTCAAGGAAGTCCGTTTTCGCCAGATCCGTGCGCTGGTCGAGACGGCGCGCTGCGGCAGCTTCGCCGAGGCCTCGCGGCAGCTCGGCATGGCGACGCCTTCGGTGTGGCGGCAGGTGCGCGCGCTCGAGGAGGAGTATGGCGTCTCCCTCGTCGTGGCGCGCGGGCAGGAATTGCACCTGACCGGAGATGGGGAACTGCTCGCCGATCTCGCCGGTCCCATCGTCGAGGGCTTCGACTCCCTGCGGCGGGTCTTCGCCGACCGCCAGGGCAAGACCGAACGCATCCTCCGCGTCGCCGCCCCTGCCACCGTACTCAACAGTTCGCTGCGTGAACCCGTGGCGGACTACCAGCGGACCCACGCGAACGTGAAGCTCTCGCTCATCGACGCCCCTTCCCGGGACGCCTTGACCCTGCTCGCGGAAGACCGGGCGGACCTCGCGATCATCGGGCAGCCCGAGGGCATGGAGGTTCCGGCGCGTTTCGAGGCGGTGCCGCTCGCGAGGTTCGCCTTCCAGGCCGTCTGCCTTGCCACGAATCCCTTCGCCGCGATCCGGAAACCGACCCTGCGCGACCTCCTCCGCCAACCGCTCATCCTCGCGGGCGAGGCCTCGAGTTCGCGGATGCAGTTCGACCACCTCGTCGCCAAGGCCGGTCTCGCCGACCGGGTCAACATCTGCCTCACCGCCAACAATCTCGCCCTCATTCTGAACTACGTCGCCATCGGCATGGGCGTCGCCCTGATCACGCGTCCGGCGCGGGAAGCCACCCCGATTCCGCCCGAACTGGAACAGCAACTCGTCTTCCGCGATCTCTCGCACATCCTCGGCCACGAGCAGGTCGTCCTCCTCCATCCGCGCGGACGGCACGAGTTGTCTCACGTGCGTTCCTTTCGCGAGCGGGTCGTGGCGGAGCTGGGGTAGCCAAGGGGTGGGACAAAGAAATGGGGAATTCAATCCCTTGTCCTGATTCCCGTGTCCGATCTCAGGGTGCCTGCCATTTTTCCCGGGTCATTCGGACGCGAACTCCAGCCGCAGGTCCGACGGCTCCCGCAGCGTGGCGTTGAGCCAGAAAA
>DGXY01000128.1:18546-62441 GCA_002396885.1 Akkermansiaceae bacterium UBA5020
CGCAGCGTGGCGTTGAGCCAGAAAACGCGTCCATCCCAGGCGTAGTCGGTGGCGTTTAATTCGCGTCCATTCATTTCCACGCGTGAGAGCGTTTTCGGGGCGTCTTGAAGTTCGAAGACGGGATGCACGCAGGGCGTGGTCGGGGTGATCGTAAGCGAGACGACAGGCTTTTCGATGGTGAGAAGCGTGGCGCGGCGTTCGGTGTGGTAGGACGGGCTTTGCAAGCGTGCGCCTTCGGCCTCGACCTTCGGCGGGTTGGGTGCCGAGGGGTTGAAAAAGGGCTTTCCTGCAATCGCGGTCACACTGCCATGAGCACGAAAAGAAAAGGCTGGCCGGTGTCGCGGCTTCACTTCGGCGTGACAGGGCCTGATTTCTTCAGACCACCACGGATGATTTTCACCCCTTCACTGGTTTCGCTGACGCCGGGACTGATCGCCGTTTCGAAGGTTGCGGCGTCAAGTTTGCGCAACAACCAGTCCGCGACGTAAGCGGGATCATCTGAAAAGGCAGCCTCGATCATCTCCCTGGACGCGGGGTCGTCCACATTGCGCAAGGTCAAATTTAACCCAGATTTTTTTCCGTTGATGGCGACGAAAGTATCCTGGGCATCTTGCATGCGCTGGTTGTCGCGTGGCGAAAAACTATTCATCAACCTCTGCCAGTTTTCATTAAAGATCGCAATCTCGTGGCTTTGCAGTAAGGCATCCTGGCTTAGGCCGCGATGGTTGCGGATGAAAGCTTCCGCTTTGATGCGTGCTGTTTCGCTAAGTTCGGGCTTCATATCTTGGCTGATGGAAGGAGTGGACGAGTCAGAGAGGCGCGCTGTCTTCACCGGCGAATCACGCGGTGCAGGCTTCGCTGCGATCACTGGTGCGGGCTTGTGCTGCTGCTGATAGATGAGCGGCACTGTGACAAGGGCAGTGGTAGCTGCGATGGCGAGTAGGGTCTTGGTGGTGGTAACCATGGTGATGAACGTGGAGGTCGTGAAGACGGAGGCTGCTGGCGTGATCGCCGATGAGGCGCCGATGCCGGTGAAGGATAGTTTTCCCAAGGAGGCCTGGACGGCGACAGGCATGGCATGCGCAGGCTGGGCGGCGAACAAGGCCACGAGACCTGCGCCCGCGATCACGCCGCGCGAGCGCAATGCCTCCCGCATCGCCGAAATCCCGCGCTCGATGGCGCGGGAGACCGTGGCTTGATTCTTTCCGAGATATCGCGCGACGTCCGCCTGAGTGCGTCCTTCGAGAAAGTAGAGCACGAGCACCTCACGCAGCTCCTTCGGCAGCTCGTTGAGCGCTTCATCGACATGCGGCTCGATGTCCGGCCACGTTGCCTCGCGATCCGTGTGCCACGTCTCCGCCATGGCCTGCTCGAAACGTTTTCGAGTGCTATCTCGACGCACAGCATCACAGGCTCGGTTCCACGCCACGCGGTGCAGCCATGCCGCGACGCATTGCGTGATGCTTCCGGCTCTACGCACTAGCTCCAGAAACGTCTCCTGCGCCACATCCTGGGCTGCAGCGGCATCGTGAGTCACACGCAACGCTGTGGCATGAACCATCGCTGCATGCGCCTGCACCAGCTCACGAAACGCGTGAGCATCGCCCGTGGTGGCGTAGCGCTGGAGGTGCTGGAGATCGGACGGCATCGCTTTTTATGAAAGTCGCACGAGGAGCGGTATTTATGCGTGCGATTGTCAAAAAATCTGCATGCCGCAGGTTGCTCCGAGAATCACCAGTTCTCCCTGCCATGCTTGTTGGTGCCGCAAAATTTCCCGTGTTCAGACAAATAAAACTGCCTTTGATCCTTGCTGTTGGCCCTGATGGGGAGATAGACAGGCAGACGGCGGTTCATACTCGAATGAGCCGAATCCACGCTCATAGTCAAAGCCCCATTGGTTGTTCGTGCATCAGGAGGGGCAATGTGTGTGAATGCGATTCATGCCGACAGTGTGGATGATGATCCGCCGCAGCGTCGCGGTCTCTCGCAGGGTGGTGTGATCATGGTTTCTTGGCGTAGCATTAATTGCGAGTGGAGCCAGGCCTCGTCAGCTTGCTTCTTTTGACGTCGCTATGAACCATTCGACCGTGGCGGACAGCACGTGTGCTCCGGAATCATCGTGCAGTTCGACATTCACGGAAATCAGGCCGCGACCTTTGCCTGCCAATCCGGCGCGGAGTTCGTCCAATGCATGATCGGCGACACTGGCGGCCGAGGTGATGACGCCATTTGCCGGTTTGCGGAACTTTGCCTCCAATCGCCGCACGACAGGCACAATCCCATCCGTTCCGCCGAGCGAACGCAGCAGAAACTCCCCGCTGCTCGCCTCCGCCAATGCCAGCAGCGCGCTCGCGTGGACGGTGCCGAGATGGTTGAGGTACTGCCCGCCTGCCGGAAGTCGAAGCAGCTTCGTCGCATCATCCGCGGGTTGAAGATCTAGCAACCGGTTGAACGGAAGATCAGTGACGGTGTTCATGAGGTTATTCGTGAGTTGATTTAGCGCTCGGACTCCATTTTTCGCGGACAGCTTGCCATGCAGGTTATTCGCGGAAAGTCAGACGCAGCGTCGCCTCATCGCGCAGCGTGGCGTTGAGCCAGAAAACCCGACCGTCCCAAGCGTAGTCATTGGCAGCGAGGACGCGGCTGCCCAACTCCACGCGTGAGAGTGTCTTCGGGGCGTTTTGAAGCTCGAAGACGGGATGAACGCTGGGTGTGATGGGCTTAATCGTGAGGGTGACTTCGGATTTCTCGACGGTGAGGAGCGTGGCGCGGTGTTCGGTGTTGTAGGATGGTCTTTGCAAGCGTGCGCCTTCGGCCTCGACTTTTGGCGATGTGGCGAAGCTGCGGGACCATTCGAGGAGGCGTGCATCGTCGGCATCGCTGAGGCCCATGAGCCAGGCCCATTTCTCGACCTGCATCGTGCGGGTGACGCCGAGGGCGTCGGGCATGTCGGCGGTGCGGCTTTCGAGGGGTTTTGGACGGCGGTGGCCCCAGGACATCATGGCGTTGTGCGCGGGCGTCATCGCGGCGAGGTCGTCGATGTTGATGCCGGTGGGCTTGCGCCGGGCGAGCGGGAGATGATTGCCCCAATAAAACGGAGTGACCATCTGGCCCTGGCTGTAAAACGGGCGGTAGGCGGTCGAGGGCAGGCGCGTCCAGCCGGGGTTGAAATAGATCGCCGACAAGGGCTCGCGGGCGCCGAAGCGGATGCGGTAGAGCGGCGGCAGTTCACCGGAGAGCAGCTTCTCGTAATCGCGCTCCTGGTCGAGAAGCGGGAAGTTCAACTCGTGCTTCGTGCCATCGCGGAAAAGCACGTCGATGAGGTTCTCAGGCAGCACGCGAAGCGGATAGCCGGCGGGCGGGGTGAGGATGAGCAGTTCCTCGATCTCGTATTCGGCCTTGGGTTCGGTTTGCAGGGTGACGGTGCGCGAGCCGAAGCCGTCGGGGTAGAAATAGAAATCCTCTGTCGCCGTCTCGCCCCAGACCTTGTAGTTCAGGTCGCAGGGCTGTGCGGTCCAGCGAACGTGGACGCGGGCGGGGGTCGATTCGAGGATCTCGACGCGACTGCGGCGCAGTTCCTTGTCGGAAGCGGCGTCGATGCAGTCTAGGCCGTCCGGGCGACGGGGTGCTTCGGCGAACTCGAAGTTCAGCGCGGTGTTGTGCTTCCCGGCCCAGAAAGGTGTGTAGGCCGCGCCGCGCCAGAAGACAAAGCGCGAGCCGTTTGGCAATGCGATGACGACATCCTTCCGCTCCGGTGCCCAGGACTTGTCATAAGACAGCTCGGTCACTTCGTCCGGTCCGGAATAGGAGAGGATGGGGTAGTCGCAGCGCAGCTTGGTCTCGATGGCTCCGAACGCGGGCAGCGTCGGCGATCCTCGCATGAGCATCGTGGAGATGTTCTTGCGCCAAAGCTCGCGACCTTTGGCATCGCGGAGCGCCACCAGCAGCGTGTCGCGATCATTGGCCGAGGCGGGAGAGGGAAGGGTGAGATTCAGTTCGGTGCGGACGCCCTGGCGCAGCTCGATGGCGGTTTTTGTCGACTTGTTAGGATCAGATTCAAACCAGGCGAGCACCTCCGCTCCGGAGATCGTTTCCTTCGCGGAGAAGGCTGCCACGGTGACGCGGGCCTGCTGCTCCGGCCCCAGCACGAGCCAGTCCGCCGGCGGCAGGATCGCGCCGAGATCGACTGGATTCATCACGGGATCGGCTGCCGCCTTCGCATCCGCCTCCAGGGCAGGACGCTCGACCTTCCAGCGGGCTTGCTCGACCGTCTTGCCGTCCTTGGTTTTCGTGAGCAACACCAGGTCCTCCGGCGCGGGTGAGGTGGCGAAGGTCACGCGGGCGGTGAAGGGTGAGTTTCCTCCCACATCGAGCGCCTTCCGGTCCACTTCCTTGCCTTCGCGATACGCCGCGAGCCAGTGCTTCGGGGCCGGGCGGGTGTCGCTGGCGAATTGCACGATCACTGGCGTCAGGCCGACTCGCTCCACGCCGAAGGGCGGACGCCAGGGATGACCTGGATCAAACTGAAACCGCGGCGCGAAGGTCACGGACCCGCGATGCTTCGTCGTGCTGCCGGGATGCTCGAAGAGAAAGCGGATGTCCTCCGCCTTCAGCGCCTCGTCGTAGATTTGCAGCTCGTCGAGCAGTCCGCGCAAATGCGAGCGCACGTAGCGCCAGGTGTCGCCATCGGCACGGCAACCGATCCGCAACACGCTGTCCGGCGCATCGGGCTTCAGCGTGAAATCGCCGCCCCGGAACGTGCCTTTGTCCGCCGGGGTCTTGCCCTGGCCGTCCACATAAAGCGTGAAGTGCGGAGCCTCCGCCGCGCGATACGTCACCGCGATGTGATGCCATCCGCCATCATTCGGGACGAGGCCGTTCGAGGCGCGGAAGTTCGTGATCCACTCGCCCTGTCCCTCGCCGTGCACCTGCATTCCCTCGATGCCAAAGACACCGAAGAACTTGTCCGGCGCGGCAGTCAGGTCGGCGCGGCCTTTGAAGAGCACCGGCATCTCCGCGTAGTAGTTCCCCACATTGACCCAGGTCGCGAGGGTGAAGTCGCGGCTAAAGTCGATCGCCGAAGGGTTCGCCAGCTCGATGCCCGCATTGACCTTTTCGATCACCACCGCGTTACCGACGCGTCCAGGGGCAAAAGACGGCGCGAGCTTGGGATCGACCGGTCGGCCATCGTGTTGACCGGTGACGTCCTTGAGGTCGTCGTCGAAGCGGAAATGCGCGACGAGGTCGGCGCGGGCTGGGGAAATTGAGCCGAGCAGCAGGGTGGTGAGGAGTGCGAGGGTGAGTTTCATGTTTTCAGCGGATCCAGATGCCTTTGCCCGCGACACCTTTCGGCGTGGTCTTGGGGTTTTCGGGGTGATGGGTGGCCTCATGTCATCGACGGGATGCCGGTGCTGATCGGACGGTAAGCTGGCAGTTTTCCGCATCCGCCAAGTTTTAACAAAGACGTGAATCCGTTGCATCGATGCATATTTTCCTAATCAGCATTACCGGGGGAACAATGACGGAAGCCCGCTTCGGTAGCTGTCGCATGGAAAGCTCTTGGCCTCCCGGAAACGTCGGGATAATGCAGTGCCAAGAGAGCCGAACGGTTGGGCAAGGCGGTGAATCACGCCAACACCTGCTTCACGACATGCCCGTGCACATCGGTGAGCCGTCGATCCACGCCGTTGGTCCGCACCGAAAGCCGTTCATGGTCGATCCCGAGCAGGTGCAGGATTGTCGCGTGGAGGTCGTAACCGGTGGTGATGTCCTCGGCGGCCTGATAGCCGATCTCGTCGCTGACGCCGTGGGTGATTCCAGCCTTGATGCCTCCGCCCCAGAGCCAGCTCACGAAGCTGCCGCAGTTGTGATCGCGCCCAAGCGAACCCTGCGAGAAGGGCGTGCGGCCGAATTCGGTGGTCCAGACGACGAGGGTGTCTTCGGCGAGACCGCGTTGGCGCAGGTCCTCGAGCAGAGCTGCAATGGGTTTGTCGATGCTGGCGGCCATCGGTGGGAGTTGCGTGGGGATGTTGCCGTGGTTGTCCCAGTTGTTCGTGGCACCCTCGGGACCGCTCCAGACTTGAACAAAACGCACGCCTCGTTCGATCAGGCGCGTGGCGAGCAGGCAACGTTTGCCGAAGTCGGCGGTGGGTTTGTCGCTGCTGTCGAGGCAGTAGGCCTGGCGTGCGGACTCGGGCTCGCGCATCACGTCGAAGGCTTCCGGCGCGCTGAGCTGAAGCTTCGCGGCGAGTTGATAGCCGGCAACGCGGGCATCGAGCCGCGAATCGCCGGGATGCTGCGCGGCGTGTGCGTGATTCATCTGGTTCAGCAAGGCGAGGCCGTCGCCATCGGCCTGGCGCGTGGCAAAGGCGAACTTGTTGCTGGCGAAGAGGTCGGGGATGGGTTGCGCCGCGCCTGCTTTGATGACGGTGCCTTGATGCACGGCAGGCAGAAAGCCGGAGGTGAAGCAACCGCGTCCGTTATAAGGCAGTCCGCGCGCATCGGGCAGCACGATGAAGGTGGGCAGGTTGTCGGTGAGATTGCCGAGCGCGTAGGAGATCCATGCGCCCATGCAGGGGAAGCCGGGCAGCAGGAAGCCGTTGTTCATCAGGTAGGCGTTCTGGCCGTGGACATTCGACCGTCCCGTCATGGCTTGGAGAAAGGCCATCTCGTCGACGAACTTCGCCTGCTCCGGGAAGACGCTGCTGACCCACTTGCCGCACTGGCCGTGCGGCTTGAACTCGAAGGGGCTTTTCATCAGGGCTCCCTGCATCCCCGTCGCACCCTCGATCTTGGTTTTGGAACCGAGATTCTGGCCATGCAGTTTGGCGAGCGCGGGCTTGTAGTCCCAGGTGTCCATTGGGCTCGCGCCGCCATTCATGAAGAGCTGGATGACGCGTTTGACCTTCGCGGGATGATGGATGCCGCCGTTGAACTCCGGTCTCGGCACCGGGACGCTGGCGGAGGCATCGCGAGCGAGCAGTTGCGAAAGCGCGACGCCCGCGAATCCGCTGCTGATCCCAGCGAGAAAGTCGCGCCGTGGGTGAAGTAGAGGTGTGTTCATGGGCTTCAATGTTAGAGTTTCAGCGGAGGACTTCGCCTTTCGCCGCGTCGGCAGGCACATCGAGCACCTGCATCTGGCACACGGTCTTGAAGCGAGTATGGTCGGTGAATTCCCACACGACCTTCTTGTCGCGCGTGACCTCGAAGACCATCGGCTGCTTGCCCTCGAAACCGTGGCCGAGGTAGTTGCCGATGACGGTGTTGCCATTCGGCAGACGATGGATGCCCATCGGGATGCGCAGCGGGTTGCCGGGGATTTCGTTCTCCGTAATCTGCCAGACGGGCTTCAAGTTTTCGTCGAGTTCGACGATGCTCGTCTTTTCCCAAAGACTGACGAGGAGATGCCCATTCGGCAGCTTCACGACTTCACCAGGGTGTCCCTCAAAGGAAACCTCGCGCAACTGCGCCCCGTCGGCATCGAGTTCAACCACTTTCATTTCATCCATCAGGCAGACCCAGTAATGACCATCGCTCGCGCGCCGCGCCCCGCGAAACTGGTGGCTCATCACCTTGGGCGATGACTTCACGGGCATCTCCTTCACCACCTGGCCGTCGCGACCCACGACCACGAGGCGCCCCGTGACGCACTCGGCCACCAGCACATTGCCATCGGGCAGAGGCTGGCAGGAATGCACCAGCGCCTTCGCGGGCGCTTGGTATTCCCACACCACCTTCTTATCCATCGTCACCTCCGCCGCTCCGGTAATCTGGCTGAAGAGCACGTTCCCATTTGGCAGCAACCAGCAATCCTGCGGCGTCTTCGCCGGAAACTCCCATTCAATGTCGCCCTTGGCCGAGAGAATGACCACGCGGTTGCCTTTGTAGTCGGTGCAGAGGACTCGGTGAGAAATGGGTGCGTCGGCCGCGTGGAGCGCGGCCATTGGCACGAGCAGCAGGGCGGTGAGGAGTGTGAACTTGATGGTGTTCATCACTTGCCTCCTTCCAGCGTGGAAATGACTCGCTTGCTGATTTCCTGGGTGAGCAACTGGTAGGCGGGTCCTTGCCAGTGGAAGTTGTCGCCGGCGGCGAGTTCGAGGTGTGAGGCCAGGAGGGTATAGGCGTCGATGACCGCGATGCCTTCGTCTTTCATCACTCGGCTCGATAGCGTGTTGAGCCGGATGACCACATCGTTCTTGTCGCCCAGACTGGCGACCGGTCGGTCCGGCGCAGGGCGGACGGCGGTGTGAGGCGTGGTGAGAAGATAGTAAATCTTCGCCTGTGGTGCCCCATTTTTAAAGCAGCGCGTCAGCTTTTGCATGCGCTCCAGAACGACAGTGTCGGAGACTTTGTCGGGCGTCCAACTCAGGGAGTGAAGGCCGTTGTTGAAGACGACCACGTCGAACTTGTAGCGCGCGGCCATCTCGGTGAGCGCGACCTCGGGCACGTCACCGCCGACGAAATGCACGCAGTGAAACACGTAGACTTTCTGCTTCAACATCTCCGGTATGAAGGAGCCGCTGTAGCCCATGGAGATGGAGTCCCCGTAGATGAGGACCTTCGGCCAGTCGGGGTGGTCTAGCTTTGGAACGTCGAGCGCCCAGCCCTTGCCCGCGACTGCGCCGCGTGGGAATTCGGGTTTGGACTCGCGATTCGAGACATAGCTGAAGGAAGGGCCGAACACTTTCACGCCGCGAATTGTCACGGGCATGGTCTTCGCCTTCGGGTTCGCGTTGCGGCCAATCCACATCGGTTCGTTGTTCGGGATGAGTTCCATGAAGCACGTCTTGCACGGAATGTCGTCGAGGTAGAACGTCGCGAGACCTTTGCGGACGGCCACGGTGAGGGTATAAGGCGTGTCGAGCTTTGGCTCCTGACGGCCGTTCAGCGAGCCGCCGGTCATCAGGATGTTGTTCACCACGGAGTTGACCTGTCGCGCGTAATACGGGTTGTCGCGGTAGTTGAAGTTGAAGGAAAAGCCGTCGTCCTGCTCGCTCTGTTTTCGCATCGCGGTGAAGACCGCATCCTGCACGAGCGCATCGAGTGATAGGGTGACCTGCACGGTGAAGTTCGCCTGGTCGGGAAATGCCTCCGGTGGCAAGGCGAACGCCGCGCCGTCGCGCAACTTGACCGCGCCGTCCACCTTCTCGACGGTTCCTGACCGCAGTGCGGGGAGAATTTCATTTCGCGACAAATCCCAAAGCGGCGAATCATCGGCAAAGGCGGAGGTGCTCATCCATGAAGCGGCGCAGGCTGCCATCGCTAAACGAAAGGCGGGATGGAGGTTAAGGATGTATTTCATGACTCTTGGGTTTCAGTCCACAAAGAGAAACTCGTTGCTGTTGATGAGCACACGGCAGAGCGCGGCGAGGCCGTTTTTCTGCGCGTAGGTGGTTAAATCGCGGAGTTCATCCTCCGTCGGTTCGCGCAGCAGGATGCGGCGGATGGCTTCGGCGGGTGTGGTGATTTGTTTCCCCATCTCACCGCTGAAATGCAGAACGAATGAGTTGTTAAAGAGCGCGAGGGATTGCAGTGATGATGCGGAGAATCCTCGCGTGGGGGCCAGCATGCCGAGGTCGGGGAAGTCGAGCGTGTCCGTGAAAGGGTCGGGCACGCCGCGCCAGACGAAGCGGTAGATGCTGCGGCGATGCTTCGGCAGCGCGGCCCAGTCGTAGGCGGCGTAGTCGAGCGTGGGCGTGAGCTGCACGGGCGGGCCGGTGACGAATTGCCTCTCGCTGGGACCGCCGACGGTGAGGTCGAGTCTGTCCGCCGCCGCGAGGACGAAATCGCGGTAGCTGTCGGCGTCGAGTCGCAGGCGATTCATGCGCCAGAGGAGGCGGTTGTCTCCATCGAGCTTTGCCGCGTCCTCGCGATGGTCGCTTGTTTGCCGGTAGGTGGCGCTGGTGACAATGAGGCGGTGGAGATGTTTCAGCGAGCCGCCGTGGTCGCGCAATTCGCAGGCGAGCCAGTCGAGCAGTTCGGGATGCGAGGGCGTGCCACCCATGCGGCCGAAGTCATTCGGGGTGTCGCAGATCCCCCGGCCGAAGTGATAATGCCAGACGCGGTTGGCGATGCTGCGCCAGGTGAGCGGATTCCTTTCATCCGCGAGCCAATCGGCCAGTGCGGCGCGGCGCGCGGCTTCGTCCGAGGTGTGCGCCTTTTCAAAACGGGCAGGCAGCGCGTGGATCGCGCTCAAGGCACCGCTCCCGGCCTCCTTCATCGGCTTGTCGAACTCGCCACGCTTCAGCACCTGCACGGTCTTCGGTTTCGCGACCGTGGTCGGCGTGCCTTTGCCGACGGCAAGGAGCACGTCGGCCTTCGGCGCGGCGGCATAGACCCGCGCGGGCTCGGGCAGCTTGGCCAACTCCGCGGTTGCCGCGAAGCGCAGGGCATGAGCCGCGAGCGCGATCCGCTGGGCTTCGCTGCGTTGATCGGCGGGCAGGGTCAAGGCATCCTGCGCTGGCATCGGCATCGCTGCGGCGCGGGCGGGGGGGGCGTCCGTCGCAGATAGTTTGAAAAGGCCGATCAGATGCGATTTCCCCGAGAGCTGCTTCAGCGAGAGCGTGAGTTTTGCGCCCGTTTTCACGGTGACCGCTTCAGCGAGTTCGAAGACGGCATGGTGCGACACGCCCACGGCCGGATGGATGCCCCAGCCGGTCGTCGCATTGCCATCGATCGCCATCGCCGAGGTCCAGCCCTGCTGATCGAAGTCCGCCGTGGCGCGGCTGAATTTCAGCTTCACCGGCTGGGCTGTCCCGGAATCAAAAACCTGCGCCTCGATCTCGCTGAGGGTGAGATTGCCATTGTCCTGCCGGCCCGGCCCTTTCATCGGCAGGGATGGGTCGGCCAGCACATCGAGCCGCAGGGCGGTGATCTTCGTGAGCGGCAAGCTGCCGGTGACGACATAGGTGTCTTTGTCAGGCTTGACGCCGGAGGACAGGATGGCGTCCCCGTGGCGTTTGAGCCCCGATCCCTCGGTGCTGACAAAACTTTCGTAGCCGAGCGGCGTCCACGTCACCGGCGCGCCCTGCGTCTTTTCCCATGCGGCAACGAGGGACGCGTTCTCCGGAGCGAGGAGGACGGTCTTGTCCTTCATCTCGGCGGCGGCGAGGAGGGTTTGCCATCGCTTCCGGGCCCGTCCGACCGTCTTGTCCTCGTCGTAGGGAATGTCGCCCTCGATCAGCCCTGCGAAGACCGCCTGCAGCGCGTAGTAGTCGTCCTGCGAGATGGGATCGAACTTGTGCGCGTGGCAGCGGGCGCAGTTCGCCGTGGTGCTGGCGAAGGCTCCCATGGTCTGCGTGACGAGGTCGTCGCGGTCGAGGTAGTCGAAGTTCGTCGGTGCGGTTTGATACGCGCTGTGATCGAAGACGCCCGCGCCGAGAAAGCCAAGCGCCGGGATGAGTTGCGGCTCGTCGGGAAACAAAATATCCGCCGCGAGCTGCTCGCGGACGAAGCGCGGCCAGGGTTTGTCCTCGTTCAGCGCACTGATGACATAATCCCGGTAAAGCCACGCGTGGTCCCGGGGCAGGTCGTGACCGCAGCCGTGCGTCTCCGCAAAGTGGATCGTGTCCAGCCAGTGCCGAGCCCAGCGTTCGCCATGCCTGGGCGAGGCGAGGAGACGGTCCACGAGCTTCTCATACGCCTTCGGGTCCGGGTCCTTCACGAACGCCTCCACCTCCGCGAAGGTTGGCGGCAGGCCGTGCAGGTCGAAGGACAGACGCCGGATCAGGGTGCGACGGTCCGCCGCGGGTGACGGCTTCAATTTCCGCTCCGCGAGGCGCGCCTGAATGAAACGATCGACCGGATGATCCACTCCGGCGACGGCGGGCAACGGCGGCGCCACCAGCGGCTTCAGCGACCACCAGTCCAGATCGCTGGGTTGCTCCTCGGTCACGCGGGGATCCGGCGCTCCTCGCTTGACCCATTCCTCGAGCAGGGCGATCTCCGCGGCCGGCAGCTTTTCCTTCGGCGGCATCTGGTGCTCCTCGTCGGCCCAGCGCACCATGCGGATGAGCAAGCTCTCCTCCGGCTTGCCATGCACCACCGCCGGACCGAGATCGCCGCCCTGTTCCCAGCCCGAGCGGGAATCGAGCGTCAGCCCGCCCTTCATTTTCGTTTCGTGCGAATGGCATTCAAAGCAGCGCTGCTTCAGGAGGGGCTCGATCTTCGTGGCAAAGAACTCGTCCGCTTGAGCGACGCCGACGCTTGCGAAGAAGAGGAAAAGACAGGGGACCGGGGGACAAGGGAATCGTGGCTTCCGCCATTCCATTGCCATCCATCCCCTTGTCCTCAAACGAATCGTTTTCATCCCCGCAGCCTCCTTTCGATGTCGCTCGCCGCCAGCATCACCTCCACGGCCACGGCGGCGAAGCGTTCCCGCGGCATGCGCCCGGCGACGGCCGAGGCCCACACGACGGCGAGAAGGTGATTCGGTTGGTCAAAGACCGGTGCCGCCACGCAGTGGATGCCCTCGTCCGCTTCGCCCCAATCGGTCGCATACCCCTGTGCCACCACCGCCTCGCACTCCTCGCGCAACGCACTGCGGTCGGTGATGGTCCGGTCGGTGAAACGATCCAGAGAAAGCCGCCGGATCGTCGTCTCGCGGGATTTGGGATGCTGAAATGACAGCAGCACCTTCCCGGGCGCATTGTTGTGGAGGCGGAAGCGCAGCCCGATCTCCACGCAGATCCGCACCGCCTGGGTGCTCTCCACCTGCTCGATGACGACACCTTCGTCTCCGATGGGAATGCCGAGCTGCACTGTCTCGCCGACGGTGTCCCGCAGCCGGCGCATCGGATCGAGGGCGCATTCGACGAGACTGACGTCGGCGAAGCGGGGCTGGCCGAGGCGCAGGAGCTTCCCGGTGAGCCGGAATCGCCCACTGGACTCATCCCTCACGAGGTAGTCCCGCGCGATGAGCGTCTGAAGCAGCCTCGCCGCCGAATTTTTCGGACTGCCGACGGCATCGCTCAATTCGGTGAGGGTCATCCCCTCGGGATTTCGATCGAGAATTTCGAGGATCGCAAGTCCGCGGTCCAGGGCGGGAGCTGGGCAGGGAGAAAGAGCATGCGCTCCGGTCGTGGAACCGGAGGGTTCTATATTTGGAACTGATTCTACAGGCAACACGGAACTGGGTCGTTCATCCGGATTCCATTACAACCGAATTCGCGCGTGTAGTGGGTTGCGTGATCGCGCGGCACGCGATGGCGAGAGGAGGGAAGAGGGTCGGATCACGCCTCCACGATCTCCCGCAGCGGCACCCCGCCATCGGTGACGAGACGCGGACGCTGGATCGGGTCGAGGAACTCGCGGCGCGGGTCGATGCCTAACAAATGCAGAATCGTCGCGGCCAGGTCCGGTGGACGCACGGGCCGTTCGTCGGGGAAGGCGCCGATTTCGTCGCTCGCCCCGATCACCTGACCCTCGAGACCGGCCCCGGCAAGGGCGACGGAAAAGACGCTGCCCCAGTGGTCGCGGCCGCCCGCTTTGTTGATCTTCGGGGTGCGACCGAATTCGCCCATGACGACGACGAGGGTTTCCTCCAGCAATCCGCTCGCGGTGAGATCGGAGAGGAGCGCGTCGAAGGCCTGGTCGAATCGCGGGCAGAGGCGTTCGCGGAGATTTTTCGCATTGTTCTGGTGCGTGTCCCACATCGGACTGCCGGAGGACTCGTCGCCGTCGCGCGACCAATTCACCTGCACCAGCCGCACCCCGGCCTCGACGAGACGACGGGCCATCAGCACGCTTTGGCCAAAGGAATTCCGCCCGTAGCGATCGCGCGTCGCCGCCAGTTCGCGTCCCAGATCGAGGGCGTCGCGGCTCGCTTCGGAGTGCAGCAAGTCGTAAGCCCGCTGATGCATCAGGTCGAACTCCGCCGCTGCGGGCGAGCCCTCGAGGGATTGGCGCTGACGCTCGATCGTGTCGCGCAGACCCATGCGATCGTGGAGACGCGAGAGGCTCATCCCCTCGGCGAAATCGAGTCCCTCGATACTGACTTTCTCCGCCGCCGGATCGCATTTCAGCACCTGCGGCTGCCAGGTCGGTCCCATGAACCCCGCGGTCTGGCAGGGCCAGTGGATGTTGCCGTTGTTGTAGATGAGCCCGGGCAGGATCACCGAGGAAAGCGGAGAATCGGGATTCGGATTCAGCGCCCCCACCGTCGCGGCAAGGCTCGGCCAGTCCTGCGCGCTCGGAGGGACGTTCTCCGCCTTGCTCGGCGGCAGGTAGCCCGAGAGCATGAAGGCCCCGCTCGTCGAGTGCGAATGGATGTCCGTCGTCATCGAGCGGATCAAGGCGACGCGATGCATTTGCTTCGCCGTCAGTGGGAGCAGTTCGCTGACATGCAGGCCCGGCACGCTCGTGGGGATTGTACCGATCGTGCCGCGGATTTCGGCGGGCGCGTCCGGCTTCGGATCAAAGGTGTCGTGCTGGGGCGGTCCCCCGCTGAGAAAGAGCAGCACGCACGACTTGGCCCGGCCGAAGGACGAGCCTTTCACCTGGCCCCGGCCCGGTTCTGCCCGGAGCAAGGACGGCAGCCCCAGACCCAGCGCGCCAAGACCACCGGCCCGCAGCCATTCGCGGCGGGTGGGGACGGAGGCGGGTGAGGGGTTCATGGGATCGCGGTCTTCTCGTGGGGAAACTCGTGTGACCTTACCAGAAAGCGGCGATCCCTGGCGCTGGCGGATTTGCGGACGGGGGCGGACCGTTGATCCGCGGAGAAGAGTGTCCGCCCTCGGTGTGGCGGTCTGGTGGATTCTGCGGAACGGTTTCGAGAATGGCTTGCCGCCCCGGCGATCCTGCGGCACGTTGGTTCCTGGAGAAATCCGTATGAACGAACTGATCTTTGTCGTCGAAGAGGCCCCGGAAGGAGGCTATACCGCTCGAGCCCTCGGGGAATCGATCTTCACCGAGGCCGACACGATCGAGGAAGTCAGGAGCCGGATCCTCGATGCCGTGCGCTGCCATTTTGATGAAGGCAGCGGTCCCAGAATCGTGAGGCTCCACTTCGTGCGGGAAGAAATCCTTGCCGCCTGAATCCTGATCATTCGATGCGGCTGCCGAGAGACATTACCGGCGATGACCTGGCAAAGGCTCTTCGAGCGCTCGGGTATGAAGTCACCCGTCAGACGGGGAGTCACATGCGGCTGACGACGATGCAAAACGGTGAGCACCATGTCACCGTCCCACGCCACGACCCACTGCGGATCGGTACGCTCGGAGGGATTCTCGCCGATGTTGCCGCTCATTTCGCGACGACACGGGATGAGATCGCTGCAAGGCTCTTTTCCTGAGTCACGCAATCATCACCCCCGCCAACCGATCCGAAGCCGGATCGAGCAGCAGATCTCCCGACACATTCTTCGGCAGCGAGGTGAGCAGGACAAAACTCGTCCCCGTCGCGGGATCGGCCCAGGCGAGGGTGCCGGTGGAGCCGGGGTGGCCGAAGGCGGCGGGGGAACATCCCTTGCCCAGGGCCGCGCCGAGCTGGAAGCCGAGACCGCGGTCGGCGCCGAGTCCGGGGGTGTGATTGCGGATCATCTCGCGGGCGGTCGCCTCGCGGAGGATCTTGCCGCCGGGAGCGAGGAACTCGCGCAGGAGCGTCGTGACATCGCAGGCCGAGGCGTGCGCTCCGCCCCAAGGCGCGGCTAGCTGACGCCAGTAGTCGCTGTTCCAATCCCAGCTCTTCGCGGAGGGATCGCCGCCGCCGGCCTCGGGGGCGGCGCGGTCGGTCTGCATGGGGACGAGGTCGTCTTTCTGAAACGAGCCAACGCCGAGGACAGAGCGTTTCATCCCGAGGGGAGCGAAGACGTTCTCGGCGAGAAAGGCGGGCAGAGGTTGTTTTGTCAGGCGCTCGACGATCTCGGCGGCGAGGAGGATGCCCATGCTCTGATACTGGTATTGCGTGCCCGGCGCGAAGGAGAGGGGCGTGCGAACGGTCGCGGCGACGAACTCGGACAAAGGTGCGTGCCGGGCGCGTATGGCGTTGTTGTCAGGCAATTGATCCGGCAATCCCGAGGTGTGGGTGAGGAGGTGTTCGATCGTGACCTTGGCCCGGTCGCCCTCGGAGAACTCGGGCAGGTATCGCAGGGCCGGATCGGAGAGCTTCAATTCGCCGCGGTCGGCGAGGATCATCACGGCGAGGGCGGTGAAGGGTTTGGTGATGGACCCGAGGAGGAACATCGAATCGGGGGCCGCCGTCCCGAAAGCGTGACGGTGCCTTTCATCCCCCCGCTGCACGTGGAGGGCCGCGGCTTTCACCGTTCCGGCTGCGACGGTTTCCTGCACGAGGGAGACGACGGCATCAACGGCGGAGGCGAGGGACATGGCGGACGGGGTTTGGGCGAAGGCGGTGGCGGCGGTGGTGCCGAGGAGGCAGGCGAGCGATTCGCGGCGGTGCATGGTGGAGTCAGTGTAGGGATCGACGGGGCAGGGGGCAATGAATTCCCGAGGGGGCGGCGTCTTTGCCGGGCTACGCATCAACGGTGAAGGATTTCAGTCCCGTAATGATGCTGTAACAGCCGGGCAACCTCGGTCGGTTTAGATGCCTTTGGACAGGAAATCTCCCCCGAACGAATGAATACCAGATCGACGCCCCGGCCACCTGAATGCCTCAACGGCAACCGGCCCCATTCCCGGAATCTCTCGGGGAGATTCCGGCCTGCCTCGCTCCTCTTCCTCGCGGCGGCCGCTTTCACCCCGCTGCTTCCGCCTTCCCCGCTCTCGGCGCACCCGCTGGAGTCCCATGGGACGTCGGACAAGGAGGCGCTGCGTGCGGAAGTCGCCGCGGACTTCATGGCGAAGTTCGGCTCCGTCGACGAGTTGATGAAGCGGCGCATGGCACTGGCGAAGAAACCGCTTCCGCCCTTCCCGTCGCGTGAACTGCACCTCGCCTCGGGGCCGGGACTGGATCTCACGACGATGCTCACCGCCGCGACGATTCCACCGGCCGGGAACGGACAGGCTCTGGCAAAGTCGTTCGACCTGATGAAGCCCTACGTGCGGTATTACTGGGATGCCGGCTATTTCTATGTCGAGAGCGACAACGTGCCCGACCGGGCCCTGATGCCGAACCTGATGGTGGGGATCACGGCGTGGCAGCAGCAGGTGCCGATGCCGGCCTCCTATTTCTTCTCGACGGTGAACCCGGAGAACAATCCCGGATCCCTCGGCTACCAGCAGCGGAATGTCTGGAAGATCCCGCTGAATCCCGTGCCGGCGGCCTCGCCGATCTCCCTGAACGGGAACTTCCTCCGCGGCGCGGTCGCGCTGGCGGCGAACGGCATCGCGATTTTCAATCCGCGCAACAACCGCGGCGAGTTCTCGTATGACATCGGCGAGCTCGACGTCTACGGCGGCCATTGCGGCCTCGCGGACGACTATCACTACCACATCGCTCCGGTCCATCTCCAGAGTGTCCTCGGAATCGACAAGCCGTTGGCGGTGGCCCTCGACGGCTATCCGATCTACGGATTCAAGGAGCCGGACGGGTCGGCGATGCTGCCGCTCGATGCGGACGGCGGACATGACCACGGATCGTGGGGGTATCACTACCATGCGCGGGGCAACGCGGCGACGGGTGTCCATACCGCTCCCTTCCTCATGGAGGCGATGCATGGCGCGGTGGTGAACTTCGGCGGCCAGGTCGACCCGCAGCCGACCGTGCAGAACATGCGTCCTTCGCCCTCCGGCGGATACGAGGCCAAGGCGGTGGCGGGTGCGGCGATCACGGCTTTCCTCAATCCGGTGGCGTTCACCGTCGACGGCGGCGGCCATTTCGTGCACGACCCGGGCGGAGTGCCGTCGAACGACCAGTATCTGATGCGCTACACAATCGGATCGACCGTCTACGACGTGTGCTGGCGCCTCAACCGCAACGCGAATCCGAAAAGCTACACGATGACCTTCCGGCATCCGGACACCGGCACGACGACGACGACCTATACGAACACGGGGGCGACGGCCCGCATCAAGGCCTACGGCATGGCCGCTGCCAGCCTGCGCCATCTGCCCGATACCGGGGCGACCCAGGACGGCACATCGACCTTCGGAGAGGACAATGACTACACCCGCCATGCACCCTCGTTCATCGACAACGGGGACGGGACCATCACCGACCAGGTGACGGGCCTGATGTGGCAAAAGGTCGATAACGGGGAATCGACTTGGGACACCGCGGTGGCGAACTCCGCCTCCGTGACCACGGGAGGCTACTCGGATTGGCGGCTGCCGACCCCGCGCGAGGCCTTCAGCATCCTGAACCACGCAAACAATCCGGCCGTGAACTCCACTTACTTTCCGAACCACCCTGCCGGGGCGGCCGGTTACTGGTGGACCAGTGACATCTTCGGCACGGACGCGACACGAGTCTGGTGCACGAATTCGGGCGGTGGTCTCGGGGCGCATCCGAAGACCGAGACGCTCAGCGCCGGAGGTTCGTTTCGATTCCACGCCCGCTACGTGCGCGGCAAGCGTCCCACGAACGGCCACAACTACGTGAACAACGGCGATGGGACGATCACGGACACGGACACGGAGCTGATGTGGATGCAGGTGCCCTCGGCGGCGATGAACTGGACCTCCGCGATCGCCCATGCGGAGAATCTGACGACCGCCGGCTACACCGACTGGCGCCTCCCCAACATCAAGGAACTGCAGACGCTGGTCGACATCACCCTGGCGACGTCGACGAGCGCGGCCACGGCGCTGCCGTGCATCCAGCGCACGCTTTTCCCCGCGGCGACGGCGACGGCCTACTGGTCCTCGACGCCGCTGCGTGCCGGGGGCGGATCACCGACGCAGGCTTGGCTGGCGGAATTCGGGGTCAACACGACGGCGATACCGCCGAGGAACTCGCAGGGGATCCTGAGCTACGAGCCCTTCGCTTCGAGCTATCCCGTCTTTGCCGTTCGCAACGCGCCGTCGCGGTCCATTTCCCAGGGACTCGCGACGCCGACCCTGACAAACCTCTTTCCGTCGGGTCAGCGGGTCAGCGCGGTCGGCACGATCACCGCAACGGATGGAACCACCTGGACGGTGCCGTCGGCGACGCAGTTCACCACCGCGGCCAAGGCACCCGATCTCTACAATGAGACAACCGGGGTGACCCCCGCGAACATCAACGCCGCGCAGGCCGCGATCGACGCAGCGCCAGCCGTCGTCATCGACAACGACGGCGAGGTCGTGACCGGCTACCTCTTCTCGGACAATTACTTCGAGCTCTACGTGAACGGCACCCTCGTCGCGGTGGACCCGGTTCCCTACACGCCCTTCAACTCCTGTTTCGTGAAGTTCAAGGCGAAGCGGCCGATCACCTATGCGATCAAGCTCGTCGACTGGGAGGAGAATCTTGGTGTGGGTTCCGAATTGAACGGTCCCAATCCCTTCCATGCGGGCGATGGAGGCCTTTTTGCGAGTTTCAGCGACGGCACCGTCACGAACGGGGATTGGAAAGCGCAGTCGTTCTACATCGCCCCGCTCAACGATCCCGAACTTGTCATCGAGCAGACTGACGGCACCCATGACTCATCCGCGGCCGGTCTCCAGACTCCGACGCTGAACGGGAACAGCTATGCGCTCCACTACGCCGTGCCCGAAAACTGGTTTGCCAAGTCCTTCGACGATTCCGGATGGCCCGACGCGAGCACCTACACCGAGACCGAGGTCGGGGTGACCGGGAAGCCGGCCTTCACGAACTTCCCGGGACAGTTCACCAACACCGGGGGCAGCTTCATCTGGTCGTCAAACCTCGTCCTCGACAACGAGGTCATCGTGCGCCACACCGGACTCGCCGCGCAGCCGAAGATCACGATCGAGCATCCGGTGGGAATCCCGCTGGTGGATGGCGGCAGCACCGTGAACTTCGGGACGGTGAATACGGGGAGCGCGCTCTCGAAGACCTTCACGATCACGAACACCGACATGGTCGCGATGACGATTTCCGGGGTGACGATCGACGGGACGGATGCCTCGAGCTTTTCCGTGACGACGCCCCCCGCGACGTCGCTCCCGGCCGGGGGAAGCACGACGATGGTGGTGCGGTTCGAACCGGGAAGCGGGGGTGCGAAGACGGCGCAACTCCACGTCGCGAGCAGCGATGTGGTGGCCTCGCCGGCTTTTGACATCACCCTCGCGGGCACCGGGAACGTGCTCCCGCCCTCGATCTCCGAGATCACGGTCAATCCCATCTCGCCCACGAGCACGGATTCGGTAACGATCACGGCCCGCGTCACTCCGGGTGCCGGTGCGACGATCAACGGGGTGAGTCTCGCCTACGACCTCGGGGCCCAGGTGACGGCGGATGTGTTCCGCGAGACCTTCGCGATGCAATCGTCGAACAACTGGAACGGCACGACCCAAGCGGCCCTCAATCCTTGGTCGACGGTCGGGGCCGGGAACGTGCGGCAGGCGAACCTCACTTCGAACCGGACCGTTCCCATAACTCTCGCGAACTGCTCGACCACCCTCGGAAGCGCCACGGTGACCTGCCAGAGCACCGCCGCGCTCTGGCCGAACATGAGCGTCACGGGGCCGAACCTTCCGTCCGGGGCCAAGGTCAGCTCGATCACGAACGGAACGACCTTCGTGATGTCGGCCAACGCGACCGCGACGGGTTCATCACTCACCCTGACCGCCTGCGGAATGGCCCTGCTGAACTGCACGACGACGACGGGGAGCGCCACGGTGACCTGCGCGAGCACGGCGGGTCTGCAGACGGGAATGGGGCTTGGCGGCACGGGGCTCGCCACTAATGCCACGGTGAGTGCGATCACCGATGGCACGACCTTCCTGATGAGTGCGAATGCCACCACGGGAGCGAGCGGGATCACCATCAACGCGTCCGGCAACGCCCTCGAATTCCAGGCCGGCACGGCGAATCTCACGGACACGATGGCGACGACCACGAATGCGATCAATGCCGCCGGCACCGCGGGCTTCGTCGAGTTTTACGCGCAGACCCGCGACCTCACCTCGGTGAACAACCATGGGTGGGCGTTCCAGGTTTCTCCGGATGGCGGCACGACCTGGAACACGCGGCTCAGCGAACGCTGGAACGCCCACACCGTGAACCTGGGCAACGTGGTCACGAATTCAACCGGAGCCGGAGCCGGCAGCACAACGGTGACCTGCACGAGCACGACTGGGCTCACGGCGGGCCGGTCCGTCTCCACGTCCCCCGTCTATGTGACGGGCGGAACGACGAGCGGCAGTGCCGTCGTCACCTGCACGAACACCACGGGTCTCATGGTCGGGGTGTTCGTGACGAGCACCGGCACGACGATCCCCAACAACGCGCGGATCACCGCCATCACGCCGAACGTGGACTTCACGATGAGCGCGAATGCCACGGCGACAAACGCGGCGGCATCCGTCGCCGCGAATGTGTTTCCGGCGAATGCCACGGTGCAGAGCGTCACGAACGCGACCACCTTCCTCCTCAACACCGCCGTCTACGCAAACACGGGCGCCGCTCCGATCAGCGCCACCGCCACCACCCTCAACCACGGCTACACGACCAAGGCCGACGGCGCTGCCCAGCCCTACCGCTACGATCTGGCGGGAGCGGAACTCGGCCCCAACACGAAGTTTCGCTTCCAATATGCCGGTTCGCCGGCGACCCAGCCGACCCGGGCCGCCCGGGTCAGCATCGACGATCTCCGGGTCAATACGACGACGGGAGCGCATCCGTCGACGATCACGATGACCGATCTCGGCGGTGGGCTGTGGAGCGCCACGATCCCCCCGCAGGCGAACGGATCGGCGGTGAACTTCAGCATCGCCGCGACCGGGAGTGCCGGCGGCACCACGACCTCGAACGTGACCAGCTACACCGTGGCTCCGTCCCCGACGATCACGACGCCTTCGCCCCTGCCGAATGGCAGCACCGCCGGGGCCTACAACCAGCCCCTAGCCGCCACGGGAGGGAGCGGCACAGGTTATGTGTGGAGCCTTTACTCGGGCCTTCTTCCAAACGGCATCTCCCTGAGCGGCAGTGGAACGCTCGCGGGCACGCCGACCCTGGCGGGGACGTTCCCGTTCACGGTGAAGGTGACAGACTCGGCCAACCGCAGCGCGACGAAGGCATTTTCCCTCACCATCACGACGATCACTCCTCCGAACGTGGTCGTGATCATCACCGACGACCAGGGCTGGGGGGATGTCGGCTATCACACCGCCCCGGGACAGGTCCCGATCCAGACGCCGACCATGGACAGCTTTGGCACGTCCCGGCCGGGTTCGATCCGGCTGGAACGATTCTATGCGACGACGGTCTGCTCGGTGACACGGTCGTCCCTGCTCACCGGTCGCAATCCCATCCGGCACGCCACGAACAACACCCGGGGCACGGACCTGAGCGAACACCTCATGCCGCAGACTTTCAAGGCGGCGGGATACCAGACCTACATGTGCGGCAAGTGGCACCTGGGCGGCAGTGACAAGAACAATCATCTCACCATCGTGAACGGGCGGAGCACGCGCATCATCCAGGAGGGCCTGCAATACGCGCCCTTCAACCGCGGTTTCGACTCCCACTATGGACAGTATTCCGGTGCGATCGATTACTTCACGCACCGTAGTGCCGAGACGGAGTCGCTCGACGTTCCCGACTGGTGGCTCAACGGCGTGCAGCAGGATGGACCGGGCGAGCACACCGATTCGCAGGCTACCGGCGGCTGGGCGCCGAACCTGCTCGCGGACAAGGCGATCTCCCATATCCAGAACCGCGACCCGGGCAAGCCGATGTATCTGCATCTGGCCTTCAACTCGATTCACGGCCCCGTTTCGGCACCGCCGGCGCTGATCACCAAGTACCAGAACCTCGGCGTCACTGACTCTAGTCGACGTCTCATCTCGGCGGCGGTGGATGGCACCGATCAGGCCATGGGCCGCGTCCTCGCCGCGCTCGATGCCGCGGGAATCGCGAACAACACGCTGGTGGTCTGGTTCGGCGACAACGGCGGTGATGAAACCAAGGGTTCGCTCAACGACCCGCTTCGCGGCGACAAGGGGGACAGTTATGAAGGCGGCCTGCGCGAGGTGGCCGGCATCTCCTATCCCGGCGTGCTGCCGACCGGCATCATCAGCCACCAATACGTCTGGGTGGGTGACTTGTTCCCCACGATCTGCGCCGCGGTCGGCGTGACGCCCCGGAACACCAAACCCCTCGATGGCGTCAACGTCTGGCCGAACCTCCTCGCGGCGACGAACAGCACCACGACGACGCTGCGGCCGGGCAACGCCACCCTCGTCACGGATGCGGCCGCTCCGATCGCGATCAACAAGTTCACGGATCCGGTCAACGGTGGAACCAAGGATTTCAAGCTGCGCCGCTCGCGCGTCGGGTCGACCACGGTCACCGAGTTGTTCAATCTCACCGACGACCAGTATGAAACGACCGATCTCGCCGCGAATCCGGCCTACTCGGGCATCATCTCGACCCTCACGGCCAGCATCACCGCCATCAGCGCGGAGAACTTCAAACCCTACGTCGGTCCGGCCCTGATCGTCAACCGTGTCCCCGAGGGCGGCAGCATCGAACTCTATGTGCCCTTCACGAGTTACCCCAACGGCACCCTGACGGTGCAGTGGAGAAGGAACGGCCAGGTCATCCCGGGAGCGACCGGTTTCACCCAGGTCACCGACTCGGCCGGCACGGTGGTTCGCGGTGCCTACTTCACCAAGCTGACCCTGACGAATGTCTCATCCGCCGACGCCGCCGACTACGACGTCGTGGTCACGAACTCGGCCGGCTCCACCACCAGTGAGTCCGGGACGCTTGATGTGACCATGCCCGCCCCATCGCTGACTCCGGCGACATTCACCAAGGGTACCTCCACCACGTTGACCTGGACGGCGGTCCCCGGGGCCACCAGCTACACGATACAACGCAGCACGACGAACGACTTCGCCGGTGTGACCACATTGACGACCAGCGGCACCAGCGTCACCTTCACCGGACTGACCAGCGGAACCACCTATTTCTATCGCGGCACCGCGACCGATGGGACGAACACGTCCGCCTTCGGCACCGCCGTCTCCTCCACCCAGGACGCCGGGGCCCCGGTGGTGACCATCACCGCTCCGGCCAACAACACCGTCACCACGGCCAACAGCATCACCGTGACCGGCACGGCAACGGACGCGGTCTCTCCGCTGACCGGCCTCCTCGTGAACGGAGTGCCGGCTGCCTCGTCGAACAACTACGCCACTTGGACGGCCACCGTGCCGCTCGTGCCCGGCCAAAACACGATCACCGCAACCACGAACGACAGCGCCGACCAGGGAGGGAACAGCGGCAGCGCGGTCATCAGCGTGACCTACAACGCGAGCGGTCCGGCCATCGACGGAGTGACCACCGCGCCAACCGCACCCACCTACCTCGATCCGACCTACCTCGTGGCGCGCGTCACTCCGCGTCCGGGCACCACCGTCTCCAACGTCCAACTGCAGTACGACACCGGCACGCCGGTGAGTACGCCGATCTGGAGGGAGACCTTCAATAACACATCCACCAACAATTGGAACGGTACCGGCTCGATCAACGCATGGACCACGGTTGGAGGCGGTGCCGTGCGGCAGGCGGTGGCCCAATCCAATCGCACCACCCCAGTGACTCTTACCGCCGCCACGACCAGCGGCAGCGCCACGGTGACCTGCGCGAGCACCGCGGGACTCTGGCCCGGCATGCTCGTCACCGGTCCGAACCTTCCCGGAAGCATCAATGGAACCGCGGCGGGCAACACGACCGTGGCCTCGATCACGAACGCGACGACCTTCGTTGTTTCACAAGCGGCTACTGGGACAGGGATCGGACTGACTCTTACCGCGGCCGGAGTCACGATCACGAATGCCACGACCACTGCCGGGGTCACCACCGTTACCTCCGACAGCACCGCGGGTCTCTACAGTGGCATGTCTCTGAGCGGCACCGGGCTGGCGAACAACGCGACGGTCGCGTCCGTCACCGGAGGGTCCACCTTCACGATGAATGCCGTGCCCACCACGGCCGGCACCGGGCTGACCCTCGTGGCTTCGGGGGCGGCAGCGGAATTCAACGGAGGGACGGCGAATTTGGCGGACACGATGTTCACCACCACGAATGCGATCAACACGAGCGGGTCGGCCGGGTACGTCGAGTTTTACGTGCAGACGCGCGATCTCGCCGCGAACAACAATTGTGGATGGACCATGCAGGTGTCGTCCGACAGTGGCGCGACCTGGAACACGCGGCTGAGCGAGGATTGGAACAGCAGGACGATCAACCTCGCGAATGTCGTGATCAATGCTGCCGGCACCGCCGCCGGAAGCACGACGGTAACCTGCGCGGACACGACCGGACTGACGACCGGACTGACGACCGGACGCAGCATCGCCGGGCCGACGGTCTACGTGACCTGCGGACTCACGAGTGGCCAATCCACGGTGACGTGTGCGAACACCACCGGATTGCTCGCCGGCATGTTCGTCACCGGCACGGGAATCCCGAACAACACCCGCATCGGCTCGATCACTCCGAACACCTCCTTCACCCTCGTCACCGGCACGGCGTCGACTCCCGTGAACGCAACCGCCAGCAACGCGAGCACGGCGGTGGCCGCGACCTATTTCCCCACCGCGACCATCAGCAGCATCACGAACGGCACCACCTTCGTGATCAATACACCGGCCTACGTGAACACGAGCGCCGCCCCTGTCACCGCCACGGCGACGACGGTGAATCACGGATTCCAGCTCTTCCACTACGACCTCACCGGACCCGAACTCGGGGCTCAAACCAAGATCCGATTTCAGGCGACGGGATACACGCCCACGGCTCCGACCCGTTCCCCGCGCATCAGCATTGACGACATTGTCGTCGCCACCACCGCGCCCCCTCCCACCGTAACGCTCACGATGTATGACGACGGATTGCACGGGGACGGCGCGGCCAACGACGGGATCTGGGGGGCGGTGATTCCTCCCCAGACCGGAGGAACGACGATCAATTACCGTGTCGTCGCCACTGACAGCAACAATGCGACTTCCTCGAGTCCCGGTTCGGGCAACCATGCCTTTACGGTCAACGCGCTCCTCACGGACGCGACGATCAAGGGCGCCGAGTTCCTCGGGATCCCGACGGGATCCGGCGTCACCCTCAACGTCGTCGCCACCTCGGATCAGTATGCCTATGTCGAATATGGCACCAGTCCCGGCAGCTACGCGTCGTCGACTCCGGTCACCCTTCACGCGATCGATCCCTCCAAGCCGGAGTTCTACAATCCGATCGAAATCACCATCGCGGGACTGCAACCGGACACCCGCTACTACTACCGCCTGCGCCACCGGGGCACGGCCGAAACCGCCTTCAAGGCCCGCGGCGAGCGGAGCTTCCGGACGGCGAGGCCGAGGGGGAACTCCTTCGTCTTCACGGTCACCGCGGATCCCCACCTCGACGTGAACACGGACACGAGCCTCTTCACCCGCACGATGGGCAACATCCGGGCGGATGCACCCGACCTGCACGTGGACCTCGGCGACATCTTCATGACCGACAAGCTGGCCGACGGGGTCAACGGTGTCCCGCCGGAATTCGGGGGAGGGGTGTTCCCGAACCAGGCGCGGTTGAACGACCGGGCCCTGATGTTGCGAGCGCTGTTCGAGCAGAGCTGTCACTCGATTCCGTTCTTCCACACGCTCGGAAACCACGAAGCCGAGTACGGCTACCTCTTCAATGCGGCAGCGGACAAGCAGAACAACATCCCCGCATGGAACCTAAAGGCCAGAAAAGCCTTCTACCCGACCCCGGTTCCGGGTTCCTTCTACACAGGGAACGCCACTCCGAAAGACTATCCCGGGGGAACGCTCGGCCTTCTCGAGGACTATTACGCCTGGGAATGGGGCGATGCCCTCTTCATCGTCCTCGATCCGTTCTGGAACGTCACCACCAATCCCAATTCGGCGGACAACGCCTGGCATTGGACGCTCGGAAAGCCCCAGTATGACTGGCTGACAGCGACGCTCCAGAACAGCACCGCGAAGTACAAGTTCGTCTTCACCCACCATCTCGTCGGAGGCAGCACCACGCTGGCCGACGGGACCACTCCGAATCTCGCCGCCCGCGGGGGGATCGAGGTGGCCGGCCAGTACGAGTGGGGCGGCAAAAATGCCGACGGCGTCACTGACGGATTCGCCACGAACCGGCCGGGGTGGGAGCTGCCGATCCACCAGTTGCTCGTTCGCCACAAGGTCAATGCGGTCTTCCACGGACACGATCACTTCTATGCCTACCAGACTCTCGACGGTGTCGCCTATCTGGAGTGCCCGCAACCCGGCACGGCGAATTTCACGACGCTCGGGAGCTCGGGCGACGGGAAGTACACGAACGGAGTGCTGCTCCCGAACTCGGGTCACATCCGGGTCACGGTCGGTCCCGCCGGCGCGCTCGCCGAATACGTCCGGGCCTATCGTCCGTCGGATGAGAATACCTCGCGACGCAACGGGGATGTCAGCCACCAGTTCACGATGCAGCCGCTTCTTTCGGTGAACGCGGATCTCGCGGGGCTATCGATCGATACGGGCGACCTCGCGCCGGTCTTTTCCCCGGCGGTGTCGGAATACACCGTATCGGTGCCTTTCGCGACAACCTCCATTCGTCTCACCCCGGTCAAGGCGGAGGCGAACGCCACGATCAACGTGAATGGCATTCCGGTGGCTTCCGGCAATGCCAGCGGACCCGTCGCACTCGCCGTGGGAACCAACACGATCGAAACGGTCGTGACCGCGGAGAATGGCACCACACGGAAGACCTACACGCTGGCGGTGACCCGTGACAAGGCGACCCAGACCATCACCTTCGCGAATCCCGGCCCGCGGCTTGCCAACGCGTCGTTGAATCTGACGGCCACCGGTGGAGGCTCGGGGAATCCTGTCGTCTTCACCGTCGAAGGACCGGCCACGTTGGGTGCGGGCAATGCCCTTACCTTCACCGGAGCTGGCGCAGTCAACGTTCGGGCCAATCAAGCCGGGAATGCCACGTATCATCCTGCGACCGAGGTGGAACGAACTTTCGTGGTGACCAAGGCGACGGCGGGCCTCACGCTCGACGGCCTGCTGCAAACCTACG
The DNA here is from genome assembly GCA_002396885.1 of Akkermansiaceae bacterium UBA5020. Taxonomy (GTDB): domain Bacteria; phylum Verrucomicrobiota; class Verrucomicrobiia; order Verrucomicrobiales; family DEV007; genus Arctic95D-9. Next base: position 46,646 of record DGXY01000128.1, read on the forward strand.
ATGGCAGCCAGAAGATTGCGACCGCGACCACTGCTCCTTTGGGAAGGGCCGTGACGTTCACCTATGACGGGTCTGCGACCGCTCCGACGAATGCGGGGAGCTATCAGGTCACTGCCATGATCGACGATCCTATTTATCAAGGCTCCGCGACGGGCACTCTTGTCGTCACCAAGGCCGTACAGGCGATCACCTTTGCAGTCATCTCCGACAAGCTCACCACCGCGACGGTGGCGCTCACCGCCAGTGGAGGGGGATCGGGAAATGCGGTGACCTTCGCGGTGACCGAGGGGCCGGGGTCGATCGACGGCGGCAACACGCTTTCGTTTACCGGGGCGGGATCCGTGACGATCACCGCCGCCCAGGCCGGGAATGGAAACTACGAGGCCGCTGCTCCCGTCGCGCGGAATTTCACAGTCAACAGGGCCATCGCCACGGTGCAACTCGCCAACCTCGGCCAAACCTACAATGGCAGCCAGCGTTTTGCTGCCGCGACAACGAACCCTTCCGGGAAGACGGTGAACTTCACCTACGACGGCTCGCCCACCGCCCCAACAAACGCGGGCAGTTACGAGGTGGTGGCTACGATCGACGATTCCATTTATCAGGGAAGCGCGAGCGGCACCCTGGTCGTCGCCAAGGCCGGTCAGACAATCCTCTTCGCGCCGATCGCCGACCAGATTGCCACCGCCACGGTGAACGTCGTGGCCACCGGAGGCAGCTCGGGCAACCCGGTGAACTTCGCGGTGACCGAGGGACCGGGTTCGATCCTTGGAGGTAGCACGCTCACGTTCAGCGGAGCGGGATCGGTCACGATCACCGCCTCGCAGGTGGGAAACTCGAATTACGAAGCGGCTCCCCCGGTGGCACGGACCTTCACCGTGACCGAAGCGAACGCGACCGTATCCCTCTCCGAACTCCATCAGGTCGCGGACGGCACCGCCCGGGTCGTCACGGTCACGACCGTGCCACCCAACCTCGACGTGGACGTCACCTATGCCGGTGATGCCGAAGCCCCCACCGCGATCGGAAACTACGCGGTCGTCGCCACGATCACCGACCCGCTCTACCAAGGGGCGGCCAGCGGCACCCTTGCCGTCGACGATCCCGCCGCGATGATCCTCGTCGGTGGAGGACGTCTTCCCGCCGTTTCGGCTCTCGGGATCCTCGACATGAAGACCTGCCAGGTCGGTCGTTACGAGGTGACGCTCGGCCTTTGGAACACGGTGCGCGATTGGGCGATCGCCCATGGCTATGATATCAACGCCATCGGTGAAGGCTCTGCTGGCGACCATCCCGTCCATTCCCTCAACTGGTATGATGCGGTCAAGTGGTGCAACGCCCGCACCGAGTGGGAAAACGCGACCTTGGGCCGCTCTCTCGCTCCCGTCTATCGGATCGGTGCCGCCGTTTACCGCAGCGGAGAACCGGATCCTGCGACGATCCTCGTCGATGAAGCGACGAGCGGTTACCGCCTGCCCACCGCGACGGAATGGGAATACGCGGCCCGCGGCGGATTGTCGAGCCGCGGAAAACCGTATGCCGGCGGCAACGACCCCGACCTCGTCGCCTGGCATGCGGGCAACTCCTCCGGGGCGATCCTCTCCCTCTCCGGCGGTCGCGGCACCTGGGCGGTGGGACGGAAGGTCCCCAACGAACTCGGGCTTTACGACTTCAGCGGCAACCTCGCCGAGTGGATTCAACAGGCAGATTCCGTCACCCCCACGGCTAGATACCTGTTCGGGGGTTCGTGGAACCGAACTCCGGGTGAAAGCGCCATCGGGGCGCTCCTCGGAAACGCACCGTCGGGCCGGCTCGACACCGCCGGTCTGCGCACCGCGCGCTCTGTGGCCTCCGCCATGGCCGGAGCTCTCGACAACGATCTGACATGGAATTCCGGAGGGAACTCGCCCTGGTTCGCCCAGACCGGAATGACGCACGACACGATCGATGCCGCCGAGAGCGGTGGTATCGGCCAGGACGAGACGAATTGGATCGAAACCACCGTGACGGGACCGGGCAACCTGAGTTTCCGGTGGAAGAGCGCTTCGGTGGCCGACGCCGACGGGTTGCGATTCTCCACCGTTACCGGCGTGGCGGCTAGCCTGTCCGGCACGAGCGACTGGCAGCAACAGACCTTTGAGATTCCCGACGGTGACTCGGTCCTGCGTTGGCAGTTTGCAAGAACGTCTCCCACGAGCGCGGGAACGAGCCGCGTCTGGCTCGATGAGGTCGTCTACACCGTCGCTACGGAACCCGAGTCAACAACGGCTCCGGCCACCGACATCACGGAGTCGGGCGCGACCCTCGGTGGCGAAGTCGTCAGCGAAAACGGGCGCACGGTCACGGCGAGGGGAGTGGTCTATGCCACCGCAAGCGCACCAACCCTCGCTGACTCGGTCGCGACCGCCTCGAGCGGCGGTGCCGGAGACTTCAGCGTCACCCTGTCCGGATTGGCTCCCGGCACCACCTACCATGTCCGCGCCTACGCTACCAATGCGATCGGCACGGGTTATGGACCGGAGATCATTTTCACGACCGGAACGGACGTTCTCTTCGACAACGGAGTCGCCACCTTCTCGCGCACCATGCGATCCGGGGGACGGCACGTCTTCAACTTCACCCTCACCGATCCCCGCGTCGTTTCGCTTTCTACTTTGGGTGGAGCGGCCTTGCGCGCCGAACTCTACGAAAGCGAAGGCAATCTCATCACCACCTTCACCGGAAACACGGACTTCGATCTGGAGGAACTTCTCCTCGCCGGAGCGTATTCCCTGCATGTCTTCCGCGAGGAGGACGGAGGCCCGGCCCAGACCTTTGATCTCACGATCGACGCCAGTGTCGTGGCCGCATCACGTCCGGACGTGGCGGTCGGCGCTTCTGCGGGTGTGCTCGCCGGAACGGGTCTCTACGCTCCGGCCAGTCAGTCGGCGATCCTGACCTCACTGAAGCTGCGAATGGTGACCGGCTACGCGACCTTTGCCAACCGTGGCAACCTGCCCGACCTCATCGTCGGGCGCGCCACGGGTGGCAATTCCTACTTTGCCGTCACCTACTTCGGACCTGAAGGCAACATCACCTCGGGCCTGCTCACGGGCACCTACCGCACGCCGGAGATGAAGCAAGGCGATAGCCCGGTCCTAATCCGGACGGTGATACAGCCCAACAAGAGGAAACTGACGAAGCAGATTGGCAATAGAACGGTCACCCTCAAAAAGACCCATGCCCTGCTGATCGAGGCGAATTCAACCTTTGATCCAGCGATCGGAGACGCGGCCTCGATCCGTGTGCAGACTAAATGAGCGCCCCTTGGAGCGGAATCGATCCCGATGCGATTCTTGCGGCCCGGATTCCTGACAGACCCACACAAAAACCATCCATGAAACACCGGACACTTCTCGTCGCGCTGCTTTCAATACTGGCGCTCCCGCCAGCGCGGACCTCCGAGCCAAACACGGCTCCGGCGGGTCCCGGTTTCACGCTCGACGACCTGAAGGCACAAGTCCCCATGACGCCCGAAGGCCGGTTTCTCATGGAGATTCCCCAGATTCTGAACACCTCAACGGACCGGGCCGTGCAGGAGTTACTTCTCGGACAAGAGGTCGAAACCACCGGGCAATTGATTTCCGAAACGCCTGGCGGCGAAGTCCGCATCTTCCGGGCGGAGCTCCTCTGTTGTTCGTCCCACACGAGGAAATGCTCCGTCGCCCTCGAGTTCGATGGAGCCTCACCGGACGCGGCGGGTTCGCCCTGGGTGACGCTTTCCGGGGTTATGGGTTTCCGGACCGAGGGAGGCGCGACGACCCCTTGCATCTGGGTCAAGGAAATCAAGAAGACCCTTAGACCGGCCAAGGCGCTGCTCCCTTGAATTGCGCGGGCAACCCGCATCCCTCTCCCTACGGTTCCCGAGGCCGTGGCCTGCCGCCAATCGTTCATTGAACTCCGCTGAAAAGCGCCAGGATCGCGGTGCTCGAGTCACGGAAGACACGAACTGAAGATTACGCCGATGTAATGTTTCGGTAACAGTCCTGTCAGGGCGGTGTGGTTTGTTCAATGTGAAAGGAATCCTCTCCACCATGAAACGATCCCGTCCGCGCTGCTCATTCCTCGTCTGCCTTTGTCTCCTCGCGATTGCGGGCGGGGGCCTCCTGCAATCCCAGGATCCGATTCGGCAAGATCCCTCGCGACCGGCGCGCGCGGAGGGACGGGAGAAGGGCGGGAAGAGACCCAAGGGCGGACCGAAAGGCGGGCCTGCGATCCAGAAGCCGAAAATCACCGACGCGGTGCGGGCCAATGTCTATGCGGACAACTGGTTCCAGCTCTATATCAACGGACACCTCGTGGCGGTGGATTCGATCTCCTTCATCCCGCACAACGTCGTCTCGGTGGAGATCCTGCCCGAGTATCCCATGACCATCGCGGTGATGGCGCGCGACAACGCCGACCCGGTGACCGGGCTGGAATACGACAACACGCAGATCGGCGACGGGGGATTCATCCTGAAATTCGCCGACGGCACCGTGACGAATGCGACGTGGAAGGCAAAAAGCGTCTTCCATGGTCCCGTCGATGGTGACCAGCAGCACCCGAAGACGCGGCACGAGGCGATTCCGGAGAATTGGTTCGCGGTCGACTTCGACGACAACGCCTGGGAGGCGGCCACGGAGCACACGGAGGAGGCGGTCGGTCCGAAAGAGCCCTTCTATCAACACGACTTCGAGGGGGCGAAGTGGATCTGGACGAAGGATCTCGCGCTCGACAACACGGTCCTTTTCCGCACCAGGGTCGGCAGTCCTCCCGATGGACGGCCCTTGCCTCCGAAGTGGCCTCGTGGTCACATTGACGAAACAACCCAATCATCTTCCAAACCATGAAAAACGATCCGAAAGGGTGTGGTCACCGGCCCGAGAGGGTTGAACGGGAACGGATGACCGCCGGGGCGCTGGTCCCACGTGGGACTCGCATCCTGCCAGTCTTCCAATTTGCTGCCGTCGTGGCCTTGCCGCTGCTGATCCCGATCGCGGTCGCCGCGGTGGCTCCGAATCTTAGGCCCTTTGCGGCGTCGTTCCCGGGTGGTCGGACCCTCGAGCGACCGGCGGGGACGATCCCGCCCGCAGCACAGGCCTTCGCGCCCTTCCAGAAACGGCTCGGTCTCTCATGGGACGAGGATTACTTTTACATCGAGGGGAATGGCCTTCCGGATCACAACATGATGGTCGGCATCACCAACTGGCAGCAGCAGGTGCCGTTGCCTCAGCCCTACACCGGGGACAACGCGTGGAGCCTGCCCCTGAAACCCGTCCCCGCCGCCGAGCCCGCGATGATCGAGGGGCGTTTCCTGCGTGGGGCCATCGCCATCGGGGTGAACGGCGTTCCCATTTTCAATCCGCAGAATAATCGAGGCGAGATCGCCCAGGAGATCGGCGAGCTCGACCAGTGGGGCGGTCACTGCGGTCGGGCGGATGACTATCATTACCACATCGTCCCGCTCCATCTCGAAGAGCAAGCGGGCAAGGGCAAGCCGCTCGCCTACGCGCTCGACGGGTATTCCATCCTCGGTTTGACGGAAGCGGATGGATCGGCTCCGAAGGGTCTGGACGAGTGCAACGGTCACGATCACGATGGATCGGGTTATCATTACCATGCTACCGACCGCTATCCCTATGTGATCGGAGGATTCCACGGCGAAGTGGTCGAGGTCGAGGGTCAGGTCGATCCCCAGCCCCGGGCTCAAGGGGTGCGCGAGGCGCTGACGCCTCTGCGTGGAGCGGAGATCACGGGCTTCGAGAAGACGGGTGAGCAAACTTATGCCATGACCTACACCGTCGGCAGGAACGAACACACCATCCATTACCAGATCAAGGAGGATGGGACCTATCCCTTTGTGTTCGATCACGGCAAGGATGGTGAAACCGAGGGGATCTACCGCGTTCGTGGCGGCGGCGGAGGCGAACGACCAAAGGGGCGGGGAGAAGGACGCGGCGGAGAGAGGCCGCCTCGTCCCGAAGAGCGCCGGCGGGAAATGAGACCCGGCGTCAGTGGGCCACCTCCGTCCGCCAACCCAGGAACCTTCGTCCTCAGCAGTCCCGCCGTGAAGGAGGACGGGAGGCTACCGGCCGAGTTCACCGGGGATGGCGAGGGATTCAGTCCTCCGGTGCAATGGCGCGGCGCTCCCGAGGGAACGATGGGGTATGCCTTGATCATGGATCACCTCGCGCCGGGCAACGAGATGAAGAGTTATTGGGTGCTGTGGGATATCCCGGCGACGATCACGAGCCTCCCGGAAGATGCCGAGGGAATCGGCAAATCCGGCGTGGGATTCCGCGGACAATCCGGCTACGAACCACCGCATTCCAAGGGGCCCGGCGAAAAGACCTACACGCTGCATGTCTACGCCCTCTCGGCTCCTGTGGTGCTCGAGGAGTCTTCCAGATCGGTGACCCGCGAGGCCTTGCTGGAGGCGATGGACGGCAAGATTCTCGGTCAGGCCGACCTGAGCGTGGTCTATGCGCGCGCCGAAGGCTCTACCGGTGGTCCGCGCGGGGGGAAGGGCGGTCCCAGGCCCTGAGGGTGCCTTGCGCGTCCACGTGGGACCGGCGTCCCGCCGGTCGCGAATCAGCAAGCAAGAAGCACCTTGAAAACGGCAATGGCTCTACGGTTCAAGAGATCGACCGGCGGGACGCCGGTCCCACGTGGGCCACAGCAGGCCACGAATCCTTGTTTTGAAGGGATTGGGACTGGCAATTCTTCGAGGACTCGGCGATCGTTGCCGATGGGCTTCATTCCGTTCGATGCCGAAGCGGAGACCGGTCGCTGGCGGCGCCATTTGCCGCACTGGGAACAGTCCGGGTGCACGTATTTCGTCACGTTTCGAACCGCCGACTCGATTCCGGCGGAGAAATTGAATCAGTGGAAGAGCGAGCGAGATGAATTCGAGCGGAACCACCCGAAACCTTGGTCGGATGTGGAATGGCGTGTCTATCGCGCGGAGTTTCTCGACCGGATCGAGCGTTGGTCGGATCGCGGATACGGCGAGTGCTTGCTGCGTCGTCCCCAACTACGCCGGATCGTGTCCGATGCTCTGGAGTGTTTCAACGAAAGACCGGAAAGCCGGTCTTCACGCTATCAGTTGGGCGATTGGGTGATCATGCCGAACCATGTCCATTTGCTGGTGCGTCCATTGCCTCCATGGACCTTGGGGCAATTGATCCATAGTTGGAAATCGTTCACCGCGAAAGCCATCAACAAGGCGATCGGCGGCAGCGGCGCGTTTTGGCTTGACGAACGCTTCGATCATCTGGTGAGGCATTCCGCTTCACTGGAGAAGTATGCGGCCTACATCACGAACAACCCGGTGAAGGCCGGCCTTTGCGAAGGCGAATACACCTTGTCGAAGTCCCACGTGGGACTGGCGTCCCGCCAGCCATCTTCGGGCGATTCGATGCCGGATGAAGACCGGCAGGATGCCGGTCCCACGTGTGTTTCGGTTCCCCACGTGGGACTGGCGTCCCGCCAGTCACGAGCGGGCGAGCCTGGGCCGGAATTTACAGATTTTAAACCCGATCATGACCGGCATGATGCCGGTCCCACGTGATTCATGCGCATCCTCGTCGTCGAAGACCAGCCGAAGATCGCCGGCTTCATCCGCTCCGGGCTGGAAGAGGCCGGCTTTGCCGTGACCGTCTCCCGCACCGGAGAGGAGGGCTACGAATTGGCCACGACCGAGTCCTTCGATGCCATGATCCTCGACATCATGCTGCCGGGACGCGACGGGCTCAGCGTGCTCCGCAGTCTGCGGCAACGTCATGTCAATCTTCCGATCGTGCTCCTCACCGCGCGCAACGAACTGAATGAACGGATCGAGGGGCTCAATCTTGGAGCCGATGATTACCTGACAAAACCCTTCTTTGTCGAGGAACTCGTCGCCCGTCTCCAGGCCCTGCTGCGCCGGGCTTCGGGGGTGACGTTGAACATCCTCCAGATCGGCGACCTCAGTCTCGATCTCATTACCCGGGTGGCGAAGCGGGGGAATCGTTCGATCGAGCTGAGCCAGCGCGAGTTCGCCCTACTCGAATACCTGATGCGGTCGCCGGGACGGGTCTTTTCACGCTCGCAGATCTCTGAGCACGTCTGGAACACCCATTTCGACACGGGCACGAATATGGTCGATGTCGCCATGACGCGGTTGCGCAAGAAGATCGAGGCGCCGGGGGAGAAAAAGTTGATCGAAACGGTCCGTGGCGTCGGCTACCGGCTCCGTCAATCCTGACACAACGTCATGCATTCCTTCCGCTGGCGCATCGCCCTGAGTTCAGCCCTGATTTCCGGGCTCGTCGTTCTCGCCTTCGGCGCGGTGGCATGGTGGTCATTGAGCCGGGCGCGTGTTGCTGATCTTGATGCCGAGATGCGGCATTTCGGCTATCGGGTCATGTTGCGCTCGGGTCGCAACGTCGATGTGTCGAGGCTCGAGGGATCGCTTAGCGATGTCTTCGGAGCGGAGAAGGCGCGGCAACGATCTCTGATGCTGCTCGATTCGCGGGGCGGGGAATTGGTGCGTTCGTCAGGGTGGCCGGACGGACTCGACCCGTCGGGATTTCCCGCCGGCACCGAGGCTCTCGATCCGCAGCCACGCGAAGATGAGAGCCGGCGTCCCTCTGATCGGCCTCTCCCGCCGCCTCGTGAGGTGCTGGAGCCTCGCTTTTACGAGACGGAGTCGCCTGACGGGCGTGATCTGCTGATCGGAGCTTTTGCCAATCGCGAGACGATTCTCCTGATCGCCGCGGATCTCGACCAGGTCGCCGGGGACATGCGCCAGCTTCGCCGCGCCTTTCTCGTCGCCCTCCCCGGAGCGCTTCTCATCGTGGCCCTCGGTGCCGCCTTTGTCGCATGGCGGGCCCTGCGGCCGGTGACCGCACTGGGCGAGGACATGCGGAAGGTCTCGGCGCGGGCGCTCGACCAACGCCTCGAGGTGGCGGGAGCGGACCGCGAGTTTGCCGCGATCATCGGGAACTACAACGCGATGCTCGAGCGGCTCGAGCGGAGCTTCGAACAGGCGACGCGGTTCAGCGCCGATGCCTCGCACGAACTGAAAACCCCGCTCGCGGTGATGCAGGCGACCCTCGAGCGGGCCCTTCGCGACCACCCGGAAGACGAGGCGACCCAAACCCTCATTTCCCATCTCCTTGAGCAAACCGGCAAGCAGCGGGCCATTCTCGAGAGCCTCCTCCTGCTCTCGCGCGCGGATGCGGGTCGGCTCGAGATCAGTCCCGAGACGATCGATCTCAGCGCCCTGCTGGAGACTTGGCTGGAGGACGCGAGCCTTCTCGCCGAGGAGCGCGGTATCATCGTGAAGAGCGATATCGAACCGGGCCTCTCGACCGAAGCCGATCCGTTGCTGCTCCAGCGCGTCGCGCACAATCTCTTCTCCAACGCGGTCAGATACAACGTCGACGACGGTGAGGTCGTGTGTCGGCTGTTTCGTGAAGGATCTTGGATCGTGTGGGTGGTGAGCAACACCGGGGAGCCATTATCCGAGGCGGATCGGGAGCGGGTCTTTGAACGTTTTTTCCACGGTCAATCGGCCCGCGACGGTGAGGTCGGGATGGGTCTCGGGCTAAGCCTTGTCCGGGAGATCCTCACCGCGCACGGTGGCGAGGTCGCTTTCGGGCTGGATGCGTCCGGAAGGAATGAGGTGCGGGTGCGGCTGGGGGGCGCGAGATAATGGGTGGATTTTTAAATCGTCCCGAGATCTAGCCTAGGTGCCCTCCCTAACTGGGGGAGAAGGCTGTGATTGTCGAGTCCGAAATACTGCTCGCTTTCGGTCATCTCGGGCTGCTTCGTTCGTGCCGCCGCGAGGGTTTCAGCAACCCAGGCGGGATCGCCGAGGCGTGGAAAGAGAGGGCCTAGTAAGGCCTTGAGTTCGGTGTCGAGCAGGGCCGCGTCGGTCTGGAAGAGGGCGATGCCGTCGACACCCTCGTCGTAGTTGCGGGCGATCCGCTCGAGGAAGGCCCGCGCGTTGGGCCGCGCTCCTTTTCCGGGAACGGTGTTGGCGCCGCCATGGATCTCCACGCCATGGGCGCGGGCCAGCTCCACGTAGGGTTTGGCGGTATCGGGATAGTCGAAGTCCCAGATCCACATCGGGTCGAGGGCGATTTCATCGATCCATCCCTCCTTCAGCCAGGTGAGCAGGTCGAGGCCTTCCATCAGGTTGAGGTCGAGGGTCGCTTCGGGGATCCGCACGAGAACGGACACCTTGCGTCCTGTTTCCTGCTCCACCTCGTGGAGTCCCGCGCGGAGGTCGCGCATGAAGAGATTGACGAAGCCACTGCGATGCTGGGACCAAGCGAGGAAATCCGCGGATCCTACGGTCATCTGACGTGGATCCTCGCGCCCCTCTTTCAGCCAAGGATCGACGAGCTGCGGATGATAGCGGGCGATGGGGGGCTGGCGGCAGAAATCGAGGCAGAGACCGTGAGCGCCGATCCGGGCCGCCTCCAGCAGAATGGCGATCCGCTCGGCGCGGTATTCGGGGATGGCAAAACTGACCTTCGTGCCATCGACCTGGCCACCCCGATGGCGTTCCATCCATTCAGGATGCTCGGCGATGTATCGGGAACGCAGACCGCCGCCGAGGGCGTCGCCGTAGTGGCGGTTCATCCCGAGCCGCCCGTAGATGACCATGTCGTGCTTTGCTGCAAATGCGAGAGCGGCACGCAGAGAGCATTCCTCGCGAAACGAATCGCCGATGACCTTGGTTTCCGGACGGGTGTCACCGGCGTAGAGGGTGGAGGTGGGCAGTGAGCTCTGGTAATCGAGCGTGCTCCGTCCGAGCGCCCAGAGGACGTGGTGGATACCGTGATCGAGATGGGCTTGCAGGCAGTCGGCCGAATCGTGTCCGCTGGTTCTCTGCCGCTCATAGAGCCATTGCCAGAGTTCGGCGATGCCCCAGACGGTTTTGGGGATTCCTTCGGCGGAAAGAGATACGGGGAGCAGGGTCGCGGCGGCGGCTCCGGTGCTGTGGGCGAGAAATCGGCGGCGGTTCATGGATTTCGGGGCAGCAGGGGGTAGGGAACGGAAGGTCGCGGGGCCGGGGGCGCGGCGCGGTGAATGCTGCTGGTTCAACTCGTTACTGGAGAGTCATCGTGTCGGCGCGAAGAGTTGCAAAGGCACGAGAATGCGGTTCCGATTCTTTCATCCTTGTAATCTGGTCGTCATCCAGACGAAACCATCGGGAGGTTCATTGAGTCATGCCCCCGATCACACGCCTCTTCGCCTCTCTGCTTCCCTTCCTGGCGGGCGTCTTCGCCACTGCCGCACCGGTCGAGCGTCCAAATATCCTCTTCATTCTCTCGGACGATCAGGACTGGACCGGACTCTCCGTGCGGATGCACCCGGATCTGCCGAATTCAGCGAGCGATTTTTACCGCACGCCGAATCTGGAGAGGTTCGCCGCCCAGGGCATGCGCTTCAGCGCGGCGTATGCTCCGGCTCCGGTCTGTTCGCCGACGCGGATCAGCCTGCAGACCGGCATGAGTCCGGCCAAGCTCGGCTGGACCAAGGCAGCACCTGCCGAGGAAGGGCACCGGCTCATCGAGGCGGACAACCGCAAATCGATCAGCCCTGACGAAACCACCATCGCCGAGATGCTGAAGACGGCAGGCTACGCGACGGCGCACTACGGCAAATGGCATCTCGCCGGCGGCGGTCCCGAGGCAAACGGCTACGACGAAAGCGACGGCGATACGGGCAACCGCGACGCCGACGCCCACGTCGATCCCAATCCGGTCGACCTCTTCGGCATGACGGAGCGGGCCACGGCATTCATGGAGAAGCAGAAGCAGGCCGGGAAACCGTTCTTCTTGCAGATGTCCTACTATGCGTTGCACCTGCCGGAAAACGCGCTGAAGTCGACGCGGGCCTTCTACGATGCCCAGCCTCCCGGGGCGATGCATTCGGACCCGGCGCGCGCCGCGATCACGACTGATCTCGACACGGCTGTGGGACGTTTGTTAGAGTCGCTTGATCGCCTCGAACTCGCGGGGAACACCTACGTGATTTACATGTCGGACAACGGCGCGGGAGGAAAAGGAGGTCTGCGTCCGCTCTCCGCGGGCAAGGGCGGCGTCTGGGAAGGCGGCATCCGAGTGCCCCTGATCGTGCGCGGCCCCGGCATCGCATCGGATTCCTGGTGCCACCAGCGCGTCGTCGGCTACGACTTTTTCCCCACCTTCTGCCGCTGGGCCGGAGTGAAAGAAGCCTTGCCCGAAGGCCTCGAGGGTGGAGACCTTTCGCCCTTGCTCTTCGAGGGGAGCCGCGAACCGGTGCGGCGGGCGCGCGAGGAGATGATCTTTCACTTCCCGCATTACCAGGGGGATACCCCGCATTCGGCCATCCTCTTGGGGAACTACAAACTGCTGCACTTCTACGAGACGGGAGAGACGCGGCTCTTCAACCTCGCCGAAGACCTCGCGGAACGGAATGACCTGGGTGCGTCGCAACCGAAGATCGCAGCCGATTTGAAGCAGCGTCTCGAGGCTTATCTGGCCGAGGTCGGAGCCTCACTGCCGCAACCGAACCCGGACTTCGATCCGGCGACGGAGCCCGCGGGAAAAGGTGGCGGCAAGGGAGGCAAGGGCAAGAAAGGGCGGGACCGCGTGGGACCGGCGTCCCGCCGATCATCGGAGAGTCCGGGGGCCAAGCAAGAGAATGACCGGCGGGACGCCGGTCCCACGGGGGCTGACCCCACGCCGCCCAACGTCGTCCTCTTCCTCATCGATGACATGGGCTGGCGCGACGTCGGGTTCGCCGGCAATCCGCACATCGACACGCCGAGCTGCGACCGTCTCGCCCGCGAGGGCATGGTTTTCACCCAGGCTTATGCGAGCGCCCCAAACTGCGCTCCGACGCGGGCCTGTCTCATGAGCGGGCAATACACCCCGCGTCACGGTGTCTACACCGTCGTGGACGAACGCCACCTCCCGGGCTCACCCCATCACAAGGTCCTTGCGACGGAGAGCAGTGCCGAGCTGCCGACCGAGTCGGTCACGATCGCCGAATCCCTCCGCGCTGGGGGCTATGCCACGGGCATGATCGGCATGTGGAATCTCGGACGTGGCAAGAGTGGACCTTTCACTCCGACCGGTCAGGGCTTCGAGGTCTTCAAGGAACCGAAGAGCCTCGGATTTGAGAAAGACGCCTACCAGCGCGCCGACGGTGCCTATCTCAGCGACGAGTTCACCACCGCGGGCATCGAATGGATGGAGGCCAACCGCGAGCGCCCCTTCTTCCTCTACATGGCTTATCACGATGTCCATGCCCCCTATGATCCCAAGCCGGAGCTGGCCGAAAAGTATCGGAAAAAATCCGAGGAGCTCGGTGTGGAGATCGATGCCGACCATGCCGCGACGGTCGAAGCCCTCGACCAGAACGTCGGGCGCATCCTCGACTACCTCGACGAGAAGCGGCTCGCCGAAAATACGATCGTTCTTTTCACCTCGGACAACGGAGGCACCCGCCAATACACCGCTCCGCTGAATTCCGGGAAGGGTTCACTCTACGAGGGCGGCATCCGCGTGCCCTTCGTTCTCCGCGGGCCCGGTATCGCCGCGGGATTGGAAAGCGCCGAGCCGATTCTGAGCATGGACGTCTATCCGACACTGCTCGACTTCGCCGGGCTCGCCGCGCCGGAGTCGCACAGGCTCGACGGCGCGAGTCTGCGGCCCCTGCTTTCCGGAGAAGCCGGATCGCTCACCCGCGAACGGGTCTTCTGGCATTTCCCCTGTTATGTGGGAGGCAACGGTCCCAGCAGCGCGATGCGCCAGGGCGATTGGAAGATCATCGAGTTTTTCGAAAGTCAGGAAGTCGAGATCTACGACCTGTCGACGGATCCCGGGGAACAAAACGACCTCGGGCGCGCGATGCCCGAAAAAGCGCAGGAGCTCGCATCCGCTCTCCACGCTTGGCAGGAGGAAACCGGGGCTTCGCGGCCGACGGACTTGAATCCACGGTATGATGCTTCGATCCAGCGCGTCCGGGGAAAAGCGAGGTGAGAAGGTTTCAGAATATCGCCGACCCGCCGAATCCGGTTCGGTCGGGCGGCGCCTGAGCAAACCCGCAACGCCTGGGGGCTCAGTCCAGTGCCTCGAGCACCAGGTCGACGTGCTCGGCTGGCTTTACCTTGGGGAAGACGGCTTTCACGATGCCGTTCTCGTCGAGAACGAAGGTGGTGCGCTCGGTGCCCATGTAGGTTTTCCCATACATCGATTTTTCGACCCAGACCCCGTAGGCCTCGACCATGGTCTGTGCCTCGTCGCTGAGGAGAGGGAAGGGGAGTTCGTACTTCGCGATGAACTTGGCGTGTTTCCTGACGGGGTCGATGCTAATCCCGAAGACCTTGGCCCGGCGTGATAGTTCACCCCAGTGGTCGCGGATCTCGCAGGCCTGTGTCGTGCAGCCCGGCGTGTCGTCCTTCGGATAGAAGTAAAGGACGACCTTCGAGCCCTTCAGATCTGCGAGAGTGAGGCGGTCGTTTTCTCCGTAGCCGCCGCCGACGACGGGGAGGTCAAAATCGGGGGCTTTTTTTCCAAGAGCGGGTGTGGTGGACATGATTGTCGCGTTACGTCGCCCGGTCATCGGGTGGATTCAAGCCCCAGACGGGTGGATTTTCCCCTTTCCAGCCTCCACCGCCGCCCCTATCGTCCGGGAATTCTTACCGATCGCTGTTTCCCCATGCCCGACTCTCCCGCCCCCGCCACTCTCCAGGAAGACGATGTCGCCGCCATCGATCGCCTCCGAACGGCCTATGCCGATCTCCGGGGCGAACTCTCCAAGGTCATCGTCGGGCAGGACGCCGTGATCGAGCAGCTCGCGATCTGTCTTTTCGCCCGCGGTCACGCCCTCCTCATGGGCGTGCCGGGCCTGGCCAAGACGCTGCTCGTCTCGCGCCTCGCCGAGACGATGTCGCTGAGCTTTAGCCGCATCCAGTTCACCCCCGACCTGATGCCGATGGACATCACCGGCACCGAAATCCTCCAGGACACCGGCACGGGTCGCCGCGAATTCGAATTCGCAAAGGGCCCCGTCTTCGCCAACATCGTCCTCGCCGACGAAATCAACCGGGCTCCCTCGAAAACGCAGGCTGCGATGCTCGAGGCGATGCAGGAACACCGGGTCACCGTGGCGGGCCACAGCTTCGACCTGCACCCGCCCTTCTTTGTCCTCGCGACCCAGAACCCGATCGAGCAGGAAGGCACCTACCCGCTACCCGAGGCTCAGCTCGACCGTTTCATGTTCATGATCGGGGTCGACTATCCCTCGCGTGAGGAAGAGCTCGAAATCGCGCGCACCACCACGGGCGAAACACCGCCGCGACTCAAATCCATCCTCACCGGAGAAGAAGTGATCCGCTTCCAACAGCTCGTCCGCCGCGTCCCCGTGCCGGATCATATCTATCAGCTCGCGGTCGATCTCGTGCGCCGGACCCGTCCCGACGAGGGTGAATCCCCCGATTGGCTCAAGCCGCTCATCGGTTGGGGAGCCGGACCCCGTGCCGTCCAGTATCTCATTCTCGGCGCCCGCGCCCGCGCCGCCCTCCAAGGCAGCTACATGGTGCGTCAGGAAGATCTCGTCGAGATCGCCAGCCCCGTCCTGCGCCACCGCCTCATCAAAACCTTCACCGCCGAGTCCGAAGGCATCACGGCCAGATCGGTGATCGCGAGATTGGTGGAGGAGATCACGAAGGAAGGGTGATCCGGAGGTCGGAGGTCGGAGGTCGGAGGTCGGAAGTCGGAAGTCGGAAGTC
>DGXY01000128.1:62777-63204 GCA_002396885.1 Akkermansiaceae bacterium UBA5020
CAGAAGTCAGAAGTCAGAAGTCAGATGAAAATCAGTTCGGCGAAGGATCTCGAGGTCTACAAGAAGTCTTACTTACTGGCGATGGAGATTTTTGAATTGTCGAAAAGTTTTCCCTTGGAAGAGCGATATGCTTTGACCTGTCAGATCCGGCGTTCGTCGCGTTCGATTTCGATGAATTTGAGAGAGGCATGGGCCAAGCGCCGCTATGAAGCGGGCTTCATCAGCAAGCTCACCGATTGCGACGGCGAAAACTCCGAAACCGACACCTCTCTCGATTTCGCGCTCGACTGCGGATACATCACGCCTCAACAACATGAAACTTTAACTGCCGGATGTTCCGAAGTGGGCCGAATGTTAGGCTCAATGCTACGAAACCCCGCTCCCTTCCTAATCACCAAATCCTGACCTCCGACCTCCGATTTGACTT
>DGXY01000075.1:0-1198 GCA_002396885.1 Akkermansiaceae bacterium UBA5020
GCGCGAACGTCGAAAAATGCGTCGCCGGCTGTTCGGCTTCCGCCGCGTGAGACGAGGTTGCGGCCAGCGGCGCGAGCAGCAGGGCGGTGAGGAGTGCAGTGAGCAGGGCGAGGATATGTTTCATGGAGTTAGTCTTTTAGCGGGATGCCGCGCAGGATGAGGGGATCGAAGCGATAGGGTGACTCACCCGCCGCCCAGGCGATGCCGCGCAGCAGGATGGTGCGGAAGAAGGGATCGTCGAAGGTCCAATCGAAGTGCCCGAGGGTGGAGGCCACGACGCGGCCTTTGCCGTGCTCGTGAGCCCAGATGATGGGTTCGGCGCTGACCTTGTCGCCCACGGTTTCATCGGAGGTGGCGAGCGCGGTGATCTTGCTGCGGTCACCTTGCAGGTTCCAGAAACACTCGTCGGCGATGGTGAAGGTGTCCGGCAGCCCGTGCATGATCGGATGACGCGGCTCCGGCAACTTCAGAGTGACGACCTTGTGCTTGTAGTGGCTGTCCTTTCCCTTGGCGAGCCCCAGCAGATCTGCGAGCGTTGGCGAAGCATTCCAGAGCACATAGTGCGACAGCACGAGGCCTCCGCCACGATTCAGGAACGCCTCCATCTGCGGCAGGTGACTCGCGTCTTTCCAGCACTGCGGACTTTGATATAGCATAATGACATCCGCCGTGGCGAACTGCTCTTCGGTGGGCCATTCCAAGGTGCTCAGGGCTTTGACGTGCGGTGAGCCTGCGGTGATCAAGGCGCGGTCCGCCTCCACCTGGGGGCGATACAGGTTCGTCAGAGCCTCATCACCTGGACCCGCGCCGCCCAGCAGCACTTTCCAGCGTTTCGGCAGCACATCGTGAGAATGGGACCTCGGCGGGTGATCCTTGGCTCCTCCGGCGAAGAGAATGGTGAGCGGTCGCAGGCTCGCGTCCGCTGCGGGCTTCGGTGCCTTGCCGAGAACGGCCTGAACCTCGGCGCGGCTGCGCAGGTCTGGTGTCTGGACGCCATAGGTGTGCTCGGGCTCCGCTTGGGCGAGTTCGGCAAAGCCAGCGGAGGCAGCGAGGATTCCCGCCGAGCTTTGGATAAAGGTGCGGCGGGTGATGTCGGTAGGGAGTGGGTGGGTGGGTTTCATGGTGAGTTTTATGGTGTGGGTTGAAGTCAGTTGCCGAGGTGTTGGATCATTTCTTCTCCAGCGGTTTGAGGTAGATA
>DGXY01000075.1:1426-37572 GCA_002396885.1 Akkermansiaceae bacterium UBA5020
AGATCGCGCCGCTGGACGGTTTGGCGCCGGTGCCCTTGTTCTGCAGCACGCCGTTGATCGTCAGTTGGATCGAGTCGCCATCGCAGACGATATCGTAGCTGTTCCACTCGCCCGGAGGGTTCTCGTTCGACAACTCCTGTTTCTTGGCTCTTAGGTATGGTTTTACAACCGGGCCGAGCTGCTTGCCGTTGACGGTCATGGACGAGAGGTTGATCAAATAGAAGTCACCTGCGTTCTCATGCATGACTTGGGCCTCGATGGAGGTTGGCCAGAGGAGGTCGGGGCCTGTCTTGTGCAGCAGCACGCCGCTGTTGGTCGGCTTGCCGTCCCAGCGCCACTCGAGATGCAGCTGATAGTTCGCGTAGTCTTTGCTGGTGCGGAGGTAGCCCTTCGGCTTGCCCTCGCAGTGAATCACGCCATCGCGGACTGACCAGACCTTTGCGACGTTTGAATTGTCGTCTTTGCCCTTCCCAACCTCGGGGCTGAAGGGAATCCAGCCGTCGAGGGTTTTTCCGTCGAACAACATCACCTTGGCCGCCGGTTCGATTGCGTGCCCGGCGGTCAGCTCTGTGATGGCGATGTCCTTGTAGCGCACGATCGCGGTTGAATTGCCGTGGATCTGAACGGCGATGATGCCGGTGGTCTCGACGGTCGGGTCGGTCTCGGTGTAGTCCACGGTCTGCACGCCATTGAGCCAGATCTGAATGCGCGGGCCTTCGGCGCGGATGCGGTAGTCGTTCCATTCGCCCACGGGCTTGCGCGCCTTTTCCAGCACTTCCTTCGTGGGTCTCTGGATGACTTTGCTGCGGCGGATGTGGTCGTAGAGCGCTCCGTCGTAACCTGCGCCGAGGTCCGCCTGAAATCCGGATACTTCCGTGCCCTTCGGGACACGCTTGGAGCGGAAGTGCACACCGCCATTCACGAAGCCCTCCGTGCCTTCCAGCTTCCATTTCAGCGTGAGTTCAAAGTCGCCGAACTCTTTGGTCGTGGTGAGGTAGTCGTTGCGGGTTTGCTTCTTCTCGAGTGATCCCGAAGTGAAAGCACCGTCTTCGATGCGCCATTGTGTGGCGGTATCGCCCTCCCAGCCGGTGAAGGTCTTGCCATCGGAGAGCGGTGTCTGCGCCGAGGCTGCGGAGGTGATGAAGAGGAGGGTGAGGAGGAGGGTTTTCATGGGTTGGATGGGATTGTTGAGGTTGGGTTGAGGGGGGGCTTGGCCTCGTTTCATTTCGACAGGCTCTTCACATAGGCCATGAGCGCGTTGATCTCGTCGTCGGTCATCGGCACCACCACCATGCCGGGCGTCGAGCCTTCATGGATCTTCTTCATGGGCTCCTTCACCGATTCGACGAAATAGGCTTCATTGAAGTCCACTTTGATGAGAGGTCCGCCGATGCCGTCGTGCACTTGGAGCGGCTGGCCCCAAAACTTGTCGAGGAAACGAGGCGCGTGCAGCGCCTCACCTGGAGGGGCCGGGACAGCGGGATCGATCTGATGGCAGGTGGCACAGAGTTTTTCGGTGAACAGCCGCTTCCCCCGAGCGATAGGGGAGTCCGCACGGTCGGGCGAGGTCTCCTCCGTCAACATTGGGGTGACCCTCGGTTTTACTTCGCCGTGGAAGGCAACCAGCCGAAGGACCTTGCCGGTGGTCCCTTTGGGGCCTGCCAGAGAGGTGGTCAGAGCATAGAGCTCCCCCTCTGCATCCTCGCCGAAGGCAACCAAGTAGCCGTCGAGCGGCTCATCCGAGGGACCTATGAGGAACTCCTTCATTTCTCCCGAAGGAAGATCGGCGTGGAATAGCTGCCCATGCAAGCCTCCGGAGGTGGTCCAATTGCCGAAGACATAGCGTCCCTGCAGCTGAGGGATCGCCGTGCCGCGGTAAACGTAACCACCGACGACGGAGAGGACGCCTGACTGGATGTATCCGCGAGTGTAGGCGAGCGCAGGATCCATCAGCGGAGCTTGGCCGGCCCAAGGCGCATCCTTGGTAAACTTACCTGGATTGTCGTTGCGGTAAGAATCACCCTCCTTGAACGGCCAGCCGCAATTCCCCCCAAGTTTCACGATATTCACCTCTTCGATCGAACTCTGCCCGACATCGCCCACGAGCAATTCTCCAGTGACGTGGTCGACACTCATCCGCCAGGGATTCCGAAGCCCGAGGGCAAAGATGGCATCAAGCCCCGGACGGCCGACATAAGGATTGTCAGATGGGACGCTGTATTGACCGGTCCCGGCCTTGACGCCTTGGAGGCCGAGCGGATCGATTCGGAGGATCTTGCCTCGCGGGCTCTCGACGTCCTGCGCGATGCCCATGGGCGACTCGTCGGTAACAATGAGCCCGGTGCCACCGTCGCCGACACTGATACACAGCAGGCCGTCGTGGCCGAAGGCGAGGCTGCCACCGTTGTGATGGAAGTTCGGCGTGGCGTAGGAGAACACGACCCGTCGGCTGCTGAGATCGACGCGGTTGGTATCTTCGTCGGAGGCGCGCCACTCGGTCACGACGTTGAGGTGATCGACCTTGTCGGCGGCGTTCGCCAGAGGAACCTCGCATGGGCCGGGAGGCTCGCTCGTGAAGGTGTAGAGCTTGCGAAAGCCAGGATGATCTTTGCGGTCGAATTGGGGGTGGAACGCCAGGCCGAGCAGGCCGCGCTCGTCGTAGGCTGGGGTCAGTTTCGTCAGCCACGGCCGGAGGTCGAGGAACGGTTCGCTGAGCAAGCGTGCGTGATCGACGATGCGGATGATGCCAATCTGGTCCGCAACGTAGAGTCGGTCCTTTTGTCCCGGCGCGAATGTCAGCACCAGCGGAACCGCAAAACCCGACGCCACCTCCTGCAGTCCGACGGCAATGTCACCCTTGGGCATGCGTTGCGCCTTTCGATCAAACGACCCGCCGCGCACAATGCCGACCGCCAGCGACTCCTTGGACTTAGCCATCGAGCCCGATGGCTGCTTGGGGGCAGCGGGTTCGGCCCGGAGGTCCGGCTGGGCGAGCAGGATCGCCGTCGTGATAACGAGCCCAAAGACTTTGAAGGAGTGTTGCGTGTTCATCTGACTCAGATTGGTGCTGATTATGAATCGAAACGCATTTTTTGAACGGTAGCACCCAACGCCACCGTTTTGCTTGGCAGATACCCGCGACTTTTTGTATTTTCGGCGCATCCCGTTCTGTTTCCGATTCGCATGAAAACGCGCCACAAATCCACTCCGACCTCCCACGGCCCCGCGGGAAAAAATCTCCAGGAAGCCTTCTTGTCGCGTCTCATTCCCGAAGACTCTTTGGGCCAATTATTTGATTTGCTCCCGAACGTCTATTTCTTCGTCAAAGACACCGAAGGGCGCTTCATGCGGATGAATCAAGCCTTGCTGTTGGCCATCGGATTTCGCCATGAAGCGGAAGTTCTGGGATTCACGGACGCCGACTTTTTCTCCCCATTTCTCGCTCAAGGTTATCGTGAAGAAGACCGCTGGATCGCTGACAAAAACCTAGCCGTCCGGGACAAGATTTGGTTCGTGCCCAACAGCAAAGGTGTCCTCGTCTGCTACCTGTGCAGCAAGGTGCCCCTTCACGACCGCACCGGGCGAGTCATCGGCATCGCCGGAGTCATGCGGGATGCCCGCAGCGCGGGTGCCATCATCGGTCCTTACGAGGATCTCAAGCCCGCTGTGGATTATCTCAACGGCCATTTCAACGAGAGCATCACCATCGAGAGCGTCGCCGCCATGGTGCACCTCTCCACCAGCCAGTTTCAGCGACGATTCAGAGCCTTGTTTCAGACCTCACCGATTCAATATCTGCTCCAGCTTCGGATCGACAGTGCCTGCCAGCAATTGCAGCGCACCGATGCCTCGATTGGCTCCATCGCCATGGAAAACGGCTTCTACGACCAGAGTGCCTTCTGCCGACAGTTTCAAACGCGCGTCGGCCTGACACCCCGCCAATACCGGACCCGATTTGGAAAGAACGCCCGGTGGACTCAGGGTCATGAGTAGAGGACATCAGCATCCGCCCGCGGCGCGAGGGCGGGGTTCATGCTTTCAGTTCATTCAAGGTTCCCGCATTGCTGCCAAAGGCGTCGGTCTCGATGCCCATGTTTTGCAGCATGGTGACGAAGAGGTTGCTGAGCGGTTTGTTGTGATCGCGCTTGAAGGCGAGGTGCTGACCGTGTTGGAGGCCGCCGCCAGCGAGGAGGATGGGGAGGTTGGTGTTGTCGTGGATGTTGGCGTCGCCGAGGTTGCTGCCATAGAGGACCATGGTGCGGTCGAGCAGGCGCTGGTCGCCCTCAGACTTGGCGGCGAGGTTGCCGATGAGTTTGCGCAGCAGCGCCATGTGCTGGCGGTCGGCAGCTTCGAGTTGATTTACCTTTTCCTCATTCTGTCCGTGGTGGCTGAGGTTGTGATAGGACTCGGTGGTGGCCTTTTGTCCGGGCAGTGAGAACACGGGCGTTTTGAAGGCATCGACCATCAGCGTGACGATGCGGGTGCTGTCGGCTTCGAAAGCGAGCTGCGCGATACTGAGCATGAGGTCGAACTTCTCAAAGAAGAGCTTGCTGTCGTTGATGTCGGTCGGGGCGGGCTGCGTCGCGACAGGCTTGGGACGCTGCTCCCATTCGCCGGCGACCTGAAGTCGTTGCTCCACTTCGCGCACAGAGGTTAGGTATTGGTCGAGACGGGCTTTGTCCGTGCTGCCGAGCGTGCGACTGAATCGCCCGGCCTCGGCGTTGAGTGTGTCGAGGATGCTGCCACGTTGCTTGAGCTGAAGGAGTTGTTTTTTCACGTCGTCGGCACTGCCTTGAACGAACATCCTGTTGAACAAAGCGGTGGCGCTATCCTCGGCGGGCAACAAGACGCCATCGCGTGTCCAAGAGAGACTGCGGTTCGCTTTCTCGATGTTCACGCCGAGATTCAGCGTGGGGAAGCGCGTCACCTGTCCGAGCTTCTCCGCGGCGTATTGATCGAGCGAGATGCTGTTGCGGAATCCGGCTTTGAATGCGCCGCGCGCTGACGTGAGGAAGCAGTTGTCCGTGCTGTGTCCGCCATTCACGCCGGGGTGTGAAAGACCACTGAACACGCTGAACTCATTCCGCACCTCGGCGAGCATTTCGAGATAAGGCGAGAGCGCGTAGTCGCGGCCAGTGGTCGCCGGAAAGAAGTTCTTCGGCAGCACGCCGAGATTGTTCGCGATGACCAGCATCCGCTTCGGCATCGGCGCTTGCGCAGCTCTCGCGAAGACGGGTGTCATGCATTCGAGCATGGGAAGCCCGAGCGTGATGCCGAAGCCGCGCAGGAAGGTGCGCCGGTGGATATGGGAAGAGGTGGAGATATTCATGGAGACAAATGGATGGGGAGACTCAAGATGCCGAAGGCATCAAAGCGATTAGCCAGTGGTTGAGCGAAGCGACACCACCGGATAAGATGCGGATAAACCGCGCATCCCGGAGGGATGCCAGCAACCGCACACTACCATGCCATCGACATTTCTCGCTCTGCATTACCACATCGTATTTTCCACCAAGGACCGCATCCCGATGATCGACGCCTCCTGGCGTGAGCGTCTTCATGAATACCTCGGTGGAACGGTCGGCGGACTTGGCGGGGTGGTTCAAGGCATAGGCGGGGTTGCTGACCACGTGCACTTGCTTGTCGGATTGAAGGCCACACATTGTCTCGCCGATTTCATGCGGGAGCTGAAGAAGGCTTCGTCCGTGTGGGTGCATGAGGAGATCACGCTTCGCGAATTTGCGTGGCAGGAAGGATATGGCGCGTTCACGGTGAGCCCGACGGCAAGACCTCAAGTGCAGAAATACATCGCGAACCAAGCCGAGCATCATCGGGTGAAAACGTTCCGCGAAGAGCTGGTGGATTTTTTGAAGAAGGCTGGAGTGAAATACGAAGATCGGTATCTGGACTGATGCGCGATCTTGCTGGCATCCCTTCGGGATGCGGGACTTTTCCGCCCGGTGAACCGGTGGTGTCGTCGCTCCGCTCCTCAACCACCGGCTAATGGCTGGCATGCCTTCGGCATCGTTATGGCGATAATGCTCGGCGATCATTTTGACATGAGGAGCGTTCATGGCTTTTGGTTTCCAAGGAAGATTGGGCTCTGCACCAGCACGTGCACGAGATCCCGCACGCGGTAGCCGTCCTGCGCGCAGGCATCGAGCATCGCTTCGATGTCGCGGCGGTCGGAGAACTGCACGGGGGTGCCGGTGCCATACAGGGTGAACTGGTGCAGGAGATTCCGCGCGAGCTGGCGCGGGTTGTCGGCGAAGAGGGCTTTCAGGTCATGGATGTTGGCGAACGGACGACCGTCGGCGAGTTGACCACTGGCATCCACTTTGGCCGCGAGGGTGAAGGCAAAGTCGTGACCGGCGCGGTCGATGCCGGTAATGCGTTCGCCATCGCTGGTGCCGCGATAGCGCGTGCGCCAGGCACCGAGGATGTCGAAGTTTTCCAGAGCGAGACCGACAGGATCAAACTTCGCGTGGCACGTGGCGCAGGTTTTGGATTTCGTGTGCTGGGCGATGAGTTCGCGGATGGTTTTTGCGCCGCGAATGTCAGGTTCTACGGCAGGAATTCCAGGTGGTGGTGGTGGCGGATGCTGGCCGATGAGACGATCCATGATCCACACGCCACGCAGCACGGGTGAGGTGCTGGTACCGTTTGCGGACACCTTCAAAATGGAGCCCTGCGTGACGAGTCCGCCGTAGGGACTTTCCTTCGGCAAATCGACCCGACGAAGTGCGGAACCTGTCACCTCAGGAAGGCCGTAGTGACGAGCAAGACGATCATTCACAAGGGCGAACTCGCTCTGGATGAGCGAAGTGGCGGGCAGGTTCTCGCGAAGCATCGCGGTGAAAAATGCGCGCGTCTCCATGCCCATCGACTCGACGAGATAATCATCGAGCCGATACTCAGGATAGAGCCGGATGTCGGGATCATCGCGGCGGAGTTCGCGCAGACTCAGCCAGCAATCGGTGAAGTGATTCACGAAGCGCTCGAAGCCCGCGCCGGAAATGAGCCGGTCCGTTTCCGTGCGCAACGTAGCGGGATCACGCAGCTTCTTTTGCGTCGCGAGAGTTGCGAGCGCTGCATCCGGTCTTGAGTCGGTGAGGAAATGCGAGAGCCGGTTCGCGATGGCAAAGTGATCGTCTGCGGCGACGGGCTCGCGCAGATACAGAAACAGATCGGAGCAAAGGAAGGCCTGATAACCTGCCAGCAAGGCCTCGGCAAGTGGCGCACCGTTTTGCAAAGCATCGAGCACGAGTTTCTCAAACGGCGGGAACGCTCCCTCTGGCACTGGTTCGCGCGCAGCGAGCGTCATGAAACGTCGCAGCAGTCGTTTCGCCTCCTCGGCGGGCGTGGCTGATTTGACGTCGGCGCCGAGATCATCAAACAGCACGCGATGCGAAGCGGGCGGCCAGGATGCCGACGCGATGGGGCCTTCCATCTCCAGCCATTGAAACGCGATGCCCGGCTGCCCGCCCTCCGGCAGCGGCGGATAGCGATAGTAACCCGTCTTGCCCTGCGCATCGATTTGCGGCACCGGAAGGCCGAGCATGCCATACTCGAGGGTCTGACCCGCGAGCAGATAGATCGTGGTTTCATAGACGCCGCCCTCGGGCTGCACGTCGATGATGCCGCCAGTCACGCGCACCTCCTCGGCGATGTCGTGGTTCGTCGGCTTGCGGGCACGGAAGTTCATGGGCACAGGCCTCGTGCCTTTTTTGAGAACAAAGCCCTCCGCTTGCAACACCGACCGCGCGGCGAATCGCACGCGATACTCGCCCGTGGTACTGGCGATGACGTTCTTCGGATACACGGCATAAGGCCATCCCGGCGAACGAAACAACGCGAACTCGATGCCCGGATCGGGCTCGGTTTCCTTGGCTTGGTCCGCGTTCTTTTGCTCCAGATCGAAGCCCTTACCATCCCGCGCATAGAACAGCGACTCCACACCACCCGTGGTGCGGCGCGGTCCGAGTTGCTTGCCAACCACTCGCGTTTTTTTCGACTCAGGCGGCGCGGGTGATGTCACCACGGCCTGACGCAAGGCAGTCTCCGCCGCATCCAGATAAGCCGTGAGCTGGACATGCGAGATGTCCAGCGTGGACGCGACCTTGTCGAAGTGATGCGACTCGCGATCGGCAGGCAACATGTCGCGGATGTCGAGATGCGGCAGCGCGAGCAGATCTCGCAAGTTTTGCTCGAACTCGATGCGATTGAGCCGCCGCATCGCCCCCCTTCCCTTCTGCGCCATAGCCGCCGCGCTCGCCGCATACAAAGACGATTCCAACGCCGCCAGCAAAGCCTTCCGATCCTCAGGCTTCATGTCTTCCGACTTTGGCGGCATGTCGCCATTCTCCACCCGATCAAACACCTGCACCCAGCGGTCCATTCCCTTTGGATCAGCCAAATCAAATGTCAGCTCCGTGAGATCGAGATTGCCCTTTTTCGTCTCCGTATCGTGGCACTCGGTGCAGCTCTGCTCGATGAGAGTGGCGATGGGCTGCGGTGCCTCATCGGCTGCGTGCAGCGCTGGCAGAGTGGCGAGCAGCAGCGAGACCAAAGAATGGAAATAGGCTTTCATGGATGGACTGTTTCTAAGTTTAGGTCGCAAACCACACTCTTGGAATTGAAAGAATGATCTGCAGCATGTAGATTCTGACATGGGAGACGAAGCCGATCCAAACCTCTACTTCAGCACTCCAGGCCCTTGGAATGTGAACGCCACACGTCCCGTCCATTCGTCGCTGGGACAGATCGTGTATGCAGGCACGAAGTGGGGCAGCCAGGCCACCTACGCCCACGCACCGCCACCGAAATTCATGCGCCCCACACCGCATTTTTTGCTCGTGCTCACCCTGGAAGGCAAAGCCAGCTACATGGACGAAACGGGCCTGCGTTGCACGCTCCAACCCGGCTCCCTCATCTGGGCCGCCCCTGGCGTGAATCAAAGCTACGGACCCAAACGCGGCGAGCGCTGGAGCGAGCTGTTTCTTTGGTTTCGCGGTCCCCTCTTCGATGCCTGGCAAGGCGGTGGGTTTCCCGGTGCACGCAGCCGCCACCTTGAACTCAACCCGCTCAACTACTGGACGGATCGCCTGCGCCGCATCATCGAGCCCTCTCCCGAAGCCCCTGTGGAGTCCGACCTCGCGCGGATCTGTCAATTCCAACAATGGTTGGCCGACGCGCTCCAGTTTGAAGACAAGCGCACCCAAACCACCGAAACACTGCAATGGCGCGAGAGAGCGGAGCAGAAGCTGCGCACCGGTCGCCTCACCGATCCCTCGTTGGAAGAGATCGCTCGCTCGATGGGCATGTCCTACAGCGCCTTTCGCAAACGCTTTGTGCAAATGACCGGCAAAAGCCCCGGCGAGTATCGCGCCGACGAAATCGTCCTCCGCGCCTGCTCCCAGCTTCTCGAAACCAGCCACAAACTCGCCGCCATCGCCGCCGACCTCGGCTTCCATGACGCCTTCCATCTCTCGAAGCGTTTCAAACAAGTCGTCGGCATGTCCCCGCAGGATTTCCGAAGGCAGAACCGGGGGAGGTGATAACAAAAATTCGACTCCCGCCGCCAAACGATTAGTCAGCGTGGTCAGCATAAGCGCGATGAACAATGCGAGTGTGTTTCATGGTCAATGCGCCAACGAAAGCGTTTCGCCGCGTTCGTGGTTCCATATCATTCCACCAGCGCCCCCGACGGTCACATTTTTGTCGGAGTTATTCGCGAGGGCTCACGGCACCACGCGCACGCTCAACGAGGTGACCGTGATACCGGCGGCTGACGTAAAGATGAAGTCGTTGGTGCCGCGCTTGAGTGCTGACTTCAGAGCGGCAGAGGAAAGCGTGAGGGTGAAGCCCGCTTTGACGCGTGTGGATTTCAGTTCTTGGAGCGCTTGACCGTTGAGGGTGATGGCAGGTGCTGCGGTCTCGCCTTCGCTTTTGAAAAGGATCTCCAGGCTGGCTTCCTTGGCCTTCGCGGGATCATCGGCGATGACCAGATGCACGGTGGCGGGAGTGCCGGGCTTCAATGCCAGCGGCAGCGGCCCGCCGCTCTTGGTCAGGTCTTTGTCGCCGCCGGATTCGAGGAAATACTCCTTCGGCAATCGCGCCAGCAGCGCACGGTCGGCGAACTCGTCTAGCAGCGGCATCTCATCGCGGATGTAGAAGTTGAAGAAGTAGAGCCCGTCTGCGCCTTTCTCCCAGAGCGTGGCGATGGCGGCCCGCAATGTTTCGGGGCTGCCGTAACGAGGAACGTTGTTCCGGTTCTGTCGCTCCATCGATCCATAGACGGGAACGCCATGCCGGTGTGCGAGGTCAACCCACCGCTCCAGCGGGCACGAGGAAAAACTCGTGCCGGGACCGGCGATAACGGCGTCCAGCCAACCCGCCTTCAGCCAGGCCTCCACGTCCAGACCAACGGAGCGCGCCTGCTCCGGCGTCACGGGCACACGGGCCAACAGCCGCAGGGGATGCCCGCACCGTTTGCCTGCTTCATCGAGAACGGCCCGCGCATCGCGAACGAAGGCCGTCATGATTGCCACATTCACCTCCCCCTCGCGGAAG
This sequence comes from Akkermansiaceae bacterium UBA5020, assembly GCA_002396885.1. Lineage (GTDB taxonomy): Bacteria > Verrucomicrobiota > Verrucomicrobiia > Verrucomicrobiales > DEV007 > Arctic95D-9. The sequence goes on from DGXY01000075.1 coordinate 11,999, forward strand.
AGGTCGGGATAGCGCAGCCAGTCGAGTTCGACGCCGTCCAGATCATAGCGACGGCAGGCTTCGCGCAGCGCTTCGAGGTAATACGTCCGCACTTCGGCGCGCGAGTAGTCGAAGGCCACGGATGAAGTGCTGATGGCAGGCCGCTTGCTGGTCTTGCCTTCGAACCATGGGAGGAACTCGGCCTCCCATTCCTTGTCCGTTGGCGGCTTGAGAAACAGATGCCGCTGCGACCTGTGGAAGTCAGACCACAGGTGCGCCCAGTTGAACCACGCATGATGGATGTCATTCATGCGCATCGAGAAGAAGAAGGTGCGGCCATCGCGCTTCCAAAACTGAAGGATCGGCTGGAGCGGATCATCCCCGAGCGCGGCGATGTGATCGCGCTTCAGTTCCCAGATAGGCAGACCGAAGTTGCCGCAATAGGAAAGGCCCTGCGTTTTGGTTTTGGCCAGCGGCCCGATGCGCGGCGCAAGTGCATCGGCGAGCGAGTGGATCGTCGGGAGCGGCAGGTATTCGCCCGCAGGCACCCAAAGACCGTCGGCATGATGCTCCGGGTAAGCAGGCCACTTCAGGTCATCGCTGTCATTGTTGAACAGAATGCGCGGCAGGCCGCGACTTTCGAGCGTCGCGACTGGGCTTGCTTCCGCAGCTACGGACAGGCTGGCGACTGGGATCACCGCCAGCTCGTTCGCGGCATGGCTCTTGTTCGTGTAGCCGACATAGAGCTTCCCATCGTGCTCGATGGCATAGGGATAACTGAAGTCGGCGCGTTCACTGGAGACGCCGGGGCCTCCGGGGAAGATGGAGCGCCGGATGACGAAGACTTTGCTGAAGACGGATTCGCCAGGCTTGCTGACAGCGATGGTCAATGGAGAGCGCTTGCCACCGGTGTCGGCGGTGGTGGTGCAGACGAGGTAGCGCTGACCGGTGCTGAGAGTGCCCGCGTAGGGCTTACTGGTCGCCATCGGCAGGTTCGAGGGCAGCGGCGTGCTCCACGTGCGGCCAAAATCGTCGCTGGTGGCGATGAGCGCGAGCGCCTTGCTGCCGTAGCGCGAGATGTTGGTGATGTGCCTGCCTTTCACGATCACGGTGGACTCGCCCCAGACGCTTCGCAGCCGACGATCGAGAGGCAGAACGACGAGATCCCACTTCGTGAAGTCGTCGCCATGACTGATCGCCACGGCAGGCGGATCGCCGCTGAAATCATACCCCTTCGCGACGCGGGCACCGGACATGATCCAGTTTCCATCGTACATCTTCTGCGGCTCCTGCATCGGCCAGAATCCATCGTTGAGAACCGTCCCCTTTGCCTGCCACTGGCCGGTCGTTTCATCGAGCAAATAGGCGCGAGTGTGTGTGCGCTGGAAGTGATCGTAGAACGCGCCCATGAAGGCCCAGAGATTGCCGCCGTGCGAGAGAAAGACGCCGTGGCTGACGCCGAGATTGCCCTCCCCATGATCCATCACCACCGGCGCACCCCAGGTCTTGCCACCGTCGTCGCTCACGCGCACATGCGCCTCCTCGGTCGGCGTGTTTTCATCGCCCTTGTTGAAGCCGTAAGACGCGTAGAGCCGCCCTTTGTGCCACGCGAGCCCGACGCCGAGTGTCCACTTCGCGCCGTCGGTATCCGGAGCCTGTTTCTTGATGACATGAAACTCCACGCCCTCGAGCACGGGCAGCTCCGCCGCCTTCAGCAGCCGCACGCTCTCGTCCCACACCGGCGTATCTGACTCCAACGGCTTGGGCAGTTCATGCGTGGCGGTGACGGGCTTGTAGCTCGCGGCGACTTCCTCCGCGGAAAGCACCCGCGGCTCGAACCGCGCCTCGTCCACCGCGCCGGAAAACGTCTGCTGCAAAACGCCCGCATCCACGATACCGCCGAGCGTGATAGGTGCCTGCGTGGCGGGGACAGGCTTCTTCAACACCACTTCGCCCGCCGCTTTCCCATTCAAGAAAAGAGCCGCCTTGCCCGCGCTGACGGTTAGCGTCGCCAGATGCCAATGCCCCGCTTGCAGCGCTTCCTCGCTCGTGATCGTCGCCCAGCCCCCCTGCTGCACATACGCCTTCAGCCTACCATCCGGCTCCACCGTTAGCGACCACTGCCTCTCATTCAGCGAGTAACGATTCTTTCCCGCGATGACCTGCTGTCCGGCGCTGAGCGCATACGGATTGAACCACACGGAGAAGGTGAAGCCCTCGCCGCCATTCAGCGCCGCCGAGTCCTTCAGTTCGATGACCGACACTCCATCGAGCACGAGTGCTTCCCCGTGCGCTCCGCTCGCCACCTTCGCCTCACCGACGACCTTGATGGGCGCATCCACCGCATCGAGCGGCCAGGTTTCCCCCATGCAGGCGAGTGTGGAAGCGAGTAGGAAGGCGCAAGGGACGAGAGGGAATCGGATCATGGGGCGGAAAGGGTTGGTAGAACACCGGCGATGAAAAAGAGCCAATGTTCGACTTCGCATAAACACCCATTCTCCCACGCCCCTTTCCCCAGGAAAAGACAATGCGCAGCAAACCTTCGTGTTTGCTGGAATCGGCACAGCCTAGTGCCTGATTTCACATAGCCGGATGCCTCAGCGTCCCAGCACATGCATCAGCTCATCAATCTTGACGAGCACGTTCTGCATCTGGTTCTGGTCGTAGCCACCAGCGGCACCTTGGCAGAGCGTGCTCACGCCCTTGTTGTTGTTGCTGGTTTGGGCCAAGGCATTGGCATTGGCGAGGCCGGGCTGTGTCGCTCGCGGCTGAATGTCGGCGTTGAACGAGGTGAGCTGGCTGCCCATCTCGACGCTAGAGGCGTGAGCGGAACGGCACGCTCTTCACCAGCGCGATGAGGAGCGGCTCGCTCCGGTAATCGCTGTCGCGCAGCACTTTTTCCAGCCGCAACAAGGTGGGCTGGTCGTGCAGTTCCACGCTGCGACCGGTGGCGTAGCCGAGCAGCCGCGTGCAGAGCGAGCGGACGAAGAGCGCCTTGTCCTCCAGCAGCAGGCGGCGGAACTCGGCAGGTGTGGCGAAGTTGCGTCCTCCGGTCATCGTGCCGGCGGCATCAATGGGCTTGCCGTTGTCGCTGTCGCGCCACTTGCCGATGATATCGAAGTTCTCCAGCGCGAAGCCCGGTGGATCGAGCCGGGCGTGGCAACCTGCACACACGGCCTTGTTGCGATGCGCCTCCAGCCGCTGGCGCACAGTGGTCGCCATGACTGCCTTTTTGTCCTCCGGCAGCAGGCCCACATTTGGCGGCGGTGGAGGTGGCGGCGTGCCGAGCAGCTGCTCCAGAATCCACTTCCCGCGCAGCACCGGGCTCGTGCGCTGCGGATACGAGGTGTAGGCCAGGATGGCCGCCATGCTGGTGATGCCTCCGCGCCGGTTGTTGGGCAGATTTACCTGCCGCATGTCCTTGCCCTGCACGCCGGGCACCTCATACACCTTCGCCAGCCGTTCATTAAGAAAGGTGTAGTCACTGTCCAGAAAGTCGAGCACGCGGCCGTTCTTGCGCAGCAACTGATCGGAGAAGGCGAAGATCTCGTCATACATCGCCTGGCGCAGCTCGCCATTGAAGTCGGGCGCGTGACGGCGGTCCGGATCCACGCTGTTGAAGACCTCTCCGAAGCGCAGCCACTGGCCTGCAAAGTCCTTCGTGAAAGCCTGCGCCTTGCCGTCGGCCAGCATGCGGCGCACCTGCGCCTCCAGCACGGCATCGTCTTGCAGCTTGTCCTCACCCGCGAGCTTCAGCAGCTCATCGTCCGGCATGGATGACCACAGCAGATAAGAAAGACGCGACGCCATCTCGAATGAATCCAACCGACGTGGCTCTTTCGCGTTCGCGTGCGGTGTGTCTTCGATGAAGAGGAACTTCGGCGTGACCAGCGCGGCCTTGAACATCGTCCTCATGGCCTCGTCCCAGTTCGGCTGGCGCTGCCAGGTCTGACGGAACACTCCGAGCAGCGCCTGCACATCATCCTCGGTCGGCGGGCGACGATACGCCCTCAGCAGGAAGGGGCGCAGTGCCAGCTCCGCGCCCTTGTCCGGCGGCAGCTTGTCGCTGGTGACCGGCGCAAGCAAACGTGTGCGCAGCTCCCGGCGTTCCCACACTTCCTTGATCGCGGCGCCTGCGGCATCGAGATATTTTTCGATCAGCAGCGGTGACAGCATGAGCGTATCCGCGCTGTTCGCAAAGCCTTCGCCACCCGCGCCATCCGCAGGAAACCCATCGCCCGGACGCTTCGCAATGCCAAGGAGATCGCGCAGGGTGTTGCCATACTCCTCCCGGTTCAGGCGGCGCGTCCTCGCGGGGCCTGGCTGTGTGGCGGGCATGGTCAGCACCGCCTCTTCATTGCGCTGAATCCACCGCAACATCGTGTCGCGCTGCGCGGGATCGAGCGGCGGCTTGGGCTTCGGCGGCATGGTGCCCGCACGCAGTTGTTCGCGCACCTTGCCCCACAGGCGGATGTCATGCCGCAGCGAACCTGGCTTGAGCAGCAGATCGAAGTCCACATCACCCTTCTTCATCTCGGCATCATGGCAATCCATGCAGCGGTCCTGCAGCACGGGCAGCAGTTCCTTGTCAAAGGCCAGGCTGGCCTCGTCCGCCGAGGTGGCCGCAGCGGCGGAGGTCGAAAGCAGCGCCAGCAGGCCAGCACCCGCCAGCAGTTGAAGAGTAAATCGTTGAAAATGGAAATTGGCTTTCATGGATAGACTGTCTCTAAAGGAATGGCGGGAACCACGCGCTTTGAATGGAATGAATCACCAGTTGCATGGACGGCGGCTTTAGCGATGCGAAGCAGGCGCAGCGCGTGAAGCACCCCAACACGGTGCTCGCCACGCGTCTGGCGAAGCTGCTGGGTTAGCGATGGATTACACCAGGCCATTCAGAGGCCCGGTGCTGTCGCCGAAGCGCTCCGCTTTCGCGCCGCCGAGTTGCAGCATCGAGAGGAACAGATTGCACATCGGCGTGTCCGCGCTGCTGACGAGGTGGCGTCCACCAGCGAGCCCGCCGCCGTGGCCGGCAAGCACGAGCGGCAGGTTCTTCGGGCTATGGGCGTTGCCGTCTCTCATGCTGGAGCCAAAAAGCAGCAGCGTGTGATCCAGCAGCGTGCCTTCGCCCTCCTTGATGGACTTCATGCGGTCCACCAGATGCGCGAACTGCTCCACATGCCAAGTGTTGATCTTCTGGTATTCCTCAAGCTTCTCCGCCTTGTTCTCATGATGCGAGCACTCGTGATGGCCGTGCTTCACGCCATCGAGGAAGGTGAAGTTCTTGCCGCTCACGGCCCAGCCAAACATGAAGGTGCTCACGCGCGTGCTGTCGCTCCAGAAAGCGAGCGTCATCAGTTCCATCATCAGGCGCGAGTGCTCGGTGTGATCCAGCCGCAGCCAACCGCCGGGGTCCTTTTGCTGCGCCATGGCGGCTTTGATGCGCTGATCGAGCTGCGTGATCGCATCCTTTGCCAGCGGGTCCAGGTTCTCACCGCTCGCGACACGTGCGATGTCCGCCTTGATGCGCTGCTCCACACTGCGAATGCTCTCCAGGTATTCGTCCAGACGACGCTGATCATCGCTGCCCACGCGGCCACGCAGAGCTTTCGCATCGGCCAGCACCAGATCGAGCACGCTCTTGTTTTCCAGGGCCGATGCCTTGCGCTGATCCGCGGTCTCACGGAAGAGGCGGTCGAACACCGAGCGCGGATTGATCTCCGGCGGCAGCGGCGAGGTGGGCGTGCGCCACGCGATGTGCGAGCCGTAGAGCATCGTGTAGTTCACATTGAAATCCACGCCCGTCATCACGGGCTCGGTGCCCAACTCGAGCGAAGGAAAACGCGAGAGCCCGCCCGCCTGCTGCGCGAAGACCTGATCCATGCTTACGCCGCAGCGCAGGTTCTTGCCCGTCGTCTTTTCAATTGTGGTCCCGGTGAGCCAGTTCGCCGTCTTCGCGTAGTGACCATCACCGCCCTGACAGTTCGCGTGCCCGAGTTGCGTGAGCACATTCACATGCTCGCGATGCCGCTCCAGCGGCTGCAGCAGGGGTGAGAACTTGAAGCCTGAGCCCTCCCCCTCGGGCGTCCAGCAGTCCTGACGCACACCGTTCGGCATGAAGAGCACGCCGAGACGTGTCGGGAACGCCTTTCCCTGCGCGGCACGCGCGCTTGGCATCATGGCATCGAGAAACGGCAGCGCGATGGTGGCTCCGAGACCGCGCAGGGCTGCCCGGCGCGACATCGGCTCGCGGGGGATCGAAATGTGGCTCATCAGGTTATGGGGAGGGTAGCTTATCAGGTTCAGGAGGGAGTCGAAATCACGTCAGTCCTGCGGAAATCCTTGTGGAAACTCCGGCTGCCGGCAAAGCACTCATGCACGCAGGCCATGACTTTTTCGATGACCGCTTTGTCAGATCTACCGAGTTCCGTGTCGGGTTGGGTTGCCATTTCAGCCAAGGTATTTTCCTTGATAGATGAAGGTGAAAAAGGTCGGGGTAAAGTTGAACCCCGACCAACGCATGGATCATACGCTGATTCTGTTCCCCGTGCCGAATGTGATCTATGCGCGATGGTGCATTCGCTACTGCTCGAAAGAGCTACTTGAAAGGGCTAGGGGCGGTATCTGATAGAGCGATGGAGTCATATTTGCCATCTGAGCGCGGTTTTTCGGAAACTGCCTCTGATTTGGTTCCAGTGCTCCTGAACGGCATGGCAGCAAGTAGGATAGGAAAGCTACGGCAAGTTTCATAATGGAGGACAAAACGGAGAGTTACTTGCCCGCTGCACCGTGATTCATCCCCAGCTTGCTTTTGACGAGGTTCTTCAACGCGGCGTCTTGGCTGATGAGTTTCCCGGCCTGCACGTCCTCTTCGCGAAATCGGGCGAAGAGGATCTCTGCTGCGCCGGTTCGCTCCCGATCATAGTGGACGTAGATGTCGCCGTTCGGTGCCTGCGCGATGTCGGGGTAGGAGACGTTGTCGCGTTCGTCGAGCAGCAGCTTGCCGGACCAGGTCTTACCATCGTCGGTGGAGAGGAAGGCGGTGAGTTCTTTGCGACCATCGGTGGCCTTTGTCATGTCCTGGCCGTGACGGATGACGAGCAGGTGGCCGGATTGCAGGCGGCGGATGACGGCCTTGCTGTTCACATGCGGAAAAGCGGTGGACTGCGGCTCCCAAGTCTTGCCGCCATCGGCGGAGAAGCTCTGGAAGGTTTCCTTCATGCCGCGCGAGAGCATCCGGAGACGTCCGTCGTTCAACTCAGCCACGGTGTGCTCGTTGAAGCAACTGTCCTTGTAGATGATCCCGCCGCGATAGCGCCAGTGGCCGCCTTCATCATCGGAGACGAAGACGTTCGAGCCGCGCACGGCATCGAGTTCGTGGTAGCAATCGGCGAAGGGCTTGTCGATGTGCCAGCGCTCCCACAACGACACGGGCAGAATCCATTCGCCGTTCTTGCGCACGATGGGTTTGTTCAGCGAAGCGCCGAAGCCGATGTAAACCGGCTGCGTCCACACGGGCTTCTCCGCATCGGGATCATCGCAGCGGACGAACCAGTTGCTGCAACTGCCATCGAACATGCCAACCGACTGATGGAAGAAGAGCCATAGCCGCCCCTTTGGATCACACCAGAACGACCCGAGCCGCGTGCCCATTTTCAACCCATGCGCCTGCGGGTCGATCACGAACACCGGATCACGCCACGATTTGCCCCGGTCATCGCTGTAGCTCGCCAGCAGGTAGGCATTCGGTCCGTCCTGCCCGCCTGCCCAGCAGGTCCACAGGCGGCCCTTGCTCGTGGACTCCATGCTCGCCGCCATTGCAAAGGGCAGATACTTTTGCCCATAGGCGGGCATCGGATCGAAGATGAGCTTCGGCGTGATGTGGATGCTGTTGAGAAGCTCCTGCGTGACTTTGACGGCGGGCTTCGGCAGATCCTCCAGTTTGCCGAACATGATGCGCTCTTTGCGGCTCGGGTCCGTGTCGCCTTGGGTAACGCAGAGCCAGATCGCGCCCTCGTGCTCGTGAAAGGCGGGGTATTGAAAGGACTGCGGCGTCTCGAAGCGGTATTTGCGTTCCCAGGTTCTACCATCGCGAGAGATGTCCACATTGAACACGCTTCGGTTCGCGCCCTGGATGCTCGTCGCCTCCTGCCAGCCGAGGTAGTAGATGCCGCCAAACTTCTCGAACGTGGGCTTCGAGTTCAGGCCGTTCGGCACAAAAGGCTTGGGCTCGCCGATGGTCCATGTCTTGCCGTCCTTGCTGGTGGTGAAGTGGTAGTTGCCCTTGTCGTTGCGGCAGATCGCCATCCAAGTGCCGTCGGGCAAACGGTTCACGGCGGACTCGCTCAGCGCGGCGGATTGCGGCTCGTTGTAGTGGCCGATGACCTCGAAGGTCTCCAGATCGTCATGCACGAGCGCCAGCGCATTCTGCTGGCCAGTGAAATTGTTCAGTGCGACATAGAGTTTGCCATCGAACTCCTTGAAGGAATCGAAAACGAAGAAGAAGGAGTCGGAGGCTTTCTTTTTAAAACCGTGAGTCACCGCATCGGCATGAAAGTGCAGCGGCTGGAAGTCAAAGGTGCCCGCGGCAGTCTTGAGCTTCGCCTTGTGGATCGTCGGTGCGAACTCGTTCCGGCCCAAGTCGAAGTCGCGATACCACATTTGTGACTGCCTTTTCCCCGGGTCCTGGCTCACGAAGTAGCAGCGCAGCGCGTTCGCGTCTTTTTGGATGATCCGGGGCACCCAGCACGCGCCGACCGGGAGTGTCTCGTTCGCAAACGTCTGCTCACCCTTCGCGAAGTCGATGACACGTTCCGTCTTCAGCGTCTCCAGGTTCACGATGGATAGCGTGGAGTAGATGAAGGGCCAGCCGCCGTCTTCACCTCCCTTGAGATCGTTCACCTCGGAGACGACGCAAGCGCGATCACCCACACAAACGAACTCTGCATCATGCGCTCCTTTGACCTGCGGCGCGGTGACTTTGACCAACCCGGCCATCACCTTGTCAGCTGCCGCCTTGGGGTTCCAGTTGGCGGGAAGGATCGTGGGCTTGTTGAGCTTGTTCACCACCTGCTTCAGGCTCACGGCACCGGAAACGTTCTTGCCGGCGATCACGTCTTCTTCTTTGAACTTCGCGAGCAAGATCTCGCCTGCGCCACCGCGATCACGATCATAGGTGATCCAGATGAGGCCGTCCTTGTCCTGCACGCCGTCGGGATAGGACACACCTTTGCGTTCATCGAGCAGCAGCCCGTCGTTCCACGTCGCGCCGTCGTCGGTGGAGAGTTGCGCGGTGAGATGGCTGCGGCCGGTGAACTTGTAGTGATTCACCAGCAGGAGATTGCCTGAGGACAGGCGGCGGATGAAGAAGCGCGAATGCGGCGTGGCGATGCTGGTGGGTTTGCCGGGTGTCCAGGTGCGGCCTTTGTCGGAGGAATGACTTTCCCACAGCACCTTCTCGGTGCGGATGAGCATCCAGAGACGGCCGTCCTTCAGCTCGACGATCATGTTTTCGAGGCCCGCCTTCTCCGTCTTCACCGCGCCATGCAGCTTCCAGGTCTTGCCTTCATCGGTGGAAACTGCCGCGCCGAAAACTTGCTTCGGGTCGAAGCCCGCCCAGCCCGCCAAGGGCTCCAACGCATGAACCACCGGCAGCACCCACTCGCCAGTCGAGAGCACGGTCGCTTTGTTCATGCGGAAGCTGAAAGGGCTGTCGAACCCGACGCGAAACTCCTCGCCCCACATGGGCGGCGAAGCATCCGGCGCCTCGCAGATGCGTGCATAGACTCCGTGCTGCGTGCTGTCCTTGACGCTGCGATTGAAGAAATACCAGAGCCGCCCTTTCGGGTCGATCCACAGGCACGGGTCATAGCAGCGTGTGCCGTCGCTCAGCGGCAGTGCCATCGCCTGCGGCGCGGAATAGGTTTTGCCGCCGTCGTCGCTATGGGAAAGCACGACGGTGTTGAGTGGCTCGGGCTCTTTGGTGCCCCCGGTAAACCAAGAGACAAACAAGCGGCCATTTGCCGTGCGTTCGAGGCCGGGGATACCCTGCCAGGTGCGTTTGGAGAGATCGATCGTGACCGGTTCGGCGGCGTGGATCGTGGCCAGCGGCGCGAACAGCAGGGAGAGGAGTAGTGTGAGGGTGTGTTTCATGAAAGGGTGCATTTCGTTACTTCGATTCGGTTGTTCGCTTCGCAGCGGCATCAGCTTCGTCGGCCTTCTCCTGAATTTCGCGGTCGAGTTCGGCGGATCGCGCCCGAAGGTCGGCAAGGCGGCGCACTTCGTCGGCCGTCGGTGCGATCATCACGGGCACGTTCGCGCCGCATTCCACGCGGCAATCCTTCTCGGTCACGTCCTTCGCATCAGCGAGCTTCACCAAGCCGGGCACTGGTGCAGGGGCGCGAGCGATGACGCCGTTCAGCGTCAGTCCTTCGACATCATCCCCGGCAATGAAAGCGCGGGCATCCGGCTTCTCCACGCTGAATCGCACGTTCTCGAGGCGGATGCCTTTGACGTGGCGGAGATAGAGCGCCGAGGCGGGGAGTTCGCCGTCGAAAGGCATGGCCCACTTCACGTAGTTGGTGGACTCCAGTAGCTCCCCAACATCCAGGCGTGATGCCTGCTCCGCCGTGCCGCCGCCGGGGAACGTAAAGTCGATATTGGTGAATGACACGTCCTCAATGCGCGCACCTGGGCGCGAAACCACCGCCGAGCACAGGCGCTCGAAAGGATCGTCTTTCCCACCTTTACTTTGGAATCCGACATCGTCCCCCACACCCGCGACCGCCTTGATTTCCGTGAACCGCACGTTCCGAATCCGTCCCACCGGTGGGCGCGCCGATTTCCCATGCGCGCTGAAAGGAAACCGGGAAGCCAGCACCATGAATGGCTGGCAAACCTGTTTCATCTCGATGCCGGAAAAAGAAAGGTCCTCAAAGAGAGCGCCCTCGCATGACTCGATCTTGATGCCGCCCTGGCACTGTGTAAAGACGCAATCACGCACCGTCAGACGCCGGATGGCGGCGATGGACTCCGTGCCGATGCGGATCGCGTGCCATCGTGAGGTGATATGGCAGCCGCTGATCTCGAAATCTTCGTTTGGCCAGTCGGGATGGAAAACCTTGGGGGCAATGCCGTCGTCGCCGGCATCGATATCGCAGTCCTTGATGCGAACGCGCTTGCAGCCGTCGAAATCAAGGCCGTCGCCATTTGGCGAATGTCGGCTGCGTATCGTAACGCGGTCGATGAGGATGTCCTCGCTGCGCACAAAGAAGGTCGTGAACGCAGCCGGATCGAGCAGTTTCACATCGCGAACCGTCACCTTCCGGCAACCGACGACCCGCACGAGCATCGGCCGGCGAGGATCGTTGGCGTTCGGGAAAACCTTTCGTTCACGACCGCCCTGGCCGTCGATCGTTCCGGGTCCCTCGATACCGATCTGCTCCGCATCCTCAGCGTAGATCAGGCATTGCTTCCACTGGCTGGCGGCAAATGCCCAAACGCCGCCCCAGTGCAGCGGCGAGGTCTCATCCGTGTAGTCGGCGATCTTCGGACTTCCGCGCAGGATGGCGTCTTTCTCGACCTTCAACGTGACCCGACTCTTGAGTCGTAGCGAGCCTGACAAGAACACCCCACTGGGCACAAGGACCGTGCCTCCACCAGCGGCATGGCAGGCGTCGATGGCTTTCTGGATCGCGAGGGTGTTGATCGTCTGGCCGTCGCTCTTTGCTCCAAAGGCAGTGATGTCGAAGACGCGTTGTTCAGCAGCGCGCGGCGCGGACAGTGGAGCGAGCAGTAGGGCGGTAAGGATGGAGAGTGTGAGTTTCATTTCGTGTCCGGTTCCCAGATGGGGTTCTTCTGCGCTTCGCGGAAACCTTGGTTCGTGGGCTGGAGCTTCCAGATTTCGAGTTTCTTGATCGTCGTCGGCGCACCGATGGTGAAGGCGTTCAGGTCGGGCTTGCCGCTGTAAACCGCGTGGGATGCGACCACGGCTTGACGGTCGTTGGCGAAGACTTCGACGAGGTATTTGTCGATGAAGATGCGCAGTTCCACATCCTCGCCCTTGGGAAGGTCGGCGATGGAGAAAGGTGCCTCGGTGGAGCCGACACGCAGCGTGCCGTTTTCGGGACGGAACAGGATCGGAAGGCCGCCACCTTTGCCGTCGGAAAACAAAGTGAAGCCGAAGAGCTTCCGCTCGGCCTGATCGCGGGGGATGGTGATACGGAGTTCGTTGGCGTCGCCGTCCAGGGTGGCGATCTTTTTGCCAGCGGGTGCGGCGGTGGGGAGCACTTCCTTGGTGAGTTCGCTGACCGTGATGTCGCTGAAGGTGACAGGGTCGTGGCGAAGCGTTTCGAGTTCGCGCAGGGGCTTGATGCGCAGGATGCCATCGGCGGGCAGACTCAGTTCACGCGGTAAGGACTGGATGGTTCGGCCATCCATTGTGCCATCGGATTTGCCGAGGGTCGCAAGCCAAGCCCACATGACGCGGCGGCCATCGGGAGTGAGCAGGCTTTCGGGCGCGAAGAAATCCACGCGCCATGGCGGACGGCCAAAGAGGCTCTGCTCGTCCCTGCGCCAGTTCATGCGGCCATGTTGCTCCGGGACGAACTGCTCGGCCTTCGCGTCCCAATCGCCGAGGTAATAGCGGCAGCCGAGCGGATGGCTAATGCACAAGAGCATCCACTTGTTGCCGAGAGGAAAGAAGTTGGCGCAAGAGATGTCCTCGCCGCGCGCCACGTCGGGCATGTCGTGCTTCATGAAGTCACCCACCAGAGTCCAAGTCTTCAAGTCCTTGGACTTCATCAGCGGCTGGCTATCGCCGCCGGAGATGGCGTAGTAAGTGTCGCCGATGAGAAAACAATCGGGGTCCCAGTGGCGGATCTTTGCGTCCTGGCCGTCAGCGGTCTTGACCTCGAGTGGATAAGGTTTTTCCCACGCGCTGAGTTTTGAATCCGTCGCGATGGCGATCTGGTTTTTGCCCGATCCCTGGCCATGATAGATGGCGGCGGGTTTGCCTTCCTTGGTGAGGAAGCCCGTGCCGCTGAACATGCCGTGGCCGGTGAACGACGGCTGGAGTTTCGTCGGCTGCCAGTTCCAGTGCAGCATGTCCGGGCTCGTGACGTGGACGAAGGCGAACGATTTCTTTTCCTTCCACGGATGCGCGAGGATGTAGTGCAGATGGTAGGTGCCATCGAGGTAGAAGGCCGCATTGGGATCGCCCGGCAGACTGTCACCACCGGGATGCATGAGGTGGTAGTTCAGCGCGAGGTCTTCGTCAGCAGCGTGAAGCGCGGCCAGCGGCGCGAGGAGTAAAGCGGCGAGCAGGGTGAGGGTGGGTTTCATGGTTGTGTTTCCTGGTTGTGTTCGTCTTCACTTCTTCGGCCCAGACGGCAGGGCTTTGATCCACGTGAGGTTGAAGGCGTAGTGGTTCTTGCTGGTGAGGAGCTGGAGGCGTCCGTCGCGGGTCTGCGTGATGGCGAGGTAGCCCTGCGGTTCGGCCATCGTGTCGCTGAGCGTGAAGGTGCCGCGGTTGATGGTGTTCACCTCGCGAGCCACGTCGCCAGGGGTAATCAACCGCCGGTCGGGCCAGGTTTTGCCCTCGTCGTAGGACACGGCGGCAAACAGGCCGTAGCCGGTGAACTCGCCGTCCTTGCTTTTGAAGACCAAACCTTTGCGATTGCCTTTGTAAAACTCGCTCCACTGGTCGGTGTAGGAACAGAGCAGGATGGGGCCTTCTCGCAGACGGATCATCACCGGGCGCTGCGAGGAGGTGACGGCTGGAAACTCGCTGGCCTCATACGTCCAACTGGCACCCTGGTCGCTGCTAAAGCTCAGCAGGGCTTTCCCGCCGAAGACCTCCGCCAGTTCGGGCGGGTGTGGCCGGCCAAACGTCATGAGCCGACCATCTGCCAGTTCGACCACTGGCGCGTGAATGCCAGCGTGCCTGCTCCCTTTGCCGCCGGGCCGGACCCCATCCTTCGCGCTCCGTTGTCCGACAGTGGTCCAGCTCTTGCCGTTGTCGGTGCTCTTGAACAAGGAGATGCCGACATCCTGGCTGATCAACAAGTCGCCAGCCCGTGAGCGAATCATTTCCGCTCCCAGTTCGCCTTGAGGGTAGATCGGCTCGGCTTTCGACCAGGTGGCACCATTGTCGATGGAGGTGCGGACGATGTTTTCGGAATGGCCACGGGCGAGATGATAGATGGTCTGCTCGCCATCCCACCACAGTTTGGGCGCATGGTCGTTGATGTCCGGGCCATCCCAGAAGGGCGAAGCCTCCTCCCACTCGCTTTGACCAAACCGCAGACGACTGGCGGCATTGCACAGTTCCGTCGCGCCTTCCAAGACCGTGGAGAACCACACGGCGAGCAGATCGCCATTGGGACATTCCGTGATCGCCGGGCTGTGGTTGTGCCTGGAAAAGAGTGGGCCGGATGATCCTTCGGGGATTTTGACGAAAGGTTGTGGGCCGCTGTAAAACGGTTGGTCCTGCGGCGGCACGATGATGGTTGCCACTTCCTGCTTCACGTTTTGCGCGTTTTTTGGCGCTGGCTCGGGGGGCAGCAAGGGGCCTTTCGGAAGTTCCCCCAAGACGACTCGGAAACCAAAAATGCTGCCACTGGATTCGGGAATCCACGCTCCTCGATTGGCGCTGCGCACCAGGCGCGAGAGCATCGAATGCGGCCCGTCGCGGAAGACGCGGAAGTCCCCGCCGCTGCGACCGCGCGGATCGGTCTGCTCCTCGGCCTCGTAAGGGCCATACCAGTCGCTGCACCATTCCGAGAGATTCCCGTGCATGTCATACAGACCCCAGGGGTTTGGCGGACGTTGCGCGACTCGCAGCAACGGCTGGTTGCTCTTTGCCACTGCCGCACCCTTTTCGGGAATCGCAAATCCATCGCTCGCTAAGCGCAGGGGAGCTCCTTGTGCAGCCATGGGCAGATATTCCGGCGAGGGTTTGTTGTCCGGAAAATAGAAGCTCCACGGAAACAAGCCCGGATGAGAGAAGCGGACATACCACGGGAGAAAACCATCGGGCAGTTTGTCGCCAGTATTGAAGATCGTCGTCGTTCCAGCCCGACAGGCATATTCCCACTCCGCTTCCGTTGGCAGGCGATAGGGCTTGCCTTCCCTCTTCGAGAGCCACTCGCAGAACTCGACCGCTTTGTTCCAACTGATGCCGCTGGCCGCCTCGTCCGGCAATCCTTTGCCTTTGCGATAGTCCGGATCGAATTGCCGGTATTGCTCGATGGTGACCTCAGTGGCCCCGATGCGAAACGGATTAGAGATGGCCACCTTGTGGACGGGCTTTTCATCCCAGTCGGGCCGATCCGATTCGCGGGGATGCTTGTGCATGTCGTAATCGGTCTGCGGCCCGTCCTGCCCTATCAGGAAGCTGCCCGGTTCGATGGGGACCAGTTTGATGCCAACGGAGTTGGTGATCGACTCAGCGGCTTGGAGGGAAGTGAGGAGACAAAAAAATGAGAGACAGAAAAATGGGGTGAGGGTGTATTTCATGATTAGTTTTTGAGCGTGAGCTTTCCAAAGCGAATCGAGCGGCGGCCATGCTTCTCATCACCGCTGTCCCACACGGCGCGGAACTCGCCGGGCGCGATCTCGATGAGCGTGGGATAAGAGTTGTGGATGCCAGCGTCGAAGAAGGTGTGCTCGTCGTTCCATGCTCCGTTCGCAGGCTTCACTTTGTAGCGCAGCGCCATGCGGCTCCAGGCGGGGCCGTCATTGTAGACGTAGAGCTGAGTGCCGGTGCGCGACTGGCCGAACCATCCTTCCGACACGGTGTTCCAAAGCTCCGATTCCTCCTCGGCGATGCTCCATGTTTTGCCGCCGTCGGTGCTGGTGCTGGACCAGGCGCGGGGAGGATTGAGCGCACCGCCATCGAGTGTCTTGCCATCCCGTTTGCCGCTGGAGGTGCGCATGACCATCTTGAGATGCTGCTGCTCGTTGATGACAGCGATCTGGCCTTCGTGCAGGAAGATCGCGCCGGGCTTTTCCTGCGGCACATAACCGCCGAGATGCCAATCGAGCAGACTGGTGCTGCGCAGGACAAACTGTTCCTGCTGCCCGAGCGGATCGGCGCGCTTCGTGTTGCGATGCGCGGGCAGCAGATAGACCGGCTGGCCGTTTTCGATGATGCGCTGGATTTCACCGAGGATGACGAGCGGTCCGGTGTAGTGCATGGCCAGTTCCACGGGATTCCACGAGCGGCCACCATCGCCACTGTAGGCTGCGGCGAGATGCGAGTCCTCGCTGTCGGCATAGTTCAGCGGGCAGCGCATCGCAAAGCACCACAGCACCTCCTGCCCCGTCGGATGGTAGAGCACCGCATTGCAATAGCCGAACTGCATCGCGCCATGCCGCTGCTCGTGGTCGAAGATCGTGCTCGGGATGCTCCAGGAGTCGCCGTCGTTGCTGGAAACGATGGCGTCGATGCTGCCCATGTCGGTCTTGCCCGCGATGCCCTTTTGATAAGCGACGACAAGGTGCTTCTCCTTCCACCAGGCGATGGAGGGCTGGCCTAGCAAGGAAGCGCGCGGCTCTTGGTCAGCAGTGCGGACAACGCGCACGTCGCGGACATCGCCGGTCGTGGTGACTTGGGCGGTCGGTTCGGTGGCGTGGAGCGCGGCCAGCGGCGCGAGCAGTAGGGCTGCGAGGATGGGGGGCATTCTTTTCATACAGATTAGTCTCGCAATTATCATCCGTCACGGTCGCTGACTTCCTCGCAGCGGAGTAGTAAATGCAGCGCGAGCATGCCGGGGTCGTGGGCTCCGGTGCTTTTTTCGGGGAAGAGGCGGGCGCGACCGATTTTGCAGGGGAGTGGCTGGAAGTGCTCCAGCGCGGCGCGCGCGCCGGTTTCGGCGGCGAGGGCGACGGCGGAGGCATCGTCGATGCCGGTGAGGCTTTGGGCGATACGGTGGAGGGCGTCGAGGATGGTCTTGTCGCCGAGGCTGGCTCCACCGCGTAACTTCATGGCTTCGATGGCTTGCTCGATGAGGCCGGAGAGTTCGCTCCACGGGACTTCGCTGCGGCCTTTGGTGGATTTGGCAAAGGTGAGGAGTGCGGTCGCGAGCAGGGTGCCGAGGCTGGAGCCGGTGGCGGCCATGGTGGCGCGGGCGAGGGCGTTGAAGGCAGCGCCGACATCGGTGGTGGCGGTCAAATCGGTGGCTGCCATTTTTTCGATGACTCGCGCGAGCATGGAGCCGGTGTCGCCATCGCCGAGGAGGGCATCGGCGGCGTTGAGCGGATCTTCGAGCCGTTCCATGCGTGCATCCGAGCGGGCGACGGCGTCGCGCAGAGTCTGGACGGTGATGGGCATGAGGCTCAGACTTTCCAAAAGGGGCAGGACGCGGGGGCAAGCAGCAGTTTCTCCAGCTCGGCATCGAGCAGGTGCAGCGAGAGGGACGCACCGGCCATCTCCATCGAGGTGACGTAATTTCCCACAAGCGGCTGCACGATGGTGATGCCGCGCTCAGTGAGGATGTGATGCGTGCGGCGATAGAGGATGAACAGCTCCTCTAGCGGCGTGGCACCGAGTCCATTCACGAGCACGGAGACGCGGCTGCCGTCGGCGATGGGGCGGTCGGCGAGCAGGCGCTCCAGCATTTCATCGACAATGGCGTCGGCGCTTTTCAGCTTCGCCCGCCAGATGCCGGGCTCGCCATGAATGCCCATGCCCATTTCGATTTCGTCGTCGGCGATGGAGAAGTTCGGCGCACTCGCGGTGGGCACGCGGCAGGGCGAAAGTGCGACGCCGATGGTGCGCGTGGCGTCCACGGCCTTTTGTGCGATGCGGGCGACTTCGTCAAGGCTCGCGCCGCTTTCTGCAAGTGCTCCGGCGGCTTTGTAGGCATAGAGGATGCCCGCCACGCCGCGACGTTTGTGCGCCTCGGCGGGCGCGGCGCTGGCGATGTCGTCGGTGCCGAGCACGGTGCGCGTGGCGATGCCTTCTCCGTCGAGAAGCTCGCAGGCCATATCGAAGTTCATACGGTCGCCGCCGTAGTTGCCGTAGAGGCAGAGCACGCCCGCACCGCCGTGGGCGAGCCGGATGGCGTCTTCGCAGCTCTCGACGTTCGGCCCTTCAAAGACATTGCCGATGGAGCAGGTGTCGAGCAGCCCCTCGCCGACATAACCGGTGAAGAGCGGCAGATGCCCGCTGCCACCACCGGAGGCGATGCCGACCTTGCCCGTTCTCGCACCGCTCGTGCGACGAATAACGCGCTGACTGCCGCCAGCAAGCGTCAGGCCGGGATTGGCGAGGAGGAGTCCGGCGAGCATTTCCTCCACGTAGCTGGTGGGTTGGTTGATGAGTTTTTTCATGGGTGAATGGAGGCGGTTCGGGCGAAGTTAGCGGCTGAGTTCGCTGACCGGAATCACCGCCAGTTCTGCGCTGTTGTTGTTCCAGAGTTCGCGACCGGTGCCGACCCGGGTGGACTTGTCGCCGCTGTTCGAGTAGCCGACGTAGAGCTTGCCCTCGTGCTCCACCGCATACGGGTAGGAGAGCGCGGCACCCTGGTGCGACTCGCCGGGGCCTTCCGGGAACAGGGCGTGGCGGATGACGAAGACTTTGCTGAATGTCTCCTCGCCGGGTCTGGAGAGCGCGATGGTCAAAGGCGAGCGCCGTTTGCCGCTGTCCGCGGTGGTGGTGCAGACGAGATAACGCTGACCGGAGCTCAATGTGCCAGCGTAAGGCTTGCTTGTGGTCATCGGCAGGTTGCTCGGGCGCATCGTGGTCCAGGTGCGGCCGTAGTCCTCGCTCGTCGCCACGAGGGCGCGGGCCTCGGCTCCATAACGACTGAGGTTGGTGACGCGTTTTCCTTCGACGATGACGGTGGACTCGCCCCACATCGGGAGGCCGGGCGCCGGTGCGATCGGAACGAGATCCCACTTCGTGAAGTCGTCGCCCCGACTGATCGCGACAGCGGCGGGATGGGTCCCTTTTTCATCATAAACCCCCGCGGTGATGCCGGCCATGATCCAGTTGCCGTCGTCCATGCGCAGCGGCTCCTGCATGGGCCAGAATCCGCCCTCGATGACGGTGCCGAGCGCCTCGAAGGTGGCGGATGTTTCGTTGAGCCGGTAGGCGCGTGTGTGGATGCCCTGCATGGTGCCGGTGTAGGCGCCCATGAAGGCCCAGAGCTTGCCATCGTGGGAAAGGAAGCTGCCGTGACTGACTCCGACGGGGCCTTCGCCAGCGTCCATCGTGCGCACCTCGCTCCAGCTTTTTCCATCGTCTTCACTCACACAAAAGCGCGCCTCTTCGGTATCGGTGTTTTCTCCCCCCTGATTGTGGCCGAAGGAGGCGTAGAGTTTGCCACGGTGAAAGCCTAGGCCAAGGCCGTGGAGGAAACGATACCCGTCCTTTTGAAACTCGTAGCGTTTGATCACCGAAAAGCGCACCCCTTCGAGCACGGGCAGATCGGCAGATTTGGGCAGAGGCCGGGCATCGTCCCAGAGTGCGGGAATCTCGGGCAGGCGCGAGCTGACGAGGATGGCTTTGTCGCGATTGTGATCGAAGGCGAAGTGCAGCCATCGTTTGTCGGCGCTGACAAATCCGTCGGGGTAGTTGAAACGCCCTTCCAGGTCGCCGCGCAGGATGCGTTGGTAGGGCCAGGTCTTCATGCCGTCGAAGCTGATCCACAGCGCCAGCGGCGAACGCGTTTTGGGATTCGGATTGTGCAGCAGGGCCACGCTGTCGCCGCCGAGACCGTAGAGTGTGGCCTTGGATCCGGGATTGGGAATGCCGGTCTTCGTGGCGAGCGCGGGCCAAGTGAGACCACCGTCGGTGGACTCGGCCTGATAGAGGACGCCGCCGAGACCGTCGGCTCGGATGATCATGGCGATGCGGCCGTCGCGCAACTCGACGACGTTGTTTTCCGCCCAGCCCTGGTAGGCGCGGTTTTCGGTGAGGCGGATGTTGCCACGCTCGCTCCAGGTTCGCCCGCCGTCGGCGCTGATGAGGATGCCATTCACCGGTGCGCTGCGGGGCGCGTCTTCGTAGTGTTGGAAAGGCAGGAGGAGGCGCCCGTCGCGGGCGACGACAAGGTTGCGGATGAAGGTGCGGTCGTGCAGGCGTCCCGGCAGCGGCAGCGGCGAGCCCCAGGTCTTGCAGGAATCGTCGCTCGCGACCGACCAACTTTTCCAGCCGCCGAAGGTGCCGTCGTGCGTCGCGAAGTAGAGGGTGCAGCGACCGTCATGCACCATCAGCTCGGTGGGCACGAGGGCGCGGGTGTCGCCACCTTTCGGAAAGCCGAAGTCGAGCCGTTCCAGCGCGCTCCAGATGCCGCCCTCGTCCTGGCTGCGCTGGAGAAAGACGCCGTTGCGCGGATCGGGCTCCTTGTCTCCTCCGCCGAGCATGACGTGAACCCACGAGCCGTCGGGCATGCGGCGCAGGGTCGTGTCGCAGGCGAGCTTGTCGGGGCTGCGACCGTCGAAGAGCGTGAGACTGCGATCCTGCTCCGCGTCCTCCGCACCCGCGCGGGTCCAGAAGGGATGAGCCTGCATTGCCTCTGGCAAGGGCATCTCCGGGATCTCCAGCGTCGCCGCGACCGGCTCGTAGAGCGCCGCCATTTCCGCCTCGGAGAGCGCCCGATCGAAAAGCCGGAAGTCGTCGAGGGCCCCGAACCAGGTCTGCCGGGGCGATCCCTCGAGGACACCGCCGAGCGTGACCGGTGCCGCCGTGGCGGCGACGGGAGCGGCCAGATCGACGCGGCCCTCGCGCCGACCGTCGATCCAGAGCTCGGCGCTTTCCGGCCGAACGACGACCCCGACCTGATGCCAGTGACCGGGCTTTGGTGCGGTCTGCGCCTCCGCCGTCGTCCATTTCCCCTGCCAGAGGTAAAGTCGGAATTTCCCATCCGTGTCGATCATCACGCCCCACTCGCGCTCGCCTTTGCTATAGCGGTTTTTCGCCACGATCATGTGCTGGCCGTCTCGCACGTGGAAGGGATTGCACCACAGCACGAAGCTGAAGCCCTCCGCGCCGGAGCCGGTCACGGAGGAGTCCTTCACCTCGATGAGGGAGCGGCCATCGAGCTGCAGGGCGGCGCCTTTTGCGCCGGGCACCGTTTCGGCGTGGCCGTGGATAGACCACTCCGCCGACTCGGGCTGATCGAGTGGGAGATGCCAAGGGGTCGCGGCCGCCAGAGACGTTGTCGCCAAAGCCAGCACGGCGGACGCAAAACGAGCGAATAGAAAAGCGAGGTTCATGATGATGATGCTTGTTTGGGTTCACGGCGCCACCACGAGGCCAGCGCGGAACTGGTGATGGCGCTCCACGGGCCGAACACAGCGGCTCCGAGCGCGGCCGCGGGACTTTGCAGGACATTGAAGGCGAGGCCGGTGGCCATGCCGCCGTTTTGCAGGCCCACCTCGAGCGCCACCGTCCGGCTGTCGCGCCCATCGAGGCCGAGCAGGCGGGCGGCACCATAGCCGAGCGCGTAACCGGTGGCGTTGTGACAGGCGGAAGCGGCGAGCAGGACGAGGCCGACCTTCAGCAAATCATCGCGCGACATCGCCACCGTGATCGCGACGATGAGGGCAATGGAGAGCATCGCGAGCGGCGGCAGCACGCGCACGAACTTGTCCGCGAGGCGCGGCAGGAAGCGACGAATCGCAAAACCAATCGCGAGCGGCGCGATGATCATCTTGAGGATGGAAAGCATCATCGGACCGACCCCGACCGGCACATACGAGCCCGCGAGCCACTGCATGGCAAACGGCGTGATGAACGGCGAGAGCAAGGTCGAGACTGCGGTCATGGTCACGGAGAGCGGCACGTTGCCCTTGGCCAGATAGGTGATGACATTCGAGGACACACCGCCGGGACAGCAGCCGATAAGGATGAGGCCTGCGGCGACCTCTTTTTCCAATCCGAACAGCCGCGCAAAAGCGAAGCCGCCCAACGGCATGATGCTGTATTGCAAGACCGCGCCGATCACGACTGCGCGCGGAGCGGACAGCACGCGGGTGAAGTCCGCCAGCGTCAGCGTCATGCCCATGCAGAGGAGGATGAGCTGCACGAGCGGCGCGATGACCTGTTTCATCTCAAAGCCGCCCGGCGCGATGAACCACGCTGGAAACGTGAAGGCCGCCGCACCGAATGCGAGCACCACGAACGTGAATCCCAGCCCCTCAAGCCAGCGTATACGCCGTGACGCCTCCGCGAGAGCGATGAACAGCAGGATGAGCGAGATGCCGAGTGGGGGGGACATGAGGGGCGAATCCGAAACGTGTTAGCTGAGCGAGTCAGCAAGCTTCAGCACCGCCTCCAGCGCGGGCTTGATCTTTGCCTGCTGCGCTTCGGTGGCCGGCCGCATCGGCATGCGCGGGAAGCCAGCATCCACGCCTTGCAACGACTGCGCATAGCGGATGCAGGCGGGCAGATTGTAGTGATCCGTGGCATTCCAGAAGCGGAGGATCGCCTCGTGAAGCAGCCGCGCGTTGGGGTGATCGCCTTTCGCCACCGCATCACGCAGCACGGCCGTCGCACGCGGAATGCCGGAGGGCGTGGCGGCAATCACGCCCGGCGTGCCGAGGCAGAACGACGGATACATCAGCGCATCCACCGCGCTGTAGATCTTCCGATCCTTCGGCGCATTGATCATGAGATCGGCGAAGAGCTTCAAGTCGCCCGCGCTTTGTTTGATGCCCATCACACCCGGCACCTCGTTCATCAGGCGCACCGTGAGCTCCGGCGAGAGATAGCACCAGTGCACCACATTGTAGATGATGAGCGGCATGCCCGTCTCCTCGTGGATCACGCGGAAGTGCTCGATCATCATCTCATCATCCGGGCGGAAGAGGTAATGCACCGGCGTGAGCTGAATGGCATCCACACCGAGGCCCTCCACCGCCTTGATGCTGCGAATCGCCTGGCGCGTGCTGTCACAAATGGTGCTGGCGACGAGCGGCATGTCCGCCGGCATCGCCTCGCGCACCTCGCTCACGCAGGCACGGAGTTCATCGGCGTCCAGGGTCTGCCCCTCCCCCGTCGAACCACCAACCGCAAGGCTGTCGGCCCGTTCACGAACGAGGAACTCCACCTGGCTGCGGATGGACTTCGGCATCAGTTCGCCGGATGAAGAAAAGGGCGTCGTCATCGGAGCGATGACACCAAAGGGGACTTTGTCGGGCATGATCATGGGCGGTTGTGGTGAGATGTTTGATTTGGCATAAGTGATTGCCTTTGTGATAATCAAACGCCCCTTGAATCACGTTTTCAATGCTTATAGCCAATGCCGCAATCCTTTGACCTTTGCCGCATACCCGGAAGCCCGATTTCGCATATAGCAGCCATGACCACCACAGAACTGCGCCGACTCTCTGAACTCCGCTCCTTGCTGGAAGGTTTCGCCGCGCGCCATGCCGCCGCTCACGCCGCCACCTCTCCCGAAAAGCTCAAGGAACTGCGCTCCATCTTGAAACGGCTCACCAATGCCCTGCGTGCCCGCGACTACAGCGCCTTTCGTCACGCGGACCTCGAACTTCACGAAACCATCGTCAGCCTCGCCAATGTTCCCATGCTCCAAGACACCTGGCGCACCGTCTGGAACGGCCTTCTCGCCTTTCACAAGCAGGGTTTCGACGACTACTTTCCCGACGCCCGTGTCCTCGCCGAGGAACACGAGCATCTCGTCGAAACCATTGCTCTCGGTGATCCCGCTGCCGCCGAAGACGCAGCCCGCACCCACGTCGAAGCCGTTTGGTTCCGCCTCGCCGAGCAAACCAAATCCACCACCGAACCCGAAGGCGATCCACTCCAACGCGCCACCGCGCATCTTGTCTTCCGTCTGCATTGCCCGCTGAAGCTCACCCACGTCGCCAGCAAAATCGCCTTCACCAGCCCTGGCAATCTCTCCCGACTCTTCCGCCAACAGCACGGCCTCAGTTTTCAGGCCTACCTGCAAAGACTCCGCCTCGAAAAAGCCGCCGAACTCCTCCGCAACACCCGGCTTCCCATCGCCCGCATCGCCAAACGCGTCGGCTACCGCGATGTCTCGCGCTTCGGTCAGCACTTCAAACGCACGTTTAAAGCGACTCCGGTCGAGTATCGAGTCGCCGAACAACGCTGATGAACGGCGCGATGCATGCGTGTGTTGGACCATAGGAGGCAAGCAAAGGGGAGGGTGTTTTTCATGCGGTGAGGCGTTGTTACCTGGATTTGGAGTCCTTTTTGGCCTCCGCATCGAATTGATCGGCCTTCTCCTGGATTTCGCGGTCGAGTGCGGCGGAACGCGTCCGTAACTCTGCGAGGCGGCGCAGTTCTTCCATCGTCGGAGCGATGAGCACCGGCACTGAGATGCCGCAGTCCACGCGGCAGTCCTTCTCGGTTACGTCCGCGGCGTCGGCGAGTTTTGCGAGGCCGGGCACCGGTGCGGGGGCATGGCCGACGACGCCCTGCAGGGTCAGGCCTTCGATGTCATCCCCGGCAATGAAGGCGCGGGCGTCGGGCTTCTCCACAGCGAAACGCACGTTCTCCAGGCGCACGCCTTTGACGTGGCGCAGATAGAGCGCGGAGGCGGGCAGTTCGCCGTCGAAGGGAACCGCCCATTTGATATACTCAAAGGCCTCGAGCAGCTCGCCCACGTCGAGCCGCGACGCTTGCTCGGCGGTGCCGCCGCCGGGAAAGGTGATGTCGATGTCGGAAAACGAAATGTCCTCGATGCGACCGTCCGGTCCCGATACCACGGCCGAACAGAACCGCTTGTAAGGAGCCTCCCATCCGCTCTTGCTTCGCAAGATTCCGCCGTCACCCACGACCGCTTTGATGTGCTCGAAGCGGACTTTCCGTATGTGCCCTATCGGAGGGCGACGCGTCTGGTGGTGCTTGCTGAAGGCGAAGCGCGAGGCCAGCACCATGATGGGCTGGCAGACCTTCGTCATCTCGATGTTCGAGAACGAAAGGTCTTCGTGCATCTGCCCGCCGGCAGACTCGATCTTGATGCCGCCCTGACAGTCCGTGAACGTGCAGTCTCGCATCGTCAGGCGTCGCGTCGCCCCGAAGGACTCGCATCCGATGCGGATGGCGCACCAGCGGGTGGTCAGGCGGCAACCGCTGATCTCGATGTCCTCATTGGGCCAGTCGGGGTGGAAGGTCATCAACGTGATGCAGTCGTCCTTGCAGTCGGCGTCGCAGTCCTTGATGGAGACGCGGCGCGAACCGACGAAGACGAAGGCATTCCCGTAGGCGGCGGAAGTCCGGCTCCGCACCGTGACGCGCTCGATCTGGATATCCGTGCTGCGCACGAAGAATGTCGTCACCATCCCGGGGTCGATCAACGTGAGTCCGCTGAGCTTCACATTACGGCAACGCTCAAAGCGGATCATGATCGGATGGCGGCGCTGGGCATCATCTTTGTTGGGGAATATCTTGCTTTCCATCCCGCCCTGGCCGTCGATGACGCCCGAACCCTCCAGTCCGACCTGTTCGGCGTCTTCCGCATAAATCAGCGCCGGGCGGAATTGGGTGTTGAAGCTCTTGAACATGTTTAGACGGTCTTGGGCATCGAACCAATGCAACTCCGCCGTCTCCACCGCGTAGTCGGCAATCTTCGGGCTGCCGCGCAGGATGGCGTCCTTCTCGA
>DGXY01000075.1:37763-64096 GCA_002396885.1 Akkermansiaceae bacterium UBA5020
ATGCGCAAGACCACGCCGCTCTTCAATCGCAACGAACCCGTGAGGAAGACTCCCTTGGGCACGCTCACCACACCGCCGCCCGCCTCATGACAGGCATCGACCGCCTGCTGAATCGCCTGCGTGTTCATGGTCGTCCCGTCGCCTTTTGCGCCATGGGCCGTGATGTCGAAGACCTTGGGCTCGGCGGCAAGAAGCGTGGACAGCGGCGCGAGCAGCAGGGCGGTGAGGGCCGGTCGGAGCAGGGCAGCCAAGCAGGCTGATTTCAAGGAGATGCAAGCAATGGTGGGACTGGTTTTCATATCGCTCAATCGGGAAGGTGTTTGTGAATGTTGTCGCAATCACGGCGTTTCACGGCAGCGGATTGGTTGGGTTTTCCCTGCACCGGCCTGGCTTTTGATTTGGGCTCATGGCTCACCATGCTCCATGAAAATCTTGACCGCCACCATGTCCGCCGGACTTGGCATGCGGATCATGGCGAACGCCTTGTGCCGCGCTTCCATCCATGGAATCATTCTCGTCCGGATTACCGTCGTGACGCCGTTGCAGAAGCCGGTATCGTCGTGCAACCGGACATAGGGCAATTCGTCCGCCACATCGTTGTGCGGCATTTCGGGACAGAATTCCGCGATGCGATGACACTGGATCCCGTCGATAGTGTTGGCCCGTGTCTGCGACGGGACTTCGAGTTTGCCGAGCGTCCCGGCGTTGAAAAAGCAGCCGAACCCGTAATGGCTCTTTTGAAAGCCGAAATAACTCTGCCCGAACCGGGATTTCTTGCGCCATTCGCTGCCGGTCCTTTCGTAGCCGAGCGGCTCCAGCAGGGCATTGATCTCCTTCGTCAGCTTCCTTTGCACGGAGGCGCGCTTTTTCTTCAAGACCTCGTATTCCTCGTTGCTGTTCGGGAGATATATCTTGATCTCGGTTCCGCGGACAGAATCGAGTGGGATGAGGGGCAGTCCGTGATCGGGAAACATGCCGCTTCTGAAATTGCCCACTTTATCCTGCGAGGGGCGTGCCACTCCGAGGAGGCGGGCGATGGACCTGAGCCATTTCATGCCCTTTTCTCCACGAGTTGACGCGATTTGCCCAATAGAACGGGCCAGCCAGGAAAGTGAAGTTTAGGAACCCTTATTCTCAACGCCACGGCATCATTACCACTGACACGCCCTTGATAATAAGAAGGAAGTTGGGCTTTGGCGCCAGCGTCCCGACGGCGTGGAGCGCGGTCAGTGGCACAAGCAACAAGTTGGGGAAAAGCTTTCATACGCTAAATGTCTCCTGCCTATTTGAGATGCAGTTCGACCTTCTCGACCTTCACAGACTTGGAGGGTGGGAACGGGCCTTGGCGGTCCACGGAGATGGCAATGCGGTTGTCGCCGCGTTTCAGGATCTCGGTGGGGACGAGGAACTCCACGCGGGTGAGCTTCTGCGCGGCGACGTTCTTGACCAGTGCGCCGGGTGTCACCGTGGCAGGTTGAAGGTCGGGTGAAAAGATGCGGGGATCTTTCCACTGCGCATCGACGAGATCTTGCTTCAAGGTGGTGCCGTTGAGTTGCACGGAGATTTCATCGCTCTCGACGTGCTGGAACAGCACCAATCGCAGTCGCGCTGCGGTGCCGGATTTCACGGGCTCCCAGACTGGAAGGGTGAGCGTGGAGGGCGATTGATCATTCCTCAGTTCGATGGGTAAGGGCGCGTTGTTGTTGGAGGAGCCGTGCCCTTCGTTGTGAGCATAGCCGCCGCGCCGTTCCATCGGGTAATACCGCGCCTTGCCGCTCATCGTCGCGAGGCTGCCGATGGTGGAGAAGACCTGAATGTCCCTCGTATCGGTCTGTGTCAGGCCGAGTTTCTTGGCCTGTTCCGGGAAGCCGATGATCCCATTGAAAACACCCACTCCATCCGCGCCCTGATGCAGATAGTTGCCAAAGACTCCGCACACCAGATCGAGTGACTGGTCACCGTAGTAGCCGTCTGTGGCATGGAAGCAATCGAAGCTGGGCATCAGCTTCACATGGGCACCGGCCATCGCTTTGCGGAAAGAATCCACATCCACGTTGATCGTGCGTGTGCCAAGGATGAGCACATCGACGAGGCCTTCACGCGCCCAGGTTTCAATATCGAGACCGTCCGTATGACATCCCTCGACCGAATCCGGCACCCGTGCCGCGAGCAGGAAAGGGCGGCCGCGTTTGGCTGCCTGCGATTGAAGCATGGAGCGCACGTCACGCATGAAACTGGTGAGGTGTTCGCGATTCTCCCACTGCTTGCCCGGCGGGAGAAAAGGCGTGTGGCGGAGAAAATCGAGATGCACGCCGTCGAAGTCATATTGTTCCGCGACCTCGCGAACGATCGACAGACGATAGTCGCGCACCTCTTTCACCGCGTAGTTCCAAAACCCCTGCCACCACCAGGAGCGGATGAGCCACTCAGGATGCGCTGCTTTGACCGGATTGCGCTCCTTCATGTTGGCGAAGGCTTTGATGTCATACACCGCCAAGTCGCCGCGCTCGACCTCGTTCATGCGCAGGCCCCACCAGATCTCTTTGTCACGCTTGTGGCCCTGCTTGATCAGCTCATCGAAATAGTCGAGACCCTGCTCGCGCCATTTCATCAGACCCGGATGCTGAATCGCCGGCAGGATCTTGCTGCGGTAATGCGCCACGCCTTCATTCGAGACATCAATGCAGATCGCATCGAGCTGGCTTCCCGGCTGGCTGGCGGCGTCGAACACATAACTCATCACCGCATCCATATCCGAGCCGAACCCGCCTTTCCGCTGAATGTCCGCCGCCGGATCGTATTGAAAAAAGATGCGTCGCTGGTGATTCACGATGGCGGCATGATCGGCGGAGAGGCTGACAGGTTCAGCCGCGTGCAGCGCGGCCAACGGCGTGAGGAGTAGGGCGGTGAGGAGGGTTTTCATTTTGAAGCTTCTGGTTTGGCGAAAACCACCGGCACGGGCGCGCCGCTGGCAGTTGAGGTGGTGCTGTAACACTCGGGCCAAAAGCGGTGCTCTTGACTGGTGCCGTCGGGATACGCCAGCTTGACGTTGATCGAGAGGTTATCGAAGGCCAGGCGGGAGAGCGTGCCTTCCTCGTAGTTCTTCCAAATCGGCTTGGGCTCCTTCGGAAACAGGTAGAACCCATCGGCATCCTTGTCGGGAGGCACGATGGTGGCGCGCCCTTTGTCGATCCGTTCGAAGACGTAGCCCTGGAGGAAGTCATTATCCTTGTTCGTCACTTTGACGTTTTGCGCGTAGCGCAGCGGTGCCATGACCAGCGGTCCATAGCGCAGCATGATGCCGTTTCTCACCTCCTCCAGCTGATAGCCCATTCGGCCGCTCAGGACATGGCGGGTCTTGCCTCCTGGCAGGTTCGTCACCTTCACCTCCGCGCCCTTGATGCAAGACGGCATGCGGATGCGGGTCTTCATCTCCCCCGGCGCGCCGCTGATCACCACGGTGGTATCAGCCTTCTCGGGATAGCGCGTGCTTACTTCGACCTCGATCGTTGTGCCCTTGTAGGGAAGCCGGTAGCGCCCCGGCACCAGCAGGTTGATCCGCAATTCGTCGCCCCGCAGGGTCACCGCGTGGTCGGCAAACTCGACCATGGCGAGCCCGGCGTTGTGCAGGCAGCAAAACCAGCATTCCATAGACAGCACCGCGCCGCCGTAGGTGTGGTCGGATTCATAGTCTCGATGGCCGAAACCGCCGTTGACCATCTGATTCAGAAACAGGGCATTCCACAGGGCGTTCTCGGCCTTTTCGTAGGCCTCGTCTTCGCCTGAGATGAAACCGGCATACAGGTTCAGCATGACCCAGTCCGCGATGGCGCACCCTTCGTTGCGGCTGCTGTTGGGGAACACCTCGCTGATGTTGCCATCAGGCCAGGCGATGACGTCGGCGATCTCCTTCCTGAACTGCTCCGGCTGCTTGTTCCAGGATGCATCTCCTGTGTAGATGGCGGCAAGCTGTAGCCCTCGGAGCATGGTCAACACGCCATGCGCAAGCCGTCCCTTAAGCGGGCGTGACTGCTGCGCCTCGACCACCGCTCGACACACGTCCAGGCAGCGCTGATCTCCGGTGATGCCGAACAGCTCTGCCATGGGCTCGGTGATCCAGTTGCCGACGTCACCCAGCCCGCCTGCGGACCTGATCCATTGGCGGAGGTCTTCCGATTTCTTATGCTGAATCGAGGCCTCCCTGATCCGATCCAGGTTCGCGAAGAAAAACTCCGCGTTGCCTCGCGCCGCAGTGAGCGCCTTGGGATCTCCCGTTTCCTGATAATACCGCAGCAATCCCATGAAGACCTTGCTCGAGGCCGACCAGGCCAGTTCATCCTTGGAAACGCCCATGTCCTGGACTTGGACTCTGCCGAAAGCCCCATTCGGTGCCTGGCACTTCAGGATGCGCGTGAACAGCGCCTGCATTCGATCGTGGTCAGACGGTTCGAGGTGCGCACTGGTGGCGAGTAAGTCGAGGTATCTCCCAGTCAGATCCCCGGTGCAGAAATCGGCGTGCCGTGTCAGGGTCTCCGGCCGCTCCAAATCCACCATGATGAAATCGAGGGAATCCATCGGATAGGATCGTCCTCGCTGCTTCGCCAGCTTGATCCGGTTGAGTAAGGGCGACTCGTGCAGAGTGGCCTGCGCGAACGTCGAAAAATGCGTCGCAGGCTGTTCGGATTCCGCTGCGTGCGACGTGGATACGTCCAGCAGCGCGAGCAGCAGGGCGGTGAAGAAGGTGCGAATGGGTTTCATGGCTTGGTCTATTTCGGATTGGCTTCGGTTTTGCCCGCGACGAACCCGTGGGCACGGAGCCAGAAGAGGAGGTCGCCGAACCACGGATGCTCGGTGCCGATGAGGCCGGTGCCATGTTTGCCGTGTTGGTAAAGGTGGAGTTCGTGCGGGATACCGTGCTCGCGCAGCGCGGCGGCGTAGAGGAGCGAGTGCTCGACGGATACCACTTTGTCTTCGTTGGTTTGCCAGAGGAAGACGGGGGGCAGGCCGGGACGGACCTGTCGCTCACTCGAAGTTTTAACGAGAAGTTCCTCTCCCGGCGCATCGCCGATCAGGTTCTTCAACGAGTTCTGGTGCGGCTTCGCGATCATGCTGATGACGGGGTAACAGACGATGGCGATATCGGGGCGCGGGCTTGCCCGCCCTTGGGTGTCCGCGCCGGGCACCTCGCCGTCTTCCGGGCGATTGAGTAGCGTCGTCAAGAGGTGGCCGCCCGCAGAGAAGCCCATCGCGCCAATGCGGTGTGGGTCGATCTTCCACTTCGCGGCCTGCTCACGTATCTGGCGCATCGCCTCTACGGCGTCCTGAAGCTGTGAGGGATAACGATAACCAGATGTGCCAAGTCGGTAGCGCAGGACGAAAGCGGCTATGCCCTGTTCATTAAGCCAGAGTGCGAAGGGCTCCGCCTGCCCCTCATAGATGCGGCCGTAACCACCTCCGGGAATGATGAGCATCGCTGCTCCGGAAGGGTTGCCTGGCAGGTAGGGCGTCAGCGTCGGGCTGTCCTTTTCAGTGGTGCCGAGGGCTCCCGGCGCGCCCTGCGGCCAGATGGGAATGGCTGTGTCGGCAGCGTGCAGCGCGGCGAGCGGCGCGAGCAGCAGAGCGGCAAGGAACGGGAGGGTGGGCTTCATGGCGGAGTCGTCCGAGGGGCGGTCAGGTATGTTTCAGTTCGATGTTCACGGTCTGACCGGCGGGGAGGGCGAAGCGGCCTTTGCCGAGCGCTTTCAGGTTAAGGCTCTCGTCGGGGTGCACCACGAGTTCGCCCGCAGCGTTGGGCGGCAGCGTCAGGGTGATCGTGCGGGTGCCGAGCGTTCCCTTGCAGGAAAAACTGATCGGCCCGTGCGGCGTGTGCACCGTGAGCGCGAGATCGGGCAGGTCGGCCAGTTGCGGGCGGATCTCGTAGCGCTTGAACGCCGGCTCCAGCAGGCGGATGCCGGCAAGGCTCATCACCGCGACGTAGATCGGCGCGCAGCAGATGTGGCTCCAGTTGTTCGGCGTGTCGGGCTTTTTGCTACCGCCGTAGAATTCCTCGATCGAATTGTTGAGGCGCACCGAGTTCATGGTGCCATAGACCTCACGCAATTCCTTCACGACGACGTCGGGGCGTCCGCCCTTGGCCAGCGCCCACCATCCCCACGCCACCGGTTCCGTCGAATTATCGATGCCGACGTTCTTGGGCTTCGTCGCGAGCAGTTCCACGCTGCGCTCGATCGCGCCGCCCGGGCACTGGTCATATTCCACCGAGATGCCGAGTGTTATTTCGCTGAAGTGAACGCCGCCGTCCTCGCGCCACCAAGGCAGGTTGTCCACAAAGGCACCGTGCTCGCGGCTCCAGAAGCGGGCGACGGTGGCCTTCAGCACGCGTGCGCCGAGCTGTTCGATCTCGTCGGCGAGCTTGGCGTCGCCGAAGGCGCGGCACATCGGAGCCATGGCCCGGCTGAGCATGGTCGCCCAGAACAGGTTGAAAGGGCATTGTCGGTTCCGCTGGTCCGGGAAGCAGCCGGAGAAGCCCACGTAAACAATCGGGAACCCGTAGTCGTCCTGATCCACCGGCAGCAAACCGTCGGGATTCATTTTCCCGCGGAGGTATTTCACCTGGCGCAACAGCCGTGGATAGGGCTCGCGCAGCGGCGCGAGGTCGCCCGTGTAGAGGTAATATTCCCAGCAGTCCAAGGCGAACCGAACACCGGGATCCAGTATGGCACCGCAATGCGTCGCCTCCAGCACTCGCTGGCCCAGACGAGTGATCCGGTCATGCGAGGGCCAGGCATCCATGAAGTAGCCCTCGGCCGTGTTGCCTTGGCTGTAACTGCGAAGGAACCGCGCGACCTGTCGATTCTCCCCGGCCAGCGTGTGGATCGCGTGCCGGCACTGCGAAGGGCCGCCAGCATACTGGTTTCGTTCCCGGGCCATGCCGTCCACGAAGGTTTCCTGCGCGGCATTGCGCATGGTGTTGGTCGCGGCATCGAACACTCGCTGCACCACCGGATCCGAGGTGATGACGCGCGGTTCGTGCGGCCAGGGATACTCGCGCTTCAGGATGCCTGGGTTCGACACCACGACCGTGCCACGCCCCGGATGAAGGTGGACTTGCAGCCAGCGGAAGCAGTCGAAGTCGAACCTGCGGAAGTGGTTCACCCCCTCTCGGCAGGTGAAGCGCGCCCATTTGTGGTAGTGCGTGTTCAGGAGCGCGGGACCGCCGACCTGATGGCCGTCCAGCGTCATCATCTCCAGCGTCGTGCCGGCTGGAGCCTCAATCGTGATGCCCGGCCAGCCCACCGACTGCTCGGGCAGCGCAAAGGTCAAGGTCGTGCCACGCTCGGGGTCAAGGTCGAGCCGCCAGACATTGTTTCCTGCAGGCTGGGCTGCCTGCGTCACTTCCGCTTCGTAAGCTTTAGCCGGGCGCATGGCAAAATACTCAGCAATGGGTCGCTTCCATTTGATGCGGTGCTGCTCGACCAGGGGTGCCGCCGACACCCAGGTCTCGCGCATCATGGGTATGATGCGCGGACGCAGCTCAAACTTCGAACGGGCTTCCGCGCCATACACAAATTTTTTGGGGCCGTGAATCCAGTTCATTACCTCGTTGGTCGGGTCGGCAAAGATCGGCAAGTTCGCCGCACACGGCGGATAAGAGGGCTCCAGCCAGTCGTCGTTCTCCGCGAAGCCCTTTTCGTTCCATCCGTGCGGATGGAGGCGACCATCAAACTCCTCCTGCAGGGCTTGCATGAAGAACATGCGATGCTGCCCCGGCTTCCACGCCTGCGACAGGTGACAGCGCCAGGAGTTGTCCGAAACCACGGTTTCGAGCCGACCGTCGGCGTGCTCGATCTCCAGCTTGAAGATGAAGCCCGCGCGGCTCATCGGACAGGTTGCGTCGCCTTGCCCAAAGTAGAGCACGGTTGCACCGATCACGTTCTCGCCTGAGGTCAGCGACTCGGTAAGATCCATGTGATCCACCTCCGGCCAGCGCGGATCATTCGGCGCAGGCCCCCATTGGACTCTCCGTCCGTTGACTTCGAGTTGGTAGCGGCTCTCGCCGATGATCCAGCCCGTGGCTTTCTTTGGCTTCGCGTTCAGTTGCAGGATGCGCCGGAACAACACGAAAGTGTTCGGCAGCGTTCGGTCGCCCGGATACCAGAGCCACTTCGCCGGAGAAAGATCGAGCGCACCGTCACTCGTGACGACCGCCGCCCCGGCCACTGGCGATGCGTTTGGTTGCGCATCCTTAGCGGATTCCAAAGCCTTTTTGAGCGCGCTCTCCAGGCCAGTGCCCTCCGCAGATGATGGCTGAGCCGTGGCGGCGCTCGGCGTAAGCGCCGCAGCGGAGATGGTCGCTAGGCCGGAAGCCGTGAGGAAGTCACGGCGGTTCAAGTGGTCGGGTTGGGATTGAGAAGAGTTTTTCATGGCTTACTTCGTGTGATTCGGGGTGGGTGAAATGGTGCCGATCTTCGCCTCTCCGGACTGGTGAACGGCCTTGGTGCTGTTCGGAATCGAAATGTCCCGAAGGTCGAGCGACTCGATGGTGCCGGTTTGGTGATTGAGGAGTTGCTCCAAGCCTTCGGCAACGACGTCATCAATTTGTAATCGCTGAATCTGCGGCTGCGAGGTGAGATAGCCGTAGCCCTCTGGCCAGCCGCGCCAGCCTTTGCCGGGATTCAAAAAGCTGGGCCGTGCATCCATGAAGGCCTTCAGCGCGGAGCGATCCAGGGAGGTGCCGATTAAAGAACCACTGGGTGAGGTGGCTTGTGGCCTCTGCACAACGACATCACGCACTTGCAGCAACGCGATACGGCCATCGGCGCGGATGAGCGGCGCGTGGCCGATTTCCTTGCGCGGGTCAAAGACATTCAAACCTTCAATCCGTAGCAGACCGATTTTTGCATCCGGCTGTATCCACACGAGCGGGCGTTCGTCGATGGGCGCGTGGCTGCTGATATTTTTAAGAATCAGCTGCTCCACTCCACCTGCAATCCAGAAGAGGAAAGGGGGCACGTAGTCGTAGGCGCGCGGACCTACAGGACGCAGGTCGATGTTCTCAAACTCCAACCGCCCGATGTTGCTACTCTCGCGGAAATAGGGTGTGATCCAGACGCCGAAATCGCGGTAGGTTCCCCTCACGTTGCGGATGGAAACGCGGTCCAGCCGCGAACCACGGGAGAGGATGCGGATGACCTGTCCACAGTCGAATGCCTGGACGCCATCGATGTCTACATCGTTGACGGCGCCGAAACCGGCAAGGGGTCCCCCCCCGAATCCACTGCGGACGAACTCTCCTTTGTCGTTCCAGTCAGCGACGGTGTCATCATTATTCAGCGCGATCATGTCATCCCACGCACGGCCCTGGACGTTGCGGATGCTCAGGAACTCGCCGGGGCCCAGGATTTGAATGCCACACTGAGCCGATTTCTCCGGAATATGCTCGAGATTGAGGTAAATGTTCTCGAAGACGACGCGCCGCCAATTGGTGAGGTAAACGGCGTATGTCCTTGATTCGGAGATGGAGACATCACGAAAGAGCACCTGCTCCACGCCATGCAGGGCGAACGCCGTTATAGGGCCATATTCCTTCATTTGTTGTTTCTGATGCGCAGCATTGCCGTTGTAAGTGCCGCCGAGGAACGAGAGATTCCTTTCCGCGCGGCCTTGCGGCTGGGGCGTTGCATTGATGACAATCGGACAATTGGAGTTATCGGCGAGGTAGAAGCCACACGCACGGTTGAGGCACTCGATGGTCGTGTTGGAGTAAACCTTCAGCCCCTTCACGAGGATCGCGCCATCCACGATAACCTTGAGCGAACCGAGCTTCGGTGCTCGGTCGAGGATACTCTGAATGAGCGCCGTATCGTCGGTGCCGCCGCCTTTGGTGACGTCACTATCGAGCTTCGCGCCCGCCTCGCTGGCGATGATGATGTGAGCATCTGTGGAAGGCGCGGCGTGCAACGCAGCTAACGGTGCGAGCAACAGGGCGGTGAGGAAGGTAAGGAAGGTGAGGGTGTGTTTCATGGTGGTGAGGTATTGTTACTTGGTTTTGGAGTCCTTCTTCGTTTCAGCATCGATTTGATCGGCCTTCTGTTGGATTTCGCGGTCGAGTGCGGCGGAACGTGTGCGTAGCTCAGCGAGGCGGCCCAGTTCTTCCGTCGTTGGAGCGACGAGCCCCAGCACTGAGCTGCCACATTCCACTCGGCAGTCCTTCTCGATCACGTCCTTGGCGTCGGCGAGTTTTGCGAGGCCGGGCACTGGTGCGGGAGCGCTGCCCACGACGCCTTGCAGCGTCAGGCCTTGCACGTCGTCCCCGGCGATGAAGGCGCGGGCGTCGGGCTTCTCAACTGAGAGCCGCACGTTCTCCAGTCGCACGCCTTTGACGTGCCGCAGATAGAGCGCTGACGCAGGCAGCTCGCCGTCAAAGGGAACCGCCCATTTTAGATATTCAAATGCTTCAAGCAGCTCCCCCACGTCGAGACGCGACGAATGCTCTGCGGTTCCGCCACCGGGGAACGTCATGTCAACGTTCGTGAACGACACGTCCTCGATGCGTGTTCCTGGGCGCGAAACGACCGCCGAGCACAGGCGCTCGAATGAATCGTCCTTTCCTCCATAGCCTTTGAAACCGACGTATTCTCCTACGCCTGCGAGCACCCGGATATCCTTGAACCGCACGTTCCGAATGCGCCCGACCGGCGGGCGGACCGACTTGCCATGTGCGCTGAAGGCAAACCGGGAGGCCAGCACCATGAAGGGCTGACAGACCTGCTTCATCTCGATGCCGGTAAAAGCAAGATCCTCGAATTGCGCACCCTCGCCCGACTCGATCTTGATGCCACCCTGACAGTGGGTGAAGACGCAGTCGCGCACGTTCAGTCGCCGGATGGCTCCGATGGATTCCGCGCCGACGCGGATCGCGCACCAACGTGAGGTGATGCGGCAGCCGCTGATGTCGAAATCTTCGTTGGGCCAGTCGGGATGTAAGGTCTTCAGGCCGATGGCGTCGTCGCCAGTGTCGAGATCGCAGTCTGCGATGCGAACGCGCTTGCACCCGTCGAAATCAAGACCATCCGCTGTCGACGTCTTCCGGCTGCGAATGGTGACGCGCTCGATGGCAATGTCCTCGCTATGCACGAAGAAGGTGGTGAAGACCGCGGGATCGAGTAGCGTCACGTCACGAACGGCGATCCTCCGGCAACGTTCGAACCGCACCAGCATGGGCCGGCGAGGGTCTTTGGCGTTTGGGAAAACCTTGCGTTCAGAACCGCCCTGGCCGTCAATCGTTCCGGGTCCCTCGATGCCGATCTGTTCGGCATCCTCAGCGTAGATCAGGCACTGCTTCCAATGATGGACACGAGCCCAGTGGAGCGGCGCGGTCTCGACCGCGTAGTCCCCAACTTTCGGGCTTCCGCGCAGGATGGCGTCCTTCTCGATGCGCAAGACCACGCCGCTCTTCAGGCGCAACGAACCCGTGATGAAGACTCCCTTGGGCACGCTCACCACACCGCCGCCCGCATCATGACAGGCATCCACCGCCTGCTGAATCATCTGGGTATTCAGCGTCGTGCCGTCGCCTTTCGCGCCATGGGCCGTGATGTCGAAGACCTTGGGCTCGGCGGCGTGCAGCGCGGCCAGCGATGCGAGCAAAA
Organism: Akkermansiaceae bacterium UBA5020; assembly: GCA_002396885.1. Lineage (GTDB taxonomy): Bacteria > Verrucomicrobiota > Verrucomicrobiia > Verrucomicrobiales > DEV007 > Arctic95D-9. The sequence goes on from DGXY01000075.1 coordinate 49,415, forward strand.
GGGTGGTGAAGAGTGTGAGTGTGGTGTTCATGGGTGGCCTTGGCTCAATTTTGGTTAAGAAGTTCGTCCTCGACGGCTTTGGCTGGATCTGGAATGCGCAAGTAGGTGGACAAGCCGCTCGCATCCACGAACTCGGTCAGCACGACCTCCAGCAGCGCTGTGCCTTGCCCGCCATTTCCCGGTGCCCATGCTTTGGCCGTGACTTTCAGCCCGCCGCGGCGGACCGAAGTGTCGGCGAGCGGCTGCCCGAGGCTTGCTGGATCGATCATTAGCTCGCGTGGATCCTTGAAGCGCTTCAGCAGTTCGGCGTTGGCCGTGCCTCCAAGGCAATAGACGACTGGACCGCGCATCAGGGCGGCGCGACCTTCCTGGAGATGGTGTCCCCGGACCAGCCGCCAAGGCATCGGCATGTCGAGTGTCAACACGTCACCCGGCTTCCACGTCCGACGAATCTCGCAAAACGGCTGGCCGGGCGTGATCGCACGCGGCTGCCCGTTGATGGTCAGTGTCGCCTCCGGGCACCAACGCGGGATGCGCAGCCGCAACGGAAACTCCATCGGCGCTACAGGCGTGACGGTGAGCTTCACTCGCCCGGTGGTGGGATAATCCGTTTCCTGCTTGATCGTGACGGCGCGTCCGTCCGTCAGCTCGATGGCTTTGCTCGACTGCGTGAACAGGTTCACCGCGATGCCGCCGTCTGCGGTGCGGTAGTAAACCTTCTCGGGGAGTTCGGCCAAGATACGGCGATGGTTGCCGGGACAGCAGAAGCTGTCGCCCGTGTAGCTGCGGGGACCCTCGAATACCGTCATGCTGCGTATCTTTCGTCCAGTGGGGTCTTGGGCCGCGAAAAGGACGTTGTAGATCGCTCGTTCCATGATGTCGCCATGGCGCAGGTCGCCGTCGAGTCGCATGATGCTGTCGAGCCAGCGGATGAGGTAAGCCGTGGCGCAACTTTCAGCGGGCTTGTTGCTGCCATCATGGCTGTCCGTGAAATGTTCATCGTCACCCGCCGACCCAATGACCATCAGTTCGCCGTCACGCTTGGTCAGCTCGCGCAGGATGAAGCGGGAGGCGTCCAGGGAGCCCTCATGGGGCTCCAAACGGTGGAGCTGAGTCTGGGCGTAGCATCGAGCGAAGTTGACGTAAACTTGGCCGGTATCTCGTTCCCTGAGGGTCGTTTTCTTCCAGTCACGAAGGCTCGAAAACTCGATCTCCATATGGCAGTTGCCGTGACGGACGCTGGCGGCGTAGTCCAGGTAGCGTTTCTCGCCGGTGGCGTGGTGGAGTGCCATGAGGGCTTCGGGCAGACCTGCGGTGCAGACGTGATCCGGATTTGCGCACCGCGCAAAGTTCGCCATCGCGTAATCGGCCAATTCGCCTGCCTGTCGGAGAGAGTCGGGGTTGCTGCGGAGGCGGGCATGTTCCACCAGTCCGAGGACGACGTATTCCAGTTCGTGCAGGGTCCAATTGCGGCTGATCTGCCCCCCGTTCGGCTCGACGGGCATGTGTCCGAGATAGCCGTCGGCATCGCGTGTTTTCATCAGTTCGGACACCAGATGGTCAACCCGCTCGGCCACCTTTGGATCGCCGGTGTAGGCGGCAAAGCGGCTGCCAGCGGCGATGACCTTACCCACGCCGATATAGCGCCACGGCTTGGCTGCGGGAAGCGGAGGGCGTTTGCGGAAGGGGTCGAGGAACTTCTGCTCCAGGTCGATGACCATGAAATTCTTGTAGATCAGGTCATCGATGCGTCGCCCGATCTCGCCCGATAACTCGCTCTTATCGAGTGTGACCGGCTGCAAAGTATCACGGACTTTCGGCGTGGGGCTATTCGGCGTATCAGCGGCCTGCATCGTAGCCAGTGGCGCTAGCAGCAGCGCGGTGAGGAGGATGAGTGTGTGCTTCATAGTTGATGATTCATTTGTCCGCGTCGGTCATCTCGATCCTGACAACCTGCTTGCCTGTGGCTGTTGTCGGAATGGTGCGAGCTTCCTGGCCGTTGATGGTGAGCTTCTTCACCACGTTGCCTTCACCGGTGATGTGGATTTCCAGCTCGGCTTGGCGATACGGCAGTTCATAGGCTGCCACCGGGCTCATGCCTTTTGGAATCGTTGGTTTGAAGGTGATGCCTTCGGTGCCCAGTTGCAGGCCGCAGAGGCCTTGGATCACCATGCGCACATAGGCGGTCGAACTCATGGTGTTCCGCCCGCAGGATTGCCAGAGGTTGATACCTTCTTTGCCTTTCACGGGTGGAAATAGTTTTGCGATGGCTTCAGGAGTTGGTTCCCCGGTGCCACCCAGGCGTGCTGCAATAAAGGCCTTCATGGCTGCGCCACTTCGTTTGGTCATACCTTCCTGCACCCCGCCATAAATCTCGCCGGTGATGGGGTGATACATCTCAGCGAACTGGTTGTCGCGACACGCCCGGTCGGCTGTTTTTTTCAATTCCAAGGTAAAGAGATCCGCATGTCCTGCTGAGGCTGAAACTTCCGACCACACTCCATTGAGGGGGGGCCAGATAGAGTTCCGGTTGCCAAAGGTCGTGGTATCCGATGAGGCATAGCGGGGCCAGTTCGGCCAGATCACCGGAATTCCCTGCGGGGTGATTTGAATGTTGGAAAAGATGCGTTTTGCCTGTTCGGGAGTGGCAATATCAAAAAGAATGGCGAGCGTGTTGCCCCAGCCTTCCTGCTGATCGCTGCCGCCAAAAGGATCGACGATGTAGCGGTAGGTGCCCGCATCTTCCCTCCAGAAATGCTTGTTGATCGCAGCCTTGAGTCGTGCCGCTTTTTCGAGCAGGGTTTTGTCCACCGGCAACCCGAGTTCCTGCTGCATGCGTGCTGCAAGCACATAGGCCTGATAGTTGATGCACTGAATGGAAAGCACGTGCATGGGCAGCCCGATTCCGACCGCGACCTTCTTGTCCGGATTATGCTGTGGCCACTTGAGGATGTGACCGGAGCCCGGCATCGATTTTGCCCAGAAGTCCGGATACTGCGAAATACCATCGGCCATGAAGGCTGGTCCGCGAAACAGATTTAGTTCTGAGTCGAACTCGGTGCGCTCGCCATACTCCAAACCACCCAATGTGGCCGCCAACGCGATCTTCAGGAATGGAATGCTACCGGTATGAAGATAGTTCTCCCAGGCTCCCACGGACCAGGACATGCCGCCTATGGGGTCATAACAGCGAATGCTTCGGTCCTTCTCCATGGTCAGTGTGGCGAACAAAGAGCTGGTCACCGCATCGGGCTGCAGGAAACCAGCGCCGTCCCAGGCATACATCGCAGCGTCAAAAAGAAAAACGTTGCCAGGGTAATCTATACCACCGGTCAGGAATGCCACTCTTTCAGGAATGACATCCGCGGTCCCCGCGATTTCCACAAGGCGCGCCGATAGATCCTTCCACTTTTTGGGCGAGTAGGGGGCCGACGAAGGCAGAATATTACTCACCAGGTCACCGCTTGCGATGCGGAAAGCCCTGCCAATGTTTGGATCACCAGCCGTGACGTAGGGGTGGAGGTTCGAGGCGGGCGCGGCAGCGTGCAACGCGGGGAGCGGCGCGAGTATTAGGGCGGTGAGGAGGGTGAGGGTGGGTTTCATTGGGAGTAAATTTTTCATGGGGCTATTCTCTTGCCAGTCAGGGTGGGGCGAGTGGGCGCACTTCTGCCCAGGACGGTGATGCTGCTCAGAAAACTTAAGGTGACGCGGTCAGCGTCGAAACGGCAGGTGACCGTGTCGCGGTGCGGGAACTCGAGGTAGCGCCAGGTGAGTTCGAGCGTGGAAGCGTCCAGCCAAGCGGCGCTGGCGGCCACTTTTCGAACGGCCGTGGCGAGCGTGCCAGCGCCGAGCTTCGTTGGCGTTCCCGGCATGGCGGTTTCACCCAGTCGCCATTCGCCGAGACCGTGGACGATGCTGTGGTCGGTGTCACCGACCTTGGCGGTAAGGGTTACGGTTTTGTCGGTGTTGGCAATGGTGAGGCGGGTGATGCCGAGGCTATTTTCTTCCAAGGCAAAAGCCTGCGTGCCCGTGATTGTTCCTCCGGCGACGCCATTGCTGGATGCGAGGTGGCGTGTGCTGAGAAGTCGGGTGAGCTTCTCCTGGGCGGCATCGTCGGCCGGAAGCTTAGTATCCCGGAAGGAAGGCAAGAGATGTTCCCAGACCACACCAAGCTGCTCCATCAGGTCCCGGCTTTCGCTGGTCATGACGACGACCGCATCCTGATCGGGCATCATCACGATGAGCTGGCCGAAGGCACCATCGGCCCGCACGGCGTTGTGGCGGCAACGCCAGAATTGATAGCCATAACCTTGGCGCTGATCGTCCTCTTCCTTGGGACGGGTCGAGCCGGGTTTGGCGGGCTGCTGAATCTGAAACGAGGTGGCCTCTGCGACCCATGCGGCCGGCAGGATTTGGCGGCCCTGCCAGTTGCCTTTTTGCAAGTAGAGCTGTCCAAACTTGGCGAGGCCCTCGGTAGTCACGCTCAGTCCCCAACCTCCCGTATTGATGCCTCGGGGGCAGGTGTCCCACGTTACGCCGGTGATTTTCAGCGGCTCGAACACACGGGGCCGGAGATAATCGAGCACGGTCATGCCCGTCACCTTCTGCACGATGGCGGAGCACATGTAGGTGGCTGCGCTGCTGTAAACAAACTGTGTGCCGGGGGCGCGAACGAGCGGCTGAGCGAGGAAGGCACGGACCCAGTCGTCGGACTTCACCATTTCATTCTGCGGATCCTTTTCGTGACCTGCGGCCATGCGGAGCAGGTCCCGCACGCGCATGGCGGCGAGGTGATCGCTGACCTGCGGTGGCAGCGACTCTGGAAAGAAAGAGATCACCTTGTCATCCAGCGAAAGCCGATCCTCTGCTACGGCCAGCCCGACGGCGGTAGAGGTGAAGCTCTTGCTCAGGGAATAGAGGCAATGCGGCACTTCCGCTGCATAAGGAGCCCACCATGTTTCGGCGACGACCTTGCCGTGTCGTAGCAGCATGAAGCTGTGCAACTCGAACCGGCGCTCCTCCATCGTCTCAAGGAATTTCGCAATGCCCGCAGGATCGACGCCCTCCGTGAGAGGCAAACTTCGTGGGAGCGAACCGGTGGCATCCGCTGCCTGCATCGTGGCCATCGGCGCGAGCAGCACGGCGAGGAGTGTGAGGGTGGGTTTCATTGGTGTTATTTCCAGGTTGAGGCATTGCATCCCGGGTTCGCAGGGGCTCCCCTGACGAGGGGTGGTCAGCGCTTTGCCTCCGCTTTGGCGCGGGCAGGTTCGCTTGTTGGTGGCCTGGTGATCTTCACGGCCGAGCTTTCAAACTCCGCGATGTCTTTCTCTCCGTATTTCCCGGGCGTGACGGCGTTGCTCTCGAGCGTCACGTGATCGGAGGCCGCGACCAAGATCGCGCTGTCCGGTTTGAAGCCCAGCGCGTTGGCCTGCGGCTCCATTTGATTGGCCCCGCGGATCACGTTGCCGCGGATGACAACCTGCGAGGCGTTGGCGCAGAGGATGCCGTAATAGGCCGTGTTCTCGATGAGGTTGTTTTCGATGGTGATGTTGCGCGCCGAAGTGTTCTTGGAGAAGAAACGCCGGTTGTTGTTTTCCTTGCCGATAAGCAGTTGCTGGATTCCCGCATGCATGCCCACGGCGGCGGGGTCGCCCACGGGGAGCAGGGCGATGCCCTTGATCCGGTTGCCGCGGATGACGATGTTCTCCGTCGGCGCACCCATCATTAAGTTCTCGCGCTCCAGGGACAACTTAATGCCGCTCATGGTGACATGCTCGATCTCGTTGTCCTCGACGAGGACGTCTGCCGCCTGGATTCTCATGCCGTTGGCCCGGTTGCCCCGGATGTGGTTGTTGCGGATGACTGTGCCTTGGCAACGCCGGTTGAGGGCGATGATGCGATCCCCGGGCTGCGAGGGGATGTTCTTGTCGAGGGTTAATTCAAGAAAGGTCTCCGGCATCCACGGAAACGGGTGCAGGCATTGCAGATGCAATTCGCGGTTCTTGTCGGCCAAGTCCGGCCGGTTCACCGTGCGGAGTCCGGTCACTCTCGCCACGCCTTGCACCGTGTCGTCGTTATCGCGGATCTCCACCGTATCGCCCTCAGCGAGGATGTTGCGATACATCGGGGTGACCAGGACAATGCCGGATCCTGGAGCATGAACGATCTTGCTAAACAGTCCGAACAGCACGATCGCGTCATCGCCTGACCGTTCGATCACCCAGTCTTGGACCAGCGGCCCTCGTTCCATGGAAACGCTTTCGAAGACATCCAGGATCACGGACGATTGCCGGTCTCGTTTCGCGCCGGTCGGTCGCGGACCCGGGCGGACCGTATTGTTGAGATGACGGTTGCCGCCTTTGCCGGCAAATTCATAAAACGCCGATGGGCCGGTGTGGAACGTCAGGCGGTCCGTCTGACACGCCTCAGTGTTCACGAGGTGGATCACCGAGTGTTGCCAATGATAAATCGTGTAGTATTTGGCGAATTTCTTAGGGTTCTCGGCGACGATCTTCAGGTCGCCGAAGAGCGCCCAAAGTTTGATGACGACGACGTCGCCGGCGGCGAGGTTCTCCACAAAGGGCCGGCTTCGGTCGGTGACCCGAAGCAGCCGTTCGCCGACGAGTTCGACTTTAGAGATGCCAGGTGCACGGGAACCCTGTTTCACGATGCGCTCGCGAACGTCCATCACCTGGATGATGCCATAACCGCTGCGCGCCGCTTCCAGAAACTCGTCACTCCAAGGATAGCCGTCGTCAATGCGGAGGTCCCACGTCATGGCCTGCAGATCGACCTTCACCACTTCGCCCTGGGTGAAAGGCAGTGGATCATAGTCATAGGTCATGTTCGTCAGCCTGATCCGTGCGCAATCATGGACGTTGATCGCCATGACATACTTGGTCATGACCAGTAGCGCGCCGTTGCCGTCAATAGTGATGTCGCTTGTTCGTTTGATCACGATCGTCCGGTCGATGCGGTAGGCCCTATTTTCGAGGACCACGTCCGCCGGGCCGCCGCTGGCGATGGCGGCGTCGATGGCCTCCTGGATCACTGCGGCGTCGGTCATTCCCGGCCGGTAATAATCGAGGACATGGAAGGTCGTTCTCGGCCCGGCCGGTTCGGGAAAACCCAGTTCGCTTTTGGGTTTCGATTCCGCCGTCTGGGCTAGGCCTTGGGCGCCGGCCAAAGCAGGAGCGGAGGCGGCACTCGTGGCCAGCGCCGCAGCGGAGATGGCCGCAAGGCCAGAAGACTTGATGAAGTCGCGGCGGTTCAGAGGATCCGGATGGGATTGAGAAGAGTTTTTCATGGCTTACTTCGTGTGATTCGAGGTGGATGAAAGGCTACCGATCTTCGCCTCTCCGGACTGGTGAACGGCCTTGGTGCTGTTCGGAATCGAAAGGTCCCGAAGGTCAAGCGACTCGATGGTGCCGGTTTGGTGATCGAGGAGGTGCTCCAAGCCTTCGGCCACCACGCCGGAGATTTGCAGTCGCTGAATCTTTGGTTGCGAAGTCAGGAAGTCATAGCCCTCTGGCCAACCCCGCATACCTTTGCCCCGATTTACGATGCCTGCCCGTGCATCCATGAAGGCCTTCAGCGCAGAGCGATCCATGGAGGTGCTGATCAAGGAACCAGCGGGTGAGGTGGCCTGTGGTCGCTGCACGACGACATCGCGCACTTGTAGCAGCGCGATACGGCCATCGGCGCGGACGAGCGGCGTGTGGCCGATTTCCTTGCGCGGATCATAGACGTTCAAGCCATCTATGCGTAGCCGATCAATCTTCGCGTCCGGCTGGATCCACACGAGCGGGCGGTCGTCGATGAGCGCGTGGCTGCTGATGTTTTTGAGCGTCACCTGCTCCATCTTGCCTGCAAACCAGAAGAGGAAGGGCGGCACATAATCGTAGGCGAGTGGACCAACGGGACGCAGATCGATATTCTCAAACTCCAGCCGCCCGATGTTTCCGCCATCGCGGAAATAGGGCGTGATCCAGACGCCGAAGTCCCGGTAGGTGCCCTTCACGTTGCGGATGGAGACACGATCGAGCCGCGAGGCGCGGGAGAGGATGCGGATGACCTGGGCACAGTCGTCCGCCTGCACGCCATCAATGTCCACGTCGCTCACAGACCCGAAACCAGCTGCGCTGCCCCAGCTCTTTCTCCATCCGGAATCATACCCAAACTTCCCTTCGCTGTCCCAGTCGGCGTGAAAGTCGTCAATGTTCAACGCAATCAGATCATCCCAAGTGCGGCCCTGGACGTTGCGAATGCTCACGAACTCACCCGGCCCAATGAGGTGAATCCCATCCCGACTCAAGTGACTCGGGACCTGGTCAACGTTGATGTAGATGTTTTCGAGGACCACACGCCGCCAGTTCGTGAGATACAAAGTAAAGCCGCGCGAGTTGCAAATGGAGACATCGCGAAACAGCACCTGCTCCACTCCGTGCAGGGCCACGGCGGTCGTTGCTCCATAGACCGGATGTAATTTCTTGTCCTGGTGCTCCGCGTTCCCGTTATAGGTGCCGCCGAGGAACGAGAGATTCCGATCCGCGCGACCTTCCGCCTGCGGCGTCGCATTGGCGATGATCGGTCGATTGGAGTTATCCGCGAGATAGAACCCGCAGGCACGATTCAAACACTCGATCGTCGTGTTGGAGTGAACCTTGAGCCCCGTGACGAGGATCGCGCCGTCCACGACGAGCTTCAGCGCACCAAGCTTCGGCGCCCGGTCGAGGATGCTCTGAATGAGCGCCGTGTCGTCGGTGCCGCCGCCTTTGTTGACGTCACTATCGAGATGCGCACCGGCCTCGCTGGCAATGACGATACGGGCGTCCGTTGCTGGGGCTGTGTGCAGCACGGCCAGCGGCGCGAGCAGCAGGGCGGTGAGGAGGAGTGTGCGTTTCATGCGGTGAGGTGCTGTTACTTGGTTTTGGACTCCTTCTTGGCTTCCGCATCGAATTGATCGGCCTTCTGTTGGATTTCACGGTCGAGTTCGGCGGAACGGCTGCGTAGCTCGGCGAGGCGGCGCAGTTCTTCCGTCGTCGGAGCGATGAGCACCGGCACTGATGTGCCACATTCCACGCGGCAGTCCTTCTCGGTCACGTCTTTGGAATCGGCGAGTTTCGCGAGGCCGGGCACCGGTGCGGGGGCGCGGGCGACGACGCCTTGCAGCGTCAGGCCTTGCACGTCGTCCCCGGCGATGAAGGCGCGGGCATCCGGCTTCTCCACGGCGAGTCGCACGTTCTCCAGGCGCACGCCTTTGACGTGGCGGAGATAGAGCGCGGAGGCGGGGAGTTCGCCGTCGAAGGGCGTGGCCCACTTCTTGTAATTGGATGACTCCAGCAACTCGCCCACATCGAGGCGCGAGGCCAGCTCTGGCGTGCCGCCGCCGGGGAACGTAATGTCAATGTTCGTGAACGACACGTCCTCGATGCGCGTTCCTGGGCGCGAAACGACCGCCGAGCACAGGCGCTCGAATGAATCGTCCTTTCCTCCATAGCCCTTGAAACCGACGTATTCTCCTACGCCTGCGAGCACCCGGATATCCTTGAACCGCACGTTCCGAATGCGCCCGAGCGGCGGGCGGACCGACTTGCCATGTGCGCTGAAGGCAAACCGGGAGGCCAGCACCATGAAGGGCTGACAGACTTGCTTCATCTCGATACCGGAGAACGACAAGTCCTCAAATTGAGCGCCCTCGTTGGACTCGATCTTGATGCCACCCTGACAGCGGGTGAAGACGCAGTCGCGCACGTTCAGTCGCCGGATCGCTCCGATGGATTCCGCGCCGACGCGGATCGCGCACCAACGTGAGGTGATGCGGCAACCGCTGATGTCGAAATCTTCGTTGGGCCAGTCGGGATGTAAGGTCTTCAGGCCGATGGCGTCGTCGCCAGTGTCGAGATCGCAGTCTGCGATGCGAACGCGCTTGCACCCGTCGAAATCAAGACCATCCGCTGTCGACGTCTTCCGGCTGCGGATGGTGACGCGCTCGATGGCAATGTCCTCGCTATGCACGAAGAAGGTGGTGAAGACCGCGGGATCGAGGAGCGTCACGTCACGAACGGCGATTCTCCGGCAACGTTCGAACCGCACCAGCATGGGCAGGCGACGGTCTTTGGCGTTTGGGAAAACCTTGCGTTCAGAACCGCCCTGACCGTCAATCGTTCCGGGTCCCTCAATGCCGATCTGTTCGGCATCCTCAGCGTAGATCAGGCACTGCTTCCACTCTTTGGCGGCAAGCCAGTGGAGCGGCGCGGTCTCGACCGCGTAGTCGGCGATCTTCGGACTGCCGCGCAAGATGGCGTCCTTCTCGATGCGCAAGACCACGCCGCTCTTCAGGCGCAACGAACCCGTGAGGAAGACTCCCTTGGGCACGCTCACCACACCGCCGCCTGCATCATGACAGGCATCCACGGCCTGCTGAATCATCTCGGTATTCAGCGTCGTGCCGTCGCCTTTCGCGCCATGCGCCGTGATGTCGAAGACCTTGGGCTCGGCGGCGTGCAACGCAGCGAGCGGCGCGAGCAGCAGGGCGAGGAAGAATGTGAGGGCGAGTTTCATGGCTGCTCCTTTTCTGAGTGGGTGTCTGAATGGTTAAGGGTAGGGACTTCTTGAGGCACAGGGTTCCATCGCCTCTATTCCTGCTGGGCGGCCCAGGCATGGATGGCGGTCACGCGGTCGCCCTGGGCGTCGTTGAGGGTGCCGACCCTGCCGCTCGGTTCCTCGCGCAGGCTGATCCATGACATGGCAAAGTCATTCAGGTAGAAATGGAAGAAGCGCCCGCGCTGGATCAGCCGGAACTTCACGCGCTCCCCAGGCTTACCCAGGCCGTAGAGCTGCAAATTCCGCTCGACCTCGTAGTTGTAGCTGCTGCCGTCCGCGTTCAGGTAACCCATGCGGAGTCTGCCAGCATCATCGAGGACCATCGCCCAGCCTTGGCGGCCTCCTTGGCATTCGACGTAGAGTCCCGGGGATTGGAGATTGGCACCGAGGTTTTCCGACGGCTGCTCGTAAACGTTGATGCTGCCGATGCCCAACACAGCGCTCTTGGTGTTGAAATTCTTCAACCTGAGGAAGCAAGCTTCCACCGGTGACTGGGTTTCGTAGAGCGATACGAAGCGGACATACGTCTCATGCTTCTTCCCCGGAAAGGTGACCCAGTTTTGCCCATCGGTCGAAACCTCCAGGTCCACCTCCGTCTCCTTCCAGTTGATCGTCCACTGGATGCGCACACGTCCGATTTTCTTGGAGGCTCCGAGGTCGAGTGTGAGCTCCGGTTGCTCTTTAGCGGTGGCGACCCATCTCGTATCAAGCCTGTCGTCCACGGTGTTCTGCGGAAGGAATGCCTCGCGGTGGTCTGAAGGAGTGACGGTGCCGGTGGCGGTCACTTTCGCATCCCGTGCGAGATCCAGTTCCCGATTCTTGTCCGGGATGCGTAGCTCGCCCTCGATCACCGCACCCTTTGAGAAATCGACGGTGTCGGAAAGAAGCCGGAGCGGAGGGTTTCCTTTGTCGGCGGCGGGACCCGACTGCAAGGGCAGAGCATGGGCCTTGAGGATGTCATTGCCGGGCCAATACTTCAGCCACAGGTCTGAGCCATCGCACACCACCTTCTCGAAAATGGGAACCACGTAATGTTCCGTGTGAACTTTCCCAGTCGTGTCTCCCCAGGTGTGGAGACTCTCGTTGTAGTCCACGGACGCGAGGACGCTGCCGTCGGGGCCGGTGCCAAACCTGGTGTAATAGGCGAAGAAATCGCCCAGAATGGAATGCTGCGGCGTCGGCCGGTAGGTGCCGTCCACGCGGTCGGAGAAATAGACGCGCGAATAGTTTCTCTGTTCCCGCGGACCGGACGGACAGACGAGGAAGTAACGATCCTTGAAGTGGAAGAAACCGGTGACCGTATCGTGGTTGCCGTTCGCGGCCTTCTCGCTGGGCGTGGGAATGTCCAGCTTGAGGCGTCCTGCCGACTCCCAATGGATGCCATCCTTTGATTTCTGGAGATGCAGCCCACAGGAAACCCCGAAAGAATACCCCTGCTCCCGCCAGGCGAGGTTCCCCCCGTGGCCAGCCTCGCCGTCCAGCAACACGAAGTTGGCCTCGTAGCGGCCCCAGCCCGGGCGCTGCAGGGTGTTGCCCCCAGGGAGAAAGTAGTTCAGGCCCTCGACCCTGCGCCAATGACTGAGGTCTTCTGACACCGCCACGCGCCGGACATGTTCCATCACGGGATGGTAATTCGTGTATTGCAGAATGAAGGGGCCGCCCGCCTTCTGACTATGAATGGCCGGCGTATTGAAGGACAGCATATCCGAATCACACTCCAACGCGGGTTCGGCATTCTTCCAGAAGACGCCGTCTTTCGAAACACAGTGACTCAGAGGCCGACCGGGCGCGAGGTTGAGGTAGTAGTAATGGTATTCCCCGCCGTGGTAAACGATGGCCTGATCGCCCCAGGCATCGACCCCGCCGGGTTCAAAAAAGACCCTGTCCACGCGGATGCCATTGCGCGAGTTTAGAGACAGCTTGTGAGCTCCTTTGCCCTTGAGTGCCTCCTCGTGTAACCTCGCCCTTTCCTCCTGATCCACGGGTCTTCCAAGCACGCCTTCATAGACATCCGGGACGCAGATGGGTGCCGGGGCCGCATTCGAAGCTTGTGGTAGGTTCCGGTCGCCGGGCGGGGCGGCTGGTAAGGCGGCGAAGAAGGCCAGCAGCGCGGTCAGGAGCACGGTGAGGATGAAGTTGATGGCGCGTTTCATGGTCTATTTCTCGCTTTTCTTTGTGGAGGAAATCTCTCCGATCTTCGCGTCACCACCGACCGAGATGGGATTCGGCACATCGGAGGTCATGACGCTGTCGAGTTGGAGTTGGCCGATGTCGCCGATGTCGTGCTGGAGCACGCTCTTGAGTCGGTTGACCGTAATGTTCGAGAGGTGGAGCCGGTTGATCTTTGGGATGATTTCCAGCGAGGCCTGAGCGCCCGGCCAGCCGCGACTGTCCAAAGGCACATTGCCGTAATTAGTCGGGTTCGGTTTCGTCTGGCTGGTCCCGACGCGAAGGTAGTTCTTCAATTTGGTCTTATCGGGATCAGTCCGAATCAGTGCCCCGTCGATTGGCACTTCTTTGGCCCGGTAGAGAGTCACATCCCTCACCGCCAGGAGATCAACCTGCCCATCGACCTGAATGACCGGCGCTTTGGCGGAGTGGGGATCTTTCTGATAAATCTGCATCCCCTCCACGCTGAGCACATCGATTGCCCCGTGCGGTTGAACCCAAATCACCGGGCGGCTGTCCACAGGCATCTGGCTGTGGATATTGCGGAGGGTGAGTTGCTCAAAGTGACCGGCGAGGAAAAACACAAACGGGAGCGGCCCATAGTCTGGTTTCAGGGGCCGCATATCGATGTTCTCAAAAGTAATCCGGCCAAAATCGCCTCCTGATCTCCAGTGAGGCTGGAGAAAGAATCCATACTTGCTGAAATGTCCCTGTACATTGCGGATGGAGACCCGATCCACTCGCGATTGGCGGGATAGGATGCGAATCGCGTTTTCGGCGCCATCCATCTGCACTCCGTCGATATCGACATCTGTGATCGGCCCGAAGCTCGCGTAGGGCCCAAAGCCGTCGTTGCGCACGAACTCCTCCGCCTGATTCCAATCAACATGACCGTCGTCCGCGTTGAGGGCGATGAAATCATCACCCGTCACGCCCCGGATGTTCCTCATGCTCAAGAACCGGCCGGGGCCGCACAGGTGTAGACCGTCTTGATGTGGGCGCTTGGGCTCCGTGTGGTTGTCGAGATCGATGTTCTCGAACACGGCGCGCTGCCAGTTCGTCATCAACAACGCGAAGGTGGTTGCATTCGTGATGGTGACATCGCGAAACGTCACCTGCTCGACACCGAACAGGGCAAACCCCGTCACCCACCCGCGTCCGGGCACGTCGTGGGCCTGTTTCGCGCCGTTGCCGTTGTAGGTGCCTCCGAGGAACGCGATGTTGTGGTTCTTGCGCTCTGTGAGCGAGGGATCAGCGTTGCGGATGATCGGCTCGTCCACATGATCGGCGAGGAAGAAACCGCAATCGCTCGTGAGGCACTCGATGGTGGTGTTGGAATGGACCTTCAGCCCCTTCACGAGAATCGGGCCATCTACGACGAGTTTCAGCGAACCGAGCTCCGGTGCGCGGTCGAGGATGCCCTGGATGAGCGCCGTGTCATCCGTGCCGCCGCCTTTGGTGACGTCACTATCGAGCTTCGCGCCCGCCTCGCTGGCGATGACGATGTGGGAGTCGTGAGCTGACGCGGCGTGCAGCAAGGCTAGCGGCGCGAGCAAGGTAGTGATGAATGTGAGGATGAGTTTCATAGTTTGACGATTACGGCAACTTCTCCACCACCAGTATTCCCCATGGGTTCAGTGCGGGGACTGACACGAGAGTCCATGCGCCTTCGGTGGTCGTGGTGAGGGCGGTTTCGCGAATCAGGCTGCGGTAGTTCTTGTCGTGCTCGGCCTTTGCATGCAGCGCGGGGTCATAGGGGAGCGGCTCGCGCAGCGTTACCTTGATCGTATGCTTCCCGAAGAACCGCGCGTTGGGCAGGCGGAGTGTCGAGGTCGCGCCTTGCTCCCGTTCGACGAGGTGGATGACGACGGGTGCATGGGCATCGCCGGGTTTGGCGCGGAGGAAGGC
>DGXY01000075.1:64324-67354 GCA_002396885.1 Akkermansiaceae bacterium UBA5020
CGCGTGTCTTGCAAATCGTAGCCGCCGATGGCTGCCTCTTCGTAGCCATCAAGGACATCCGCATTGGCTCGGACGAAACCGGTGAGGTCGGCGAACTTCTCTTGTGCGATGAAGATGCGGGGCAGCTTATGGACGGGAATGCGTGGCACCCTCGTGACCGGATCGAGCACGACGTTCTGGAACTGGTCCCATGGCACGATATACAGATTGCCCGTGGCGTAGCTCGTTGCCCAAATCCAACGGTAGTCCTCGGCAGGCCGGTCTTCCTGGCCAGTGAGCACGAAGAGCTTCTTCTCCTTGCGCGCGGCGAGGCCGATCTCGCGGATGCGGCTCGGGCTGATGACTTCCTTCGTCCCGTCCATGGATCGAAAACGCACCTCGGTCATGCGGTAGTCGAACACCTGCATGAAGGGCGGATCCGTGTGGCAGTTCGTGCTGAAGGTCAGTTTGCGGCCCCCGTGCTTTTCGATCTCGGTGCGTGCCCAGCGGTGGAACTCCAGCAGCTCGGCGTCGGGGATGGCGTCACGGCGGCCCTTCTTGCCCCAGTCGAAAAAGCCCTCGTCCGGGTCATCGCGCTGGAAGCTGGTGACGCCCATGTCCACCAACCGTTTCGCTCGTTCCAGGTAAAGACGGCGGTATTCCGGGTTCGCGTTGTCGGCGCGGAAGGGTGGCTTGTCGCTTTCCCCATTGGTCCCGATGGGTTTGCCGTCACGGTCACGCAGAGCGAGGGCGGGATCGGTCAATGTCATGCCCAGGCTGCCCTGGAACTCCCAGCCCTTGGCCCGGACGCTCTTGATGAAGGATTCGTCCTCGATGTAAGACCAGACTCCGCGCGTGATGTGGAAGTCACTCCCGGCGGCGAGCATCTGCTCCGCTGTAAGGCCTTTTTGATCGAGCCTGAACAGCCGCATGCAGACATCGCTGAGCTTCGGCATCTCCGGCGTGAACCCAGAGGGCTGCGCGATCTGGCTGAACGTGGCGTCCGGGGCCACGCGTGAGATAGTTGGCTCGGCAGCGGACAACGAGGCAAGCGGCGCGAGCAGGAGGGCGGTGAGGAGGGTGAGGGTATGTTTCATCATGAAGATGGAGGAAGCATCACGGCTGACGCATCAGTTCGCTGGTGGTGATCAGGTGAATGAGCTCTCGGAGGGTGTGGCCTTTCGTTTTCCAATCGGCTTGCAGACGCCGAAGAGCGGGCTGGTCAGTGAAGCCGAGGGGGCGGCCGAGGGCGTAGGTAAGGAGGACATGCGCGAGGTTTTGCGCGAGGAGATCGGGATGCTTGATGAGGTAGGCGCGGATATCGGCGGGACTGCTGATGGGCTGGCCGCGATACTCGCCGGTGGTGTCGATAGCGGCTCCATTCGGGTAAGCGCTGCGGAATTGGCCGATGGGATCGTAGGCTTCAAGCGCAAAGCCGAGGGGATCGATCTTGTGGTGGCAATCGGCGCAGGCCTGGACGTTGCGATGTTTTTCCAACTGCTGGCGGATGGTGGTGGCTCCGCGGATGTCGGGCTCGATGGGTGGCACGTCCGGCGGCGCTGGACTGGGCGGTGTGCCGAAGAGCTTCTCCAGCAACCACACACCGCGCTTCACAGGCGAGGTCTCGACGCCGTTGGCGGTGATGGTGAGGATGCTGGCGTGGCCGAGCAATCCGCGACGGGGTGACTCGGCTGGGAGGCTGACGCGCATGAGGCCAGACGGGGAGACAATGAGAGAGGGAGATGGGGAGCCGGTTTTGCTCTTGGTAGTCTCCTTCTCTGCTGGTCTGCTGGTCTGATTGTCCCCTTTTCCACTGGTCTCATTGTCTTCTCGTCTTGCGAGTTGTTCCTCAAAGGGCTTATCCAAATCATAGAGCCGCGCGAGGCCGGCGTTGAGGTAGGTGAAGTCGGCATCGACAAGAGCGGTGACAGGTTGGTCGGTGCGAACGAGTTCGGCGAGGAAACGCCAGGTCTCCTCCCTCATCGCAGGCTCAAGGCGGTCGATGTGGTAGGCGGGGAAAGTCTCTTTGGCGGGCGGCATGGTGCCGAGCTTGTTCAAGCCGAGCCACTGCTCGGTGAAGAGGCGCAGAAATCGGTCGCCGCGCGGCGAGTCGAGCAGGCGGTCGGTTTCGCGGCGAATGGAGTCGGCATCGAGCGGACCTTTGGCAGCAAGCGCGAGCAGGGTGTCATCAGGCGGACCGGCGGTGAGGAAGTAGGAGAGACGAGTGCCGAGCTGATGAGGAGACAATGAGACAATGGGATCGGGAGACGGGGAGACAGATTCGCGGTTGGTCTCCTTGGCTGATTGTCCCCCTGTCTGATTGTCCTCGGTGAACTCGGTGAACTCAGTGAGAAACAAAAACTCCGAGGAACAAAGCAGCGCTTTGAACACAGGACGAGCGGCGTCGGCATAGCGCGTTTTGCCATCAAGACGCTTTTGCACGGCGCTCGCATAGGGAGCGATGTCTTCACCCGTCACCTCGCGACGGAAGAGTCGGCTGACGAGAGCTTGCAGTTCGGTTTGCAGGCGCTCGGGTTCGATTTGTTTTTCGTCAGGTGCGATCTTCGCGAACAGCAGCGTGCGAGCGGGATGCGGTTTGTCATCGCGCATGGGGCCGGTGACTTGCCAGTAATGAACGCGGACCTCGGGTCCTTGGTAGAGGTGCCGGTAGAGCTTGTCGCGCTCGGCACGCAGGGCGAGATTTTCCCAGATGTGCTTTTCTATCTTCGGCACGCCGGGGTCGTATTTGTAGAGCTTGGTGGAGATGAATTGGCCGCGTGTACCCTTGGGTGGACCATCGATCCAAGAGAGGTAAGGCACGGTGCCGCGATCCAGCCAAATGCGGGCGCGGACGGTGGTGAAGCGATCATCTGGCAACTCGGTGGCGTGGATGATGTTCGGCGGGATGAGCCGCCAGCCGTTGCCTTTCATGCCTTCGCCTTGGCGGCCGATGCCGAGCTGCATCGGTTGCGACTCGTCATAGTAGGACTTCAGGTCTTTGTAATACGGCGTCAGGCCTCCGAGCATGAGATCCTTGCCATACGGGTGATG
>DGXY01000075.1:67396-112598 GCA_002396885.1 Akkermansiaceae bacterium UBA5020
CGGAATGCGGCACGCCGGTATCGCCGAGGCGGCTGAGGAAGAGCTTGCTATCGAAGATCAGTTCCTGATTTCTCAGGCCGTGGCTGAGATGAATGTAAGCTGGTCCCTTCGCTTTCTCGGCACTGATGACACCCAGCCCGAAGGCATCGTTGAGGTCGCGCATTTTGTCCGCGCTATCCTTCCACTGCTTGACCTCGGGTTTGCCCTTCACGTCAGCGAGATCGTAGGCGTGATCGAGCACCGCATCGGCCGCCTTGAGATACTGCTCCAGATGATGCCGTGACGTGCGCAAGGCGGAGCCGATGTTGCGAAAGCCTTCCAACTCTTCATCGCCGGGAAAGCCGGTGGTGGGATCGAAGTCGCCATCGAACCCAAAGAGGTCCTGCATGGTATGCAGATACTCCGCTCGGCTCAGCCGACGATGCACGACCTGGCCGCCCCGGTCTTGAGCGCTCGACTGTGCGTGAATGAGTTGCCCCTCGATCCACGCGAGAAGATCCCGACGCTCGTTATCGGAGGGTTGTTTCTTCTTGGCCGGTGGCATTTCACCGAGTTGAAGTTGATGCAGCACCTCCTGCCAACGCTCCGCGATGGCGATGTCCGTGCCTACCGTCAAAGGCAAATCGTCAAGCCGACGATCCCCCTTTTGCACATCGCCATCATGGCAGTCGAGGCAATAGCGCGAGAGGAAGTCGTCGGGCTTGAGTGGGGCGGTGTCTGCGGCGTGGAGGGTGGACAGGACCATGCCGAGGAAAAGAGCGAGGCAGGAGCGATGGAGTGGTGGAGTGTTGGAGAGTTGGAAGACAGCACTCCAATACTCCATGACTCCATTTCTCCCGGTGATGTCTGGTTTGATTCGCTTCATACTACACCAGCAATTGATTGAGGTTCCCGCTGCTCGATCCGAACTGGTCGCGTTCGATGCCCATTTGCTGGAGCAACGTGACGAAGAGATTGCAGAGCGGCGTTTGTTGGCGGCCTTGTTTCGGGAAAAAGAGATGCCGCCCGTGTTTGAAGCCGCCGCCGGCGAGGATCACGGGCAGGTTCGTGTTTGCGTGGGAGCTGGCATTGCCCATGCCGCTGCCAAAAACCACGGTGGTATTGTCCAACAGGGAACTTCCGCCGATGTCTTTCATCGTGGAGAGTCGCTCAAGAAAGTGATCCAGTTCCGCCATCAGTGCGGACTCGATGATTTGCAGTTGCCGGAGTTTCTCGGGGTCCTGACCGGTGTGGGAAAGATCGTGATAGCCGCGATTGATCCCGGGGATGTTGGTCACGGGCAGGCTACCGCCGATGTTCAGCGTGATGATGCGTGTGGCGTCGGCTTGCAGCGCCAACGCCGCGACATCGAAGTTCGCACGCACCCGATCCATGCAGCCTTCGCTCTTCCACTCGGGTTTTTTGCCATCGGTCACTGGCAACGCCTTGTCCAGCCAGGCCATGTTCGTGGCGTTGGCACGCTCGAAGTCCCGCATCGCTGCCATGAACTCCTCCATCTTCTCGCGATCCCATCGATCCAGATGCGGAGCCACACGCTTCGCATCTTGAGCGATGATCGCGAGCACGGATTCATTCTCAGCCAACTCCTCCCGCTGCGTTGCAGCCGCAGCCTTGCGTTGCGGTTTGAAGAGCGTGTCAAACGCCACGCCCGGGTCCTCCAGCTTCGGCACCGCGATGCCGGAGCGCGTCCATGAGATCGCATCACCGCTGCCCACACCGAGGCAGAGCGACGGAAACCGCGTCAGTCCACCGAGATGCTCTTCCGCCATCTGGTCGAGCGTGACGCAGCCGTCTTTGAAGCCCGCCGCCTGCTCGCGCCGCACGCCGCTGAGAAAGGCATGCACCCCATAATGCCCGCCCTGCACACCCGGATGCTCCAGTTGCGAGAACACCGTCATCTTCTGCTGCCAGCGCTCCAGAGGCTTCAGCAAAGGCGTGAGCGCCAGCTCCGGACCCTGGCCCACCGGGAAAAAGGACTCGGGTCGCAACCCAAAATCCAGCCCGATGCAAACCAGCCGCCGTGGAGCCTTCGATGCCTCCGCGCCATGCAGCGCGAGGTTCGAGAACCAGGGAAAGGTTAGCGCAGTGCCGCTGAGGGTGTGGAGAAAGTGTCTTCGGTTCATGATGGGTGTTGTCATTTCACGGATGCTCCTTGGGTTTTGGTAATCTTCGCCTCGCCACCTTGATGAACCGCTTTCGTGGTATCGGGGATCGAGAGGTCACGGAGGTCGAGCGCTTCGATAGTTCCGGCTTGATGATCGAGGAGTTGCTCCAATCCTTCGGCAACGACATCGGTGATCTGGAGGCGCTGAATCTGCGGCTTTGAAGTGAGGTAGCCGACACCCTCAGGCCAGCCACGGCGGCCTTTGCCGGGAGGCGTCACGATGCCGGCCCGCGCATCCATGAAGGCTTTCAGCGCGGAGCGATCCATGGAGGTGCCGATCAAGGAACCGGCGGGCGCGGTGGCTTGCGGTCTCTGCACGACGACATCGCGCACTTGCAGCAACGCGATGCGACCATCGGCGCGGATGAGTGGCGTGTGGCCGATTTCCTTGCGCGGATCATAGACGTTCAAGCCATCGATGAGCAGCCGATCAATCTTCGCATCCGGCTGGATCCACACGAGCGGGCGGTCGTCGATGGGCGCGTAGCCGCTGATGTTTTTGAAAGTCACCTGCTCCATTTTGCCCGCGATCCAGAAGAGGAAGGCCGGAACATAATCGTAGGCACGTTGACTGGCGGGACGCAGATCGATGTTCTCAAACTCCAGCCGCCCGATGTTGCCGCCTTCGCGCAGATAGGGTGTGATCCAGACACCGAAGTCCCGGTAGGTGCCCTTCACGTTGCGGATGGAGACGCGGTCGAGTCGCGAGGCGCGAGAGAGGATGCGGATGACCTGAGCGCAGTCGTCGGCCTGCACGCCATCGATGTCCACATCGCTCACGGCACCAATGCCAGCGGCGCTGCCGAAGCGACCTATCGCTGCGGGATCACGGCGGAAGTTTCCCTCGCTGTCCCAATCGCCAAGCAGGTCATCAATGTTCAGCGCGATCATATCATCCCAAGCGCGACCCTGAACATTGCGAATGCTCAGGAACTCGCCCGGACCCTGCACATGGATGCCGTCCTGATTCGACTGCTTCGGGATGTGGTCAAGGTTGATGTAGATGTTCTCAAACACCACACGCCGCCAGTTCGTGAGATACACGGCAAAGGTGCGCGAGTTGGTAAGGGAAACATCACGGAAGAGCACCTGCTCCACGCCATGCAACGCGAAGGCAGTCGTCCAGCCGTGTTCCTTCGTCGTGTGTTCCTGGTGCTCCGCGTTGCCGTTGTAAGTGCCGCCTAGGAACGATAGATTCCGATCCGCCCGGCCTTCCGGTTGCGGCGTGGCATTGGCGATGAGCGGGCGATTCGAGTTGTCCGCGAGATAGAAGCCACACGCACGATTCAAACATTCGATGGTGGTGTTGGAGTGCACCTTGAGTCCCGTGACAAGGATCGCCCCATCCACGACGAGCTTCAGCGTGCCAAGCTTCGGCGCACGGTCGAGAATGTTTTGGATAAGTGCCGTGTCGTCGGTGCCACCGCCTTTGATCACGTCGCTGTCGAGCTTCGCGCCCGCCTCGCTGGCAATAACGATGTGGGAGTCCGGGGATGGCGCAGCGTTCAGCGCAGTGAGCGGCGCGAGCAGCAGGGCGGTGAGGAGTGTAAGGAGTGTGAGGGTCGGTTTCATGAATTTGCTTTCGGAAGCGTGCTTCTGCTGATGATCGCGTCACGCCAGCACCGCTTGCACGACTTTCCCGTGCACATCGGTGAGGCGGAAGTCGCGGCCGTTGAATCGGTAGGTGAGTTTCTCGTGGTCCACGCCGAGGAGGTGCAACCAGGTGGCGTGCAGGTCGTGGATGTGGACTTTGTCCACGGCGGCTTTGTGGCCGAACTCGTCGGTGGCTCCGTAAGCGACGCCGGGCTTCACACCGGCCCCGGCCATCCAGAGAGTGAAGCCGTGGGGGTTGTGGTCGCGGCCAGGCTGGGCGTCTTTTTGCGCGGTGGGCAGGCGGCCAAACTCACCGCCCCAGATGACGAGCGTGCTCTCCAGCAGACCGCGCTGTTCGAGGTCACGCAGCAGGGCGGCGATGGGCTGGTCCACCTCGGCGGCGAAGGAGCCGTGATTGCCTTTCAGGTTTGCGTGGCAGTCCCAGCTCTGCTGGTTTTCCGAGCCGCCGGAGTAGAGCTGCACAAAGCGCACGCCGCGCTCCACGAGGCGCCGGGCGGTGATGCATTGGCGGGCGAAATGGCCGCAGTGGGGCGCGTCGAGGCCGTAGGCTTTGCGCACGGACTCGGGTTCGCCTGCGAGGTCGAAAACCTCCGGTGCCTGCGTCTGCATGCGGAAGGCGAGTTCAAAGCTGGCGATGCGGGCATCCAGGTCGCTTTCGGCGGGATGCGCCTCGAGGTAGGGCCGGTTCAAAGCGGCGAGCAGGTCGAGGTCGGCACGCTGGTCATCGCGGGTGCTCTCGCTGCTGCCGGATGGGGGCGCGAGATTGGCGATGGGCTCGCCCTTGGGCTGGAGGAAGGTGCCCTGGTAGCGGCTGGGCAAAAAGCCTGAGCCCCAGTTGTTTCCCTTGCCACGCGGCAGGCCGCGATTACGCGGGTCCGCCATGACGACAAAGGCTGGCAGGTTGCTGTTTTCGCTGCCGAGTCCATAGCTGCTCCATGAACCGAAGGACGGTTTGCCCATGCGCGGCGTGCCGGTGTTCATCATGTAGAGCGCAGGGCTGTGGTTGTTGCTGTCGGTGTGGCAGGAATGGATGAAGGCCATCTTGTCCACCTGGGTGGCCATGTGCGGGAACAACTCGCTCACCCAGCGCCCGCTCTGGCCGTGCTGGCGGAACTTCCACGGCGAGGCCATGAGGTTGCCGGCTTTGTGCGAATCGAAAGCCGTGTTGATGTCGAAGCCGGGCAGCGGCTTGTCACTCCACTCGGCCAGCGCGGGCTTGTAATCAAAGGTGTCCACCTGGCTGGGGCCGCCATTCATGAACAGCCAGATGACCGACTTGGCCTTGGCCGGGCGCGTGCGCCAGCGGCTGTCGAGTGACGAGGGCGTAGCAGCGAAACCCGAATCGGCCAGCAGCGTGGCGAGCGCGGAGAAACCAAAGCCCGCACCGGCGCGGCGCAGCATTTCACGGCGGCTGAACAGTAAAGAGGAGACGTTCATGGTGCGGATTCGTTCAGTTGAGATAAATCAGTTCATTCAGGCACAGCAGCACATGGGAGAGTCGTTTGAGGCCATCGGGATGGGCTTGCAGAAAGCTCTGCGCCGCCTGCTGCTCGGTGATGGTGGGCGGACGCGAGAGCACCGTTCGATAGGCGTGCTCAATGAGCGTGGCGTGGTCACTCGTCCCGCTTTCCTTTCCCACGCGCCGCGCCAAATCCTCCGCGCAACGGTCCATGAAAGCGCTGTTCATCATGAGCAAGGCCTGCGGCGAGACGGTGGAGACGGGGCGCTGCCCCACGCTTTCGATGGGCTCTGGCGCATCGAAGGCGGCCAGCAGTGGATGCGGCTCGCTGCGCTTCACCCGCGTGTAAAGAGAGCGGCGATTGTGCAGCGGGTCCGTCTCTGCCTCGCCACCGGCGCGGAGGTCGAGCCGGCCGGAGACGCTGAGCAGCGTGTCGCGCACGGCCTCGGCGGTGAGTCGCTGTGGACGCCAGCGCCAGAGCAGCTTGTTCTCCGGGTCCTTGGCGGAGCGGGCGGCATCCCACGCGGCGCTCTGCCTCCAGGTGGCGCTGTTGAGGATGAGGCGGTGAATGTGACGCAAATCCCAGCCGCTGCGCACCAGTTCACCCGCGAGCCATTCGAGCAGTTCGGGATGCGTGGGCGGCTCGCCTTGCAAGCCGAAGTCGCTCGGCGTGCCAACGATGCCCCGGCCAAAATGCCAGTTCCAGAGCCGGTTCACGATGACGCGGGCAGCCAGTGGTCCGGCCCCCTTTTCCACATCCGTGAGCCACAGGGCGAGCGTGGCGCGGTCGCTGCCAAAATCGCGCGCTGCCGGTTTTGCATCGGGCTGAAGCGGGTCGCCGGGCAACTTCAGATGGCGGGAAAACTCCTCCTGATGGGCGCCTGGGGAGCTGACCAGCACATCCTGCGGATACGCCGGCACCGGCGGCGTCTGCGCACGCCAGTCGTCGGCGCTTGAGCCGGGCGTCATGAGGACTTGGAGCAGTCCCGGCGTGGCTTCGCGCTGCTTTTGCTTCGGGTCTCCTCGGTTGAGCTGAAAACTGATGCGGAAATAGTTCGGCCCCTGCATGTGGCGCCTCAGGTGTTCATTCAGTCCGCCGAACTCCTCGGTTAGTGTCAACAGCAGCGGTGGAGAAGCGGGTTTGCTTTTGAGGTGCGCCTGCATCCTCTGCCACACGGCCTCGTAGTCGGCACATGTCCAACGGGCGAACTGCGCCTGCATCGACCTCTGGTATCCCACGCCCACCTGCTCCATCAGGAAGCCGCCGCGAACCTGGTCGTAAAGGTCTGCGAGCCCCGTCTCACCGACCTCGCGCAATCTGGCACTGAAGGCGGGCGCGAGTTTCGCATCGTTCACTGAGGCACGGAGTTTCTCGGTCGCCTTGGCCTTGGCCTCGGCTGCCGTGAGTTCGGCCGTTAGCGTGGACTCCTGTTTCGACCACTCGCGCATTGCCGCCAGCTCCGCCGGTGAGCGCGGCTGAATGTCACGCAGGCCGCGCGTCGTCGTCGTGAAGCAGGCCGCCAGCGCGTAGTAATCGGCGGCGGGCAGCGGGTCGTATTTGTGGTCGTGACAGCGGGCGCAGCCGATCGTCAACCCCAGCATCCCGGTGCCGATGGTCTGGAGAAAATCATCCAGTTCGTCGTAACGCGCCTGCTCCAGCTCGCTCACCGTCACCGGCGACTGATAAGGGCCGAGCGCAAGGAAACCGGTGGCGATGGAAGCTTCGGGCCGCTCGGGAGCCAGCCGGTCGCCCGCAATCTGCCAGCGCAAGAACTCATCGAAGCGCTGATTCGTCTGCAAAGCCTGCACCACAAAGTCGCGATAACGCCACGCCATGGGCAAGGCCGCGTCATCCTGGAAACCCGCCGATTCCGCATAGCGAGACAGGTCCAGCCAGCGCCGCGCCCAGGTCTCGGCAAACGCGGGCGACTTCAGCAGCGTCTCCGTCAACGCGTCAAACTCCGCGTCGGAAGCAGGCAGCTCCTCGTTAGCCTCGGGCGGCAGGCCCGCCACATCCAGCGAAATACGCCGCCGCAGCGTGAGCGGCTCCGCGCGCGAATTGGGACGGATGTCCGCCGCCTCCAGCTTCGCGAGAATGAAGCGGTCCACATCATTTCTCACCCAGCCTTGCTCGTCCTTTGGCTGCGGAGGTTTCACCGGCGACAAGCGTCGAAAGGCCCAGTAGTCACGATCCGCATCGGTGACCACGCCAGACGAGGCGACGGCCGCTTTGCCTTCCACGAGCGGCTTGTCGTAAGGCGCGCCCTGTTCCAGCCAGCTCGCAATCGCTGCGATGTCCGCCTCGGACAGCTTCGGTTTGCGCTTGGGCATCGCGGGGTCTTCCTCGTGGCGAATGAGCTTGAGCAGCCCGCTCTCGCCCGGATGCGCCAGGTCCACGGACTCGGATTGCAACAGCTTCTCGCGGCTGCCGAGATCGAACTCGCCCTTCACCTGCTTGCCGCCGTGACATTCCAGACAGCTCTCTCGCAAGACGGGCCCAACCCGGTCGCGAAACAGCGCCAGCCCGGCCTTCATTTTCTCCGCATGATCGGGAGGCACCGCAGCGAATATCGGCGAGACAACAGCGAACTGCGTGAGAAAAACGAAGAAGGAAAGGACTCGGGTGAGTGTCATGACTGAAAGTGATCGGGATGGGACAGATCGAGGGATCTCACGGCAGCGCTTGGGTTGAATGATTCGGCACTGCTTTGCGAATGGTGACGAACGCGCGCATCACACTGCTTCTAATCCCTTCATCGTTCCCGTGCTGCTGGCGAACTTGTCGGCCTCGATCCCTTGACGCTGGAGCATGGAGACGAAGAGGTTGGGCAACGGGTAATTGTTCGTCTTGTCAAAGGCGAGGTGCTGCCCGTGTTTCCAGCCACCGCCGGCAAGGAGGATGGGGAGGTTCCTGTTGTCGTGGTTGTTGCCGTTGCTGAGATTGCTGCCGTAGAGGACTTGCGTGTGATCGAGCAGCGTGCCGCCGCCTTCCTTCGAGGCGCGCAGCTTGGCGAGGAGTTTGTTGAGTTCACGAAACTCGGCCAGCTCGAGGTTTTGCAGCTCGCGCAGCTTGTCCTCGCGGCCAGCGTGGTGGGAAAGGTTGTGGGTCTCGCTGCTGACGCCGGGAATGTTTTCGCTGAAGAACTGGAGCTGAATCATGAGCGTGATAAGGCGCGTGCTGTCAGTGGCGAACGCGAGGTGCGCCAGATCATACATGGCGCCGAGTTTTTCGAGCAGATACTCGCCGTCCTTCGGCGGAGGTATATCGATCTTCGGCCTTGGCTTGCGTTCCCATTCCTCGGATATGAGGAGCCGCTTCTCGACCTCACGCACGGAGGTAAAGTATTGCTCGAGTCGGTCCTTGTCCGCGCTGCCCAGTTTTTTCTGCAATGCGGCGGCACGGTCCGCAACGGCGTCGAGGATGCTGCGGCCAACGCGGAGCTTGGCGACCTGTTTTTCCACCTCCTGCGCGTTTCCGGCAACGAAGAGCGCCTTGAAAACCTGCCCGGGGCTACGCTCCGCAGGCAGCATCACGCCGCTGGAGGTGAAGGAGAGCGACTGGTTGCCGCTTTTTGACACCACGAGCGGCAGCGCGGACACGCGCGTGAGGTGGCCGATTCGCTCGGCAGCGAATTGATCGAGCGAGATGCTGTTGCGGAATGATGCGGTGCCGGGCTGCGGCGCGGCGCTGAGATAGGACACCTCCGCGGAGTGGCCGCCGGTGACGTCGGGGTGCGACGTGCCGGAGAAGACGGTGAACTGATCGCGGTGATCCTTGAGCGCCTCCAAGTAGGGCGTGAGCGCGTAATCGCGGCCCGCCTGCTCCGGGAAAAAATGGCGTTCGAGCACGCCGAGATTGGTGCAGATGGCGAGGATGCGGCGCGGCGCGACGGGTTCCTTGCCGAAAGCTTCGAGGAACGGCAGGGCCATCATTGCGCCGGACGCGCGAAGAAAAGTGCGGCGGGTAAAGTTCATCGGAATGCGGGTTCTCGGTTGTGGATCATTCATTTCGCGAAGAGTGGACTCGCGACGATCTGCTCGATGATCGTGCGCAGTCCGTGTTGCGAGGGTTTGGTTTTGGAAAGGATCGCTTCGATCTCATCGCGATCGCCGAATCGCGGGGCGTGCCCGGTGGCGTAGGTAAGGAATTGGCGGACGACGTTTCGGGCGAGGGCGTCTTCATCCCTCAGCAGCAGGGCGCGCAGTTCGTTGATGTCCTTGAACGTGCTGCCACCGATGAGTTCCCCGCTGGCATCGACCTGCGGGCCGAGCCGCATCTTCACGCGATTCCTGAGGGCCGCGCTTTCGCTCACGATCTCAAGGGTCGGCTCCTCGACTGTCTTGGCTTCCTTTCCTTGACCGACACGAATCATCTTGGGCTTCCCCGCGAGGCGATAGTGATCTCTCCACCCGCCGATGGCGTCGAAGTTTTCCAGTGCGAACCCCGGTGGATCCATCCTGGCGTGGCAGGAAGCACACGCGGCATCGGCACGGTGCTTCTCAATCATCTGACGGATGGTGACAGCGCCGGTGGCATCGGGCTCGACGGCAGGGATGTTCGGCGGCGGGGGCTGACGCGGGATTCCGAGGATGCGCTCCATGACCCACACACCCCGATGCACGGGAGAAGTCGCGGTGCCATTGGCGGTGACCTTCAGGACGGAGGCCTGGGTGAGCAGCCCGCCGCGAGGCGAACCGGGAGGGAGCTTCACCTCGCGAAACTCGCTGCCGGTCACGCCGCGCAGGCCGTAGAGTTCGGCGAGGCGTTGATTGACGAAGACTGTCTCGCCCTGGATGAGGGCGCGCACGCCGAGATCACGTTCAAGCATCCGGCGGAAATCGCCACGTGTCTCGGCCAGCATCGAATCGTGCAGCCATGCATCGTATTCGGGATAAAGCGCTACGTCGGGCGTGGTGAAGTCGATCTTCTTCAGCTCGATCCATTCATCGAGGAAATGCTCGATGAATCGCGTTGAACGAGCATCGGCGAGGAGGCGCTGCACCTGCTTTTTCCGGATCTCAGGTTTCGAGAGTTCACCCTGTGCGGCGAGCCGGAGCAGTTCGTCATCGGGCGGCGCATTCCAAAGGAAATACGACAGTCGCGAGGCGAGCGCGTAGTCGCCGGGCTCGAGCCCCAGCACGAGGAAATCCGGCGAGCAGAGAATCGACTTGTAGCCGGCAAGCATCGCAGACTCGAAGCTGGCACCACCCTTCATCTGGCTCTCGGCGATGACGGCGTAGCTCTCAATGTCCGCCACGGTGGCGGGGCGTCGGAAGGCCTGCGTCGCAAAGCTCGCGAGCAGCGGCCTGGGATCGGCACCAGCAGGAGTGACGCCAAACAACTGCCGCTGGCTCGCCGGTGGCCATTCATCCACGAGCGGGCCTTCCACTTCGAACCAATCGAATGCCACAGCCGGCCCCTCGTAGGCGCGAATGCCCTCGCTCGTGCCGGAGTTCCTCGCGCCAACCGCAGGCAGTCCCATGGCATGAAAGGAAACTCTCTCATCCGGATTCAGCCACACTTTGAACTCGTGGACCTTCGGTTTGAGAGACGGCACATCGAAGTAGCCGATTGGTTCGCCGTTGAGCGAAGCGCGCACGACCTGGGCCGCCTCCGCATTTCCGTAGAGCTCGACATTCTCCATCCATTCCCGCTCTGGCGTTTCCTCAGCGAGACGAGTGTATTCCCATTCGCCGGCGGCATTCTTGAAATACGGCTTGTCGAAGGTGTTGAACTGGCGCACGAGACCGCGCTTCGACACCTCGGCACGTGTGCGCATCCAGCGAAGGCTCCATGCAGAAAATCTCACACGATACCAGCCGCTCACCGGCGGCTTGAAACGATCTGGCTGGAGCCCCTGCGGCTGAACTCTCCCGATGACGCTGGTGAGCAACGCCACGGAGTCTGCCTCACCTTCGAATCGCGCCCAGCGGACGACGTTGCGGATGTCGGTCTCGGGATTGCCTGTGATGGATGTCGTGAGGCCGGGGGCAAGTTCACGGCCCTTTAGCGGCACCGCGCAGTGCACCCGGATGGCTCCGAGCACGGTGCGCTGCTTCGCCGCGGGCTCGCGCCAGACCTTGGTTTCCGGCTTTTCACCATCCTTCACCAGGGCCAGGTTCAGCGCGACATCCGCGGCCTCCAAGTATTTGCCAACGAGCACCGGTGAGAAGTCGAGCGCACCGCCCACCTTGTCGAACCCGGCCTGCTGTCCATCCTCGGGCAGCAATTCCTTCACGCGCAACAGCGGCAGATGGAGCAGGTCGCGCAAGGTGCTCTCATACTCGACGCGGTTCATGCGCCGCACCGCTTCGAGCGGCTGCTTCGACTCCGCCTCCATCAACGAGGTGCGCAGTTCATCCAGGAAAGCCACACGCTCAGCGGTCTCAGGCTGGTCCGCCTTCTTCGGCGGCATTTCGCCTTTCAGCACTCGATCAAACAACAACACGAGGCGATTCAATTGATCGCGGTCCGGCTTCGCCACGGAAAGCTGATCCACGCGCAGGTTGCCCTTCTGCACATCTGCATCGTGGCATTCTGCGCAGTGTTGATCCATGAACTTGCGGGCGCCGGGAGTGAAGTCCGCGGCATGGAGCGCGGTCCGCGGAGCGAGCAGCAGGGCCGTGAGGATTACGATGGAGGGCTTCATCATGATGTCAGCGCTTGAGACAACTCGGAGCGATGGGTTGCCTGGTGATGCCGGGGCCTTGCCATTGGACTTCGAGGTCGGTGAAAATGGGAGGGAGGAACCGGCATGTCTCACGGCAACGCTTCGTTCCGCTGATTCGGCGCCGCCTTGCGAATGTTGACGGAGGCGCGGACCTCATCCACGAAGTGCCCGGCGAAAGTCACGTGGTCCGGCAGTGGTGACTGGCTCTTGCCGCTCGCAGACATGGGGCTGAAGGAGACCTTCAACAGCACCCTCTCCGTCCCCGGCGGCAGGAGCAGCCGTGTGGAGGCCCTCTGCCAGGTGGCGGGGTCGCGATCCAATGGACGACACAAGCCGACGCTATGGGCCAGCGCGTCGTCCATCAGACTTTCTTCCGTGGGAAGCTGTGGGCCAAGTGCCCAAAGGGTCACCGCTCCCTCATAGCGCTCTGCTTCCAGGAAAGGCGCTGTATTCAAGAGAGCCGAAAGAGTGAACACCACCTCGCCGCCGTTGGCCTCGCGCAAAAAAGGCCGCACATCGACGCCACGCATCAGATCGCCCTGAACACTCGGCTTTGACGACGTCTTGCCTTCGAAATCGGAACGCAACACGCGGGCCATCTTCATTCCCTGGACTGGCTTCACACCATCATACCTCTCCACGATCTCCGAGTAATCCCCGCTCCATAGGTTCACCTCCTGCGGTATGCCCGTCATCAACGGCGCAGGTCCGCTTTCAAAGCTTTCCTGAAAGAGCGAAACCACTCTCTCCAACGAACGCACCACACCGAAACCAAACACCACGGAGGTGCAAAACATGCCGACCATGATGCCCGCCGCCGCCGCCGTGAGGGGACGCCATGCGAACCAGCGCGTGCTCGTGCGCAGCGGTGTCTCCGCCTTCGGAGCAGGCTCCAGCAGGGCCACGATGGTGTCATCGCGCAAACGACTGATCAGCGCCTGCTCATCCACCATCAGCCGCGCCACGGTCGAGCGCGCATCAGGGTTCTCGCGCAGCAACGTGTTCAGTTCGGATCGCGCAGAGGTGTCATGCGTATCGCGCACGGCTTGCAGCAGATGCAGCAGGCGTTGCTCCAGTGAGCGATGCGATGATGAAGAATCGTCGTGTTTCATGAGGACGGATGGAGTTGACGTTGAATGCACTCACTGAGTTGTTCGCGGAGGCGTAGCAGGGTCATCTTCACCGCACTCTCGCTACGCTGCGTGGCGGTGGCGATCTCGCGCACGGTGCGGCCTGTCAGGTAATGCGCGTGCAGGATGCCGCGTTGCTCCACCTTGAGCTTCCGCATGCAGTTTCCCAAAGCCTCGCGCCGCTCCTCAAACTCCGCTGCGGCCACCTCCGTCTCCTGCGCCATAGCCAGCACGACATCCTCGTCAAAGACCAGCCGGTCGCGCATCCGGTCGCGGATGTGCGAGAGCACCGTGAACCGCGCCACCGCAAACGCCCAAGGCAAAAACTCCGTCTCCGCATCCCAGTCCGCCGCCTTCTCCCACAGCTTCACACACGTTGCTTGCAAAGCCTCCCGCGCATCCTGCCGGTTCGCCAACTGCGCATGACAAAACGCCTCCAACGCCGGTTGATGCCGGGTCAGTGCCGCGATAAATCGCGCTTGGTCAAAGTCAGGTCG
Source organism: Akkermansiaceae bacterium UBA5020 (assembly GCA_002396885.1). GTDB lineage: Bacteria > Verrucomicrobiota > Verrucomicrobiia > Verrucomicrobiales > DEV007 > Arctic95D-9. Next base: position 80,932 of record DGXY01000075.1, read on the forward strand.
TGCCATGTCACGAGGGGAATTCCGTGAGCGGCCTGAACGGTCACATTTTTCTCCTCAATCGAGGAAATGAGGGTTGGCTATGGCGTGACGGCTCCCTTCACTGGCAGCACAATGCGCGAGAGTGCGCCTGGCTTGTGATGCACCTGCTCGGTGGCAATGGCGGTTTTGCTGCTGGTGATGCCTTCGGCGGTGTTGGAGTTGCGATCGTAGAGGGGGAAGTCGGCGCCGCTGATGTCCACGCGGAGTTGATGGCCTTTGGCGATGGTGGCGGCGACGGGGCCGAGATCGACGGTGATCTCGTAAACTTGGCCGGGCTTCATCAGTTCGGGTTTTAGCAAGGAAGTGCGATAGCGACCGCGCAGGATGCCGCGCGCGATGTTTTGCGCGAAGCCATCGGGATGCACGTCGATGAGTTTCACGGCCCAGTCGGCATCAGGCGTATCGGTGCTGACGTGGAGCTTGGCCTCGGCGTTTCCGGCGAAAGTGAGCGGCGCTGTCATCGGCTCGCTGGTGTAAACGAGCACGTCGTCGCGGTCCTCGATGGCGCTTTGATCGACGGGGCCCCAGACGGCGGCTTTGATGGGGCGTGCTTCGGTGATGGGGGTGGAGGGTGTGGGATTCGCAGGATCGGCGCGGAAGGTGTCAGCTGTTTCGTCTTGATCCGGTGCTTCGCGAGTGAGGCGACCATTCCCTTTGCGTGTGTTGGCCTTGCCGTCGGAGCGCAGGAAGAACGGAGTCTCCTTGAAACCATCCGGCGGCCAGCTTTGGGCATCTTGCCAGACATTGTCGCCCATGGAGAAGTAGCGCACGGGCGGAAACGGCTTCGCGAGTGCGGCGGGGTCTTGTTTGAGATGCCGGTCAAACCAGTCGAGCTGGATGGCGAAGAGATCCACAGCGGCATCGGGTCCGAACTCGACGTCGGCAACCTTGGTTTTACCAACGGTGCCATGATCCCATGGGCCGAGGATGAGACGCTGCTGTTGGCGGGTCTTTTCATCCCGCGCCTGCTTTTGCATGATCATGAAATTGTCCACCGACTCGCGGGAGAAGAAGTCGTAGTAGCCGACGACATGTAGCGCCGGGAGTTGGAGTTCAGGAAGACTCGAGGTGAGATCGAGGCGCGTCCAAAAGCCATCCGGCTGGGGATGCGTGAGGAAGGCATCAAGCCACGGCATCTCCCAGCCGATGGCGCTATCGACCTCACCGAGCGGCAGGCGAAGGAGGGCCTTATCAAAATCGTTCGGCTTGGCACCCTCCGGCTTGGGCGAGTTGCCCGCGATCCAACCCGCGATAAGCGAGAGACGCACGGAGCCGCCGAGGTAGAGATTGCGATAAAAACTGCTCCACGTGGCCTGCGGGGCGATGGCGGCGAGTCCGGGCGGATTCTCTGCCGCGGCCTGCCACTGCACCGCGCCCACATACGAGCCGCCCATCATGCCCACGCGACCGCTGCACCAAGACTGGCGCGTGATCCACTCGATGGTGTCGTAGCCGTCCTGTCCCTCGTTGTTGTAAGGCGCAAAGTCCCCCGACGAGCCGAACTTTCCCCGGCAATCCTGCGCGATGAAGATGTAGCCGGCCTTCGCCCATTTCTCACCCGTGCCTTTTTGCTTGGTGCGGTCATACGGCGTGCGGGTGAGGATGACGGGAGCCTCTTTGACCGAGTCATCGCGATAGAGATCGGCGGTGAGCGTCACGCCATCGCGCATCGGGATGGTGATCGTTTCGGTTTTGACCTCGGCGAAGGCGGAAGTGGCGAACAGTAGGGAAAGCAGGAGCAGGGATGGTTTCATTCGAGGTAGAGGAGTTCGTTCGCGTTCAGCAGTGCGCGGCAGAAAGACGCGGTGCCTTGCGTGGCGATGAGTTTGGTGGCGGCTTCGTGTTCTTTCCCGCTGGGCTCGCGCTGCAAGGTGAAACGATAGGCTTGCTTCACGGCGTCGCCGGCTTGAATGCGGTTGGCGAGGGCGCTGGCCATTTCGAGGGTGAAGCTGTGATTGAGCAGGGTGAGAGCTTGAAGCGGCGTGGTGGTGTTCGCGCGCTTCGGAGCGGCGAAGGCGATGTCGGGGAGGTCGAAGTCAGTGAGCACATCGACGACGCTGGCGCGTGCGTTTTGGTGATAGACGGCACGGCGGTAGGTTTCGGGGCCATGCCTATCAAGCGGGAAATAGGTGCAGACGTTGTTCTGCGTGAATTTGTAGAGCCGGAAGCCGGGGCCGCCCGTTGGCTCCAGTTGCAGCTTGCCGGCGACGGAGAGCATCGTGTCGCGCAGTTCCTCCGCACTCAGGCGGCGCGGAGGGAAGCGCCAGAGCAGGCGCGCGTCCTTGTCTTCCATTGCGGCTTCGGGGCGATGGGTCGCGCTTTGCTGATAAGTCTGCGAGAGCAGGATTTCGCGATGCAGCGGCTTCAAACGCCAGCCATGAACGAGAAGGCGCGTTGCAAGAAAATCGAGGAGTTCGGGATGCGTGGGTTTGCTGCCGAGGAAGCCGAAGTCGCTCGGCGTATCGACGATGCCGGTGCCGAAATGCCATTGCCACACGCGGTTCGCGAGGACGCGCGTGGTCAGCGGGTTGTCGCTGCTCGTGATCCACCTCGCGAGCGCGAGGCGTCGCTCACCTTCGTCGGCATTGGGCTTCAGCGCATAGGGTTTCGTGACTTGATCGAGCACGCTGAGGCTAGCCGGGGCGACCACTTCACCGGGCTTCATGGGGTCGCCGCCCTTCTGAAGATAAGTCGGCTCCGTTGGCTGCGTGGGTGGCAGACCTACCCAGACTTGCTCCAGCTTGGGCACCGAGTTGAGCTTGGATTGCACGACGGCAATCTGTTCCTCCAGTGCCGCGAGTTTTCGCTCATCATCCGCAGTGATGACCTCGCGCCGCACACGCTCGATGCCGTGAGCGGGCGTCCATGGCTGGCGGTCCGCGCTGCTGGCGACGGTCTCCCACTTCGTGCCATCGAGCGAGACCTGGATGTCGTATTCGCAGGGGGTCGCGCCCTGAGCCTTGTCCTCAATTCCTTTGCCCTTGGCGTTGCTGAAACTGATACGGTCGATGGTCTCAGCCTGCGCGAGAGTGATGGTGAGTTCCGCCGGTTCTCCGATGAACCATTGCTCGCCAAACTGCCCGTCGATGGTGAACTGCGGTCCGTAGGCCTCGGGGAAATCCTCCGCCGTGGCAGACCGCGCGCCTTCGGCCTTCGCACCGTTGCCGGCGAGGGCGACGTTGCGGGCTTCGGCACCGCTGCTCCACACTTCAAACTCGGTGAGCCGCCCGGATCCGGCTTTGCCAGACACGCCTTTCGCACCGCCCTTGGGGTTCGTAGTCAGCGCGTGGATGACAAATTTGATGTGACGCGCCTGAACGGGCGCAAAGCGCTCCTCCGTCTGCTGCGGGTCAATCTTGGGCCTCGTGAAATGGCGCGTCGCCATCTCGGACTTTGCACGTGCGTCGATGCCGTCGTTCAGCGCGTCGAGTTCGGCGGTGAGCGCGGCCTTATCCTCGTTGAGCGGCTTGGTGGCGGCGGCAAAGGCGGCCCGTTGTTCAGAGGTGGCGACGACGCGGCGACCGTGCTTGATACCCTCGAACGCGGACTTGATGCGGTAGTAGTCCCCGGCGGGAATGGGGTCGAACTTGTGGTTGTGGCAGCGGGCGCAGTTGATGGTGAGGCCAAGGAATGCGCCGCTCGTCGCCGTGACCATATCATCGAGCGTGGCGGCGCGGATGTTCGCCTGTGCGACCTTGTCCTGATTGCCGACATCGTCGTAAGGCCCGGCGACGAGGAAGGCGCTGCCGATTTCGACCGCCGGATTGTCCTTGCCAATGACATCCCCCGCAAGGTGCTCGGTGATGAACTGATCGAACGCCTTGTCGTCGTTGATCGACTTGATGACGTAGTCGCGAAACGGCCAGAGATCATCGATCACGAAGTTGCGCTCGAAGCCGTTGCTCTCACCGAAGCGAATCACATCCAGCCAGTGACGCCCCCATCGCTCTCCGTAGCGCGGAGAAGAGAGCAGATGATCCACCAGTGCTTCAACGGCTTGGCGCGGATTCGCCCGATGCGCTTTCACAAATGTCTCCACCTCCTCCACCGTCGGCGGCAGCCCGATCACGTCGTAGCTCATGCGACGGATGAGCGAGCGTGGATCAGCCGGCGGATTCAGCGTGAGCTTCTTCTCCGCGAGCTTGGCGGCGACAAAGCCATCGATGTCGTTGTGCGCGAATTGCTTGGCGAGCGGCTGGAGCGACCACCACGATTTGTCCCCGCGCTTCGCCTCGATCTTCGCGCCATCGCGTGGATCGGGCGCGCCCATTTTCACCCACGTCACGAGGTCCGCGATGACGGCTTCCGGCAGCTTTGGTTTCTTCGGCGGCATCTCCATGTCTTCCTCGAGATGCTGGACCGTCAGGAGGAGCAGACTGTCTTCCGGCTGGCCGGGAACGACGGCGGGCTCGCCGCTGTCGCCTCCTTTCTCCCATCCCGCCTTCGAGTCGAGATAGAGATTGCCCTTGAGCTTTTTCGCCTCGGCACTGTGGCAGGAGTAACAATGCTCGACGAGCACTGGACGCACTTTTTGCTCAAAGAAGGCGATGCCTGCCGGATCAGCGGCGAGCGCGGATGACGAGGCGAGAAGTAGGATCGCGAGCGGTTTCATGGCAACGGTCAGGCGAGAATGCTTTTGAGGACGTGCCCGTGGACGTCGGTAAGGCGGCGTTGTGCACCATTGTGGTAATAGGTCAGCTTCTCGTGATCGAGGCCGAGCAGGTGCAACACGGTGGCGTAGAAGTCATACACAGTGGCGACATCCACGACGGAGCGACGACCGAAGTCGTCTGTCGCGCCGTAGCTCACGCCGCCTTTCACGCCCGCGCCCATCATCCAGGTCGTGAAGGCGTCGGGATTGTGATCGCGCCCCGACGTTCCTTCCTGATGCGTGGGCATGCGTCCGAACTCCGTGCACCAGACGACGAGCACATCATCCAACAGGCCGCGCTGCTTCATGTCGGTGAGCAACGCGGCGGTAGGCTGGTCGAAGATGGGGCAATGACGCTCGTAGTCGGCCTTCAACGTCTTGTGCGCATCCCAATTCAAGAGGCCATCGACGGCGCTGGCGCGGGACGCGCAGTAGAGGCTGACGTAACGCACGCCCTGTTCGAGGAAGCGGCGAGCGAGCAGACAGTTCTTGGCGTAGGCGGCCTTGAGCTTGTTGCTGTCGCCGGTGCCGTAGAGGTCGTGGACGTGCTGCGGCTCGGCGGCGAGATCACTGACCTCCGGCGCGGTGAGCTGCATCTTTGCCGCGAGTTCGTAGGCGGCCATACGGGCGCGGAGTTCATCGTTGCCCGGATGCGCCGCGGCGTGCTCGGCATTGATAAACTGCAAAAAGTCGCGCGTGGCCTTTTCGTCATCCGCTCCGATGGAAGCGGGCCGTGCGAGATTGCGCAGCGGCTGCTGGGCGGCCATCGAGACGGCCTGGTGCTGTGCAGAGAGGAAGCCGTTGCCCCAGTTCGCCTTTCCATTCGGCGGCTCGCCGCGCACGTCCTGAATGGCGACGTAAGTCGGCAGGTTTTCATTCGTCGAACCGAGCGCATAACTCACCCACGATCCCGCACTGGGGAAACCCTCGCGGGTGAAGCACGAGTTCATGTAAATGCAGCCGGGCCCGTGCGTGTTCGTGCGGCTGGTCATCGAATGGATGAAGGCCATGTCGTCCACATGCTTCGCCATGTGCGGCAGCATCGTGGAAATCATCTTCCCACTCTCTCCCGCGGGAGCGAAGGGCCACGGCGACTTCATGAGGTTGCCGTTCTTGCCCTGGAAGGTGACCTCGACGTCCGCACCCGGCATCGGCGTTCCATGAAACTTCTCCAGCATCGGCTTGTGGTCCCACAGGTCCATGTGCGAGGCCGCTCCGGGACAGAAAATTTGCAGCACCTGTTTCGCCTTCGGCGCAAAGTGCGTTTTGCCGGGCGCAGCCAGCAGCTCATTCGTGAACAAACGCGAAAGCGCGACGCCGGTGAGGCCGGTCGTCATCTGGCCGAGAAAGTGGCGGCGGGTGAGGTCGAGGGTTGAGTTCATGGAAATGAAAGTGAACCAGTTTTGACATGTTTTGGCCTGCCGTCATGCCATCGCCACCGGCGGGAGCAGCGGTGATTTCCCCCGATGGCTCCATGCTCTTTGAGTTGCCTAGGAAGCAAATCTCATCAAGCCAGAATCTCCTTCACCACTTCACCATACACATCGGTCAGCCGGAAATCCCTACCCAGGTGGCGGGCGGTGAGCTTGAGGTGATCGATGCCGAGCAGATGCAGCATGGTGGCGTGGAGGTCGTGGACATGGATCTTGCCGTTGATGGCGCGGTAGCCCATGTCGTCGGTGTCGCCGTAGGTGAGGCCGGCTTTGACGCCGCCACCGGCCATCCATGAGCAGAAGCTCTCGGGCTGGTGCTCGCGGCCGTGTTTGTCGATGGGCGATTTGCCGCTGAGATCCTGGCTCCAGGGCGTGCGCCCAAACTCCCCACTCCAGAGCACGAGCGTGTCTTCGAGGAGGCCGCGTGATTTCAAATCCTTGAGCAGCGCCGCGACCGGTTGATCGGTCTGGGCGCAAAGCTTGGGCAGGTTGCCGCGGATGTCGCCGTGGTGATCCCAGCCCCCGGTGCTGACCTGCACGAAGCGCACCCCGGCCTCGCTGAGTTTGCGTGCGAGGAGGCAGGCACGGCCGAAGGTGTTCGTGTCCTTGCCGCCAACGCCATAGAGATCGAGCGTTGCCTTGCTCTCCTTCGAGATGTCGACGATCTCGGGCGTGGTGAGCTGCATGCGGGCGGCGAGTTCCATGTTTTGGATCATGCCTTCCATGTTGGCATCGCCACCGAGGTCGCCGACGAGACGACGGTTCATGCGGGACATGAAATCCATTCGCTGGCGCTGAATGGCATCGTTCTCGGAGACGTTGCGGAGGTTTTCGACCGGCAGCGTTTTGCTGTCGAGCGGCACAGTGAGCTTCGTGCCCTGATGAATCGCAGGCAGGAACGCGGAGCCGTATTCACGCACGCCGCCGCCCTGGATGCTGACGAAACTGGGTAGGTTGGCATTCTCGGTGCCGAGGCCGTAGCTGACCCACGCGCCCATGGAGGGACGCACTTCGGCAAAGGTGCCGGTGTGAAATTGCAGCGTCGCGCCCGCGTGCTGCGGGTTGTCCGCATTCATCCCGCGCAGGAGGCAGAGGTCGTCGGCGACGGAGGCGAGGTGCGGCATCAGATCGGAGATCATCATGCCGCTCTGTCCCCGCGGACGGACGGGAGCCATGGCATCGAGCGCGAGGAACTGCTCGGTGCCGACCTGAGTGACTTCCTTGCGCAGGGGCGAGTCGATCTTCTGCCCGTGCTTGCGGGCGATGTAGGGCTTCGGGTCAAAGAGGTCCAGTTGCGAGGGACCACCACCCATGAACAGGAAGATGACCCGTTTTGCCCTGGGGATCATGCCGGGGATGGTGGCAGCGACGGGATTGGCTGCGGCGCTGGCAATGTCGTGCAGGGCGAGAGCACCGAAACCGCAGGCGGTGCGCTGGAGGAGTTGGCGGCGGGTAAACGTGTTCATGGAGTGGTGGAGGGATGGAGCGCAGCGAAGTCAAATGGTGGGATGAAAGACGAAAGAATGGTGAGAGAATTGGGGTGGCAGGATTCAGCGTGAACGAAGAGTTGCAGCGGTGGCTCGTGGAATTAGAGTGGGGTGATGATCACTGTTACCACTTCGATCCCGGATGATCTCGCGCCGCAAGCAGGCGACATGCTTCAACTTGAGGCCCAGGTTCAGGCTGATGGATCGTTCATGGTCCTGAAGGCCATCAAACATACCCGGGAGGACCTTGTCGAGGGGCCTCGGATGAGCCTCACTGAATGGGTTGAAAAATACGCGGGCTCTATGCGCCTTGAACAAGGCGAGACGCGTGAGTCTCTGCGTGATGCCTACCTCGCCGGGAAGTTTGGGAGCTGATCCGCCACTCGTGCCATGGCTGTGTTTATCGACACCAATATCCTCCTCGACGTTTTGGAGAAGCGGGTACCACATCAGGTCGATAGCGAGCAAGTGCTTGTGCGATGCGATCAACTGCAAGAGCCGGTTTTCATCGCGTGGCATGGTCTTGCGACAGCCTTTTACATTTACAGCCGAAAGGTTGGCGAGGCTGCGGCACATCTCGCCCTGGGGCAGCTGTTGGGCTCGGTTTCGGTGGCATACACCGGACAACGTGAAGCGATGCGTGCTTTTCAACTTCCGATCTCCGACCTCGAAGATGCCATGCAGGCAGTGGCTGCGGATGCCTGTGGTGCCGATTGTATCGTGACTCGCAACACGCGGGACTTCACGGGTAGCCCCGTGCCGGTGTTGACGCCGCAGGAGTTTCTCGCGGCACATCCATGATTGGAGGCATGCGATCATAACCGAAACACAAACTCATTCGAGGCGAGGAGACTGTGGCAGAGCTCGCGCCACTTGATGGACTCGAGGGCGGGTCGGCCTTTGACGGTGGTGATGAGCGGTTCCACGCTGCCGAGAAAGGCGAGGGCCTCCTCGCGTTCGGCGCTGCCGAGAGGGCGACTCAGGACGCGGAGCCAGAGGCTTTCGATGCGGGCGACCTCGTCGGGCTCTTCGGCGATGAGCTTGTCGGCGAGAACGTGGGCGCGCTTGCGGATGAGGTCGTTGTTGAGGAGAAAAAGCGTCTGCGTGGGAACGATGGTCTGACTCCTCTGACCGGCGATCTCGGCCGGGTTGACGAAGTCGAAGAAAGCCCGAAGGCGATCCGGTCCGGCGGTACCGTTGCGCAGCACGGGAAGATAGAGGGTGCGCTCAAAATCCTGCGAGGGGCGGGGTTTTCGATGAGTGTAGTTCGGTGGATTGACGCCTTTCAAAGCAAGCGAGCCGCAGTTCTCCGGCTCTTCGAGCACGAGGGCGGGACCGCCGCTGTCGCGAATGAGTTCGCCGCTCGCGGCGAGCATGGAGTCGCGTATGGCCTCGGCGTCGAGGCGCTGGCGGTTCATGCGCCAATAGAGTTTGTTCTCGGGATCTTTCGATTGCGGATCGGGGACTGCCGATTTCGGATTGGCGCTGCCGAGGCGATAGGTGCGGCTCAGCACGAGCGAGCGGAGGAAGGATTTCTGCGACCATCCCCCCTCCATGAAGCGCGTGGCAAGATGATCGAGCAACTCGGGATCGGTGGGAATCTCGCCGCGCAGGCCGAAGTAATCGACGCTGGGCACGATGCCGGTGGCGAAGAGCTTCTGCCAGATGCGGTTCACGGTGACACGGGCGGTGAGCGGGTGGCGTTTGTCGGCAAGCCACTCCGCGAGTTGAAGACGGCCGCTCTGCCCGGCGGGGATGGCAGGAAACGGTTCCCATGAGGCGACACGAACGGTTCCGCGAGGGACGACGGACCCGGTCGTGTAGGGATTTCCCCGCACATGCACAGGCATGTCAGCGGGCTCGGTGCCGTCGCTCATGGCGAAGGCGCGCGGCGTTTTATCCTTGAAGAACTCAGCATGTTTGATGGTCTCGCCGAGCTTCTTGATCTGCGCGTCGAGTTCGTCCCGCCGCTTGACGAGGGCGTCCTTGTCATCCGTGGCCTTGGCTTCCGGAGAAGGCGCGATCTCGCGTTCCGCATTGTCGGTGGCAGCAACCGGGGCGGCGGGCACGGTGCTCTTGCCGAGGGCGGCGAGTTGTTTTGTCAGGGCGGCTTTCTCATCGGAGAGCTTCTTTTCTTCGGCCTTGAGGCCTGCGATGCGTTGCTCGTTTTCGGCTTCGAGCTGCTTCCGCGCGGCGAGTTGCGCGGGTGTCTCCGGCAGGACGGTGCTGTTGAGCGTGCTCCACACGCCCATGTCGGGCATCTTGCGCGACGAGGGCGAACTGTGCAGCATCCCGGCGATCCCGTAGTAATCCTCGACGCCGATGGGATCGAATTTATGATCGTGGCAACGCACGCAGCCGAGAGTCATGCCCATGAAAGTCTGTCCGATCCGGTTGACCTGGGTATCGATGTGGTCCGCCTCCATCCTCGCCTTGTCGGGATTCACGATTTCGATGTCACCCACCATGAGGAAACCGGTGGCGACGATGTTCTCGGCGCGGTCTTCGGTGGATTCCGACGGCATCAAATCCCCCGCGATCTGCTCGCGAACGAACTCGTCGAAAGGTTTGTCCGCGTTGAAGGAATCGATGAGGTAGTCGCGGTAGCGCCAGGCGTGCTCGGCGAAAACGTTGTTGGAGGTCCCGATCATGTCGGCGTAGCCGGTGAGATCGAGCCAGTGCCTCGCCCAGCGTTCCCCGTAGCCTTTCGAGGCGAGGAGACGATCCACGACCACCTCGAAGGCATGCGGCGAGGAATCCTGCGCAAAGGCCAGAACGTCCGTCTCGGTGGGCGGCAGGCCCGTGAGGTCAAGGCTCACGCGTCGCAGCCAGGTGTAGCGATCCGCATCCGCGACGGGCGCGATGCCTTCCTGCTCCTGCTTTGCACGGATGAAATGATCGAGGGGATCGAGCGGCCATTGCGTGTCCTGGATTCGGGGAGGCAAGGGATCGCGGACCGGCTGGAAGGCCCAGAACTTGCGGCCTTCGACGAGGTCGATGCCTTTTTTCAGTTTGGAGGTTCCGGAGCTGCGCGGGTCATGGGCACCGGTTTTGACCCATTCTTCGAGAATCGCGATCTCGCCGGCCGGGAGTTTGGCCTTGGGCGGCATCTCGAACTCCGCGTCGACATAGCGAACCGCCTTGACGAGCAGGCTCGCCTCCACGTCGCCGGGCTCAATGGCCGAACCGTTGTCTCCGCCTTCGACCCAGCCGGAGCGCGAGTCGAGCGCGAGGCCGCCCTTGATCTTGGTGCCGTGCGAGTGGCACTCAAAGCAGCGCTTTTGCAGGATGGGCAGGACTTTGGAGTCGAAGAAGGCGGTATCGGCTGCGTGGCTGGTGACGCAAAGGGATAACAAAAAGATCAGTGACAAAAAAATGAACTTCATGGTTGTTTTGCCTTTCTGGTTTTGAGGGCGATCAGGTCCATGTCCTCCCCGGCGGCGAGGATGTGGAAACGCATCGCGATGCGGGCAGCTTCGGGATCGCGGTTCTCGATGGCGGACAAAATGGCTTCGTGGTGCTCGATGGCGGTTTTCTTGCCGATGCGACCGATGGTGCGCAGCCGGCTGGTGACACCGATCTCGGCGAGCGAATCGAGAATGAGCCGGTAAATCAGATTGCCGCTCGCGTCGGCAATGGCGTGATGAGCCGCGATGTCAGCCTCAATCGCGGCGACATTGTCAGGGGCCTTTTCCAACTGGGTTTGGATCCGGCGCAGCGTGCGGACTTGCTCCTTCGTGGCGCGCTCTGCCGCCAGGGCCGCAGCATCCGGCTCGATGGAAAGACGCGCCTCATTGAGTTGCTGAAGACGATCCGCCATATCAGGAATGAGCAGCGAAAGCGAGTCATTCAAAGGCCTGTGCAATCGATCGACGATCTTGATTCCGGTCCCATGCTGGATCTCCAGCATGCCCTGCTGTTCGAGCCGCTTCGTGGCCTCGCGAACGACAGTGCGGCTGACGCCGAGCTTCTCTGCCAACGAGCGTTCGGCGGGAAGCCAGCGTTCCTCTTCGGAACTGGCGCCACGGATGAGCTCGGAGAGTTGCTGACAGACGCGTTCCACGAGGGATGCAGGACGTTCGAGTGCGGTGATATTCATCGGGGAATGGAGCGGGGGAGAGATTGAGTTCAATAAGTCGCGCGACCGCCTGAGAGATCGAAGACGGCGGCGGTGGTGAAGGAGCAGTCTTCCGAGCAAAGCCAGGCCACGAGGGCGGCGGCCTCTTCCTTTTTGCCAAAGCGTCCCATCGGGATCTTCGCGAGCATGTAGTCGATGTGCGACTGCTGCATCTGCTGGAGGATGTCCGTGGCGATGACGGCCGGCGTGACAGCATTGACGGTGATGTTCGCCGTAGCCAGCTCCTTGCCGAGCGATTTGGTCAATGCGATGACAGCAGCCTTTGACGCACTGTAGTGGGCGGCATTGGGATTTCCTTCCTTTCCGGCGATGGAAGCGATGTTCACGATGCGCCCGTAACCGTTTGAGATGAGGTGCGGCACCACGCTGTGACAGCAGTAAAAGGGTCCGTTGAGATTGATCTCCATCACGCGCCGCCAGTCGGCTGGATCGAGTTCCCAGGTCTTCGCGTTGCCGCCGGTGATCCCTGCATTGTTGACGAGGATATCGATCTTTCCAAACGCGGCCACGGTGGCTGCGGTGGCGGCCTGGACGGAGGCAAGATCGGCAAGATCCACTGTGGCGGTGTGCACGGTGTCCGGCGTGCCCATCTCCGCCGAAGCCTGCGCGAGCGCGGTAGCATCCACATCCCAAAGCGAAACACGTGCACCCGAGGCGAGAAGACGCTCGGCAATGGCACGACCGATCCCTCGGGCACCTCCCGTGATGATGGAAACCCTGCCCTGGAGGTCGATTCGATTCATACGACAGGCCTTTGGTAGGAGGTCATACCAGTAGGATCGATCATCGCGAGCCTTCTACAAGGCCCTGAATGCGTGATCCGTGTTAACGCCCCCTGATTCGATCAGCACCAGTGAGCGCCGATGGCTTCGGTGTGGACGGCATAGAGGCTGCGGCTGGCGGTCATGAAGAGGCGATTGCGGCGCGGGCCGCCGAAGCAGACATTCGCGCAGATCTCCGGCAACAGGATCTGGCCGATGCGTTTGCCTTCGGGAGAGAAGATGTGGACGCCGTCGTAGCCCTCCCCCACCCAGCCCATGCCGGCCCAGATGTTGCCGTCCTTGTCACAGCGGATGCCATCGGCGAGGCCGGCGACTTCCTTGCCGTTGAAGTCCATCTTCATCGAGGCGAATTCCCGGCCGTTCTTCAGCTTCGCGCCTTCAATGTCCCACACTTTGATGTTCTTCGGCGCCTCGGGATAGTGCGTGGAACCGGTGTCGGCCACATAGACCTTCTTGTAGTCGGGTGAGAAGCAGAGGCCGTTCGGCTTGAAGATTTCGTCGGTGACCATCTCGATCTTGCCGCCGGGATCGATGCGATAGACGGCTTCTTTGAGGACCAGTTCGCCTTTGTGTCCCTCGAAGTTACCGAGGCTGCCGTAGCCGGGATCGGTGAACCACACGCTGCCATCAGGATGCACGGAGCCGTCGTTGGGCGCGTTGAAGGGCTTGCCATCGAACTTGTCGGCAAGGACGGTGACGCTGTTGTCAGGCTCGTATCGCACGACGCGGCGGGTGCCGTGTTCGAAGGAGATCTGGCGGCCCTCACGGTCGAAGGTGTTGCCGTTGCTGTGATTCGCGGGCTTGCGCAGCGTGGTCACCTGGTTGTCGTCTTGCAGCCAGCGGAGTTGCACGTCATTCGGGATGTCGCTCCACACGAGATACTGGCCCCATCCGCTCCACGCAGGCCCTTCCGCCCAATACATGCCGGTGTGCAGCCGCTCGATGGGCGACATGGCGATCTTGTATTTCTCAAAGGCCTTGTCCAGCGCGATGACATCGGGTTCGGGATAACGCACGGGCGCAGCGCCGGGGCCGAAGTCGCGGGCCAACAATGGCGCGGCGGCGAGGGTGCCGAGGCTGGTGAGGAAGGAACGACGGGTGGTGGGAGGAGTCATGGAGTGGTGGAGTGGTGGAGTGGTGGAGTGGTGGAGTTCTGGAGTTCTGGAGTTCTGGAGTTCTGGAGTTCTGGAGTTCTGGAGTTCTGGAGTTCTGGAGCGGTGGAACCGGAGCGAAGCGGAGATAGACAATCGAGAGTATCGAGATAGGTGCCCGAAGGGCCAGCTAAGCGTCCAAAGCGCAGCGAAGTCAACTGGAGTAGTTTCTTGGATTCAATTCTCCTCTACTCCATCACCCCCTCCCGCCGGCATCCCGTCCTCGAGACGTTCATCCGAGTTGATGAAGGCCCAGCAGATGGCACCGAGGAAGTAGCTGAGAGCGAAGAGGCCCATGTTGATGGTCCAGTTGTTGTTCGTGGCGGCGAGCACGAGGGGCACGGCCATGGGGGCGATGGCTCCGCCGACCTGGCCCATCATGTTCATGCTGCCGGAGAGCGCGCCGGTGTGGCGTCCGCCGACGTCCATGCACGCACCCCAGGCACCGGGCATGGCGAGATCGCTGCACAAAGCCGCGAGACCAATGGCGAGGACGGAGGCCACGGGTGTCTGAAGTTGCATCGAAATGAGGAGCATCACGCCCGCCGCGCCCATGCCGATCACTCCCAGCCAGCGGCGCGTGCGGGCGATGCTGCCGAGCCACACATCCAACCGCGCCGAGAACATCCCCGCGAGGATGGAGCCGATGCCGCCGAAAAAGAGCGGCACGCAGGCCAGCAGCGCCCGCTGCATGTCGCCCATGCCGGTGAAATGCTCCTTCAAGTAGGTGGGGAACCACGTGATATAGAAATACCAGGCGTAAGACATGAAGAAATACTGCGCCCAAAGCATCCAGACCGTGCGGGAGGCCAGCAGTTTGGCCCAAGGCATGGAATGATCCCCGGCATGTTGGGTTTCCCCAATCATCGCGAGCTCTCCGGCATTTACCGCCGGATGATCCTTCGGCTGATCGCGGAACCAACGATAAAACGAAATCGCCCACACCACGCCCAGCAGGCCGAAGATGAGGAAAACCCACTTGTAGTGAATTCCGAGCCCCGCTCGACCCTCGCCACCGCTCGCCAGCATCCAGCCCACCAGCAGCGGGGTGAAAGCACCACCCCATCGGGCGCTGAGCCAGAGGACGCCCTGTGCCTTGACTCGCTCGGCTGCCGGGAACCAGGTGGTAAACGCCTTCGTGATGTTCGGAAAACAACCCGCCTCGCCCATGCCGAAGAAGAAACGACTGACGACGAGCGAAACAAGATTCCACGCCCAACCCGTCGCGATGGTGAAGATCGACCACATCGTCACGACCCGCATCAGCACCTTGCGCGGCCCGATGCGATCGCCGAGCCAGCCGCCGGGAATTTCAAACAAGGCATACGCCCAGCCAAACGCGGCGAAGGCATAACCCATCTGGATTTTCGTGAGCCCCAACTCCTCCTGCATCGCAGGTGCGGCCTGGGAAATGCAGACGCGGTCCACATAGGTGATGATCGCCAAGGTAACGGCGAAAAAGAGCACCACGCGGCGGGTGTTGGAAGGGGCGGTTTTGGTCATTGGGGCAAACTGTATGCGGGGGATTGAGAAAAGGTCATTTCGAAGCCCAGTGGCGCGGGCAGCAGGGAGATGATGAATCGACGAAAAGATGAATGACAGAAAAATGGGCTTCGGATCGCCAAATTTTTGTCGATCATTTTTCGTCGCTTTGGATCACCGAGCGCTGAACCGATGCACGGTGGCGGTGCGATAGGTCTCGCCGGGGCGGAGGATCGTGTTGGGAAAGCCGGCGTGATGCACCGAGTCGGGATGATGCTGGGTCTCAAGGCAGAAACCGTGGAAGCGGTCGTAACCCCTGCCGCTCTTGCCTTTGAGCGGGGTGGTGTAGGTGGCGGTGTAGAGTTGGACGCCGGGCTGGTCGGTGAGGATTTGCATCAGGCGGCCGCTGTTCGGCTCGTAGACCTCGGCGGCGAGGACGGGCTTGGACTGCGGTTTGGCGGCGAGAACAAAGGCGTGGTCGTAACCGCCGATGGAGATTTGATCGAGACGGCTGCCGATGACCTCGCTCTTGGTGAAATCAAATGCGGTGCCAGCGACTGGCAGCAGCTTTCCCGTGGGCACCAAGTCGGCATCGGTTTCCAGATAGCGCTGCGACTGCAGGGTGAGCCGATGGTCGAGCACGGTCCCGCTGCCGGCTCCGGCGAGGTTGAAGTAGGTGTGGTTGGTGAGGTTGATGGGAGTGGCTTTGTCAGTCGTCGCCTCATACTCGATGACAAGGGCATCCTCCTCGGTAAGCACATAGGTGACGCTGTTGTTGAGATTGCCGGGAAAGCCTTGGTCGCCGTCCTTGCTGAGGTAGGTCAGGCGCAACGCAGGTCCGCGCGGGTCGGTGACGACTTCCGCTTTCCAGATGACCTTGCTGAAGCCTTTCAGGCCTCCGTGGAGATGAAAGCTCGTCGTGGGATGGAGGTCCAGCTTGTAGGATTTGCCATCGAGATCGAACTTGCCGCCCGCGATGCGATTGGCGACGCGCCCGGTGATGCAGCCGAAATACACGCCGCCGTTGTGCTCCTCGTATTCGGCCAAAGTGTCGAATCCGAGTGCGATGTCAGCGAGTTTTCCCGCGCGATCAGGAACATGCAGTTCGGTGATGATGCCGCCGAACGTGATGATCTTCGCGACGAGGCCATGCTTGTTCTTCAGGGTGTAGCGCTCGACGGACGCGCCCTCGCGGGTGGTGCCGAAGGTGTCTTTGTTCACCTCGGCGCGCACCGAAACGAGACCGACGGTTAGAATGAGACCGGCGAGGAGCCGGCAAATAGAGGGAAGGCAGAAATAAGGGCTTCGGGTTTTCATGTTCTTGTCTTTGGGAATCAGGGTGGGTTTCATTCTCTTATCGAATCCAGATGCCTCTGCCCGTGCCGCCTTTCGGGGTGGTCTTGGGGTAATCGGGGTTGGGCTTTTGCTCGATGACCTTCACCACTTGCTCGATGGGCAAATCGCTCTGCGAGTCGCGGGTGCGGACGCCGGAGATACTGACGTGGCGCACGGTGCAGTCGAGGTCGGGGGAGAAGATCTCGGTCCAGCGCGAGGGATCGGTGCCAGACGCACCCTTGTAGGTCATCGACTTCGGGCCGAGTTCGAGGAGGCGGTGGTCTGTGGCGGGAGCAAACAGCAGCTTCACCTCGCGGATGGTGAGTCCGTCGGTGTTGGCGTGGACTTGGATACTGCCGGGGCGATTGAAGGTGAGGTCTTCAAACACGATGTTCTTCAGGGTGCCGATGCCGGCGCTGAAGTCGTTGTCGCGCCCAACTTCAAGGTTGGGCTGGTCGTAGAGCTTGAAGTCGCGGATGTCGGTGATGCCGCGCATCGTGATGTCGTGAATGGGGCAATCGAGCATGGTGCCGTCGCTGAAGCGCTTCACGCCGGGCAGCAGGCGGATGGCATCGGTGCCGTGTTTTTCCTCGGGCGCGCCGACGATGCGCTCGATGGTGAGATGATGAATGGGACCGAACGTGACATTGTATTGCCGCCAATCCCATGCGGTGAGCGAGACGGGATCATCATGCGAATCGCCGCTAACGTTACGGATGATCCCATCGCTCGCGGGGCCATCCACATGCACGCCATCGCGCCCATGTTGATCAAGGGTGAGGCCATCGACGGTGAAGTCGCGGATGTTGCCAAGATGAATGGCGAAGGCCTTGCTCTGGCGCACGGTGACATTCCGCACTGTCACGCCGCGGACGTTGTGCAGTAGGATGACGCCGTGCGTGCCGGGCACGGGATTCTGTTTCGCGGAGTGACCGCGTTGGTTGCCGTTGGCGTCCTTGGCCAGGTTCAAGGTCGTCCAGATGCCGCCTTCGATGATGATGCCGGTGTCAGGCTGTGTGTCCTCGGGCACTGGTTGGTCTGCAAAGCCGACGACATGCTCGTTGCGCACCATGCAGGTGTTGCTGTCAGGCTTGAGGCGAATCTCGGCGGTCGGGTCGGCGCTAAGTTTCTGACCGGATTTCAAAACGAGCGGGCCATCGAGGTAATAGGGCTTGTCCCGCGCGGGAATGTGCAGCGTTCCCTGGGCGTCCAGCGTCGCTTGCATGGCTTGCGTCCACACTTCGGCGGTGACGTTGCGCGTTTCGGCTTTGCCGGAAGCATCCGGCCACTGCTCGGTCCAGGTCTCGGTGCGGACGAGTGGCTGGAAATCGGACAGCTTCTTGGCGGCGAGTACTGTCGGCTTGGTGGACGGTTGCAGGTAGCCCAGCGACACGAAGAACTCGTCAAGCTCGCGAATGGTGCGGTGGAAGCATCGAGTGGCTTCCTCGCGTGGCTCGCCCTTGCCTCGCCCGGGATTGAAAAAGCCATGCGGCTGGCCTTCGTAGGCTTTCAGTTCGCAGCGATTGCCTGCGGCGGTCATGGTCTTGGCAAAGAGTTCCACCGTGGGGAATGGCACCGCCTCATCCTTCGTGCCGTGGAAGAGAATGCTCGGCGGCAGGCCAGCGCGGACGAAATGATAGGGCGAAATCTCCTGCGGTCGCCCATCGGTGCGGGCACTGATGTCAGCGATTTTTTCGTCGGAAAGCAGGCCAGGATGGCCTTCCACCGGAGACAGCACCACGGCTGGATTGAACAACGCGAGAGCGTTCGGCATGGAGCTGACTTCGATGTGAGCTCCGTCCTCGAAACCCGGCACCAGCGCCACCGCCGCAGCGAGATGACCACCCGCGGATTCACCTCCGGCCACGATGCGGTCGGGGTCGATGCCGAGACGCCCGGCATTGGCACGAGCCCAACGAATCGCCGCCTTCGCATCGCGCAGACAATCCTGCGGGATCACCCCGTGGCGGCTTAGCACCCGGTAGTCGCACGGGATCGCGACCATGCCGCGCTGCGCAAGGTAAAGCGACTGCGGCAGGAACTGTCCCGGCGATCCACCTTTCCATCCGCCGCCAAAGAAAAACAACACCGCCGGGCGTCGATCCGAGGCCCGATGATTCGGAGGCGTGAAGATGTAGGCATTGAGCTTCACGCCGTTCACCTCCCGATAAACCTCCACACTCGCCCCCGGCATTTCCGGCGGGTATTTCCAACTCACAGGCGGCTCGGGAAGGTCATCTGCGGCGTGCAATGTGACGAGCGGTGCTAGGAGCAGGGCGGTCAAGATGGCGAAAGTGCGTTTCATGCGGCGGGGAGTTGTTACTTGGTTTTGGAATCCTTCTTCGCCGCCTTGTTCGCAGGTTGTTTCCAGGCATTGATTTCGCGTCGTTTCGGGCCGTCGTCGAAGAAGCGTTGACCGGTGCCGACGCGGTCGTAATCGCCGAGGTCCGCACGCGCGCTTTCGACTCGCTCCATCAGGCGCGCGACTTCATCGGGATGAGTGTCGGCAAGGTTGCGCGTTTCGCCGAGGTCGCTCTTGAGGTCGTAGAGTTCGACCGCGCTCACCCCATCGCCGAAGAAGCGGCCGCTGAAACCCGTCCACTTGGGATACTCGGGGCGCGGCAGAACCAGCTTCCAACGTGCGTCGCGCACGGCCTGGAGGTGCGTGTAGCTGTAGAACAGGAAATCGGCGCGCGGCGACCTGCCGGAGGGCGCGCGCAGGAAGGCACCGAGGTCGAGGCCGTCGAGCTTGCGATCGGCAGGCGGTTTCGTATCGGCGAGCGCGGCAAACGTCGGCAGCAAATCGAGGGTGCTGGTGAGTTCGTCGCTCACCGAGCCGGCGGGGATGTTTCCCGGCCAACGCACGACGCACGGCACTCGAAAGCCACCGTCCCAGGTGACCATCTTGTAGCCTCGCAACGGCTCGGCGTTGCCCGAGTGGTCGCGCGGGATGAACGGCTGGCCGCCGGGCTTCATGCCGTCAGTGGTCTCGATCCACGGGCCGTTGTCGGAGGTGAAGACGATGAGCGTGCGTTCGTCGAGGCCGAGTTCCTCGAGCGCTTTGAGGATTTCACCGCACGACCAATCGATCTCCTCCACCGCATCACCAAAAGGGCCGCCGGCGCTCTTGCCTTTGAAGTTCTCCGACGCACCGAGTGGGATGTGCGGCATGTTGTGCGCAAGGTAGAGGAAGAAGGGTTTTGCGCGATGGGCACGGATGAACTCCAATGCCTCGCGCGTGTAGTCCTGCGTGATGTGATCCCAGTTCTGCACCTCCTTCACGACGACTTCGGTGTTGCGGAATATCTGGCTGCGAAAGGCGTTGCTCTCGATAGTCGGCGTGAGGCCGTTGTAGAGCGGCGTTCCGTAGAAATAGTCGAAGCCCTGCGCGTTGGGCATCGTCGCATGGTTCCAGCCGTCCGGCGTGCGCGCGCCGAGGTGCCACTTGCCGATGCAGGCGGTGGCATAGCCGGCGTCCTTGAGCATCTCGGCCATCGTGACCTCTCTCGGGTGCAGGACGTTGTGTTGGTTCTTGCGATTCCCCGGCTCGGCGACGCGCATGGGAAAACAACCCGTCATCAAGGCCGCCCGGCTCGGTCCGCAAACGGGTTGCGCGTAAAAGCTCGTGAGCTTCAAGCCCTCCGCCGCCATGCGATCGAGGTGAGGCGTCTTGATCGCCTTCGATCCAAAACAGCCGAGGTCGGCATAACCGAGATCGTCGGAGAGGATCACGATGATGTTGGGGCGCGCTGCAGCGTGCAGCGCGGCGAGCGGTGAGAGCAAGAGGGCGGCAAGGAGCGGGAGAGTGCGTTTCATGGCTTGGGCCTGGGCAGGTTCGCGCTGGTCTCCTTGCGCCAGGCGTGGAGGCGTTCGCGGAGTCGTTGGACGACTTCGGGATACTGGGCGGCGACGTCGTTTTTCTCGGACTGATCGGTGGCGAGGTTGAACAGTTCGGGGCTCTCATCCTCCAGCCACTCGATGAGTTTCCAATCGCCGACTCGCACGGCGCTGCACGGTCCACTGCCGTGATTGCCGTAGTGCGGGAAATGCCAGAAGAGGGCGTCATGCACGGGTTTGGTTTCGCCTTTGAGCAGAGAGGCGAAACTGACGCCATCTTTGTGCAGGTCTGGTTTTGCGGGTAATCCGCAGACTTCCAACACAGTGGGCAGGATGTCCGTGTTCATCACCGGCACATCGCAGGTGCTGCCTGGCTTGGTCACGCCGGGCCATTTGACAATCCACGGTTCCCGCACTCCGCCTTCGTAGAGCCAGCCTTTGCCGCCGCGCAGCGGCCGGTTGCTGGTGACAGTGTGGCCACCGTTATCGCTGGTGAAGAGGATCAGCGTGTTGTCGGCGATGCCGAGTTCGTCGAGACGGGCCATGAGCCGACCGACGTTGGTGTCCATCGTCTCGATCATCGCGGCGTAGGTCGGATTCACCTGCTGCTCGGGCAGCTTCTTCGGCGAGGCACCGTGCGCTGGATTGCCCTCGGTATAGGTGGGCACGGCTTCAACGGCGGGCAATCCCATCTTCGCCGCTTTGGCCTTGTATTTCTCAACGAGTTTCAGCTTCGCCATGATCGGCGTGTGAACGTCATAGAAAGGCAGGTAGAGGAAGAAAGGCTGCTCCGGTTTGCGCTGCTCGATGAGCTTCATCGCCTCACTGGTGAGGCGGTCGCAGAGGTGTTCGCCCTTTTGACCGCCGGCATGAAGTCCTGGCACTGGTGTGCCGTGGTAGCCTTTGCCCTGGTCTCTCGCGCCTGGGCGCGCCACCGTCACGCCCTCTTTATCGCCAAAGGGCCAGAAGAAGCTCGGGGGCGCCCCGCTGTGATTGCCAGCGACGTTGATCTGAAAACCCTGATCCTCGGGGTAGTAGCCAAGGTCGCCGAGATGCCACTTGCCGACGTGCCACGTCGCGTAGCCCGCATCGCGGAGCACTTCAGCCATGGTCACTTCCTCCAGCGGCATCTCCATCTTCATCTCCGCAGGCAGCAGCTTGCCGCTCTTGCCATTGCTCGGGATGTAATCCGTGATCTTCAGCCGCGCCGGATGCCGCCCGGTCATGATCGCCGCGCGAGATGGCGAGCAATAAGGACTGCTCGAATAGGCCTGCGTAAAGCGCATGCCCTGAGTGGCAAGCTTGTCGAGATTCGGCGACTCATGAAAGGTGCTGCCGTAGCATGAGAGGTCGGCCCAACCGAGATCGTCGGAAAGGATCACGATGACGTTGGGTTTGGGCCTTGGTGCATCAGCGGCGTGAAGTGTGGCCAGCGGTGCGAATAGCAAGGCAGTGAGGAGGAGACGACAAAAAGATGCGTGGCAGAAAAATGGGCTCCGGGTCTTCAAACTTTTGCCGGACCTATTTTTGTCGTTCATAGCGGAGTGATTGGTGCGGTGTTTCATCAAAGGTGGTCACTTCATTGTCTTCGCCATCGCATCCACCTCGCTCATCTTGAAGCGAACGCTGACGATGGAGCAGCCGATGTCTTCTTTCCGGTAGTTCGCATACGTCGTGGCGACGATGGTGCCGTCGGGGAGCAAGCCTTCCTGTTTTTGTCCCAAATCTTTTTGTCGTCTCGATGGGTGAGGGCGTGTTTCATTGAAGACCGCATCACGGTTGGAACTCGATCCAGTTCAGGCCGAGTTCGGTATTCTTGTCCGCGCAGCGGGCGACGACGCAGACGTCGGTGAGGCCGTTGGCGTTATTGAGCGTGGCGGGGAGGGAGAGGAACTCTCCTGAGTCAGCTTGACCGGAGGGCTTCACTTCGACGCTCGCCAGCACGGGGCCGGTGGGTGAGCCGCGGCGGAGTTCGAGGGTGCCACCTTTGCTGTCGAAGCAACCGGCTCGGACGGTGAGGCGCGAGATGCCGGTGAGGTTCAGGTCGCGCCAGAGGATGTGGGTGCCATCTTTGAAGTGGCCGACGATGGCCTTCTCCCCGTAGGCGTGCTCGACGTAGGCCATGCCCTGGTTCTCATCATAGAGCGCGGCTTTCTTGCGGCGGGAATGCAGCACCACGGTGCCTTCACCGCGCAGGCGCGGCATCGTGGCTTGCTTGCCCTCGTCGGTGTAAGCGGCGGTGAGGATGAGCACGCCTTCGTCCACGCGGGTGCCTTTCTCGGGCTTCTTCGGCGCGGAGAAGGTGCCGCTGGCTCCGGACTGCGGCGGACTGGCGGGATCGTCCTTGAGCGAGAGCACCCAGGCGACCATGCGGCGGAGTTCCTCGATGCTGTGCTGCGGATGTGGCGGCATGGGAAGCGGCCCCCAGACACCAGCGCCGCCGCTGAGAACTTTCTGAGCGAGACGTTCGGCGGCAGCGGGGTCGTCCTTGTATTTCAAGGCGACGGTTTTGTATGGCGGACCAGCCGATGGAGTGTCGGCCATGTGGCAGGCGAAGCAGGTGCTGGCGCGCATCAGGGCGAGTCCGGGATCGCTCACTTCCTCGTTACCCTCGCCGGCAAAACGGCGTCCGCGAAACTCGCCCTGCACGGTGGCGAGATTGGTCTGCACCGCGTCGCCATCGGTTTCGGTGACGGACACCTGATAGGGAATCTTGGAATCCCAATCAAAGAACGAACCATGCGCAGGCGACTCGAAGCGCACGATGGGGCGACCATTGCCAACGTGAATCATCTCCTTCGCCGTGCTCTTTGCGCCGCTGCTGTCGAGTGCAGTGACGCTGACTTCATAGCTACCGGGTTGATCAAAAGTGTGTGCGAACTTCGCTCCATCGCCGGCATGTTCCTTGCCCGTGATGCTCCAGACAAACTTGAGCGCATCGCCATCGGGATCGCTCGAAGCAGCCGCATCAAAGTTGAGCGCGAGCGGTTGTTTGCCTGCCGTTTCGATCGCGCTGAGGCGTGCCTCAGGGGCGCGATTGCCACGACGATACACGACCCGCACGATGCGGCTGTCGTTGTTTTCCCACCACTGGTCGCCATACTCGATCATGTAGAGTGCACCATCGGAGCCGAGTTTCATGTCGATGGGGCGGCGAAAATTCCAGGTCGGCACGAAGGGCTCGATCTCCGGCCCAGGGGTGTCGAGCTTCACGGTCTGTATCCAGTTGCGCATCCACTCGTAGATGAAGAGGCGGCCATCGAGTGCCTCGGGGAGCTTGATGGGTGAAGGATTCGCCGCGTCGTAGTGATACACCGGTCCGGCCATGATCGTTCGCCCACCGCTGCCGACGGTGGGGAAGTCCTTCGAAGGCAGGCTCGAATACCAGATGAGCGCGGGCTTCGCGGGTGGCAGTTTTTGGATGCCGGTGTTGCGCGGTGAGAGATTCTCCGGCGACTGCGGGTCGTAGCGCTTCACCTCCTTGTTCGCGGCGAAGTCATAGAGCGGCAGTGCTTCATTTGGCCCGACAAAGAGCGGCCAGCCGAAGTTCCCTGCGGTTTGCGTGGCATTGAGTTCCTCGTAGCCTTCCGGCTTCACGCCGAGCGCGGGCATGATGTTCGGGCCGACATCGGCGAAGTAGAGCGTGCCCGTCTTGTCATCCACGGAGAGGCGGAAGGGATTGCGCACGCCCATGGCGAAGACCTCCGGCCTGCCGTCCTTGCCATCGGCAAAAAGATTGCCCTCGGGAATCGAGTAGCCGCCCTCCGGTTTCGGATGAATGCGCAACACCTTGCCACGCAGGTCGCGCGAGTTGGCGGCGGAGCGGAAGGCGTCCCAGTTTTTGCGATCCGGCCGCGTGTCCTGGGGCAAGCCTGGATCATAGTGACAATTGTCGCCATTGCCGATGTAGAGATCGCCTTTTCCATCCATCCACATCGCGCCGCCCATGTGGAAGACATGCTCGGTATCGTAAGGCCATGACAGCAGCTCGCTCTCGGACTCCGCCGCCATCCGGCCGTCCTTCACCGTGAAGCGACTCACCCGCACGGTGCCGAGTTTCGCCGTCGGCGCGAACAAGGCATAGATATGCCCGCTCTGCTCAAAATCCCGCGCCACCGCCATGCCGAGCAGGCCGATCTCGCCCTTCGCATACGTCGGCACCGTGCCCAGAATGCTCACGCCGCCTGACTTCGCGTCCCAACGTTTCATCGTGCCCCAGAACTCGGCAAAGATGACATCGCCACCCGGCAGCACTTCCATCTGGATCGCATCACGCGCCGTCGGCACGAGGATTTCCTTTTCATAGCGAGCTGGATCAACCGGCTCGGCGGCGTGGAGCGTGCCGATGAAAAGACAAAAAAATGGGAGACAGAAAAATGGGTTTCTGTTCTTCATCATTTTGACTCCAATCTTTTTGTCGTGACTCAGGGCGAGGTCGTTGTTGATTTTCATGGCTGTGGTGAGGTTGAAGGGATGCTGAACTTCTCTCCTGGATCGAGGAGTTGGATGATGTGACTCACCTCATAGGGGCGAGTGACGAGTCCGGTGGCTCCGGCGCTGTGCCATTGCATCATGCAGACGTGGTTGGAGGTACCGAGGATGACGGGTGCGCCTTCGGCCTCGTTGAGGAAGGCGGATTTTTCGGCGAGGATCTGCTGAGCGTTCTCAGGCTTCTGAATGTTGTAAACGCCACCGGAGCCGCAGCAGTCCTTCGCCTTGGGCGCCAGTTCCCAACGGTAGCCGGTGGCGTCGAGCACCTTCGCGGGAATGCTTGCGGCCTTCTGTCCATGCACGAGGTGGCAGGGCAGATCGACATAGACTCGCGTGCCATCATCGCAGGCACGCTGCCGGCGCACGGGACCGAGTTCACCGAGGAAGCCGAGCACATCACGCACGGGTTTGTCGGGCTGCAAGGTCTTGCCGAGAGCATAACCGCAGCCGGACGAATTGCTGACGATGGCATCGACTTCGAGCGGTCCAAACGCTCGCCGATTCCGCTCGCGAAGCGTTTCAACACCATCGAGTCCGGTGTGCTCCTGGAACGCACCGCAGCAGCCCTGGCCTTCCGGGATGATCACTTGGACGTTGTTCTCGATGAGCACGCGCACGGTGGCGAAGTTGATCTCGCGGAACATGGCCTCCATCAAACAACCGGTGAGAAAAGCCACACGCGGACCGGTGGGGCGATGGCGGAGCATGAGTTCGTCGGCATACGCCGCGGTGCTTTTCAGAAGCGGGGGACTGCCAGGGAAAAGAAAGCGATGCACCTTGAGGCCCACGCGGCGCAGAAGTCGGGCAGGCAGCAGGGCGAGATTGAACAAGGCGGGATGCGCCACAGCCACGGCCGCGAGACGCAGTTGCAACTTCGGCGTGAAGCGATGCGAGGCGACGTGCTCGTGACGAATGCGTTCGAAGATCTCACCATAAGGCACCGTCGCCGGACAGGCCGTCTCACAGGCGAGACAACCGACACATTCTGCGGTGTAAAAGTCCGTCCACTCATCCTGGGGCAATCGTCCCGCCGCTTCCTCACTCCATAGCCGCAGACGACCACGCGGTGAATTGTTTTCATCGCCGGTGAGCTTGTAAGTGGGGCAGACCGCGAGGCAGAAGCCGCAGTGTGTGCAGTTGGAGAAGTAGTTCGGCGGGGAACCGGAGGACTGAAGTGGTGGGGCCATGGAGTGATGTTGTGTCTTCGGTATCATTCCTCCATCACTCCCCTACTCCATCACTCCCCGCCGCTGCATGAATCGCTTGATCCAGCGTGTTGAGCCAAGCAGACTCGGTGATGGTCGGCGGTGTCGCGGGCAACCGGCGCGAGTGCCAGTCGCCGCCGAGCGAGTAAAGTTCCGATGCATGAGGCTGCACGAGGGCTTGCGTGCGTTCGGTGAGGTCATCGCTCTCGTTCATGTAAACGTGGACGACTCCACTGTAGCACAGTGCCACACACCGACTCGCACCCGGCGCAAGCTCCGCAGCGAGGTCAATGACTCGATCAGGCGTCGTTTTGACAACCAAATCCGGCAGGCCATCAAGAGCCTGAGGCACGTCGTTTTGCAGCGTAAGCTGAGCGCTCGCCGATGCTGCGACGTGTTCGAGCTGTTGGGCGAAGATCGACGCTTCCTCCGGCACGCAGTGAACCATGACACGGATGAACGACGTCCCAGCTTCCGTGAGGAAATCCACCGCATCCCACCAGTGCATCCAGCCACTGTGAAGAAGTTTTGAGACGCAGGAACGCAAGGCCTCCGCATCTCCATCAAAGCGGGCGATGGCCGTGAATCCACAATCGGGGCGCAACCGCAAAACGTAGTCCACCGGCTCGCCGTGGCGTGAGCCGCTGTGCAGCAGGAAGCGGAGCCAATCAAAGCCAGTCGTGGTCTTGACGACACGCTCGCCGATGCGCGTGATGCGTCCACTCGGCAGACGCCAGTTCATGCCGAGGACATTATCGCAATACGGTCCGAAACGGCACGAAGCTGGCGCATGAGTGGTGGCGACGATTTGTTCGCGCAATGTCTTCGCTTCATCCAAAAGAAGCGGGAAGCGCAGGCGATGCGCACGAGCTTGCGCATGAATGTCAGCCGCTGTCGCATTCGCAGGCAGACACAGCGTGCCATCCACTTCATCCAGAAAGGGAACAAAGAGCCGTTCGTTCCGCATGGGTGGGAGGACGTTCATGTGATGAAGTGGCGATTCTCGAAAACCTTGAGCGGATTCATCTGATGCGCGGGATTGAAGGCGGCGGGCACGGAAAGTTGGAGACGCATCGAGTCCGGACCAAAGACCAGCGGCATGTAGGCGGACTTGTCATCGCCGATGCCATGCTCGCCGCTGAGCGTACCACCGACTTCGATGACGCGTTGCATGAGGCGCTTGCTGATGAGTTCCACCTTCTCGAGTTCGCCCGGCACACGCGAATCGAAGAGGAAGTTCGGATGCAGATTGCCATCGCCTGCGTGGAAGACATTCACCGCGCGGATGTTCGCGGCATCGGCCTCGTCATAGACCAGTTGCAGCACCTCGGCCAAGGCACGCTTCGGGATCACCGCATCCTGCACGACGTAGGCGGGACTCAGTTGCCCCAGCAGTCCGCCCGCCGCTTTGCGTGCCTTCCAGAGCTTTTGGCGAAGTGCCTCCTCATCGCTGAACATGACATCGTTCGAGCCAGCACGACGCAAAAGCTCGACCACGGATGGCACGCGAGCATTGACCAGCGCCTCAGGGCCATCGATCTCCACCAGCAGCATGAACGAGCCCTCGGGCAATCCACAAGCCATCTGGCTGCTCTCCACCATCGCCACACCGCGCGGATCAAGCATCTCGATCGCCGCCGGATACGACGAGTGCGCCACCAGCGCATGAATCGCCGCCTCCGTGGTTTTCAAATCGGGATAGGTCGCGCGGAAGGTCCACACTTTCTCCGGCAGTGGCAGCAATCTCAGCCAGAAACGCGTGAAGGCCGCCAGCGTGCCCTCCGAGCCGATCATGAACCGTTTCCAATCCTCGCGCCAAGGCCCACGACCACCCGCAGGCCCCCCAAAACAATGCACGCTCCCGTCCAGCATCACCGCCTCAACACCGAGCACGTAATTGCTCGTCACGCCGTAGCGGAAGCAGTGCGCACCGCCCGCGTTCGAGGCCACATTGCCTCCCAGAGTGCAGACCGGACCACTCGATGGATCGGGTGGATAAAACACGCCGTGCGGCTTCAGCGTGGCATCGAGATCATTGAGCGTCACACCACATTCGACCTCACACCAGAATCCCTCCGTGTTGATCTCCCGAATCTTCTTCAACGCCGAGGTGTGAACGATCACACCACCTTGCACCGCCACTGGCCCGCCCGAAAGCGAAGTGCCCGCGCCACGCATCACCACCGGCACCTCCAGCGCCTTCGCGCCCTTCATGAAGCCCGCGAGTTCCTGCGCATCCGCCGGAATCACCACCGCATCCGGCAAGTGGTTTTTATAGCCCAACCCATCCGCGCCATAGCCCGCCAGCTGAGCCGCCGAAATCAGCACACGCCCGCGAGGCAGCAGGGCTTTCAGTTGATGTTCGAGAGAGGATTTCACGGCGGCGGAAGTGGCGTGGTGCTGCGGGACAGTCGGGTATCGGGAAACGAGACTTGCTCACTACCTCAGCATTCCGCTAAGCCAAGCCCGTGAACGCGCGTGCGACCTGTCGTGATTCCCCGAGACCTGCGATTCCCAGCCGCTCGCCGGCATCCACCGTCGGAGCCGTGGCAGCATTCGCCTTTACCCAGACCGCCAATTCCTTCAAGCCATCGCCGCCAAAGAAGTCCTCGTCGTAGTCAGCTCCAAACGCTGAAATATCAATACGGCGGCCGTCGTCCAGAATGATGCCAGGTTTTTCGTGATCGAGGGTCCCAAAGCGGATGAGCTTCATGAATGGAGAACGAATTGGAATCGGCCGGAGGTAAGAGGTCATACCAGTTACCCGCCCGCGATCGGATTTCAATCAGTTTTCTGCCCAGGCCCCTCTCGGGACACCAGCACCCCCCGTTCACCACGGCATGCGACTGGAGCGCTCCACCTCCGATCCTTCCCGGCACACTTTGATGAGGCAGACGGGCGTCTTCAGCTCACGCTGGATGCTTCATCACGTGAAACGGCCGCAAGGTCGGATTCGCCGAGGCCTCGATCTCCGGCGGCAAAACCCCGGCAGCAGTGAAGCAAGTCGAGTGAGGCAAGACTGATGGAAATCGGTTTCATGGTTTTGAAGGGTCCTTCGCGTGGCGGCAAGTGCACCGGCCTCAGCGTTTCACCGCTCCACTCAACGGCCCTGTGCGCGTGGACCCGGAAAAATCGGTCTCAAGGAGGAATTTCACATCGGCCCGATCAAAGGGCGCCTCCCCCGTCGGCGTGGCGTCGTGCGTTTCGCCGTCCCAACCGAGATCCACGAAGTCCTCGAGCCCGCGTCCGGGCGAGGTGCCCTCCTTCGGTCCGTGCCCGACGATGACGTTGCCGGTGATGGTCACGCCCTCGCGGCCGTTGGGAAAATTCAAGGCGTTCCTGTCGCGGGAATAAAGGACATTGTTCGCCAAGACCATGCCCTCGCGTGCATTCCACGAGCCACCCTTGAAGGCATCGCCGGTGTTGATGATGGTGTTGTGGATGACTTGCAGGTTGAGCGATTTGTCCTGGTGATCCGTGCTGGCAAAGCCCGCCCCCTTCGCGCCGATGAGCACGTTGTTGCGCACGATCGCCTCGCCCTGCACCTGCATGGTGCTGTCGTCGCTGCGGTAGCAGAGATTGCGTTCGATCACGTTCACCGGCTTGCCCGCCGTGCCGTAGACGGTGATGCAGGGATACTGCGTGTCGTGGACGTGATTCTCCGCAACGAGATTCCCCCACGAGCCCTGCTTCACCTCGATGCCGTCACCCTGCGAACCGCGGCAATCGTGGATGTGATTCAGGGCGATGACACTCTCGCTCATGAGAAACTCGCCGTGGTTCGCGCCGAGATACATGCCTTCGCCATGGCCGCCGCCGTGGTGGAGATGATTGCGGGTGAGAAAGAGCCGGCTCGTGTCGGCGCTGTTCGCCGAAAGACAGACCTGGCCGGTGTGATGGATGTGGCAACGGTCGATCCAGACCTCGCGGCAACGGCCGAGACGCAGTCCGTGACTGCCGCCGGTGATCTCGACGCCCCGCAGGCAAAGGTAGCGAACATCGCCGCCTTGTCCGATGTTGAGCACGTTCTGCTTGTCATCCGGGCGCGTGAGGATCACCTGCGCCCCTTCCTCCGCCACGATCCAGATCGGGGCCTCCGCCGTGCCGCTCACCCCGATGTCCCAGAGCCGATCGACGCTGTAGGTGCCCGCGGCTATGACGAGCTGATCGCCCGGTTGCAAGGCAGCGACCGCTTTCACGAGGGAGTCTCCATCCGGCCCGGCGTGTTTGATCACGCGCTGCGGGGCGATGTTCGCCCAGGCGGGAGCATAACGCGGGTCGTCACCGGCCGCGGAACGTGGAGCGGACAGGAAAAGAAGCGGAAAGGCGAAAAGAACGGGGGCTATCTTCATGATAAAGAAAGTCTTGCCCTCGGCGACGAGTTTTCACTACTGGTAAAACATCCGGCTTTGCGCCTGCCCCGGCGATTCGGAGATCTTTACAGAATGATGGTTACAGAATGATACTCTTCTTTAATCGACTTCGCCGAACGCCCCAGCGACTTGGGAGCTTGGAATGGCCCGCTCCGATGCACGGCGCCCCTTTCCAATCCAATCATTCTGTAACCATCATTCTGTAAATCCGGCTGGAGAGCGGGACTCATCTCGACGCACCCTGCCCCTCGACAAATCCATACAAAATGTATTCCTTAGTTATCTCATAAGAGTTGTGAAGGTAACTGTCTGTCGATTCAGATTGATCCACTGCATGGCCCGAAGGCCGGTGTGGCGCAGGAAGCGACGTTGGTGTTCCTCTACCTGTTTTGGGCGATGAAGAGACGCCGTAATGGAGAAGGCGATATCCGGCTCCAGAAGATGCACGCTCTGCATCCCGAGCTCCACGACACCTGAGAAGACGGGAATCTTCGTGATAACGGAACCTTCTCCACCGAGGCGGTGAGTGATCAGATCTCGATACAAGGAGGGATCGAGTCCGGCACCCCAGTCCGGAAGAACGCGTTGCATCGTCTCCCTCACGACATGACACGCCTCCGAGAGCGGTGTCCACGCCAAGGTCTCGAGTCGAACGGATCTTCTCGCCTGATGGTCCAGCGTCGTCGAAACAAACTCGCGTTGAACCCTCTCTGATCGAAAATTGAGGAGAGTTCCGTGCTTCAGCCCCGAAAGAAAAAGGTAGTTTAGCAACTGGGCCCGGTGCGCCGGGGAAAGGGTCTCCACGGTCTTCGTTTCAACGAGGACTCCGCCATCGACCAGAAAATCCACATAATAATCCTTCGCGAAGGACTCGAAGGATACGGTGAGGCGCGTTTCGCGGACAGTTTCGATCCCCACTTCCCGCATCCGGCGTTCCAATTCGGCCTGATAGAGCCTTTCATCCAGATAACGGCCAAATTTGTTGTGGATTCCAAACGACAATCCCGTCACCACCTCATCAACAAGGTGAAAAGCCACCTGATCCAGAACCCGGACTGGATGAGAAATCTCAATGGGCATCCCAAATGATTATCCCCTAACAGTCGTTCTGCAAACGTCCGATCCAGCGAGGGGCTTCCATCCAAGCAGTAGACTCGCCAGCGAGGTTTACAGAACAATGGTTACAGAATGATATTCTTCTTTCAATTGACTTCACCTCCCTTCGCCAACCCACAATTCCATCATTCTGTAACCATCATTCTG
>DGXY01000075.1:112825-116669 GCA_002396885.1 Akkermansiaceae bacterium UBA5020
CATTCTGTAACCATCATTCTGTAAAAATCCGACTCGCCGCCAAGCCCTGAATCAACGAGCGCAGTCCATAGCTCTTCTCCTTCGCCTTCGCCACGATCCGCCCGATCTCCGCGCGATCGGCGTAGCCGACCTCGGCACCCGTCGCGTAGCGCGAGAGATGGGCGACAAAGGCGCGCGCCAGCGCCTCCTCGTCGGCCGCGAGGAGGGCGTTGAGTTCGGCAAATCCGGTAAAGGCGCGGCCATCCGGCAGCGCGCCCGAATCATCCACCGCCGGTCCCAGCTTGTAGGAGACCCGCCAGGCCGCCTTCCCTTTCTCGGGCGGATCGTCGCCTTTTCCATTCGACCGGTAACGCTCGCGGAAGCCGCCGACCGGATCAAAGCTCTCCAGGGCGAAACCCGCCGGATCGATCTTCGCATGACAGGCCGCACAGCTCGCGTCGGCACGGTGTTTGTCGAGTTGCTCACGCACCGTCGTCGCGCCGCGCGTGTCGGGATCGATCGCGGAAATTCCAGGCGGCGGAGGCGGGGCGGGATCATCGAGGAGACGGTCCATCACCCAGACCCCGCGGTTCACCGGCGAGGTGGTGGTGCCGTTGGCGGTGAGCTTGTGGATCGCCGCCTGTCCTAACAAACCACCACGCACGCTCTCCTTCGGCAGGTCGATCTTCCGCACCTCGACCCCGTTCACACCGGGAATACCATAGTGCTCGGCGAGCCGCTGCGTCACCATCGCGAAGCCAGGCTGCAAGAGGGCGCGCGCCGGACGATCGAGGTCGATCAGATCGCGGAGAAAAGCCCGCGGCTCTTCCGCGATCCCTTCATGCAGGAGAAAACGATACTCCGGATAGAGCTGCGGATCGGGCGTGGTCTCGGCGAGCCTTCGCAGTTCGAGCCATTGGTCGGCGAAGTCGGCGATGAACCGACCGCTGCGCGGATCGGCGAGGAGCCGGTCGACCTGGGCGGAGATCCCCTTACCAGTCTCGAGCGTTCCCTCGCGGGCCGCGGCGAGGAGCGTCTCGTCGGGCGGACCGTTCCAGAGCCAGTAGGAAAGCCGCGAGGCGAGGGCGTAGGAATCCTTCTCCGTGCCGTCCGCGCGATGGAAGAGAAAATCCGGCGAGGTCAGCACCGCGACATAGACCCGGCGCATCGCCTCCTCGAAGCAATCCTTCGCCCCGAGGCGCGACGCGAGAAGCTTGAGGTAAGGCTCGATCTCCCCGTCCGTGACCTCGCGCCGGAAGGCCTTCGGCAAAAATGCGGTGAGCAATTTCCGCGCGTCTTCCACCGGCTGCGCCGACTGCACCGTCTCAAGGGGCGGCTTGCGTTCCTGCGGGGTGAGATCGAGATACATGCTCGGCACATAGCCGCCGATGCTGCGCACCTCCTCGCGCGGCGGCGGCACGACCTCGCTTCCCGGCGGCAGCGCCTCGATTGTTAGATCGCCGAACAAACGCCGATGGCTTTCCGGCGGCCAGGTCGGGTGAATCGGTCCCTCGATCTCGAACCAGTCAATCGCCACGCCTGGCCCGACATGCTTCGCCGCCCGACCCGCCACCTGACCGATGCGAAAACCGTTCCATGGAATCGAAACGGGATCGAAGACGATGCTCTCGCGAGCGTCGAGCCACTCCGTGATCTCTGCCACCTTCGACTGCATCGAGGGAGCGGTGAAGGCCCGCAGCAGTCGCCCGCCTTCCTGCTGCTTGCCTTCCTCATGAGCCCGCAGCACCGCGGCCTGGGGAGCCGAGCAGGGCTCCGGCTTGCCTTGATTCCAGTGAAAACCCCAGAGCGAGAGTTTCATGCGATAGAGACCCGGGTAGATCGGCGACACATTCATCGCCGCCTCGTAACCCGCGAGATTGGGATTGAGCAACCCCACCGCGCTCTCGCTCTTCGCGGCGACCAAGGCGGCGAGTTGCGTTTTGCGCTCCTCCAGATCCGGCCCCGCATCGCCCACGTGCCCGGTCTTGTCCTCGAATCCACCGCGCACCGGGAGGGCGGGATCA
The DNA here is from genome assembly GCA_002396885.1 of Akkermansiaceae bacterium UBA5020. Classification (GTDB taxonomy): domain Bacteria; phylum Verrucomicrobiota; class Verrucomicrobiia; order Verrucomicrobiales; family DEV007; genus Arctic95D-9. Next base: position 114,829 of record DGXY01000075.1, read on the forward strand.
GGTTGCTTGTCTTTCAAGAGCACGAACTGCCCCTGGACGAGATTGCCTCCGAACTTGAACAAACCCGCCGGGTAGATGCGCCGCTGGAAGACCCGTGGCGGCTGCGATTGCTTCGCGATGGCGGCGTCGAGCGCTTTTTCCACCGCCGCCTCGTAGGCCTCGAGATGGGCCGGGGAAATGTCGAGCGCCCCCGCGATCTTCTCGTAGCCTCCGATCCGTCCGTCGGAGGGGAGCATCGCGAGGAGGTCGAGCCTCGGCAGGGCGAGGAGATCCTGGAGAGTGTTCTGGAACTCCGAGCGCGTCATGCGGCGCAGGCGGATGCGGCCGCGTTCGGCGAGGCGCGCCTCGTCCGCGATGGTGAGCTGTTGATCGAGCCAACGCACCACTTCTGCCGCCGCCCCGGCGTCGGGCCGCGCTTTCTTTTTCGGAGGCATCTCGCCCCTGGCGATGGCGTCGTGGACTTTCACCCAGGTGGCGAAGGTTTTCGCGTCCGCGAACTGCGTCTCCAGCGCCGTGAGATCGAGCCCGCCTTTTTTCACCTCGGCATCGTGGCATTCGACGCAGTGTTGATCGAGGAACGCGACGGGATCCGCGACGAGCGAGGCCGGGAGAAAGAGAAGAAGGGCGGAAAAAAGAGAACGCATTGTGAGGTCTGTCCAACACTTACGAACAGGCACGGGAAAACTCGACCAGGAATGTGTCATTGCGGGAGTCGGCGATGGCCCCTGGACATCCGATGATCCGGGGAAAGCCGACAAACGTTCCCCATCGTCGCGCTTCCGCCGGTTTGCCGCCGCGACGGATCCCGCCCCCTCGGTCGCAAGAAAACAAGCCGACTGCCGAGTTTTCACCCCCATCCCGCTGTCGGCATGCAACCCTCGCCCCACCTCCCACCGTGGCGGCGGCCTGAAGACCACCACCACCCGTGTCGAGGAGTCCATCTTCCCGCCGTAGAAGCTTCCACGCCGACGATCGCCCCTTCCTCCGACGTTGATTTTCCCGCCACCTTCGTTTATCGGCTCCCACCGCGTTTTTCGCTCTCCTACCCTAGCCACGACCATGTCCACCGTCCCCACGATCCACTACACGAAGACCGACGAAGCTCCCGCCCTCGCCACCTATTCCCTCCTGCCCATCGTCCGGGCCTTCACGAAGTCGTCGGGCATCGCGGTCGAGGCTCCCGACATCTCCCTCGCCGGACGCATCCTCGCCCTTTTCCCCGAGTTCTTGAAGGAGGAGCAGCGCATCCCCGATTTCCTCACCGTGCTTGGAAAACTCGCCACCACCCCCGAGGCGAACATCGTGAAGCTCCCCAATGTGAGCGCCTCCGTGCCGCAGCTGATGGAGGCCATCTCCGAACTCCAAGCCCAGGGTTACGCCCTGCCCGATTACCCCGATTCTCCCGCCAACGACCAGGAAAAAGACGTCAAGGCCCGCTACGATCGGGTCAAGGGGAGCGCCGTGAACCCCGTCCTGCGCGAGGGCAATTCCGACCGCCGCGCCCCCAAGGCAGTGAAGGATTACGCCAAGGCCAACCCCCATTCCATGGGCAAATGGTCGCCCGATTCGAAGACCCGCGTCGCTACGATGAGCGTCGACGACTTCTTCGCGAATGAGAAATCCATCACCGTCGAAGAACCGACCGATGTGAAAATCGAGTTCGTCGCCGCCGATGGCACCGCCACCGTGCTGAAGGCCTCCACCCCGCTGAAGGCCGGCGAAATCTTCGACGCCACCGTTATGCACAAGGCCGCCCTCGTCACCTTCCTCGAGGAGCAGGTCGCCGCCGCCAAAGCCGAGGGTGTCCTCCTTTCGCTCCACCTCAAGGCCACGATGATGAA
>DGXY01000075.1:116841-117342 GCA_002396885.1 Akkermansiaceae bacterium UBA5020
CCACGATGATGAAGGTCTCCGACCCCATCATCTTCGGCCACGCCGTCGAGGTCTATTTCAAGGACCTCATCTCCAAACACCGGGCCACCCTCGACCACCTCGGCGTCGACTTCCGCAACGGCTTCGGCGACCTCGTCGCCAAGATCGAGAGCCTCCCCGCCGCCGAGAAAGCCGCGATCGAGGCCGACATCGCCGCTACCTACGCCGCCGGACCAGACCTCGCCATGGTCAATTCCGACCTCGGCATCACCAATCTCCACGTCCCCAGCGACGTCATCGTCGACGCCTCCATGCCCGCGATGATCCGCAGCTCGGGCCACATGTGGGACAAAAACGGCAAAGAGCAGGATACCCTCGCCGTCATCCCCGATTCCAGCTACGCCGGCATCTACACCGTCGTCATCGATGATTGCCGGGCCCACGGCGCCTTCGACCCCGCCACGATGGGCTCGGTGCCCAATGTCGGCCTCATGGCCCAGAAGGCCGAGGAATACGGCTCGC
>DGXY01000075.1:117531-128208 GCA_002396885.1 Akkermansiaceae bacterium UBA5020
ACGACAAGACCTTCGAGATCCCCGCCGCCGGCACCGTCCGTGTCGTCGATGGCTCCGGAAAGGTTCTCATCGAGCACGCCGTCGCCGCCGGCGACATCTGGCGCGCCTGCCAGACGAAGGATGCCCCCATCCGCGATTGGGTGAAGCTCGCGATCACCCGCGCCCGCGCCACCGGCAGCCCCGCCGTCTTCTGGCTCGACGAGGAACGTGCCCACGACGCCGAGCTCATCAAGAAAGTCGGGGAATACCTCGGCGAACACGACACCGACGGACTCGAGATCATGATCCTCTCCCCTGTCGAGGCCACCGAATACAGCCTCGCCCGCATCCGCCGCGGCGAAGACACCATCTCCGTCACCGGAAACGTCCTCCGCGACTACCTCACCGATCTCTTCCCCATCCTCGAGCTCGGCACCAGCGCCAAAATGCTCTCCGTCGTTCCCCTCATGAATGGCGGCGGCCTCTTCGAGACCGGGGCCGGCGGCTCCGCGCCGAAACATGTGCAGCAGTTCCTCGCCGAGAATTACCTGCGCTGGGACTCCTTGGGCGAGTTCCTCGCCCTCGCCGTTTCCCTCGAGCACCTCGGCGATGTCACCGGTAACGCGCGCGCCAAGCTACTCGGGAAAACCCTCGACGCCGCTACCGGCGATTTCCTGAAACACGACCGCTCGCCGGGGAGAAAGCTCGGGACGATCGACAACCGCGGCAGCCACTTCTATCTGGCGATGTATTGGGCCCAACAGTTGGCCGCGCAGGAGGAGGATACCGCGCTACAAGCGGAGTTCGCGCCGATCGCGGAGGCGTTGACGGCGAATGAGGAGAAGATCGTCGAAGAGCTGATCGCGGTGCAGGGCCAGGCCGTGGAGATCGGCGGGTATTACCATCCGAATGAGGCGCGGGTCGAGGCCGCGATGCGGCCTAGTGCGACTTTGAATGGGGTGTTGGGGTGATGGGAGGGAGCCGGGGCGAGCGGGAACGGATCCAGCGGACTCTCCGCCCCCGGGCCCGGGCTCGTCCCAATCAGTGTGATCCCCCGCCGGCGAAGAACATCGCGTAAAGACTCAGGGCGATCTCGAAGAGGATGAGAATCACGATGTACCACTCCACCCGCAGGCTCTGTCGATTGTGGATGAGGTCGAGATAGAGTTCCGATGTTTTGGAAACGAGATCGAGCTTGCGGGTCAGGGCGAGATCGCGCTCCCGCAGTTCATACTCACCCGCGAGCCGTTCGTAGAGCCGGTCGAGGTCCGGGTTGTCCCAGACGAGATCGGGTTTCTCGGCGATCTCAACGCGGCCCACGGTGCGGGTCTGGATGAGAAGGGACTGGCCGATCTCCTGGAGGAGCTGGGTTCGCTCGGCGCCACTATGACCGGTCTGGAGATTCTCCCCGAGGACCTCGACCCGGTCGAGGATGGGGGCGAGGCACTGCTCGTAGTGCGCGAGCACGACGCTCTTCGCAAGCACACTGGCGATGACGAGGAGCCGCTCCGTCTCGAAGTTGTTGAGCAGGAGAATCCCGTCCCCGTCGACCCGTTCATTCTCGCCGGAAACGAGCCGGAGGTCGAGCGCCTCGATCTCTGGCGTCTCGAAACGTCCGGTGATGCGCTCCCCGAGGGTGCCGAGGCGGCCATTTTCCTCGACCTCGGTGTAGCCCGCAAAAACCACGACCCCGAAGCGGAAGCTCGCCATGAGCCGCCCCTTCTCGTCGATCACGACCTCGGGAACGGAGTCGAGCGTGTCCCGCTTCTGGCGGGAACGGATTTCGATGCGGGTGCCGACGAACCACGCGCGAATGGAAGAATGGACCTCCGACATGCTCTTCTCTTTTAAGCCCTCCGGCGGGAAAGGGCAAAAAGATAGTGTCGGCCAGGAGGCGGATTGCGCGATCTGTTGGGACTGAGATCTCTTCGGCCCGTCATCCACGAAGCGGTCCGGCTTCACATCAAGCGCATCGACCCACCGCCCCGACACAGGCAATCATCGCCCGCCATTCCCCCCGGTGCCGAAAACCCGTGAGGAAGGGACGATCTGAACCCGGAAACCTGAAACGAGGAGGGATCGTTTTTTCACTTGGTCACGGGCCGGTAGGTGTTCAGGTTGGGCAGGAAGAGGATCCCTGCTCCGATCTCCTGCTTCTTGGCGGCACCAGGAAGGGCGTTCCGGGTCAGGGCGACACCGGCATCCAAGCCACGCGAGCGAAACGCGGCGGCAGCGCCACTCACGAGAGCGGTGGCCTGCGAGGTGCCGTTTCCCGTTGCCAAGCGCGCCTCACCTCCGTCGTGATAGGCCGAGGGCACTCCGACCGACGGGGCGGCGATCGTGGGAGCACCCGTGTTGGAAAAGTAGGCGAGGTGCCCCTCGGCATCGACGCCGCTCACGGAGATGACCCCGGGATAGGCGGCCGGCCAGGCTTTGATCCCGGCCGCATCGTTCCCAACGGCGGCGACCACCGTGATCCCCAAGCGATTGGCTTCCGCGATCGCTTCGGCAACGGGACGGGCGTCTCCGTAGGTCGCCATGCTGATGTTGATGACTCCGGCCCCGCGCTCGATCGCCGCATGGATGCCTTGGGCTAGCAGATAACTGTCGCTCACGCCCTCTTTCCCGGCGATGCGGATGTCGAGGAGGTCAGCCCCCGGTGCGACGCCACCGGCCCCCTGGACATTTCCCGCAACGAGCGAAGCGATTGCCGTACCGTGGGCGTTCAAAGCTCCGCCATCGTTGGTGAGATCGAGGTGGGTGATCTGTCCCTCGCGAAAAGCGGGATGGGGAGAGATGCCCGAGTCGATCACGGCGACGGTGACCCCAGCTCCCCAAGAGGCACGGTCGAGGCCATCCGCGACTCCGATCGAGGGCAGCAGGGCGGCACCAAAAGGGGCCGTGCCCGTCCCCCCAGCGGGAGGAGCGGCCGCGAGATCCGGAATCCCGACCGAATAATTCGCGCTCACCGCCGGTGCTTCGCCCTTGGTGTCGGCGAGCACATCTCGGAGTGCCTCAAGTGTCTCGAAAGAAACGCGGATCGTGTTCGTTGCCCCGAACGGGCCCGTTACCACGATGTCTGCCGCCGTCGCGCTGGTGACAAACTCAGCGAGCGCGGCGGGATCGGAGAAGGTCAGAAGGGCTTCGTTCTTCCAAGCGTGAGGCTGCTCGATTTCTTCTCTCAGGGCATCCAGCAAGGCACGGGAAAGGTCCGGCGAGATCGCCCGTTCGCCGGGAGATGGAGCGCCGGTTTCTGACGGAGCAAAGGTCCGGGCGAAACGCCGGTCTTCACCACTCCCCGACGAAATCCCATTGCCGGAGCGAAGGATCAACCAAGCCCCCAAAACCAGTCCGCATGCCATCAGGGCGATCGCGAGGAAGAGGTCGGTGGGTTTGATCGATTTCATACGGGGGGAGCCCGGCCTAGGAGTAGGCTACAGGAGGAAGGATCGGGTCGCAAGGTTCGGTTGGTTCGTCGCCCCCGCTCACCGAACCCCTGCGCCACCCCCCGGCCTTCGGCCGGCCGGGGGCGAGAGGCGGAAAGAACAAAATTGCCACATTGTTCCCGTTTTCTCCGGGACGGAGGAGCGTTATAGTTGTCGGCTCATGAAGTCTCTTGTCCTCTTGGTCATCACCGCCTGCCTTCCCGCGACTTTTGCCTTGGCTCAATTCCCCGCCTTCCCGGCTGCCGACCGGGTCCTCGGACCGCCGGACTTCACCTCGCTTGAACCCTTCGTTGCCTCGCAAGAGGCGATGAACTCACCTGCAGGCGTGGCGGTGGACCCCCTCTCGGGCAAGGTCTTTGTCTCGGTAACCGAACATCATCGCATCATGCGTTTCGCCAACAATTCGGCCCTCACCAATGGAGCCAGTGCCGAGGCGGTGATCGGCCAAGCGAATTACACCTCCACGGTCCAAGGCACGACCGAAACGACCCTCAGCTACCCCTTCGGCATTGACGTCGACCACTTGGGGCGGCTCTGGGTGGCGGATTACAACAACAACCGCGTCTTGATGTATGAGGATGCCGCGAACCTGCCGGAGTTCGGCGCGGAGGCCGATCTCGTCCTCGGCCAGCCAGATTTCTCCACCGGCGACTTGGACATTTCGCAGACCATCATGTCGGGCCCGAACGGGGTCCACGTCGATACGGCAGACAACCTCTGGGTGGCGGAGTACGGCAACAACCGGGTCCTGAAGTTCGCCAACGTCTCGTCGCTGAGCAACGGCGCCCCCGCCACCACGGTGCTGGGGCAGCCGGATTTCGTCACCGGTAGTTCTGGAACGAGCGATATCGAGATGTGGGAGCCGGTGGCGGTCCTCGTTGACAATGCGGGCCGTCTCTGGGTGGCGGATCAATCCAACAACCGCGTGCTGCGCTTCGACAATGCGGCCGCACTTGGCAATGGAGCGGCAGCAAACGGGGTTCTCGGCCAGTCGGACTTCGACACGAACACGCCGGGATCGACGCCACAGACGATGGGCCAGCCAAGTGCTCTAGCCATCGACCGGTCAGGCACCCTTTACATTTCGGACAACGAGAACAACCGGGTGCTTTACCACAGAAAACCCGCCTCGAAGGCCAACGGTAGCACGCCTGATGGGGTGATCGGTCAGCCCGATCTGACGACAATAACGGTAGGCACCACGGCACAAAATCTGGCGCGGCCCTACGGGGGATTGGATTTCGACCTGGCGGGCAATCTCTGGGTGGCGGACTATGGGAACAACCGCGCGCTGCGCTTCCCCGGAGACTGGACGGTCGCATCTCCTCAGGTTAAGGGGAAGGTTCCGAAGTCCCCCAAGCGCGGAAAACTCGACCTCAAAGGAACGGCAGCGGACCGCAGCGGCGTCGCCGAGGTCCGCTACCGGGTGGGCAAAGGTGCCTTCAAGGCTGCCAAAGGAACGACGTCGTGGAAACTCTCGGCGAAGCTGAAGCCGGGCAAGAACGTGATTGAGATCGTGACGGAGGACGCGGCCGGCAACGTCTCCGCGCCTCTGTTGGTGAAGGTGAAAGTGAAGAGGAAAAAGAAGTGAGGCGGTATCACGGCCGCACCGCTGGCCTTCTTGGAAAGGGACTATCCTTTCACCGGCGTCATTTCATCTGCGCGACGTTTCCAAACACCGAACTGACGAAGATCGTTCGGGGCTCCCGCTGATGTCCACGGTCCCCGCCAACCGCCGGTGCGCGCCCTTGCGGTGACGGGAAGCGCGTGTTTGACTGGACCCATGCCAGTTTCCCGCCGCCGTTTCCTCTCCTCGACCGCCGTTGGCATGATCGTGGCGGCCCGCGTGGGAGCGCAGGGGGCGGGGCCGCGTGCTCGGCTTGGCATCCTCCTCGACACCTCGGCGGAAATGGGGTTTCTCGTGCCGCAGGTCCGGAAAGAGCTACGGGTCTTGAATGAACCGCTCGCCGCGGCCGGTCACCCCACGGTCTTGCTGCGCGAAATGGCCGGTTCCGATCTCGACCGCGAGGCCTCAACCTCGGTGGGGGCCCGACGCAACGTCCTTTACGCGCTGGGAGCACTCTACGAAGAGGTCGATACGGTGCTTTGGATCACCCCGCTGATGGGCCAACACAGCCCGCAGGGGATTTTTGCGATCGAGCAACTCTTGCGCGAGAACCCGCCTGATCGTCCGCCGCGGCAGCTTGTCTTGCGCCATCTCTGGCAGGATCAGATCGTCGCCGGCAGCGAGTGGGTGCTGCATCCTCCCGGCCCAGATAGCGATCCGCTCGATCCACGCAACCGGCCCGAGGAATGGTTCCGCCTGGTCGAGGACAATCACGGCGTGATACAGCGCTCGTGGCAGGTGCCGCCGTCGAGTTTCCGGGCCCAGTTCGGGTTCCCGAACCGCATCGCGGATTCCCATTACCTCAAGAAGCTGGCATACGAGGCCAGAGAAGCCTTTTTCGACCAGAGCTGGGCCCGTGACCTCGCCCTAAGGCATGATTTGCGTTTTGTCAGGGAAAAGGAGGAGTGGCCCGCCCGGATCACGGGACGACGCTGGCTGATGGAGGCGACGCTGCTGCCCTTTCTCGACGAAGCGTCTCTTGAGGCAAGAAACGCGACGGTGATCGAGGCACTCTCAAACCGGGAATCGATCGACGCGGACCTCACTCGCATCGAAGCCTCGAAACTGGGCGTGGTTTTCGCCCTCGGTTATGTCTCGCAGGATCTGAAGCGCCATCTTTCCGATCGCGATCGGGCGCCGCGTTCGTGGCGGGATTTCTATATGGCCGACCTCGTCCGAATCGGTGGAGAATGCGCGAAAGCCGTGGCGTCGGGAGCAAGCATCGAGAATCGTGTCTTCGCGACGGAACGAATCGAACTCGACTCGAAGTCGATGAAGCAAGCGGGGGCCGATCCGATCTCACGCCGCATCGCGAAGATGGCGCGCGAGGAGAAATGCGACGCGATCTATCTCTTCACGAACGGCTACCTTGGCGAAGGCGACTACGGCACCTGGACGCTCGATTGGAATCTCCTCGCCCTCGCCATCCGCGATTCAGGGACGCGACTCTACGTGCGGGTGCCCTTTGAGTTCGGCCCCACTCCGCTCGCCCTCGCCCGCCTCGCGATGGCGAGCGGCGGAGGCGTCTTCCGCGGCCTTGCCGACGATCCCGACTGGGATATGGAGCTGCCCAAGTCCTCCTGGCCGGAGCCCGTTCCGAAGTCGGAATGAACCTTCCCTTTCCAAACCTTCCCACCATCATGACCACCCGCCGATCCTTTCTCCAGACCGCCCTCGCCGCGAGCGGCGGAGCCGCGACCCTGACATTCGCGCAAAACCCGCGCACCGGCTTTGGTCTCGCGATCGGCACCTACGGATTGCAGTCGATGAAGCTCGCGGACGCCGTCCGCCTCGTCGCCGCGACAGGCTACAATGCGATCGAGATCACGGCGATGCCGGGCACGACGGGGGCACCCTCCATCCTCGCGAGCGAGGATCGCGCGAAACTAAGGAAGCTCCTCGCCGATAGCGGGCTGCGGCTTTGCGGCATCATGGCCGACCTCCAGCCGAAACGTCTCGAGGCCGATCACAAGGCCCAGCTCGCCGAGGTCTATCATCTCATCAAGTTGGGGCAGGACCTCTCTCCCGGGCAGACTCCCGTCGTCCAGACGGTGCTCGGGGGGAAGAACTGGGGTGAATCGCGCGATTTTTTCCGCGACCGGATCGCGGACTGGATCCAGATCGCGGCAGACCTGCGCGGCTATCTCTCGATCAAGCCCCACCGCCTGCATGCCATGTCCCTCCCTGCGGAGGCCAATTGGCTGATCGAGCAGCTCGGAGCTCCGGACCGGCTCGGCATGGTCTACGACTACAGCCACTATGCCTTCCGTGATCCGGAAGTGACGATCGAAGCCTCGGTGAAGGAATCCCTCTCCCACCTCAACTACGTCGCGGTGAAGGATGCGGTGAAGGAGGGCGCCGCGGTGAAGTTCGCTCTCGCCGGCGAAAGCGATTCGTGGGACCACGCCGCCATCATCAGCGCCCTTTACGACGGCGGCTATCGCGGCGATCTCTGCTGCGAGGTGAGCAGCCAAATCTGGCGCGACAATCCCGCCTATGATCCGGTGGCTGCGACAAAGACCTGTTTCGAAAACCTGAAAGCCGCCTTCGCACGTGCCGGTGTGGCGCGGCGGTGAATTGATCCCTCCCGTCACCGATCCGTGGAAAATGGGGCATTTACAATGGTGTGCTTTTTGCTACCCTCGCATCGTAGAGCTCGTTCACGAAACACGAACCGATGGACCTTTCCCACACCGCGCCGATCCGGCCCCTGAACCAGCGGGCGCGCATTGAGCCCGCCACCCTCGATGACCTCCCGCGTCTCGTCGATCTGACGATGGACCTCTTCGAGATGGAGGAAGATTTCAGCCCCGATCGCCGCAAGCAGGAACGGGGCCTGCGTTCCATCCTCGAGCAGCCCAGCCGCGGCCGCATCTTCGTGGTGCGGACCGACTACGAGATCATCGGCATGGTGAACGTGCTCTTCACGATCAGTACGGCCATGGGCGGATTCGTGATCCTCCTCGAGGACGTGATCATTCACCCGGAATTCCGCGGCCAGGGCTACGGCACGCAGTTGGTCGATTACGTCGTCGATTTCGCGAAGCGGAAGGATTTCAAGCGCATCACCCTGCTGACCGACAAGATCAGCGAGGAGAGCCAGCGTTTCTTCGAAAAACTGAACTTCCGCCATTCCAGCATGATCCCGATGCGGCTGACGCTGGAAGACTAAAGACCGCGATCGCCATGACCGCGTCCGGACGTCAGGACCTCCTCGTCGAGGACTACGGGATGATCGATGACCCGCGTGAGCGGTTCCAGCTCATCGTGGAAACAGCCGCGGCGGGGGCTGCGTCGCTGGCGGCGGCGGAGCGGACCGAGGCCAATCTCGTCCCGGGCTGTGTCTCGAAGGTCTGGCTGGCGCTGCGCCCACAAGCGGATGGCACCGTCGATGTTCTTGTTGAATCCGAATCCCCCGCCCTCGCCGGCATTGCCGCTCTATTCTGCCGGGTTTATTCCGGATCACCGCCCGCCGAGATCCTCGCGACCGAGCCCGATTTCATCGAACGACTCGGGATCGACCGTCATCTCACGCCGACGCGCGCTCGTGGTCTCCGTCGGCTTCGTGAAATGCTGGTCGAGCGGGTGAAGGGGCACGCAGAGGCCTCGGCACGATGATCGATTGTCATCTCCACCTTCAGGATCCGCGTTTTGCGGAGGCCCTCCCCGGGATCGTGGAGACGGTGCGCGCCCTCGGCATCCGCCGCCTCGTTGTGAATGGTACCGGGCCCCACGATTGGGACGCGGTCGAGAGGCTCGCCGCGACCTATCCGGAGGTGATCCCGTGCTTCGGGCTGCACCCCTGGAAGGTGGGAACAGAACCGCACGGCTGGCTCGAGGACCTCGAAGACCGGCTTCTCCGCCATCCCGCTGGCGGAGTCGGCGAGATCGGTCTCGACCGATGGATCCGCGGTCATGATCTGGAAAGGCAAAAAATCGCCTTTCTTGCCCAACTCAAGCTCGCAGAACGCCTCGGCCGCGCCCTCTCGATCCACTGTCTCCAAGCCTGGGGCAGCCTGCTCGAAATCCTGCAAAAACATTCACCTCGAGTCGGGCTGCTGCTCCACTCTTACGGCGGGCCGGCGGAAATGGTGGAACGATTCGTCGAGCTCGGCGCTTTTTTCTCCCTCTCGGGTTACTTCTTTCAACCCGGCAAGTCCGGGAAACTGGCGGTTTTCGACCAGGTGCCGCGTGATCGCCTTCTTCTCGAAACCGACGCCCCGGACATGATGCCTCCGCCGGAATGGCGGCGCTTCAACCTCCCGGGGGCGATCGGAGCCAGTCTCAATCATCCCGGCAATCTTCCGGCAATCCGGGACGCCACCGCCACCCATTTCTCAATGACGCCCGAAGCTTTGGATGAACTCGTGAACCGCAATTTCACGCGTTGGTGGCATCACCCGTGAGGAACCCTTCTCAACTCACGGCAACCTCGAGAGCCTCGGACAGCTTTTCCATGCCATATGGCTTTGGAAGGAGCCCTGCGAATGGGCTGCCTGCAGGAAGAACGGCGTCATCTTCGAAATAGCCACTCGTCGCGACGAGCCGCACTCCCGGATGCAGCGCCCAAAGCTCCTTGGCCACCTCGAGACCTGACAACCCGCCCGGAAGGGTCATGTCGATCAATACGGCATCGATCGGTTCGACGCTTTCGAGATGCTCGCGATAGAGACGGATGGCAACCTCGCCCGTCCCAGCGTGCAATCCGGCGTATCCCAATAGCTTCAGCATCGCGAGGGTTGACCGCGCCACGCCGGGCTCGTCCTCTACAACGAGAATCCGCCCGCTACCTGACGGCATGATCCTCTCCCCGGGGGGGCGTATCGCCGGATCCTGATTCACCTGGTCGGACACCGCATCGGTCGATGGAAGGAAAACGAGAAACTCACTCCCCGCTCCAACCTGCGAGGCGACGCGGATCGCCCCGCCGTGGGTCGTGACGATGGCCTGACAGGAAGCAAGCCCGACCCCGGAGCCGTTTTGTTTGGTGGTGAAATCGAGTTCGAAGATGCGGGGCAGAACGTGAGGTGGGATACCACAGCCACGGTCGCGCACCGAGACCACCGTGTAGCGCCCGGGCGCCATGCCGAAGTCATTTCCCTCGCCGAGATCGGCGTTGTCGGAGATGATATCGATGGTCCCACCATTCGGCATGGCCTGGCAGGCATTGATGACGAGATTGTGAAGGACCTGATAAATCTGATTCGGATCCCCCTCGACGCAACGCGTTCCCTCTTTCAGGAAGAGCCGACATTGCACCCCCGTCCCCGCGGAACAGAGCAATTTGACCCGCTCGATGAGATCGGAAAGCCGGATGACCCGCCGCTGGGTCGACTCGCCCCGCGTAAATGCCAGCATCTGGCGGGCGAGGGTTTCCGCGTCACCCAAGGCTAGCGCGGCCTCGCTGATGTGGATGGCAGCCTTGCCCGCGGATTGCGTCGCAAGTGCGGCCAGCTCGAGATTCATCTTGATGGTCTGGAGCGCGTTCTTGAAGTCATGCGCGACGCCGGCGACCGCAAGGGAGAGAGACTCGCTACGACATTGCTCGTAGTCCCGCTCGGGCGGCGCGGTCATCTCCACCGCCTTCGCGACCGGGGGAATCGGAGCCGTCGGAGCCGTCGGAGC
>DGXY01000075.1:128396-129101 GCA_002396885.1 Akkermansiaceae bacterium UBA5020
TCGGAGCCGTCGGAGCCGTCGGAGCAGGTGCGGACTGAGCCGCGACTTGAGGATCGGATTGAGGATCGGATTGAGGATCGGGCGTGCGTCCGCGCGAAGCCGGTGCTTTCTCGGGCGAGGCAACGGTCGTTGGCGGGTCGTTTTTCGTCGCCGACATCACCCGGGAGGAATCCCGGGCTCCCGCGCGGGCCGTTTGGTCCGAAGGGACCATCACGGGCTCAGCGGTCAGCACAAAGAGTCCGGGAGTCTCCCCCTCACGATTGGTGGGGCGGATCGTCCATCGGCAAAGACGCCTCGTGCCCCCGGCCCGGACGAGGAGGCGATCCATGTAATAATAACTCGATGCGGTCGCGATCACCGGGAGATTTTCGATCAGACCGGGAAGTTTGTTCCGATCATAGATGAGCCCCAGCGGCGAGCCGATCAAGGAGGAGGCATCGTAGCCCGAAAGGCGGAGCATCTCGGCATTGGCGTGAATGATACGGGGCCCCAGAGGGGTCGAGGCACGCGACTCAACGAAAACGACTCCGACAAGGGTGCCAACGGGCGAGGATCCATAGGGATCCGAAATCGGAGGGGCTAACTCACTCATGAGGGCCGGGCTCATCAAGGGGTGAAAATCAGGGCGAAAGCGAAAGGTCGACGACTACCGGAAGATCATTTAACAGACGAATTTTCATTAAGAAAGCTTAAATTTCAATTTCA
>DGXY01000075.1:129326-188363 GCA_002396885.1 Akkermansiaceae bacterium UBA5020
AAAAGGCCCGGGTTTCCCCGGGCCTTTTCCTAATGTGCGGATCGACACCCTGCTCTCAGGAGAACAGAGGCATGATTGGGTGCCCTTCGGTGACAATCTGATCCGTTTTCGGATCGCGAGTATGACCTGCCACGAGGAACGGGCGGCCGGACGGCGCGTAAATCACCTTGTTGAGGTCAAGCCCCATCGCGTAGGCGATGGTGGCATTGAAGTCCTTGGCTTCGACTGGATTCTCCTTCACCGCGATACCCTTTTCGTCGGAAGATCCGTAGACTTGGCCACCGGTGATGCCACCGCCAGCGAACATGGTCGAGAACACGCGCGGGTGGTGGTCGCGGCCACCGTTGACGTTGATCACCGGGGTCCGGCCAAACTCCGTCCCGACGCAAATAAGGGTCTTCTCGAAGAGTCCGTCAGCCTTGAGATCATCAATGAGCGAGGCGAGCGCTTGGTCGAGCTGACCACCGGTCTGCGGGATCGCATTCCAGAGGTCGTTGTGCATGTCCCAACCGCCGGAGACGACTTCGACGAAACGAACGCCGGAGCTGACAAGGCGCTTGGCAAGCATCGCGCCCTTGCCGACGCGGGTGTTGCCGTAGCGTTGCACCTTTTGGTCGTAGTCCTTCTCTTTCATGAGATCGAAGGTTTCGAGGTCTTCGCTCTTCATGAGCTTGAGGGTTTCCTCGTAAAACTGGGTGTAGGCCTTCACCTCGTCCGTCTGGAACTTGCGACGGAACGCTTCGTCGAAGGTGTTCATGAGATCGAGACGCTTGTCGAAGAGGTCTTCACCCACGCCATCGAAGGGACGCGCGTTTTGCACCCCTTTATCCGGATCACCGATCGGGAGGGGGGCGAGAGCGGGACCAAAGAAGCCGGCACCCGGGTGCTCGCCGCCGCCGCCGATGACGACGGAGTCGGGGAGGGTGTCGTGTTTCTTGCCAAGGAGAGTCTGCGCCCAGGGGCCCATGGAGGGGTGGATGATGGTGGCACGGGGCTCGTAGCTGGTGCGCATCCAGTAGGCACCACCGCGGTGGTCGCCCGTCTTCTGCGTCATCGAGCGGATCACGGCGATGTCCTTGAAGCGCTTGGCGAGTTCGGGCATGAACTCGGCGAGCTGGACGCCGGCGACACCGGTGTCGATTCCCTTCGTCGCCCCACCGGTTTCAGTGCCGGGCTTGGGATCGAAGGTCTCCATGTGGGTCATACCGCCCGACATGTAGAAGAAGATGACGTGCTCAGCCTTGCCTCCACCGGCAGCGCGAAGGGGCTTCGCGGCGCCAATGGGCAGGATGCTCACCCCGAGGGCGGTTTTGGCGGCGCGCGCCACAAATTGGCGGCGGCTCAGTTGGTCGAGTCGGTTCAGTGCGTCTTTCATGGTTGGATAAGGGTTGGGGATACTGCAATCGAAGGTTTCAAATTGGGTCAATCACTGGATGAACATGAATTCACGGGTATTCACGAGCGCCCAGATCACATTGCCGATGGCCATCGCCTCAGCCTGCATTTTCTGCTGCTCGTTCATCTCGCGGTCGGTCTTCGCGCGCATCCCGGACTGGGCCATCGTCTTCTCCTGCGAGGTGGGATAGCGGGAAAGGACACTAAGGAAGATCTTGTCAACGTTGTCGCGCTTCGAACCCTTCCCAAAGGCAATCTCTTTGACGAGATAGGCATCAGGGCTGGTGAGAACGCGGTTGGTGATCTCGCCGTTGAGCAGCGCCATCACCTGGGGCGAGGATCCGGTCACGAACTGGTTTTCGATGAGCTGCTTGTCGGACTGCCCGAACATGCGCAGGAAGTGATCCGCCGGCATGGGCTGGCGAAGCTCGGAAGCGCGGAACATCTGGGCCCCGCCGACATTGTCGTCGCGGGAGACCACGTCGCCATTGTATTTCACAAGCTTGCTCACCTTGCTCCAGTCATCCTTCCACTTGAGGATGTCGTCGGCGCTCTTGAGGCTGGTGAAATCCACATTCATCACCGCCTTGTAATCTTCCCAGCCCTTGCGGGTGACGGATTCCGGATCCGCGGTGGTGAGGGCAACGAGCGAGTCCCAAATCTGTTCGGCGCTCATGCGGCGGAGGACCGGACCGGGGAAGTGAAAGGTTCCCTTGTCGATCTGAGTCAGGCTCGGGGTCAAGGTCTCGGCTTCGCGCTGGTAAGTCTGACTGTTGTAGAGGACCCGGAAGAAATCCTTCACGCTGTAGTCAAGATCCTTCATCATCGTTTCGAGGAAGGAGAGGAGCTCGTAATTCTGGGCCTGGCCGTCGAGGTGACCGGGGATGTTGTAGACGGGCTCGATCTGGGCGAGGCCAAAGGCAATCTTCCAGAAGCGGTTCACAACGTTGATCGTGAAACGGGGATTGCCGGGAGAAACGACCCAGTCGGCGAAGGCTTCGCGGGGCGTCTCGAATTTCGAGAGGTCCATCTTGTCTCCGAAGTAGGTGGCGGGCGCGACGGCGGCAAGAGGCTCGCCGTCGTCGTAGTGATAATCGTGGGGAAGCTTCACGGCATTCGTGCCGCTGTCGACGACCTGCACCCGATGGGTCCCGATCCACTGACCGAGATTCTGGTCTTCGTTCTGATTGGGACGGAGCTTACCGGCGTCCTTGAGGACTTTGTTCATCCGGTCGACCTCGGCACGGTAGTCGGCACCACCGCTCATCATCATCATGTTGCCACCGCCGCGGGCGTTGGTTTCGGTTTCACCCATGAAGGCGGCCATCTTGAAGAAGTCCATCTGGTAGACTTCCTCGAAGGGGTGATCATGGCACTGAGCGCAGGTGATCTCCGTGCCCATGAAGATCGTGAAGGTGTTCGAAAGGTTGCAAAGGCGCATGCCCTGATCGGAGACAAGGTAACCGACGGCCGGGTCCTCCCAGATCTTGCCCTTGGCGGTGAGCAACTCACGGACCATGTCATCATAGGGCTTGTCTTCGCGGATCGATGCCTTGATCCATTCCATGTAAGGATCGGCCTTAAGATCGCCGTTGCCCATCATCGTGATGCCTTCACGGACCCGGAGGATGTCGGCGTAGTAGTTAAACATCCGCATCGCGAACCCCTCGGACTCAAGGAGCTTGTCGATGAGAAGGGCCCGCTTGTTCGGAGCGCGATCGTTAAGGAAAGCCTCGGCCTCGTCGTAGGTGGGAATGCGGCCGGCCACATCGAGGTAGATGCGGCGGAGGAATTGGTTGTCGTTGGTCAACTCATTCGGCACGCACATGAGCATCTCGCGCTCAATTTCCTCCTTGCGCTTGGTTTTCTCGTCCGCGGTGAGGTCGGCCTTGGCGGGGAGCGCCGCGAGTTCATCACGGAGACCGTAGTAACTCTCCTTGAGTTTGCCAAGGACGAGCTTGTCGATTTCCGCGGCAAGCGCGGCGGGATCGGTCGGGAGATTCCCCTTCACGAAAAGACGGTCCTGCTCGCTCAACTTCGAGACGGGATAATCGATCACCGTTCCATCGGCCATTTTCAGCTTCACCACGGCACTGGCACCGGCACCGGCGCTACCGACGAACTCGGCATTGAGGGTACGACCATCAGCGGAGGTCCAGGTGCGGGACTCGGCCTGGAGCGGATTGAGGGCGAGGAGGAGGCCTCCCGCCAGGAGGATGGAGAAGGAGTGTTTCAGGGTTCGGGTTTTCATGGAGAGATCGGAGGTGTCAAAAAAAGCAATCACGTCGAAGGGGGGACCATCCCAGTATATCAGTTGCAGGGCCTGTTGTTACAGAACTTTCTCGCGCCGGAAAAGCTCGGGTTGTAAATTATGGTAATCATAGCCTAATTCAAGCTACCAATTCGCGAGGGCTTGCAAACTCGGGGTGTCGACGGCTTCGCGGTAGATTTCGAAATGATCGATCCAGCCTTGGAATCCCTCTCGCTCCGTGCCTCCGAAGCGGAGATTGCCGACCCTTCCCGGGCTCGGCACACCGGGTGCCGAAGCGCTGATCGTTTCAGGCTTGCCGTCGATGAAAAGGTGCACAGATGAGGCGATTTCGCCGCCGCCGAGATACCGATAGGCGACATGGTGCCAGTTCCCGTCGGCGAGATCGGTGCCTCCGGTGACAAATCCGCCCCCACACTCGACCCGCAGCGCCCCGCGCACCCCGCGGCCGGGGTCGAGATTGCAGGAGACCCGCCAAGCGAGACCCTCACGGCCATATTCAAAAAGGCGCTCCTCCCCGCTCTGCCCCACCTTCGCGGGCAATTTCAGCCAAAAGCTGAAGGTGTGGGCCTCGTCGAGGCGGAAATGGCGGGAAAGGGGCACATCAAGGGTCTCTCCCGGCTGGAAGACGAGCCCGCCGCCGACCCGGCCGGCGGCACGGCGGGGGGAACGATCCAGCTCTCCGGTGGCGACTAGCGGGACATCGAAGAGACGATCCTTGCCGCTGTCCTCGACGATGGCACCGACCGATTCATCAAAGGTGAATTGGAGGGAAGGATGAACCTCGGCCGGGCTGCCCAGCCTGAGTTTGAAACGATCGCCTCCGTAAGAGACCGGTGTCAATTCGGTGCGGGTTCGACCGTCCGCGCGCACCGCCGATCCTTCGCGGAGCCGGATGCCCACGGCATTGCCGCTGGTGCGGCTCACCTCGACCTCGCCCTCCATCACGTGAAGCTCCGAATCTCCGTTGCCCTCCACGGAAACGCCGAAGCGCGTCCCGATATCGATCACATTGAGTCTCGGGGTATTGACGGTAAATCCCGAGGCGAGCGGCGGCACCTCGGCCGTGAGCCGGCCCGACTTGAGGAACATGCGGTTGTCGGCCTCGATGCTGAGATCGGCCGGACCTTCTACCAGCGCCGTCGCGCCCGAATTGAAGGCGATCAAGGCCGATCCGGATTCGAGGCGCAGCAGTCCCGGGGCGAGCCATCCGTCTTTGCGGACGCGCGGAAGACTGGGGGTATCCCAGACGAGGTTTTCACTCCGTTCAATGCGGGCGGTGAAGGCCTCGAACGGCTCCTTTTTCCCCCTCACCCCGGAGTTCGTGCCTCCTTCGCGGAAAATGATGGACTGGAACAGGAGCATCAGGCCGATCGAGGCGGCGGCCGAGATGATCCCGGTTTTCACTAGATCGGGCCAACGGATCGGGCGTTTGCCCTCGCGCTCCTCAACAATCTCGAGCAAGACGGATTTGGCGAAGCCGCGATCTCCCGCCCCTTCGGAGCGCAGGCGGGCGATGACGCCCTTTTCGAAGGCCTCCTTGCCCTCGCCACTTTCCGAACCGATCAGCACCCGGAGCGCCGCCGCCATCTGCGCCTGAGCGACAAAGCTTTCGCGCAATTTGGTGTCATGCCGCAGGGCATGCTCCACCTGATGACGACCCGTTTCATCGAGTTCACCGGAGAGATAGGCTTCGAGGTGCTCGGAGTCCACGGTGGGTCAGGCGGGTTCGGGCGTCGCGGAGGCGCCGTTGATCTTGTGCTCCATGCACTGCCGCAGGGAGGTGCGGACGCGGCAAAGAGTCGTTCGCACCCACGCCTCGCTCTGCCCGAAGGCAGTCGCGATCTCGCGGGAGGATTCGGAAAGGGTGTATTTGCGATCGAGGAGGCGGCGCTGCTGCTCGGGGAGGCGCGAGAGGCATTCCTCCAGCGCGGAGACCAGAGGCAAATCGGGGGTGAACTCCCCGCGCGTCGCCTCCTGGACAAGGTGGTGCTCGAGGAATTTCTCACGGTTCTTCGAGAGGCGCTGATGCCGCAGGGTTTCCTTGCGGATCAGGTTGAAGGCGATCGCCCTCAGCCATTTCCCGAAGTCGGTCCCGGGACGGAAGTCGTGAATGTGCCGGTGGGCGAAGACAAACGCCTCGTGGGCGATCTCGTCGATGAGATGCGGCACGGGCAACTTCATCGCGACGAAGGCGCGCAGGTGCGAGCTATGCAACTCGAGGAGCCGCTCGAAGGCGGAGAGATCCCCCCGCTGCACACGGATGACGAGATCTTCTTCTGTTGGGGGTGCGCTCACTAAAGGGAATATCCCGTGGAACCGCTTTCGTGACACCCTTTCATTCTCCTTTTTTCACGGCCACGACCTCCCGGGGCACGATCGCGAGGAAATTGCGCACCGTTTTGAAGGGCTCGACATGGAGCGGTTCGCCCGACGTGCCCCGATTCAGGTAGAGTCCTGAGGAGGTCCCTCCATCGAGATTGAGGGCCCGATGGATCGGCCGTGCCGGCGAAAAATCGGCCCGGGCGAGGACCTCGCCGAGCTCCGCGAGGGTGACGGCGTCGCTCATTCCGAGGGCGAACCAGCGGTCACCGTCGTGCAGGACAAAGGTGCGCCGTCGCGAGTTTTCGGGCGACAAGCCGCGCACCGTCGTCCCCTGATCGACCAGAAAGGGCCCTGCCTGGATCAGGTCGGTGGCCTTGTATTTGCCGGCATCGTACTCGGCGCGACGGAGCAGATAGGGATTGTGGCGCCCGCTCGAAAGGACCACGCCGCTGAGCAACGCCCCTTGCCCGAAGCGGCCCGCGCTGGCTCCTTCCGCGATCATCAATCCCGACGGCTGGTGGTTCTTAAGGAAAAAGCCACCGTTGCAGCCGGCGAGAGCGCCATTCTCGATCATCGCGGCGGAGAGACCGGTATAACGGGGCTCGACCGGCGAACCGTTGTCGATCACCCGGAAGGTGTGTTGGTCGGCATGAAACCAGACCAGGTCGATCCGTTTCGCCGCAACAAAGCCCGAGTCGGAAGCCTTCGAGACCAGCTTTCGCTCATGGACAAAGGGCGAGGCCGGATCCTGAGCGGTCGATTGATCCTCCACCTTCCATTCACCCCCCTGCGAGGGCGGGAGTCCACTCAGGCAAAGCATGAGCAGAACCGGAATCGCACGGGGCCAGCGGGAGAACGCCAAGTTCTTCAAAACAGTCATGAGGGTCACCTCTGATACGGATGAACCCTCCCGCTTTCTTCGAAAGATTGACCAAATCCAGGAAAATTCCCCGAAGCCACCCGGATGGAAGGCCGGCTCCTCACCACGCCGCCCCGAGGGTCGGCTGGGCGTTGACCCGGTAGGGCATCCACGCGATGCCAACGGCTTTGCAGGCGCAGTTCTTTTTCAAAGGCGTCACCGTGAGGGTCTCGAGACGTTCGGTCATGGGATCGATCGTCGCCTTGAGCTTCTCGACTTGCTCTTCGCAATCGGCCTCGATCTTCTCGAGCTCGCTCTGGTATTCATCGACCTTCTCCTCGGCCCGGGCGACGTCTCGGCTCTCCTTCCAAGCCTTCGAAGCCCCCGACATCGCCCCGCGACCCGAGGTCGTCGAGATCCGTTTGCCGAGGAGGGCACCGAGGAGAGTGCTGCCAACACGCATCGCCGTGTCCATCTTCGCACTGTTGGCCTGCGATTTCTGATCCTGCACCGCGTCCATCGCCTTGGCGATCTTGTCCTCGATCGCCTTGATCTTTTTCTCGTAGCTCGCGCGCAAGGCCTCGACCTTCGCGTCGCGCGCCTCGTGGGCGGCATGCACGAGGCGGGCACGAAAATCGCCTTCGGCTTCTCCGGGATTCGAGAGTTCGCCGGTGAGCGGACTCTTGTAGACCGTCATGCGGTGATTCCCGTAGATCCAGTCGACGAACTCCTTCTCCAGTTTCGACCAGAGTTTCTCATCGAGGAGCGACTGCGGCAGATCGGTGAAGGCGGCCCCCTCGACCGGCTCGCTCCCGAGCTGGCTCGCGGGAAGACCGTTGGGCAATTCGAGATTCTTGTTCCAATCCACATTGCCGCTCGTGGCATCGACCGGATTCATCAAGGCGACCGACTCACTGCCGGAGATACCCTTGGCACTATCCTCATAGCGGACTTCGCCGAGGCGGATGACGGAGGGCAGGTAGTGGATCTCGTTGGCCGGCACACCGGGGCCGGCGGGGATGAAGAAATCACGGGCTCCCCTCGGCAAGCGCGGACGCAGCGGCTTCGGTGCGGCCGGTTTCGGCGCATCTGGCGAGGGCGCGGGAGCCGCCGCCTTCACCGCAGCGATTTCGGCGCGACGCGGATCCATCAGCTTCTTGATCTGGGCGCGGGCGAGCGGACCGGTGAGATAACTCATCACCCAACGCACGTGAAAGACCGAAGGCGCATCATCGTTGACGTTGTTCATCAGGAAGATCCGATTGCCGAGCCCGGCGAGGAGTTGCTCCATCTTCTTCCGGTCGAAACCGCTGTTGTTGCTCGCGGCAGCCCCTTCGAGACCATCGAGGACGCGCGCCTTGTCGCGCTCCGTCTGGAGACGACCGAGCCACCAGGTGCCGATGTTCGAGAGCGCCTTGTAATCGAGATCGACCGGGTTTTGCGTCGCGAGGAGCACCCCGAGGCCGAAGGCGCGCGCCTGTTTCAGCATCGTCATCATCGGCTTCTTCGAGGGCGGCATCGCTGAGGGCGGCAGGTAGCCGTAGATCTCGTCCATGTAGAGGAGCGCGCGCAGACTCGTCGTGCCCGACTGCGCCCGCATCCAGCCGAGCGTCTCATTCAACAGCAACGAAACGAAGAACATGCGCTCGGCGTCGCCGAGGTGCGAGATCGAGAAAATCGAGATGCGCGGCTTGCCTTCACCCGTGTGGAGCATGCGCTTGATGTTGAGCGGTTCGCCCTCGAGCCAGGTCGAGAAGCCGGGCGAGGCGAGGAGATTGTTCATCTTCATCGCGAGGTCGATGCGGCTCTTCTGCGGACAGACCGTCTCGAGATCCATCACCCCAATCTTGTCGAAGGGCGGCACCTGGATGTGGCGCACAAGCGTTTCCAGCGTCACCCCGTGGCCTGCCTTCCAGGTGTTCGAGAAGATGTTCGAGAGGAGAATGTGTTCGGGATCGCGGAGCGGATCGGCATTGTTGCCCACCAGCGAGAGCAGGCTCGAGACGGTCGATTCGATCCGCTCGGAGAGGGCCTCGGCATCGTCGAGGATCTCGAAATCGGGCACGTCGAGCGAGCTCAGGATCGAGACCGGCAGACCCGCGTTCGAACCCGGGGTGTAAACCGCGAGATCGACCTTGTCACGGAACTGGCGGATGCGTTCGCCGCTCTGGCCCCAATCGGCGAGACCCTTCTCCCACATGGCCGCTGTCTTCGCGGCATGCTCGTCGGGACTGATGCCCTTTTTCGCGGCGTCGTCCTCGTTGATCCAGGGACGGAAACTCTCCGGCGTGAGATCCGGGAAGGTCAGGAGCAGGTTCGAAATGTCGCCTTTCGGATCGATCACGATCGCGGGGATGTTGTCCATCGCCGCTTCCTCGAGCAGGGCCATGCAAAGACCCGTCTTGCCCGACCCCGTCATCCCGAGGACGACGCCATGGGTGACGAGATCCTTGGAATCATACAGGACGAGATCGTCGCCGATCGCCTTTTCGCCGAGGTCGTAGCTGCGGCCGAGGTAGAATTTGCCGAGTTGTTCGTAGTCTTCGGTGCGGATTTGCATGGGGAGAGTCGGACGTTGAAGCGTGGAAGGAAGAAAGGAACCTACCGGAGGTGTGTTCTCGCCTTGGCGGGATCCGGCCTTCTATGTTATGAAACGCTCGCCGTGAAATCCAAGTGAATCTTATGAATAAAATCGCCCTCTTTTGTCTGCTTTCCATCGCCGCCTTGTCCTCCTCTCCGGCCGCCGAAAGGCTCCCGAACGTCGTCATCATTTTCACTGATGACCAGGGCTATGGCGACATCGGGGTGAACGGAGCCGAGGGCTTCGAAACGCCGAACCTCGATCGCATGGCCAAAGAGGGACGCCATTTCACCCGCTGGTATGCCGCCCAAGCCGTCTGCTCGGCCTCGCGCACCGCCTTGATGACCGGCTGCTATCCGAACCGCCTCGGCATGCACGGGGCCCTCAGTCCCGGGAGCCGCCACGGCCTCAACCCCGAAGAGACCACCCTCGCCGAAGTCTTCAAGTCAAAGGGTTACGCCACTGCCGCCTTCGGCAAATGGCACCTTGGCGATCATGAGAAGTTTCTCCCGCTCCAGCAGGGCTTTGATGAATACTTCGGCATCCCCTACTCGAACGACATGTGGCCGCAGCATCCTGCCTCGAAAGACTTTCCCCCGCTGCCGCTCTACGAAGGAAACGAGCGCCTCCGCATCGCCGACGAGCACGACCAGCGCATGATGACGACCTGGCTCACGGCCCGTTCCGTCGATTTCATCAACCGCCATCGCGAGCAGCCCTTCTTCCTCTACGTCCCCCACCCCCAGCCGCACGTGCCGCTTTACGTCAGCGAACGCTTCGCCGGAACGACGAAACGCGGCCTCTTCGGCGACGTCATCGCCGAACTCGATTGGTCCGTCGGCGAAATCCTCAACGCCATCGACACGAACGGACTCGCCGGGGAAACCCTCGTCATTTTCACAAGCGACAACGGCCCCTGGCTTTCCTACGGCACCCACGCCGGATCCTCAGGCCCCTTCCGCGAAGGCAAGGGCACCGCGTGGGAAGGCGGCGTCCGCGAGCCGACCGTGATGCGCTGGACCGGCACCATCCCCGCCGGAACCGTCTGCGACGAACCCGGAATGAATATCGACCTCCTTCCCACCCTCGCCGCACTCATCGGCGCACCCCTCCCCGAACGCGAGATCGACGGCAAGGATCTCCTGCCCCTGCTCAAAGGGGTCGAAGGCGCGAAAAATCCCCACGAGGCCTACTGGTATTACTACAAGAACAACGAGCTCCACGCCGTCGCAAGCGGCACGTGGAAACTCGTGCTGCCGCACTCCTACCGGACTCTCGACGGCAAACCGGGTGGTGACGGCGGACTGCCTTCACCCTATCAAAATCGCCAAACCGCACTCGCCCTCTACGATCTCGCGACCGACCCCGGCGAGACCCACGACCTCGCCGCCGCCCACCCTGACAAAGTCGCCGAACTGATGGAACACGCCGAAGCCGCCCGCGCCGAACTCGGCGACACCCTCACCAAGCAAAAAGGCTCTGGCACCCGCGAACCGGGCCGCCTCACTGCCGAGGAGGCCGCCGCGCTCGAGAAGCTGCACTGGCCGAAGGGGAAGAAGTGAAGGGGCTGTGGAGTCGGAGCCAACAGGGTGCGATCCCCGACCAGACCGGGTTCCCTCACCCCCCGACCCTCACTTCATCAACTCCGCCAGCTTGTCCCCGATCGCATCTGCCCAGATCTGGTAGCCGGATTCGGAGAGGTGGAGGAAGTCGGGCATGGCCGCGGCGCTGAGATTACCGTCGACGACGGGAAACCTTCCGCCGATGTCGAGGAAGTGGACGGTCTTGCCGTCGTCGAGTTTGGCGATGGTGGCGTTGACCTGCTTTAGCTTCTCGTTGGCGACCCCCATCTTGCCGGTGGGCTTTTCACCGCGCGGGAAAACGGCGAGGAGGAGGATCTTCGCCTGCGGTTGTTTCGTCTTGATCGTGTCGACGATGGCGGTGATGCCCTTGGCGATGTCCTCGGCGGAATCGCTGCCTGAATTGTTCGTCCCGATCATGAGCACGACCGCCTTCGGCTTGATGACTTCGAGTTCACCGTTTTCGATACGCCAGAGGACGTGCTGGGTGCGATCGCCGCCGATGCCGAAATTCACCGGATCGTATTTGCCGAAGGCCTCGTTCCAGATCGCGGTCTTGCTCCCCCAACCAGCGGTGATCGAGTCACCGAGGAAGACGAGCCGCGCCTTGCCCTCTTTCGCCTGGGCCACGAACCTCTCATGGGCGGCCGCGAAACCAGGATTGACGTTCCCGTCGTTGCCGAACTTCTGGGCGGCAACGTAGGCTTTCTGAGGGGGAAGAACGACGGCGGGTTTCGCCGGAGCCGGAGCCGGGGGCGCGGCCGGAGCAGCGGTTTGAGAGCGGGCGGAAAGCGCTAGGGAAAGGACGGCGAGGGAAACAAGCAGCGGGGATTTCATGCGCCGCAGAATGAGGCCGCACGAACGAGGAGACAAGGCGGGAGTCCGGCGCGGTTGCGCCACGGGATCCAAGGCCTGGGGCTCGGGGCCGACCATCGAGCATAGAACAGGCGGCCTACCATCGAGCGGAAAAAGGCGGCCTACCATCGAGCATCGAAGAGGCGGCCTACGGAATACACAGAAAACACGGAATTACAGGAGACCGAGATCGATGCCACAGGCATCAAAATACACAGAAAACACGGAATTACAGGAGACCGAGATCGATGCCACAGGCATCAAAACTCAACGAATGCACGGAAAGGAAAGACTGGAAAGCCATCAAAAGCGTCCCGGAAAACTTGAATCGGTGTCCTTTGTTTCATGGATCTGATTCCGCGTGTTCCGTGTATTCCGTAGGCCCTCCTCCCCGATCCGGAGGGATCCGCACTTCCCTCACACCACCCACAACTCAATCCCCGAAGCCGACAAAAAGTCATCCGAAACGCGATACCTTCCTCCCGCCTCCATCGTGACAATCCGACCGTCTTCGGTCTTCACCCGGAGGTGCAGCGGCCGTTCACCGGGGTGGTCGGTCGCAGCGAGGCGGAGTTCTTCGATTGCGGAGAGGGCGTCGCGGCGGGCGTCAAGTTCGACGACGATGGGTTGGACTCTGGCCGGGGTCTCGTGGTGTCCGTTACGGCCATTGCTCCCGTTCGAAACGTGAGCGTTCATGAGCGGCGCCACGTAGTTCGGATCCTGGACGACGGCCTTGATCTCATCAGCCATGAGACGGTTCGTTTCGGTGCGGGTATCCTGCTCGACCTTGGCCTTCAACTCGACCACGGTGCCCTTCACGAGGAGCTGATTGCACTTCTGGTAGGTCTCGTTCCAGACCATCACCTCGGTCGAGCCGGTGAAGTCTTCGAAGAGGAGCACGGCGAAGGGTTTGCCCTCGCGCTTGGTGTACTTGACCGAGACTTCGCCGATCATGCCGGCGAAACGCTCGGGCTTTTTCCCGGGCCTCATCTGGGGCAGGTCGGCGAGGGTGGAGAACTTGCCCTTCTCGATGACGCCCCGGTATTCGTCGAGCGGGTGACCGGTGACGTAGAAGCCGAGGAGGTCCTTCTCGTGGGCGAGGTATTCGCGCTGGTTCCAGACGACGCGATCCTCCTCGATCACCTCAGGCGGAGCAGCGGCGGCCATGAGCTCGTTCATGTCGAAGAGCGAGGCCTGCCCGGTGGCGCGGTCGCGCTGGGCTGCGCTCGATCCGGCGATGACCTGCCCGACGCGAGAGAACATGTCGTCGCGCCGCTCCATCGTGAAGTCGAAGGCGCCAGCCTTGATGAGGTTCTCGAGGATCTTGCGGTTGACGGAGCGCCCGTCGAGGCGTCCCGCGAAATCCTCGAGCGATCTGAATTCGCCTTTCGCCTCGCGCTCGCGGATGACGGTCTCCATCGCGCCTTCGCCGACGTTCTTGACCGCGGCGAGACCGTAGCGGATCGCGTGACCTTCGGGGACGAACTTGAGCATGGACCGGTTCACATCGGGCGCGAGGATGGCGATGCCCATGCGCTGGCATTCGGCGACAAAGGTGGAGATCTTGTCGGTGTTGTTGACTTCGTTCGACAAGACCGCGGCCATGAACTCGACCGGGTAGTTCGCCTTGAGGTAGGCGGTGTGATAGCTGATGAGCCCGTAGGCGGCGGAGTGCGACTTGTTGAAGCCGTATCCCGCGAATTTTTCGAGAAGGTCGAAGATGTCGTTGGCCTGTTTCTCGGGGATGTTGTTCACCGACTTGCAGCCCGCGACGAAGGCGTTCCGCTGCTGGACCATCTTCGCGAGATCCTTTTTCCCCATGGCCCGCCGGAGAAGGTCGGCCTCGCCGAGGGAGTAGCCGGCGAGGAGGTTCGCGGCGCGCTGGACCTGCTCCTGGTAGATGAGGATGCCGTAGGTCTCCTTGCTCGCCTCTTCGAGGAGCGGGTGGAGGTATTGGACCTTTTTCTTGCCCTTCTTCCGCTCGATGAAATCGGGAATGAGCTCCATCGGACCCGGACGATAGAGGGCGATGAGCGCGATAATGTCCTCGATCCGGTTCACGTCGAACTGGCGGCAGAGGCTCATCATTCCGCCGGATTCGAGCTGGAACACAGCAGTCGTCTCGCCGCGGTTGAGGAGCTCGAAAGTGGCCTTGTCGTTGAAGCTCTCGTTGTCGAGGACGAAACCGGGCGTGTGCCGCTGGATCAGGTCGATGGCGTCCTGCATCACCGTGAGGGTCTTCAGGCCGAGGAAGTCCATCTTCAGCATGCCCAGGTCGGTGAGCGGGCTCATCGCATACTGGGTCACGACTTCCCCTTCCTTGCCGCGGATGAGGGGGACGTAGTTCGTCAGTTCGCGGTCGCCGATGACGATCCCGGCCGCGTGGATGCCGGTACCGCGGGTGAGGCCCTCGAGGAAGGTCGAGTATTTCCACAACTCGCCGATCGTGGGATTGTTCGCGATCTCGGTGGCGAGCTCGGGATTCTTCTTCTTCGCGTCGACGAGGGTGATGTTCAACTCCGTCGGGATCATCTTCGCGATCCGGTCGCCTTCGGAGAAACTCAGCCCCATGACGCGCCCGACGTCACGCACGACGCTCTTCGCGCCGAGGGTGCCGAAGGTGACGATGTGCGAGACGGCGCGCTCGCCGTATTTCCGCCGCACGTATTCGATTACCTCGGGACGCCGCGTCTGGCAGAAGTCGATGTCGATATCGGGCGGAGAGACCCGCTCGGGATTGAGGAACCGCTCGAAAATGAGGCCGAAGCGCAGCGGACAGAGATCGGTGATGCCGAGCACGTAGGCGACGAGCGATCCCGCCGCCGATCCCCGGCCCGGACCAACAGGGACGCCGTTGTCCTTCGCCCACTTCACGAAATCCCAGGTGATGAGGAAGTAGGAGACGAAACCCATCTTCGCCATGACGCCGATCTCGTAGTCGAGACGGGTGCGCAGCTCCTCGTCCCTGCCCGCGCGCTCGCCGTAGCGCCAGGCGAGGCCCTCGTCGCAGACCTTGCGGAAGTACTCCTCGCGCAGGCTGCCATCGGGCGCCTCAAACTGCGGGTATTTTTCCGAACTGGTCGAGTCGAGGTGGATCGCGACATTGCACATGTCCGCGATGCGCAGGGTGTTGTCGCAGGCCTCGGGCAGATCCTTGAAGAGACGCCGCATTTCATTGGTCGTCTTGAAATAGACCTCGGGGGAATACTTCATCCGGTTCTCGTCCATGAGGAGCGAGCCGGTCCCGATGCAGATCATCACGTCGTGCGCGTCGTGGTCGGCCTGGTTGAGAAAGTGGACGTCGTTCGCGGCAACGAGGCCGAGACCATACTCTTTTCCAAACTGCACCATCTGCCGCGTGCAGGTGGCCTGCTCGGAAAAGCCGTGGTCGTGCACCTCGAGGAAAAAACGGTCCTTCCCGAAGATGTCGACGAATTCACCAAGGCTCTTGCGCGCCGAATCGAGGTCCTCGTTCTGGATGAACTGGTTCACCTCGCCGTTGATGCAGCCGCTCAGGCAGATGAGGCCTTCGGAATGCGCGGCGAGGGCCTCCTTGTCGATCCGCGGTTTGTAATACATCCCCTCGAGGTGGCCGAGGCTGACGAGCTTCATCAGGTTCGCGTAACCTTCGTTGGTCGAGGCGAGCAGGGTGATGTGCGAATTGCGCTTTTTCTTCTGCTTCCCGCCGACGGTGACGGGGTCGGCCTTCTTGTCGGTCAGGGCGACCCCGGGCGGGGTGAGGTAGGCCTCGCAGCCGATGATGGGTTTGATCCCCGCCTTCTTCGCCTTCTGATAAAACTCGATCGCCCCGAAGATGTTGCCGTGATCGGTCATCGCCACCGCCGGCATCTTGCAGCGCTCGACCTTCTTCATCAGATCCGCGATGCGCACCGCCCCGTCGAGGAGGGAATACTCGGTGTGCAGGTGGAGGTGGATGAAGGGATCGGTCGGCATTGGTGGGATGGGAAAGGGCGATCTTTAGCTTAGAGAGGGCCTCCCCGGGAGCAAGAGAGATTGTCGGGAAATCGCGCAGGGGTGGGACCGGAGCGGGGGGTGTTGACGGCGGGGAAGAGAACGGCTAAAATCATTCCATGAATCTCGATGAATTGGAATCGGCCGTTCTGGCCCTTCCCGAGAGGGACCGGAGGGCTTTGGCATACCGGATCTGGGAAAGCGTCGAGCTTAGCGAAGTCGAAGATTTGCTGCGCGAATGCGATAAGCGCGAACAGGAGTCGGATGCCGCCTCAGATGGATGGACTGACGCAGATGAATTCCTCGAGAGTTTGAAGAGCCGCCTTTGAGTCTGTGAAACTCGTCATCGCAATGGCCGCGAAGAAGGACATGCGCCAAGCGCTTTCCTGGTATGATGCGCGTTCCGATCAGGCGGGAGACCGTTTTCTTGAAGATCTCGGGGCCACCTTTCAGCGAATCAGGAATGCCCCAACCCGATGGCGACCTCTGCGATTGGGAGATCCAAGACGAGTGATCCATATGGATACTTTCCCTTACACGGTCGTCTTCCGTGTCACCGTCGCGCAAATCCGGATTCTGGTCGTCAGACACGATGCTCGTCGCGAAGATTTCGGCCTGGACCGCTCTTGAATTCCCCCACCCCCGCCTTGCCGGACCGGGCGCGCCGCCGTATCCATCCCCGTGGATCCCGACAACGCTTTTTTTGACTGCCTCCACCCGTCCACGGCAGCGTGGTTCCGGGAGCGTTTCGGGCGTCCCACCGACGGCCAGCGCCTCTGCCTTCCCGACATCGCCGCGGGACGATCGGTGCTGCTCTCCTCGCCCACGGGATCGGGGAAAACGCTCTCCGGCTTCCTCGGCATCATCGACCGACTCGCCCGCGAGCATCACGAGGGCCGCCTGCGGCCCGAGGGCGTCCGCTGCCTCTACGTCTCGCCGCTGCGCGCCCTCGCCTACGACATCCGCAAGAATCTCCAGGAGCCCCTCGCCGGGCTCGGGCTCGACGGCATCATCACCGTCGGACTCCGCACCGGCGACACGAGCGCGGCGGAGCGGCAAAAGCAGCGCCGCAAGCCACCCCACCTTCTCGTGACGACGCCGGAGAGCCTCGCCATTCTCCTCCCCCAATCCGGATTCCGCGAAGCCCTTGCCCGCTGCGACTTCGTCATCATCGACGAACTGCACGCCTTCGCCGAAAACAAACGCGGCACCCACCTCAGTGTCTCGCTCGAGCGGCTCGAGTATCTCCGCCGTTCCCGAGATCCTGACAAAACACCCATCGCGCCGCTATGCCGGATCGGTCTTTCCGCCACCGTCGCACCGCTCGAGACGGTCGCCGCCTTTCTCGGTGGATCGGGACCGCTCCCCGTCGTCCACGAAGTCGCAACCGGACGCCGCTCCCTCATCGAGGTGCTGACGCCCCTGCGCAAGCACGCCTACCCGCCGGCCGGCTACACCGCTTCGCGCGTCATCACCGACATGGCCGGAATCGTCGAGCGGAATCGCACCACCCTGCTTTTCACGAACACGAGGTCCGGCGCCGAACGCATCACCCATCGGCTCAAGCTCGCCTTGCCCGCGCTCGCCGAGTCGATTGAATGCCACCATTCCTCGCTCGACCGCGACATCCGCCAGGAGGTCGAGGACCGGCTCAAGGCGGGCGACCTCCGCGCCGTGGTCTGCTCCACCAGCCTCGAACTCGGGATCGACATCGGCCACATCGACACCGTCGTGATGATCTCGACCCCGAAGGGCATCTCGCGCGCCCTCCAGCGCGTGGGACGCTCGGGACACTCGATCGACCAGGTCAGCCACGGCGTCCTCGTCGCGACGAACATCAACGACCTCATCGAATGCCTCGTCTGCGCCCGCCTCGCCCACGAGCGCCGCCTCGATCCGGTGAAGATCCTCGAATTCGCCCCCGACGTGATCGTGCAGCACTTCGTTGGCATGGCGATGGACGGCGGCGTCACCGTCGACGAGGCCCTCGCCGTGCTGCGAGGCGCCTATCCCTTCCGCGAGCTCGACCGCGAGACGCTCGAGCGTCTCGTCGATTACCTCGAGGGCGGCGGCAAATCCCTGCGCGGCCAATACCGCGAGACCTTCGGCAAGATCGTCGAGCGCGACGGGCTCTACCACACTGTCTCGAAAAAGGTCGAGCGCGATTACCTCGTCAACATCGGCACGATCCACGCCGATGGCATGGTGAAGGTGATGCTGAAACGCCGCCGCCTCGGTTCGGTCGAGGAGAGTTTCGTGAAGGGGCTGAAAACGGGCGACGTCTTCATTCTCGCCGGGCGCACCGTGAAGCTCGTCGAGAGTTCGCCCGCCGAGGTCCTCGTCGAGGATGCGAAGGGCCGTCTTCCCACCGTGCCGAGCTGGAACGCGAACAAGATGCCCCTCGCCTCCGGCATGGCCCGCGCCGTCGCCGCCCTGCGCACCGAGATCGACGACCGGCTCCAACAACGCCGCGAAGATCCCGAGACCATCGCCGATTGGCTCGTCGAGGAATGGTCGATCTCGAACACCAACGCCGCCGCCGTGATCGATCACTTCACGACCCAGGCCCTCCTCTCACGCATTCCCACGGAACGCCGCTTCCTCATCGAGCGTTACCTGCCCGACGACGAGGAAAACGAGGACGGCGAGCGCGTCTGTTTTTTCTTCCACAGCCTCATCGGCCGCAGCGCCAACGACGCCCTTTCCCGCATCCTCGTGAAACGGCTCAAGGACGCCGTCGGCGGCAATGCCCTCGTCACCCTCGACGACTACGGGTTTCTCCTCACCGTGCGACGCTTCCAGGATCTCGGCGTCGCCGAATGGCGCGAGCTGTTTTCCGCCGAAGGGGCCGGGGAGATCCTCCACACCGCCCTCGTCGATTCCCAGCTCGTGAAGTGGCAATTCTCCGGCATCGCCCAGACCGGACTGATGATCCCGCGCAACGTCGCCGGCGGCGAGCGCACCGTGCGCCAGATCCGCTGGAGCGCCGACCTGCTCTATCAGGTGCTCGCCAAACACGAGCCCGATCACCCCCTCATCGAGCAGGCCGTGCACGAGGCGAAACACACCTTCCTCGATCTCGACCGCGCCGTCGCCTTTCTCCACGAGGCCCACGCGATGGAGTGGGAACTCGTCGAAGTCCCCGCCGTCTCACCCTTCGCCTTCGGGCTCTATGCGAGCAAGATTCGCGAGAGTCTGATGATGGAGTCGCCCGAGGAGGCGATCGAGAGGTTGTATCAGGAGATGCAGCGGAAGGTGGCTGAACGAAACGTTGGAGCCGACTGAAGCGCCACCTCATGCCATCTGACGGGGCGACTTCGAGGAGCTCGGATCCGATCCGTGCCCGTGACTTGAAGACCGAGAGTGAGGGCGACGCGGCGCGCCTTGAGATCATCGAGGATGACGGCATCCAGTGCCTCGTCCAGAGCCGTTTGGATCACCGCCGCCTCGCCCAAGTCGATTTGAGCAGAGATCAGGGGATGAATCGCCACCGCTTTCGTCCGATGATGAATGCCGGGCAGGCGCTGGATTTCCCGCCAGGCGGAGTCTTTGGCATTGCCTGCGGCAAGTTCCTGTCCCGCTTCAAGCGGGACGATGATTTCTCCGATGACCCCGGGCAGGACACCCAGTCCACCCGGCAGGACGGCATGGAGATGAATCGCCGGACTCGTATTAATGACCGTCATGCAGAGAGCGTGCCACCGTCAGGTCGTTCTCCAACTCGTCCTCGCCGGTTTGCAGGGCGGAGACACCCCATCGTCCGAGTTCATAGAGAAAATGGACCCGCGGGACCCCGGCCAGATCCGCAGCTTGGCCCGAACTGAGCCGACCGGTGTCGAAAAGCTTCATCGCCATCCGCGCCTCGCGTTCGAACTCGCCCTCGGAAACATGCAACGAGCCCAGAAGCGATTCGGGGTAGGGAATCCGGAGCGTTTTCATGCGCGCAATCTACGGCATCAGCCGGGAGTAGGCAAGGCTCGCCAACTCATCACGTCTCTTCTCCTTTCCATTCCAGCAACGCCCCTTCCGTCCCGACCGGACACGCCCCTCGACATCGAAGAAGCGACTTCTTCGCTCTCACCCCAAATCCCCCAACCACCGCAGCCGTCTTGCGAGCTTCTCCAAACGCTCCGGCCCCGCTTCAGGATAAAGCACGGGATACCACGAGACCATCGAGGCGGCGCGACCGATGAGGCTTCGTTGAAAGGCCGCTTCGTCGCAGCTCCCACCCGCCCCCCGATACGCATCCAGAATCGCCGCGGCTTTGGCGGGCTCGTCGTCGAGATGCAGGGCGTTCCAGGTGATCGAGGCGAGGTCCCACTCTACGGGACCGGAGAAGGCGTCCTCCCAATCGGTCCAGAGCAGTCCCGTGGTGGTCTGCATGAGATTGCCGAAATGGGCGTCGCCATGCAGGGCCTGCTTGGGAAAGGTTTGCAGGATCTCCGCGGTCTCGCAGAGATGACGACGCAGCATCCGTCTTGTTGGCTCATCGAACGCAGCGGTGACGGTGGGCGTGTCGAGCAGGTCGATGCTCTCGTGGAGGATTTTCAACTCCGGCAAGTCGCCCGGGAAGGTGGCGAGGATCTCGTGGCAACGTCGCAGGGTCGTGCCGATTTCGGCGGGATCGGGCTCGGTCTCGACTTCGGTGACGAAGACCCAGAAGCTCATCGTGTAGCCGAGATGCTCGTGCGGCCCGGGTGGCACCTGCGGATGGAGCGGGATGACCGGAGCCCCTTGCGGCGCGAGGTGCAGGGCGATCGCGTTTTCGCGGGCAAACCACTCGTTGCCCTGCCGCGGTCCCTCGCGATCGGTGACGACCCGAGCGACGAGATCATCAGCGAGTCGGACGACGAGGGTGTGGCCGTCCTGAAGGATCTCGCGGCGGTCAGAGGCGACACAGCAGCGCTGCAGGGTCTCGACGGCGGCGCGGAGAGGAAGTTCGAGGCGGGAGGGAATCACGAATGGAAATGAGAGTTGGTGGTTTTGTCAGGAGACCGGATCGCAGTGCCGCACGCGGGCTTCGCCATCCCGCACGATCCAGCGCACGCGCCAGCCATCGATCTCGGTGGCATAGAGGCGATCGGGATCGTCGTGGTAGGCGGGCTGCGGCTGGAGGGAAAGAGAATCCTCGATGAGCCGGCGCGTCTCCTCCGGCAGATCGACCGCGGCCTCCCAGCGCACGGGGATGCGCGAGGGCGCTTCGTCGGCGAAACCGCTCACGGCCTCGGGCACGCTGTCGGCGTAGCGGAGGTAAGGCTTGATGTCGAAGACGGGCGTGCCATCGACGAGGTCGACGCCCGAGACAAACAAACGCGGCGCGGCCGAGCCCTCCCACTCGACCCTATCCAGTCTCACGACCGAGAGGGTGAGGCGGTTCGGCCGGAAGGGCGAGCGTGTCGCGAAGACCCCGACCCGTTCGTTGCTGCCGAGACGCGGTGGACGGACGGTCAACGCGGTGGGCTCTTCCTTCACGAGATGGAATTGCGTGATGAGCCAGAGGTGGCTGAAGGACTCGATCCCGCGGAGCGCCTCGGCACGACGGAAGGCGGGCTCGAACTCGACGATGCCCCAGGCACCGGGCACGAGTCCCGGTTGCCGCGGGACGCCGAATTTGTCCGTGTAGCAGGTGCGCAGGGTCGCGATGGGCGTGATCTCAGGCATGCGCCCGGATCGTCGCCGAGGCGCTCGGATCACGCCAGTGGGAAGTTTTGAGATGGGGCTTGGTTTGCAGGGAGAGTTGGAAAGTCCCGGAGGGACGCCAGAAATTAGCCGGGGGTGAAACCCCCGGGATAGAAAACGTGGACGGCATGGCGCCCCAGCGGGGCGCGAGAAGGCCACTCCCTGGCCATGCCGCCGCCAATGGGAAACCGGACGCCTCTCCCGCCCCTCCGGGGCGGATTGGATATTTCCACGGAATCCGGTGGTTCCGCTCGTGCCTCGCTTTACCACCGGCTAATTTCTCCGGCCCCTCCGGGGCCCTTCCTCACCGCCAATCTCTCCGGAACCTCCGGGGCCTTTCCTCGCCGCGCGTTTCTTCACCGCTCCCGCCACCGATACGCGACCTGCGAGTTCTTCCAGAAATACGCCTCCGCCGCGGCTTCGCCTTTCCCTTTGAAATAGTCTTTCACGATCCCGATGACGGTTTCGTAGGGCGCGCCGCGATCGGAGACGGGCCAGTTGCTGCCGTAGATAAGCCGGTCGGGACCAAAGGCCTCCCAGAGGGTGTCGAGGATGGGCAGGTAATACCCAGGATCGGCGGGCGCTTTCCCCGGCTCACCGCGCACGCCTTCGACGAGGGCCGAGACCTTGCAAAAGACATTCGGCAACGCGGCCGCGGCGGCGACCCCGGCTTTCCACTCATCGGGCAAGGGCTGCGACGCATCGCCGGGATTGCCGCAGTGATTGATGATGACGGTGAGATCCGGTTGTGCTTTTGCCAGGGTCGCGGCGATGCCGGGCGTGGCCGGTCCGCCGTTGATGTCGAGGACGAGACCCGCCTCGGCGAGCTGCTTCAGTCCGGCCGCGTAGGCTCCGGCATTTTCCGGCAGCGCGGCCTTGGCCGAGGCGATACGGATGCCGCGATAGAGCGGGTTCGCGGCGAAGCGTTTCACGTGGGCCGCAAAGTCGGGCGCGGCGGGATCGAGATTGCCGATGATGCCGAGGAGCCGTTGGTCCTTCGCCGCGAGATCGAGGAGAAACTGGTTGTCCTCTACCCAAGGACTCGCCTCGACCACGACCGTATCGGTCACGCCATGCGGTCCGGCGACGGCCATCCAGTCATCAGGGAGGACGCGGCGATACAGGGGAGTGCCCTTGGCCGGCCAAGGCACGCCTTCGGTCCGGGTCGGGTCGTAAAAATGGGTGTGACAATCGATGATGCGACCGCTGGTGGCCGCGCCGAGGGGAGCGACTCCGGCGAGCGAAGCGACGCCGGCGGCAGCGGAGGTTTTGAGGAATTCGCGACGGGATTTCATGCTTGAAAAGACGGCCTTCAAGAAACCGGAGCGGCGTGGGTTTGAAAAGAAAAATGGCTCCCTTGATGACGGTGCGAGCGTTCGACCTGCCAATTTCGTGCTACAGTCGGTCCGCGTCGCATGAACCCCGCCCTAGAAACCCTCTTGCTTGCCTTCTCCTCCGAAGGCGGGATTCCCGTGCCCGGGCGGTGCCTCTTCCTCGGAGCCGAGGCCCATCCGCTCCTAAAAAGTTGGCGCGATCTCACCGCGGTGCAGCCGCACAAACCGCTCGCCGACACGTGGCGTCGCGCGGGCTTCGCCGCTCCGGTCGAAAGCGCCGAGGGACATTGGCCGGTCGTGCTCCTCCTCCCCGGAAAATCGCGTGACGAAATCCTCGCCTCCTTCGCCCTGGCCCGCGATCACCTCGAGCCCGGCGGCACCCTCGTCGCGGCCCTGCCGAACACGACCGGCGCGAGCCGCTTCGAAAAGGAATTCGCCCGCGCCACCGGATCGGTGCACTCGATCCAGAAAAACAAATCGCGCGTCTTCCACGCGACCGACGACGGCACCTGGAACGAGGCGCTCTTCGAGCAATGGCGGACCCTCGGCGAGCCACGCGCCATTCCCGGAACCAGCCACACGACGCGGGCCGGAATTTTCAGCCACGGCGAAATCGACGCGGGCTCGCAATTTCTCGTCGCCCACCTCCCGGCGGACCTGCGCGGAAAAGTCGCCGATCTCGGCGCGGGCTGGGGCTTTCTCTCCGCCGAGGCCCTCCGCCTCGCTCCCGGAATCCAACGGATCCACCTCTTCGAGAGCGACGCCCGCGCCCTTGCCTGCGCCCGCACAAACCTCGCGGAATGGGGCGATCGCCCCGTCTTCTCGTGGCATGATGTCACCACCGGACTCCCCGGCCACTACGACGTCATCCTGACAAACCCACCTTTCCACAGCGGCCGAGACACCGACGTCGATCTCGGCCGCGCTTTTGTCACGAGCGCGGCCCGCGCCCTCGGGCGAACCGGCCGCCTCTACCTCGTCGCGAACCGCCAACTCCCCTACGAGGCCGTCCTCAAGGCGGAGGGACTCGGCTACGAGCGCCTCGCCGAGGACAAGACCTACAAGGTGATCCTCGCCCGGAAACCCTGACCAGCCACCCTTTCCCTCTCCATGAAACTCGTCCGTCTCCTCGCCAATCTCGGCTATGGCTCGCGCAAGGAAGTGCAGCGCGCCATCCGCGGAGGCACCGTCACCGATCTCGATGGACGCGTCCTCGGCGAGAGCGAGGTGCCGCCGCACGATCGCATCCGCTACCGCGGCGAGCCGCTCGATCCCCCCGCCCCGCTCGTGATCGCCTTGCACAAACCCGCCGGCTACACCTGCAGCACCGACGATCCCGGCCAGACCATCTACGAGCTCATCCCGGAGCGTTTCGCCGCACGCACCCCCGCGTTCAATCCCGTGGGACGCCTCGACAAGGACACGACCGGCCTGCTCCTCCTTACCGACGACGGACAGCTCCTCCACCGTCTCATCCATCCGAAAAAACACTGCCCGAAGGTCTATCACGTCACCCTCGATCGGCCCCTCGAAGGACACGAGGCTCCGCTCTTCGCCTCGGGCGAGCTTGTCTTGAAAGGCGAGACCCAGCCCCTCCTCCCCGCGCCGCTCGAAGTGCTCGGTGAAAAAGAGGCCCGCATCACCCTCGAGGAGGGACGTTATCACCAGATCCGCCGCATGTTCGCCGCGGCCGGCAATCACGTCGTCGCCCTGAAGCGCCTCGCCATCGGAGCTTACGAAATCCCCGATGATCTCGCCGAAGGTGACTGGCGCGTCCTCACCCCAGACGACCTCGCCGCCGTCCTCGCCAAACCCGAACCCGTCTCATGAAAACCCGCCTCATCTCCCTCCTCGCCATCCTGGCCCTCAGCCCCCTCGCCCGGGCCGCCGACACCCTACCGACCGCCATTCCCCTCTGGGAAAACGGCGCGCCCGGCTCCGAAGCCCGGAAGGACGAAGCCGAAAAGATCGATGGCAGCAACATCACGAACGTCCACCATCCCTCGATCACTCCCTACCTCCCCGACCCTGACAAACACACCGGGACGGCCGTGATCATCTGTCCCGGCGGCGGCCACGCCAAGCTCTGCGTCGGCCACGAAGGATTCGCGCTGGGCGAATGGTTCCGCGAGCGCGGCATCGCCGCCTTCATCCTGAAGTATCGTCTCTCCAAGGAACCGGGCTCGACCTACACCCTCGAAGGCCACGCCATGGACGACACCCGCCGCGCCATCCGCCTCGTGCGCAGCCGCGCCGCCGAATGGGGGATCCATCCCGACCGCATCGGCATCCTCGGCTTTTCCGCCGGAGGCGAACTCGCCGCCTACTCCGCGATGCCATCCGATCCCGGCAAGGCCGATGCCGCCGATCCGATCGACCGCGCCGAGAGCCGTCCCGATTTCCAGGCCCTCATCTATCCCGGCAAGTCGGGCACCTTCACCGCCGAGAAGGGCATGCCGCCCGTCTTCATCGCCTGCGGCTACGGCGACCGCCCCGACATCGCCGAGGGCATGGCCTCGCTCTACCTGAAATACAAGGCCGCCGGAGTGAAGGCCGAGCTGCACATCTACTCGAACGCGGGCCACGGCTTCGGCTATCGTCCCGATGCGAAAGGCGCCGCCGCCGCCTGGCCCGAGCGCTTCCGCGAATGGCTCGCCGATAGCGGACTGCTTTGAACGGCGGAGGTCTTCCATGATCCTTCCCTCCTTCGCCCCATTTTCCCGAATGAAATCCACCCTCGCTCTTCTCCTCCTTCTTCTGCTCGCCGGAAACGCTTCCGCGATCACCGTCGAGATCTCCGCGGATCTTCCGCCCCACGCCGCCCTCACCAAGGTCCGCGAGGCCCGGAAAGCCGGCGACCTCTCCGTGGCAACGATCGTCTTTCCCGCCGGCACCACCGAGCTCAAGCAACCGCTCGTCCTCGAGTCCGCCGATTCGAATCTCGTCTTCACCGGCGAAAAGGCGACGCTCACCGGAGCTCTGCTCGTGAGTGATTGGCAGACGCACGAGGGTGCGATCGTGAAAGCGGAGATCGGGAAGACGCTCCCGAAGGCATTTCTTCCCAAACAACTCCTCTGCGACGGCGAACGCCAGATCCTCGCGCGCTACCCGAACTTTGACGCCAACGACCCGCTCTACGGCGGGTGGGCCTTCGTCGCGCCCTTTCCTCCTTCCGGAGCACCCGAGGGACACGATTGGAACACGACCCTCTACCTGAAGCCAGGTGACATCCGGAAATGGGCCCATCCCGAAGATGTCGAGATCGACATCTTCGCCCAATACGGCTGGTGGAATTTCGTGCTCCCGGTCGCTTCGCTCGACGCAGCGAGCGGCAAACTCACCCTTGCGAAACCTTGCTCCTACGACCTCCATCCCCACAACCGCTTCCACCTCCAGAATGCACTCGAGGAACTCGACAGCGCGGGCGAGTGGTTCTACGACCGGCACTCCGGTTGGCTCTATTTCTGGCCGCCCAAGCCGATCGCATCCTGCGAAGTGCGTCTGCCGGTGCTGGAGAACTTTTTCAAGGTGAAGGCGGGCGCCAAGGGCGTGACGATCCGCGGTCTCACCCTCACGGGTTGTCACGGATCGGCCATCACCTTCGATGGAGCCGAAGACGGGCTCGTCGAAAAATGCCTCATCA
The DNA here is from genome assembly GCA_002396885.1 of Akkermansiaceae bacterium UBA5020. GTDB lineage: Bacteria > Verrucomicrobiota > Verrucomicrobiia > Verrucomicrobiales > DEV007 > Arctic95D-9. The sequence continues at coordinate 155,819 of DGXY01000075.1, forward strand.
CCGACTGCGGTGCCTTCAACGGGACGGGCGTCGTCGTGAACGGCGGCAAAAACGTCCGCGTCGCCCGCAATGAAATCCGCCGCACCGGCAGCAATGCGATCGGCCTCTCCGGTGGCGACCGCAAGACCCTCACCGGTCCCGGTCATGTTGCGGAGGACAACCACCTCCACGACTTCGGCGTTTTCAACAAAAACGCCTGCGGCGTCAGCGCCTACGGCGTCGATCTCACGATCCGCCACAATCACATCCACCACGGCCCGCGCATGGGCGTGCAGATGAGCGGCAACCGGATTTTCGTGGAATACAACCACCTCCACCACCTCTGCCTCGAAACCCAGGATGGCGGGGCGATCTACACCGGCGGACGCGACTGGATCAGCAGCCGTGGCAGCGCCTGGCGATACAATCTCATCCACGACATCGTCGGCTGCGGGCAGGAGGCCGGCGGACTGAAGCACCCTTGGTTCACCTTCGGCCTCTATCCAGACGACAACAGCGGCGGGCTCGACATCATCGGCAACGTCGTCTACCGCGTCGCCCACACGCCCATCCATCTCCACAACTCGCGCGACTGCCGCGTCGAGAACAACGTCTTCGCCCTCGGCGGGAAGTTCCAGTTCGATCTCCACGGCTGGGTCAAAGAGCAGTCGTTCTATCAAAGCCACATCCAGACGATGATTGACGGCTACGAGTCCGTCGCCGGCCAGTCCGCCTGGAAGGGGATGCGGAACATGGACCTCCATCCCCGCGACGCGATCCGCGAGGACGGCACGATGATGAGCGGCAATGTCGTCGAGCGGAACATCATGTTCGGCGACCAGGCCGGGATCAAATACGGCGACCTCCGCCACGTCTCGCCGAAATGGAACACGATCGACCACAACCTCGCTTGGAACAACGGACTCCCCGTCGTCACCGGCATCAACAAGGTTGGCCCCGACCGCGGCGAACCCCTCTACCTTGAAAACTTCGATTCCCAAGAACCTGACAAAACTCCCAAAGGCTGGGGCTTCAATCACAAGCCGAACGCGGAGGTGAAGCTCGTCGTCACCGCCGAAGGCGCCCTCCGCTGCGACTGCGCCCTCGGCGCCGATCCGAAGAACGTGAAAAGCGTTTTCCGCGGTCCCGACCTCCCTTTCCGTCCCGGCACCTCGCTCCGCGTGCGTCTGAGGATCCGCTCGAGCGAACCTAGCGCACAGGTGAGCCTCGCCTTCGCCGCCTACGCCGCCGGGTTCGGCTATTGGCAGACTTCCGCAACGAACCTGAAGGTCACGAACGAGTGGCAGGAAGTCGAAGCCGTCGGACGACTACCGCGCGAGAATGAAGCCACCTGGCAGCCCTGGATGAAAGCCTTCTGGCTGCGCGTCGATTGCCCTCAGCAACAGGGCCATGTCCTCATCGACGACATCCGCCTCACCGAGACCGAACCGCTCGACGAATGGACCTCTTGGCAGGCCGAAGGCTGGGACAAACACAGCCTCGTCGCCGATCCGATGTTCGTGGATTGGAAAAAGGACGACTTCCGCCTCCGCCCCGAGTCGCCCGCCTTCCAACTCGGCTTCGAGCCCATCCCTTTCGAGAAGATCGGCATCCGGCCGGAGTGAGCCAGCCTTCGGGTTGTTACTTCGTAAGACACTCCAGTGCCTGGCAGTTTTCGGTGGGATACGATCTCTTCCGTCCGGGCTCGATCTTTCGGATTATCGGCATTCTTCCGGCCACTCCTCTTCACTAGCCGGCTCCGCGGGGTCGTAGCCAGGGGCGAGGATCGCCCGTAACCGGGGGTCCGGAACGAGGTGCCGGATCGGCCTCAGAGTCGATGAAACATGAGGGCGGATCTCGGCCACCGGTTGCCCATTGCGGTGCAGGATGACGACCACCCCTTCCTCCTCGATCGCCTTGACCAATTGGGATAGGCGCCTTTTGGCTTCGTGCCTATCAACGGCGATCATCATTTGCCCGATACGCTAAACGGTAGATTTTCTCAAATTTTTACCGAGCCCTTGCGAGGATCGGAACCCCAATCTTCCGCATGGCAAGCCACCACCGGATGGTGCATAATGCCCGGTCCCGCCGTGACCTCCATTTCGCCGTCCTTTCTCTTCGCCACCTGCAATCCGGGCTGGGAATCCGCCTTGAAAGCGGAGATGCGGGCGCGCCATGGCGAGGTGGTCACTCCCGCCTTCCTGCGGCCGGGCTTGGTGACGTGGAAGGTTCGGGAAGACGCGGTGCCTTCACCCGGGGGACCGCTCCCGGTTTTGGCACATGTGTCAGGGTCTTCGCTCGGCATGGCGAAGACGCTGGAGGAATTGCCGGAGATCGCCAGTCGATGCGGGACGATGCCGGATCGCGTCCATATCTTTCCACGCGTGCTGCCCGAGAATGGATTCACCGCCGAGGAGTGGGTGGCGATCGATTCCCGCTCCGAGGAGATCGCCGCCGTCCTCCGGGAATCGGGTCTGAATGTCGATTTCTCCCCGCCACATCACGGCGATCTGGTCCTTGATGTGATCCTCGGCGAGGAGGGCGAGGAGCTCTTCGTGGGGTGGCACCGCCATGACCGTTTCCGCTTTCCCTTCCCCGGCGGCATGCCGCGGGTGATCCTGCCGGACGACGCTCCCTCGCGGGCTTGGCTGAAAATGGAGCAAGGCCTCCACTACGCCGGCCTCGGCGATCCGGGAAGCCTCGCCGGAAAGACCGCGCTCGAACTCGGTTGCGCGCCAGGTGGTGGCAGTTTCTCGCTGCTCACGCATGGAGCGAAGGTGATCGGCGTCGACACCGGCGACATGGATGGACGCATCCTCGCTTTCTCGGATGGGAATGGCGCGGCCTTTTCCCATTTCGCGATCTCGGCGGGAGAATTGCGCATCGAGGACCTGCCTCGACGCGTCGATCTCCTCGCCTCGGACATGAACCTCGCCCCGCCCGTGGCGCTGCGCTACATCGAACGCCTCCAGCGGCGCGTGCGAGCGAGGACCTTGATCCTCACGCTGAAGATCAACGACGCGAAGATGCAGGCGCAGATCCCCGCGTTTCTCGATCGGGTGCGGAAACTGACGCCCGGCGAAGTGATCGCGACCCAACTCCCCTCAAACCGGAAAGAGATCACGATCTTGAGTTTGCCGGAGCGGAGATAGGGAAGCAGCCTACCATCGAGCGAACTAGAGGCGGCCTACCATCGAGTAAGGAAGAGGCGGCCTACCATCGAGTAAGGAAGAGGCGGCCTACCATCGAGCGAAGAAGAGGCAGCCTACCATCGAGCGGAGAAGAGGCAGCCTACCATCGAGCGGATAAGAGGCAGCCTACCATCGAGCGGATAAGAGGCGGCCTACGGAATACACAGAATACGCGGAATAACAGATGACCGAGATAGATGCCGTAGGCATCAAAATACACAGAATACGCGGAATAACAGATGACCGAGATTGATGCCGCAGGCATCAAAATACGCAGAAAACGCGGAATTACAGAGGAGCGAGATAGATGCCGTAGGCAGCAAAACAATTCCTTCCGTGTTCTCCGCGTATTCCGTAGGCCGCCCCTCGTCGTCTCTAGGATCGATGCCCCCGCACCGTCAAGACTCCGGCAACTCGACGCACGCCAAATCACCGACGGCGTTCCGGCAATAGATGCGGCCGTTCGCGATCACCGGAGAGGTCCAGCATTTCCCTTCGAGGATCTTTTGCTGGTGGCGCGCCTTGTAGCCCTTCGGATCCGCATCGAAGAGGGTGAGGAGTCCGTTGTCGAAAACGATCACGGTCTTGCCCGCGGCCATGACGCCGCCGCTGCCGAAGCCGGGCACGGTCCAAACGATCTTGCCCGTCGCGGCCTCGAGGCACATCAGCTCGGTGGGACGATGGGTCGTTCCGTGCAGCGAATAGAGATGTCCGTCGATGAGGACGCCGGGATTGAAATACCATTTCATGTCCTTCTGCTCCCAGATCGTCGCGGGTTCGCCACCGGCCTTTGGTTCGATCATGACCGAGCCAGAGGCGGAAGAGACGATGATGCGGTTCCCGATCACGATGGGATCGGCGGCGTTGACATCGCGGCTCGACTTCCACGGCAACTCGGAGGCGGCCTTGCCGGTGGCGGGATCAAAAGCAAGCAGCCCCTTCGCGGAGAACAAAAGGCGATTGGCGGTCGGTCCACCGGCTTCGTAGGGCACGACGGTGGCGTAGCCGGAGGTCTCGGTCGAGGAAAGCCAGATCGTCTCGCCGGTTTCCTTGTTCAGCGCGATGCCGCCGCGACCGACGTTGAGAAGGACGCGGTCGCCGTCGATGAAAGCCGAACCCGCGAAGCTCCACTCGGGCAACTCCACCTGGTGATCGGCGACGAGGTCGCGGCTCCAGAGGACCTTGCCGTTGTCGAGATCAAGCTTCAGCGCGTGCCCCTTCTTGCTGAGCGTGTAGACCGCGCCCTCATGGATCGTCGGGGTCGCGCCGGGTCCGCCTTCGTAATAGAGCGGATCGAGGGCACAGGGATAGGAATGCTGCCAGATCACTTTGCCGGTCTTCGCGGAAAGACACCAGACCGTATCGGTTTCCTTTTCCGAGACGGTGCGGTTGCCCATCGTCACGACCTTGTCGCCGGCCACCGAGACTGTGCTGAAGCCGGTACCGACCTTGGCGGTCCAGGCGATGGCTAGCTCGTCGGGCAGAGTCGCGGGAATCGCTTCCTTCGAGAGGCCGTCGTAATTGGGGCCCCGCCAGTTCGGCCAGTCGGAGGCGGACAAGAAAGCTGGGAGGACGAGAGCGAAGAGGAAAAGGGGGAGCTTCATGGCGCGGGAGAATGTCGCCTCATGCGGCCAAGGTTCAACGGGGCTTTATTGCGCCCTGCCGTTCACCGTTCACTTCCACTCCCACACGTCCTTCGCGATCAGCTTCGCCTCGGATCGGGGCTTCTCCGACTGGAGCGAGGCTTTTGCCGTGACGTCTCCCTTCAGATAGGCGTCCCAAAATCGCGTCGAGATCACTTGGATCGCACCGTGGTGATGTTCGATCTGCTTCTCGTTGAAAAGAGCCCCGTCAGAAAAGGCGGAGTGCGTCCCTCCTTCGAAAACGAGCTGGTATTTGTCGCTCGCGGGCAATGCCGCGTAGACCTCGCGACGCAATTCGGCGGTCATGTCAGGAGTGATCACGCTGGTGTCCTCCGTGCCCGTCATGCAGAGCACAGGTGCCTTGATGTGGGCGAAGGCCTCCGTCGCACCCAATCCGCGACCAGTCGAGGGACTCATCGGGAGAAAGGCATCGAGGCGAGGATCAGGAAAGCTTTTCCCGAGGGGAAACTTCTGCCCCATCATCGCCTGCGTCGTCACCGCACCGAAGCTGTGACCCGTCATCCCGATGTGCTCGAGATCGAGCGCACCGTGGAGGGCATGACCCGACTCGGCATTCCAAAGCTCGAGTTGATCGAGGACAAAGGGAATGTCGCCGAGACGATCGAGCAAGGATCGCGCGCTCGCGGCCTGCTTCATCGCCGCCATGCGCTCGCCTCGCTCCGCCTCTTTCCAGACCGACTCGTCACTGCCGGCATGTTGAACAAAAACGGCCACATACCCGCTCCGCGCCCAATGCTCGGCGAGGTAGACGCCGTTTTCGCGCGAGCCGCCGAGCCCGTGGGAAAATACGATCACCGGCCGCGCCTCCGCGCTCTTCACCCGGTAGATCTTCACCGGCACGGTGCGTTGGCGCGAGGCGTCGACAGGCTCGTAGCGTAGCACCGCGATGGTGGCGGGGGAATCGGCGTGGAGAAGGGGGGCAAGAAAAAGGAGGGTGAGGAGGAAAACCGGCGCTCGCATGTCATGGCAGACCACGGCGGGGCGGAATCGGTTACAGAAGATTCACGATTTCCCGAAGATGCCCCGGCTCTCTGGGTAAAGATCTCCTAACACACCCACTAAAACGCGGCGAAATTCCTTCGCGAGTTTCTTTTTCAGCGTAGCGGGATCGTCGATCTTCGCCCCCGCCTTCCAGAGGGATTTCCACGAACCGGATTCGTTCGTCACCTTCGCCTCGACGAGCTCCTGCCAATGGGCGGGATTGTGGACCGGGTCGAGCCAGTCGCCTCGGCCTCGCCCGAAGTGGGCGACGGCGAGATAGAGGAGGAGGATGGATTTCACCTGATCGAGGAAGTGGGCCTCGGTCCAGCGGACGCGGTTCGTTCCCGTCTGGGTGAGATTGTAGCCACGGGCGAGGGCGAAGGTCGTCGCTCCACCCGCGAGCATGCCGAGGATGGCGCCACCACCGAAGGTCATGCCACCGGCGGCGAGGTCGGCACAGAGCCCACCGAGCAGCCCGGCCCCCATGCCGCCGACGGCGGCCATGAGCGATTCCTCGACGTTCCGCTTCACCGCGAAGGCCTCGCGCGAGGCGGTCGCGAGCTGGTTGGCGGTTTCGCCGGAAAGCCCGTGCCGTGCGATGAGCCGGTTCACCGTTTCCTTGGTGCGCTCGGAGAGCCGCGCATACATGGCCCGCTGGGCCCGTTCGAAGTCCCGGTCGCGATCGGCCTTGCGGACGAGCTGCTTCAATTTTTCGACTAAGGACGTCGCCCCGAGCTCCTCGGTATCGGCGAGCGCGGAGTAAGCGAGATCCGCGATCATCGCGACCGAATCGTCGAAGACATCGAGCTGCCGCGAGACCCAGGCTTCGGAAAGAAGCCTCGCGGTGTCCCGCTTGCCCCCTGACAAAACACTCGCGGCCTGGACGAAAATCTCGTGCTCCTGCGTCCAGCAGCGCGTGAAGGCGTCGAGGGTGGAGACTTTTTTCACGATGCGGTGACGCGAGAGATGGGCGCGCCACGCCTCCTCGTTGCGGTGATCGCGCTCGGGATCGGACGTGCCGATCTGGTTCAGAAAGACGAGGACGGGTTTGCCGATCCATTCGATCACTTCAATCTCGAGATCGATGTAGCCGGTCTCGGCGGGCGACTGCGAAGCATCGACGAGGTAAAGAACGACGTCGGCCTCGGACTGGACGTTGCGGATCGCCTCCTGGCTGCACCAGAGGGAGCGATCGGTGACGCGGTCCCAGACCTGATGCAGGATCCAGCCGACGGGATTGTCGCTCGCGCGGAGGCGCTGGGCGAGCTTGGCGAGATTCGATCCGAAACCGGGCGTGTCCCAGAGGCGGGCGCGCCGGTCGCCGCTCTCGATCAAGGCGTAGGCCTCGGGCACGAGGGTGACGTGGGCGCTGTCGGCGACCTCACCCACGTCGCGCCGCAGGAGAGTGCGCGCGAGGGCCGTCTTGCCCACGTTCGTGTGCGAAATGAGACTGAGGACGATTTCCCTGTCGGAGATTTCGGGCATGGCTCAGGCCGGGGCGGCGGGTGAAAAGTTCTCGGGCTGGAGGAGAAGGGCGATGCTCTCTTCGGCGAAGAGGCGTTTCCACGCCTCCTCCCGCGCGGCGCGGCGGTTCGCGGCATCGGCGAAATCGCGCGATTTCCGGTCGAAAGCCCCGGCCTCGAGGAGGACGAACCTGACCGGATTCGGTGCGAGACCGGACAGGGTCCGATAGGCGGCGAGATGCGCCTCCCGCTCGGGCGTGGCGGCGAAGGAAAAGACGGGGAGTATCTCGGCTCCGGCGACGGTGGGCGCGAGGACGAAAGATTCCTCCTCCCCGAAGGCGATCATCGGCAGCCAAACGGCCTCGACGGCGGCACCGAATTCATCCTCGAGACGGCGGACGAGGCCCCTTTTGGTGGGTTCGTCAGGGTCGAAGGCGTAAGGCACGAGAGCGACGGCACGGGCCGATCCTGAAGAGGTCGCGAGGAGCCGGGCGTAGTAACGAGGCGCGGTCTCGCGATAGGGCAGCAAGCGGGCGAACAAGGCCGACCTCATCCTCCAGAGGATCGCGAGAATCGCGCGCGGCACGAGGACGAAGAGGGCGATGGTCAGCGCATACCAGTGGATCCAGCGGGCCGCGTTCTCGCCGGCGGCATCGGCCCCACGAATGGCGTCGAGCTCCTCCGGTGTCGGGAGACTTTCCCCGCTGAGCGAAGCGGCCGGCCCGAGGACGACCTGGAGGATGTCGCGGAGCGAAGTGCTGTCGGTGAGAAAGGTGCTCTCCCAGACGGCGCGATATTCGTTGGCGAGTCCCCTGACATACATCCCACCAATGGCCGAAGCGGCGAAGAGGAAAGCGGCGAGATGGAGGAGCGATTTCAACCGCGCCGCCGTGACGGGAGCCGAGAGACGCGACCAGCGTTTTTCGAAGAGCCGCTTCGCGGTGGCGAGGATGCGGGCGGCGGGATCGTCCTTCTCCTCAATGGCGTTGCCTCGACCGGTCCACTCGAACCAACGCTCGAGCAGCACGGGCGGTCGGCGCGAAAGGAAGAGCCAGGCTTCGCGGACATACACGAGCAAGCTCCACGCGAGGATGCCGAGGAGGGGAAAGGAGAGGATGTTGATGCGCTTTTCCGGACCGAGTTCGTTCGTGAGGTATCCGACCACGGCGGCGGAGAGGAGGAAGAGGGCGACGAGCCCGGGATGACGCGTGGGATGGGCACTCGCCGCCGGATCGAGCCAGGCGGAGGAGGGAAAACGCGTCACGATCCGCTCGAGGAGAGCAGTGGCGCGGGTCGCGAGGAAGACCTCCTCCTTGGCCCGGCCGGGATTCGCCGGCAACGGCGAACCCGCCTCGCGCGAGGCTTCGTGGCGCTCCTCGGCGGAAAGAACGATCCCGCCTTCGTCGGTCTCCTCGACCGCGGCGAGCATGAGGATATGCCTGGCGTCCTCCGTCTTCATCAAGATCGCTTCACTTCGGGGTCAGAGCGGCACGGGTGGATCGGTGAGGACGGCGGCGCGCTTCGGATCGTGCGCGTAGCAGTGCGCCATCCCGATGGCAAGGGCGTCGGCGGCGTCGGAGGGCGGGGTCTCGGTGAGCCCGAGGAGCGCGCGCATCATGAAGGCGACCTGTTGTTTGTCGGCCGAGCCGCGGCCCACGACGGCTTGTTTCACGCGCTTCGGGGCGTATTCGTAGATCTTGAGCCCATGCTCGGCGGCGGCAAGGAGGGCCGCGCCTCGAGCCGCGCCGAGGGTGATGGCGGTGCGATAGCTCTGCACGAAGATCACCCCCTCGACCGCGCAAACCTCGGGAGAAAACTCGCGGATGACCTCGACGAGCTTTTCCCGAATCGCGACGAGACAGCCCGACTGGCGGAGGTCGCGGTGATTCTGGATCACGCCATAGGTGAGCGCCCGCTGCGTCCGGCGACCGGCGACAGGGGAGCTTTCTTCGATCACTGCGAAACCCGTGTTCCGCAGCGCGGGGTCGATGGCAAGAACGCGCACGGGGGGAGTTTAACCCAATTCGCCCAAACGGCATCCGCGCTTTCGCAAGGGATCCGGCGCATTTTCCCGAGACTCGCGTTTGAATTCCGCCGGAAATGGGCCGAACCATGACCCTCAACCAACCCGCCAAAACCGTGGAAATCGCCTGCCTGGACCTCGAGGGAGTCCTCGTCCCTGAAATTTGGATCAATGTCGCCCACAAAACGGGGATCGACGCGCTGCTCGCGACGACCCGCGACATTCCCGACTACGACGTGCTCATGACGCAGCGTCTTCGCATCCTCGACGAGCACGGGCTGAAAATCGGCGACCTTCAGGAAGTGATCGACGGCCTCGGCCCGCTCGAGGGAGCCCTCGATTTCCTTGAATGGCTCAAGTCGGAATTCCAGGTCGTGATCCTCTCGGACACTTTCTACGAATTCGCGAAACCCCTCATGCGACAGCTCGGCTGGCCGACCCTCTTCTGTCACAAGCTCGGCATCACCCCCGACGGACGGGTCGAGGCCTACCACCTCCGCATGCCCGACCAGAAGCGCGAGGCGGTGAAGCGCTTCCACGAGCTGAAGTTCAAGGTCATCGCCGCGGGCGACTCTTACAATGACACCAACATGCTCGGCGAAGCCGACCGTGGCATTCTCTTCTGCCCGCCGCAGAATGTGATCGACGAATTCCCCCAGTTCCCCGTCGCGACGGACTACGAGCAGCTCCGCGACGCCTTCCTCGAGGCCCGCGCCGCGATCCGCTGAGACGCGACCAGACCTTTCACCCGAGGCGGGTTTCGCGAAGCTGGAAACGACCGTCGAATTGACCGCCAGCGTGTTTCCGGCAGCAGGGATAACACGCGACGCGGCGACTCAGACGACGCACCCGCTGGATCACCGCCTCGCAAGAGGGGCAGGTGTAGGCGAATTTTTTTGTGAGTCGGCGCGGCTGGAAATCGAGGGCATGGCAGCGGTCCTCGCCGGGAATACCCAGATCGTGACAAGCCTGCCGCCACTCCGGACCGTGCGGCGCAATGCGCTTCCGACCCACCCGCGCGAAGGCGACGAGATGGGCGAGCTCGTGGAGGAAGGTGTTGCGCAACTCGGCTTCGCGCGCCTCTCCGGGCAGATCCTGGAGGCGCGGATTCAGTTCGATGCGCCACTCCCTCGCGAAGGCCCTTCCAGCTGCGGTGCGCATCCGGGAATTCCACGAGACGGTTACCGCCTTCGCGAGGGCCTCGAGTCCGAGGTCGCGGGAAAGCTCGGCGGCGACGAGGGAAAGGGCCGGATCGCGACCGGAGCGAGGATGGGTCCAGGGCCGGGGTGTCCCGGTCGGGACAGCATCGGTTTCTCCCTCGGATTCCGCCATCACCGTCACCTCAGGCATCACCCGGCTCGCCGATCGGTTCGACCGGTTGGCCCGTGACCTTGTTGAAAAGACTGAGCTGCTCGCCCACGTTCGTGACGAAGGAATCCGCCGGCACACTCTCGCGCAGGAAGACATTCGCCCCGATCGTCGAGCGCGCTCCGATCGTCGTTTTGCCCCCGAGCACGGTGGCGTGGGGATAAATGACGACGTGGTCCTCGACGTTCGGATGGCGTTTGTTGCCCTTCACGATGCGACCGTTTTCGTCCTTCGGGAAATTGCGCGCTCCGAGGGTGACGCCGTGGTAGAGCTTCACGTAGTTTCCGATCACGCAGGTCTCGCCGATGACGACGCCAGTGCCATGGTCGATGAAAAAATGCGTCCCGATCTTCGCTCCGGGGTGGATGTCGATGCCCGTGAGATTGTGCGCATACTCCGTCATGATCCGCGGGATCAGGGGCACGTCGAGCTCGTAGAGGCAGTGGGCACTGCGCTGGATCGCGATCGCCTCGATGCAGGGATAGGCGAGAATGATCTCGTCGAAATTCTTCGCCGCCGGATCGCCCTCGTAGGCCGCCTCGACATCGGTCTGGAGCAGCTCGCGGAGGTGCGGGAGTTTGCCGAGGAATTCGCAGACAAGCTCGCGGGCCTGCTCGTCGAGACCGTGATGGTGCTCGCCCGTTTCGTCGTCGCGGAGACGCAGGGTTTTCGCCACCTCGGTGCGCAGCGAATCAACGAGGATCCCGATGCGCTCGCCCGTGATCATTTCCAGTTCGTCCGCGGGGATCGGCTCCTCGTCGTGATAGCCGGGAAAGAGGACCTGGAGCAGCTTCACACACACGTCCGTGATGGCGCGTTTCGACGGCAGGTTGCCGCTGTCGATGCGATTGATGCCCCCGACCCGCTGATACGAGTCGAGAAGTGAGTCGATAATCCGTCGCTGGGCGCAGTCCATGGAGAGCGGGAAGGTATACGCTCAGACGCGCTTTCCAAGGGGAAGCTTGCAGGGAATTCTCCCTGCTGGACACCCGGCCGTCCTGTGAAACACTGCCTCATGCGGCCGACCCTGCTTTTTCTCTTCCTCGCCTGTCTCTTCGCCGGATGCGAGCAATCCGCTCCGGTGCCGGTCGAAACCACCACCAACCTCCCGCGGCTCCGCGCGCTCGATTTTTCGCCCTTTGCGGCCCCTCTCGACGAGATCGGCTCGCGCCGGCTGTCGCAAATCGACCGGATCCTCATCTCGACGGACGTGAGCGGGGTGCAGGAGGCCTTGGCCAAGGGCGAACTCACCTCCGAGGAATTGACCCTCGCATTTCTCGACCGCATCCGTCGACATGACGGACACCTCCGCAGCTACCTCGAGATCAATCCCCACGCCCTCGACGAAGCCCGCGAGGCAGACCGCCTTCGCGCCGCCGGCACGGTGAAGGGCCCGCTCCACGGCATCCCGCTCAACCTCAAGGACAACCTCGGCACCGCCGCGCCGATGCACACCACCGTAGGAGCCGAAATCCTCCTCGATCACATCGCCCCAGCCGATGCAAAGGTCGTGCAACACCTCCGCGAAGCGGGCGCCGTGATCCTCGGGAAGGCGAGCCTCTCCGAACTCGCCGGATCGCTCACGACCGATCCTCCCGGCTACAACGCGATCAGCGGAATGGGGGTGAACCCCTATCGCGCCGGACTGCCCGTCTCCGGATCGAGCAGCGGCTCGGCCATCGCCACAAGCGCGCGGCTCGCCATGGTCAGCGTCGGCACCGAAACCTCGGGATCGCTGATTTCGCCCGGCGCGAGCAACGGTGTCGTCGCGATGAAGCCGAGCCACGGTCTCGTCAGCGGAGAAGGCATTGTGCCGCTGATCCGTTTCCAGGATTCCGCCGGACCGATCGCCCGATCCGTCACCGATGCCGCGATCCTCCTCGGGGAGATCGATGAGACGGAGATCGATTACGCTGCCTCACTCGATGCGAATGCCCTCGATGGAATCGCCGTCGGTCTCCTGCGCAAGGCGATCCTCTCCGAAGAAACGAACGCGGCCTTCTGGCTCGCCCGCATCGACGAAGGCCTCGCGAAGACGAAGGCGGCGCCCCAAGATCTCGGCAAGACCTTTGCGGAAAAGCCCGAGCTTCTTCCCGCGATCTTTCTTGGCCTCTCCGAGGACACCCTTCCCTTCCTCGCCGCGGCCGGAGCCCCCGTGAAAACCGTCGCCGACTTGCAGGCCTACAACGAAGTCGATCCCGCGCGCCGCATTCCCCGGGGACAAAACATGATCGACTTCGCCGTGCGCGTTCTCGCGGCGATCCGCGATGAATCCGGCGTGAACGAGGAGAGCTTTGGCACCCTTTATGAAGAGACCGCACTCGGCCTGCGCGAGGCGATGGCCGCGATCCTCACACAAACCTTTGCCGAGAATGAGGTGGATCTGTTAGTGAGCCTGGCGAACCAACATTCCATGCTCTACGCCACCGCTGGCTATCCCGCCATCACCGTGCCACTCGGACTCGATGAGACGGGCGCGCCCAATGGTGTCACCTTCATCGCCCGCCCCGGCGAGGACGCCAAGCTCATCGGCTATGCCTACGCCTTCGAGGAGGCGACGAGGTATCGGGTGGAGCCGGAGATTGTGCGACAATAGGCGGCCCCGTATCCCGCTTTCAGGTGGAGCGTCCCTGCTGGAAAGCCCTCGGAAATGTGGGAGAATCGACCATGCGGAAATTCCCCCTCTTCCTCCTCGCCCTCTCCCTCACCCCGGCCCTCCCCGCCGCGGAGCTTCCCGTGATCTTTCGCGACGACTTCTCAAAAGGTGCTGAGGCGTGGACCCCGACCGACGCGAAGGCGTGGCGGATCACGGACGACAAGGGCAATCCCGCCTCTGAAATCCTCGGTGGCTCGAAGTATGAGCCGCCCCACCGCAGCCCGGTCAACATCGCGATCCGAGAGGGCGGCTTTGTCGGCGATTTCGTCTTCACCGCGCGCGTCATGACGAAACAGACATCCCGCGGACACCGCGACATGTGCGTCGTCTTCGGCTACCAGGATCCGGCGAACTTTTACTACGTCCACCTCGGCGAAAAGACCGACCCGCATTCGAACCAGATCTTCGTCGTCAATAACGCCCCGCGCGTCGCCATCTCCGAACAGGCCAGCGCCGGCACGCCGTGGAAAGACGCCACCTGGCACCAGGTGAAGATCGTCCGCACCGTCGCGACGGGTCTCATCGAGATCTACTTCGACGATATGGAGAAACCCACCCACGTCGCCCACGACAAAACCTTCGCCTGGGGCCGCATCGGAATCGGGACCTTTGATGACAAGGGCCTCTGGGACGATATCGAAGTCCGCGGGACAGCAGTCGATCCGCCCGTGGCGGTTTTGTCAGGAAGTCATCCCGATCCCAAGGGACTCACCTACACGAAGTGGACGCCCGGCTTCCAGGTGCCCGATCCGGTCGCGATCAGCTTCGACCCTCAGGGCCGCGCCTACGTCACCCAGACGGTGCGCCGCAAGGCGAACGACCTCGACATCCGCGACAACACCGACTGGATCCCGAACGACCTCAGCTTTTCCTCCGCCGAGGACAAGGAGGCCTTTTACCGCAAGCAGTTCACCCCTGAGAACAGCGCCCTCAACGCGAAACGGGTAAAGGATTTCACCGGTGACGGGATCCACGACGTGCGCGACCTCACCGCCCTGAGTGAACGCGTCCACCTCATCGAGGACACTGACGGCGACGGGCTCGCCGACTCGACCAAGCTCTACGCCGAGCAGCTCGACCACCTCATCGGCGGCGTCGCCGGCGGCGTTCTCTGGCACGACGGCGAGGTCTTCGTCTCCCCCGTGCCCGAGCTCGTGAAATTCCGCGACACCAACGACGACGGCAAGGCGGATGAGAAAAAAGTTGTCGTGTCAGGATTCGGAGCCCACCTCGCCTACGCCGGCCACGACATGCACGGGCTCTTCCTCGGTCCTGATGGCCGCGTCTATTGGTCCATCGGCGACAAGGGCATCCGCGTGAAAACGGCCGACGGACTCGATTACCGCTTTCCCCACCAGGGCGGCCTGATGCGCTGCGAGCCCGATGGATCGAACTTCGAGGTCTTCGCGCACGGCCAGCGCAACATCCAGGAGATCACTTTCGACCAATACGGGAACTTCTTCGGAGTCGACAACGACGCCGACTTCGAGGGCGAGAAGGAGCGCCTCGTCTTCATCGAGGCCTACGGGGATCTCGGCTGGCGCTCGCACTGGCAATACCTGCGCAACGACTACAATCCCTGGAACGACGAGCTCATGCACAAACCCTGGCACGAGGCCCAGCCGCGGTGGTTCACGCCGACGATCGCGAACTACGAAAACGGCCCCGCCGGCTTCAAGTTCAATCCCGGCACCGGCCTCGGACCAGAATACGAAAACTACTTCTTCCTCACGAGCGCCCCGAACGGCCAGCAGTGGGCCTTCCGCGTCGAGCCGGCGAATGATTCCTGGGCGATGCGCGACGACCATCGCATCGGCGACGGCATTCCCCTCGTCGGACTTCAATTCTCGCCCGACGGCGCCCTCTGCGGCGTCGATTGGGGTGGCGGGTATCCGATGAACGAAAAGGGTGCGATCTGGCGCATCGATGTGGCGAAGGAAAAACAACATCCTTTGCGGGAAGAAACGCGGAAACTCATCGCCGCCGACTTCGGCAAAGAGGGTTTGGACGAGCTCCCAACTCTCTTGGGTCACGCCGACCAACGCGTGCGGATGAAGGCGCAGTTTGAATTGGTGAAGCGCGGTGACCTCGCCGAACTCGAGGCCGTCGCCACGAAGGTCGAGGCCCCGCAGCTCGCCCGCATCCATGCGATCTGGGGGATCGGACAACTTCTCCGACTGGAGAAGGCGGAGGGCACAACCCTTGCCGCGCTCTTCGGTGATCCCGATCCCGAGGTCCGCGCCCAGGCGATCCGCACCGTGACGGATCCTCATGGGCGTTTGTTAGGGCTCGACGTCATCCCCGCTCCCACCGGTGCGATCCATCCGTTGACGGCGGCCTTGCTTCCCCGGCTCGAAGATCCCTCCCTGCGTGTCCGCATCCAGGCTCTGATCGGTCTCGGGCGACTCCGCGATGTCGCCGCGACCGACGCGATCCTCAAACTCCTCGCCCGCAAGGAACACGTCGTGAGCCTGACCGCGCTCCGCCACGCCGGGACCATCGCCCTCGCCGGGGCCGCGCCGACGGAGAAACTCACGTCGCTCGCGAAACACGAATCGCTCTTCGTCCGCACCTGCGCCTCGCTTGCGCTCGGCCGCCGCAGCGATCCCGCGATCGCCGCCTTTCTCGACGACACCGATGCCATCCTCTCCGCCGATGTCTCCCGCGCCATCCATGATGACTGGATGATCCCCGGCGCCCTCGAAGACCTCGCCGCCCGGCTCGGGAAACACCGCGAGCACGAAGGCTTCACGCGACGCGCCATCAATGCCAATCACCGCCTCGGCACGCCCGAGGCCGCGGCCCGGGTCGTCGCCTTCGTCGCCGCCGGAGACGCCTCGCAATCCCTCATCGAGGCAGGACTTGAGTCGCTCGTGAACTGGACGAAACCGCGTGACCTCGATCTCGTCGTCGGTCAATACCTTCCCCTCGCGGAGCGCGATCCCGCTGTCCTCGCCGCGGCGCTGAAGCCGCATCTC
Source organism: Akkermansiaceae bacterium UBA5020 (assembly GCA_002396885.1). Lineage (GTDB taxonomy): Bacteria > Verrucomicrobiota > Verrucomicrobiia > Verrucomicrobiales > DEV007 > Arctic95D-9. Next base: position 172,125 of record DGXY01000075.1, read on the forward strand.
GACGAACTGCTCACGGCCGAGGTCTCAAAAGTCCGCTCCACCGCGATGGAGCTGGCCACCTCCTTGAGGATTCCCATTGCCAACGAGACCCTCCTCGCCGTTTTCAACAATCCCGAAGCCGAAGGCCCGCTCCGCGCCACCGCCCTGAGCTCCCTCTCCGCGCAGGAAGCTCCGCACCTCGAGGAACTCGTCAAGACGGCCCTCGCCGCCAAGGATGACGCCCTCCGCATCGCCGGACTCGATCTCCTCGCGAAATCCGATCCTGACAAAGCCATCAAAGAGATCGCCCGCCGCCTCGAATCGAAGTCTTCCGTCACGGTGAAACAACACGCCGTCCGCACCCTCGCGGCTGCGAAAGCGGCGGAAACGATCCTCGCCTTGTTCGCAGACCTCGAGGCCGGGAAGATCGAACCCGCCCTGCAACTCGATGTCTACGAGACGGCCAAAGACCCCGTCTTCACCGACCAACCGAAACTCGCCGCGGCCGTGCTCTCGATGGAGACCGCGTGGCAGACCGCCGCTACGGCCGATCCGCTCGCCCCCTTCCGCCTGACCCTCGAGGGTGGGGATCCGGTGCGGGGCAAGACCGTCCTTCTCAATCACCCAGCCGGACAATGCACCGCCTGCCACAAGATCGCCGACGGCGCGGGCAGTAACGTGGGACCGAGCCTGAAAGACATCGGTAAAAAGAAGGACCGGCTCTACCTTCTCCAGAGTATTGTCGATCCGCAGTCCGTCGTCGCGTCCGGCTATGGCAACATCGCCCTGACGATGAAGGACGGCAGCTCGATCGCCGGACAGTTCCTCGCTGAAAAGAACGGCAAGGTCTCGCTGCGCGATTCCGAAGGAAAGGAGATCGTGGTCGCCTCCGACACCATCAAAGAGCGCACCCCGGTGATTTCAACGATGCCGCCGATGGGCTTCATCCTGCAAAAGGGCGAGATCCGCGATCTTGTGGCGTATCTGGCGGGGTTGAAGGGAAGCAAGGAAAAGACCGAAGGCCACTGAACTGGCTCGTCCCGACCCCTCACTTCACCGCCGTAAAATAAATCCAATGCTCCTCCTCGCCGGGCAGGCGCATGCGGAGACCGGTATCGGCGCGGCTCCAGGTGACGATTTCGCCGTCGGCGTATTTGAGGACGACGGTGCCTGGTTCGGGGCGCTCGATCACCTCGTAGCCGACCGCTTCACCGGTTCCGTTCTGGACCCGGCGCCTCTCGGTGGCGGTGAATTCGATTTCGACCCCTTCGAATTGGGTCAGGAGCAGACGCGAGACGCCCTTCTGCAGACCGGTGACGAGCTCTTTCAAAAAGCCCTCACCGGGATTCTCGGCCGGCTTCTCCTGCCCGGCGGTCAGATTGGCGAGGGTGGTTTCCCGATCCAGCGTCCACTTCCCGATGAGGAAACTGCGGCCGCAGCCGCTGAGGGTCATGGCGAGAAGGGCGAGGAGGGCAAAGCGGAAGAGCGGTTTCACGGAATCACCTTAGCCGGGAACCGCGACGGATGTCAACGCGATGCTCGCAGGCCCGGAGCTTGCAACCGGATGGCTTTTGCGGTGTTCTTTCCACGTGGTCCCCGTGGCATGAAACCCTTTCTCCGACTGCTCCCCCTCATCCTGCTCTCCTTCGTCACGGCACAGGAGACGCCGCCCGCGCCCGCGCCCGTTGATGTCGTCCCGATCGGCGTGGCGACGGAGGATTTCACGGCCCTGAAGGGGCAATCGCCCTTCCTGCGTTCGCTGAATCTGAGCGATTCCCTCGTTCTCACCGGCTTCGCCGATGTCGAGGGCGAACGCGTCGCCACGATCATGAACCGGGAGACGAAACAGACCTACGTCGTCTCCAGCCAGATCAATTCACAGGGTTGGAAAATGGTCGACCTGAAGACCGATGCCGATCTCGAGAAGGTCGCGGCCAAAGTCGCCGTCGATGGTGGCGAGGTCGTGACGGTGCGCTACGCGAACATCGAGGTCAAAACCGGCGAAGCGAAACCGGCACCCGGTCCCTCGACGGAGACGAACGGCAGTCCAACGGCGATCATGGAAGCGCGGCGCGCTCGCTTCGGTGGACCGCGTGGTCCCGGCATGGGTGGCCCGCCGCCGGAGATCCGCGAGAAGATGGAGAAACTCTCCGACGATCAGCGCGAGAAACTGTTCAACAAGATGCGTGAGCTACGTGAGAAAAGCCCCGACATGTCCTGGGAGGAACGCGGCAAGGTCTTCAACGAAGCGCTCGACAAGATGGTGAACAAAAAGAAATGAGGGCGGCCGGGGCGACGCATTTGAATTCTCCCCTGCAATCCTTTACTTTGCGGCATGTCCGCCGTGCTAAAAACGCCGCTTCGTCCCGAACCCCTCACCTTCGAGGACTATCTTGTCTGGGAAGAGGATCAGGAAGAACGTCACGAATTTATCAATGGCCGGGTCTTGGCCATGGCGGGCGCCAGCGATGTGCATGAGTTGGTCGCTCTGAATCTTGCCGCCCTGCTCGTCTCTCACCTTCGCGGCAAGGGATGTCGTACCTACAAGGGCGACATGAAGCTGCGCTACCGAGCCGGTCAGGTCGACCTTTCCTACTATCCAGATGTGATGGTCGTGTGCGATCCGACCGACGACCATGCGAGCTACAAGGAAAAACCGGCCTTTCTCGCCGAAGTCATGTCCCGCTTCAAGACGGACCACTTCGAGAAGCTCTTCATCTACCAGCAGATCGGGACGCTCGAGGAGTATCTCGTGCTCTCGCAAAACCCTGAGGAGCCCGCGGCCTGGCTTTACCGCCGCGCGGAAGGCTGGAAGATGCCCGCGCCGGTGACGGCCGGCGAGATCACTCTCGCCAGCCTCGGCCTGAATCTTACGCTCGAGGAGCTTTATCGCTCCTGAGTCGGCGACTCACTTCTTCTTGTCTTTCTTCTCCTTCTTCGTCTCCTTCTTCGCCGTCTTCTTGTCCTTCTTCGCGGAGCCGGCGCGGCCGGGGAAGGTCAGCTCGGCGATGCCGGATTTGTCGAGGCCGCCGATGCCGAGTTCGACCATGCGGTCATACTGGGCCTTGGTAGCGTCGTTGAGGGGCAGGGAAATCTTCGCGGACTTGGCGAGGCCGGCGGCGATGCCGGAATCCTTCGCGGCGTGCTCGGCGGAGAACCAGCAATCGTGCTCGCGGGCGATCATGTCGCCACTGTCAGTCTCGAGGACGCGGGAATTGGCTCCGGTCTGGGAGAAGACTTCGCAGATCATTTTCAGGTCGTGACCGAGGGCGGCGGCGAGGCCGAGACCTTCGGCGAGGCCGGCGGTGTTGATGTTCATCACCATGTTGACGAGGGCCTTCACCTCGGCTGCCTTGCCCACCGCACCGATGTGGCGCAGGCTGAGGGAAAGATCCTGGAGGAGCTTGAGATGCTTGTCATAGACGGCCTTGTCGGAACCGATCATGAGGTAGAGCTGGCCGTTGCGGGCGTGGCTGATGCTGCTCGCCATGCAGGCTTCGATGGTGGCGGCGCCGGCCTTCTTCGCGGCCTCGGCCACGGTCTGCTGGATGCCGGGGGAGAGGGTCGCGCAATTGATGAAGGTGCGGCCCTTCGCGCCGGCGAGGAGGTTGTCGCCCTTGCCGAGGAAGATCTTCTTCATCGCGGCATCGTTGGTCACAACGGTGAAGATGATGTCGGCCTTGGCGGTGACGTCGGCGAGCTTTTTGCAGGCGGTCGCGCCCAGTTCCGTGGCGAGCGACTCAGCGGCCTCGGTGTTCACATCGTAGACGGCGGTGACTTTGTATTGGAGATCGTTGAGGCGGCGGGCCATATTGGCCCCCATGCGTCCGACGCCGACAAAAGCCACGCGGCTTTTCGGGGTGGAGGATTTCGGGGCAGTTTTCTTCGCGGGTTTTTTGGTCATAATCGCTTTCGTTGGAGTGTTTGGTAGAATGGTAGGTTTAACAGAATTTCAAATCGATCCAAGTGAATTATGAGAAGTGGAGCGCGTCGTTATCGCGGGATGCAGAGCTTCGTTGACGCCGGTCGCGGCTTTGTCACCGTGCTGCGGACGGAGTGGAATTTCCGCATCCACGCCGTCGTCGCCTTGCTTGTCACGATCGCGGGCTTCGTCTTCGGGATCAGCGAGGGGGAATGGCTCGCGGTGGTGTTGAGCGCGGGGCTCGTCTTCATGGCCGAGGTCTTCAACACCGCCATTGAATACCTCGCCGATGCGGTCCATCCCGAGGTGGACCGCGGCGTGGGCATGGCGAAGGACGCGGCCGCCGGCGGGGTCCTCATCGCGGCGGTTGCGGCGGCGGTGGTCGGGGCTATCGTCTTTTTACCGAAGATATGGGCCTGGCTGACACTCTCTTGACTCTGGAAACGGATCTGACCTGGCTGCCGGGTCTGCGCGAAGCGGCGGCCGGAGCCGCGATCTCGACGGCGGAGGAAGTAAGGCGCGAGTTCGGGATGGACCGCTGGCATGCCGCCGCGATGCCCGAGGTCGTCGTGCAGGCCGTCACCCGCGAGCAAGTCGCCGCGACCCTGCGCTACGCGAACGAGCATGGCCTTCCCGTGACCACCCGTGGTGCCGGAGTCGGCTACGTCGGCGGCTGTGTCCCGGTGAAAGGCGGCATCCTCCTCTCGGTGCGGCAGATGAACCGCATTGTCGAGATCAATCCGGCCGACGGCATCGCCGTGGTCGAGCCTGGCGTGACCCTCGACGATCTCCAGGAGGCGGTGCGCGCCCTCGGCTGGTATTACCCGCCCGATCCGGCGAGCCTCAAGGAGTGCTCCGTCGGTGGCACCCTCGCGACGAACGCGGGCGGCCCCCGCTGCGTGAAATATGGCGTCACCCGCCACTACGTGCTCGGTCTCGAAGTCGTCCTGCCGGACGGGCAAATCCTCGAGACAGGCGGCCGCTGCCACAAGAACAAGACGGGACTCGACCTCATCGGCATGTTCGTCGGGTCCGAGGGCCTTCTCGGCGTCATCACGAAAGCGACCCTGCGCCTCATCCCCCATCCCGAGGCACGGGCCATGCTCACGGCGACCTTTCCCGATTTCGAGACGGCGGCGGAGGCGGTCCAGGCGATTCTCAACCACGGCTGGCAGCCTTCGGGACTCGAGGTCACCGATGGCTTCACCCTCCAGGCGGCCCGCGACTACCTCGGACCCGAGATGCTGCCCGACGGCGACGCCCACCTCATCGTCGAGCTCGATGGACGGCGCGACACGATTCTTCAAGATCTCGCGAAGCTGCGCGAACTCGTCGACACCCTCGGTGCGATCACCGTGGAAGAGGCCCGCGATCCGGAGTCCTGCGAGGCGATCTGGAAGCTGCGCCGCGAGTTTTCCTACTCCCTCCGCGCCACCGGACTGATCAAGCTGAACGAGGACATCGTCGTGCCACGCTCGAAGCTCGTGGATCTCGTCCGTTTCGCGCGGCAATTGGAAAAGGACACCGGCATTCCCGTGGCCTGTTTCGGTCACGCCGGCGACGGCAACATCCACACCAATCTCATGGTGAAGGATTACGAGACCGATCCCGCCGAGAAGGCCAAAGCCGACGCGGCTCTCGACCTGCTTTTCAAATGGATCATCGCCAACGACGGCCAGATCACCGGGGAACACGGGGTCGGGCTGGCGAAGAAGCGGTGGTTCAAGGACGCCGTCGGCGAGGTCTCGATGGACGTGCATCAACGGCTCAAGGCCGCACTCGATCCGAAGGGGATCTTGAATCCCGGGAAGTTTTTGGGGTGAGGGAACGCGTTTCTTTGACGACGAATCTTCAAGTTTTCCCTCCGACTCGGAACGCTATCACTTGACCACCGGCATTCGTGTGAATTCGTGACGACTCGTGGTCCAATCCCCCCACATCATTCCTCCCCCATGTCCGAAGAATCCTCCGATCTCGCCCCCGAATCCTCGTCCACCAAAACCGCCCTCCTCACCTTCGAGGAGTCGCGCGTCCTCGGTTGTCTCCTCGAAAAGGAAGCGACCGTGCCCGACCAGTATCCGCTGACCCTCAACAGCCTCTTCTCGGCCTGCAACCAGTCGAGCAACCGCGAACCGGTCACCCATTTCGGCACCGACACGGTCGAGGAGGCGATGGAGGGCCTGCGTTACAAGAAGCTCTCCATTCTCGTCCACCAGGCCGGGGCGCGAGTGCCGAAGTGCAAACACACCCTCGAGAACAAATATCCCTATCTCACCAAGGGACAGCAGGCCCTCCTCTGCGTCCTTCTTCTCCGCGGACCCCAGACCGTCGGCGAACTGCGCCAGCGCACCGAGCGCATGCATGCTTTCGTCGATCTCGAACGGGTGCAGACGGTGCTCGAAGAGATGACCACAAACCAGCCCGATCCCATCGTGAGGCTTATTCCCGCGGGCGGCGGACGCCGTGTCGCGACCTGGATGCACACCCTCTGCGGGGATGCGATCCCCGCGATGCCCGCTCTCGCCGAACCGCCGCGCGGCGCCGAAGCCCCCGCCGCGAGCTGGCGCACGGAGATGGAGGAGGAAATCGCCTCACTCAAGGAGGAAGTCTCCGAACTCCGCGCCGAGATCGATTCGATCAAGTCGAGCCTCGGTCTCTAAGCCAGCCGCCGGCAGGGATGTCGGCGCTCCCAGGGATTTCCGCGACCAGATCACTCGTCGTCCTCGATCAACGCGTATTCTTCGAGAATGGCGCGGGAGACGTATTGCAACGCCGCCTCCGAGGTGGCTTCGAGGATGATGGGACAGGCGTATCCGGCATCGAGCGCTTCTTTCCAACGCCCCGCACAGACACACCAGCGGTCGCCGGGTTTCAATCCGGGGAACCCGTAAATCGGCATCGGGGTGCTGAGGTCGTTGCCCGAGGCCCGGCTGAAGGCGAGGAACTCATCGTTCACGACACAGCAGACCGCGTGGCAGCCGATGTCGTCAGGACCGACGTTGCATTTGCCGTCGCGGTAGAATCCGGTGAGCGGATCGGTCGAGCAGGGAATGAGCGGGCCGCCGAGTACGTTGCGATTGTCCATGGATGAAAGGTCTGCCGGACTTTCGGGCAGGCACGATGATTTTCCACCCGTAAAAGCGCCGCGCTTCCGGGATTCGCCCGGGAGCAGGATTGGTCACGCGGTTTTCGGCGCGAACTGGGTGCTTGTTTTCGTTCTCCTCGTTTCCTATCTTCACGGTTCCGCCCCTTCATGAAAATCCCCCGACTTCTCGCCGCCCTGATCCTGACCACCCTCGCTCCGCTGGGGGCTCAGGAGATATCCAGCGAACACGATTTCGTCGTCTATGGAGGCACCTGTGCCGCCGTGATCGCCGCGGTGCAGGCGAAGAAGATGGGAAAGACCGTCGTGATCGTCAGTCCTGACAAAAACCTCGGCGGACTCTCCAGCGGCGGCCTCGGCTTCACCGACACCGGCAACAAGGCGGTCATCGGAGGACTCGCCCGCGATTTTTACCACCGCATCTACCTCGAATATCAGAAGCAGGAAACCTGGAAGTGGCAGAAGCAATCCGAATACGGCAATCAGGGCCAGGGCACCCCTGCCATCGACGGCGAGAACCGGACCATGTGGATCTTCGAGCCAAGCGTGGCGGAGAAGGTCTTCGAGGATTACGTGAAGGAATTCGGCATCGAGGTCCACCGCGAGGAGTGGCTCGACCGTGAAAAAGGCGTCGTCGTCGAGGACGGCGCGATCCGCTCGATCACGACGCTGAGCGGCAAGACCTATGCAGGGAAAGTCTTTTTCGATGCGACCTACGAAGGCGACCTCCTCGCCGCCGTCGGGGTCGATTACCATGTCGGACGCGAGGCCAACTCGGTCTACGGCGAGGAGTGGAACGGCGTGCAGGTCGGGATTCTCCATCACCGTCACCATTTCGGCGCGGTCGACCAAGCGATCAGCCCCTACGTCGTGCCCGGCGATCCGAAAAGCGGCGTGCTGCCGCGCGTCAGCGCCGAACCTCCCGGCGTGCGGGGTGAGGGCGACAAACGCGTCCAGGCCTACTGCTTCCGCATGTGCCTGACGAATCATCCCGAGAACCGCATCCCCTTCCCCAAGCCCGAAGGCTACGATCCGAAGCAATATGAAATGCTCCTGCGCGTCTTCGAGGCGGGCTGGCGCGAGACCTTCGAGAAATTCGACCCGATCCCGAACCACAAGACCGACACGAACAACCACGGCCCCTTCAGCACCGACAACATCGGCTACAACTACGACTATCCCGAGGCCAGCTACGAGCGCCGCCGCGAGATCATCCAGGAACACGAGACCTATCAAAAAGGCTGGCTCTACTTCATCTGCAATGATCCCCGCGTGCCCAAGGACGTGCAGGAGGCGATGCGCGAGTGGGGTCTGCCCAAGGATGAATTCACCGACAACGGCAATTGGTCACACCAACTCTACATCCGCGAAGCCCGCCGCATGATCGGCGACTACGTCATGACCGAAAACGAGCTTCGCAAAAAGAAGCCCACCCCCGAATCTGTTGGCATGGGTAGTTACACGATCGACTCGCACAATGTGCAGCGCTACATCACGCCCGAAGGCCACGTGCAGAACGAAGGTGACATCGGGGTGAGCACCCGCGGTCCCTACGAGATCGCCTACGGCTCGCTCGTTCCGAAGAAGGAGCAGTGCACGAACCTGATGGTGCCCGTCTGCGTCTCGAGCTCGCACATCGCCTTCGGCTCGATCCGGATGGAGCCCGTCTTCATGATCCTCGCCGAGAGCGCCGCGACCGCCGCCGCGATGGCTCTCGATGCGGGAACTGCGGTGCAGGACGTCGACTACGAAAAACTGCGCGAGCGCCTCCTCGGCGATGGCCAGATCCTTCATTACGAAGCGCCGGCTGCCGACCAGAAAGGCACCGATCCCGGGAAGCTCGAAGGCATCATCGTCGATGACGAAGCCGCGAAGTTCGAAGGCAACTGGGAGGAAAGCGGCGCCGCGAAGCGCTACATCGGCTTCGGCTACCGTCACGATGGCAACGCCGCGAAAGGAACCGCGAAAGCCGTCTTCACCGCGACGATCCAGAAGGCCGGGAACTACGCGGTGCGTCTCGCCTACCCCCCGAACAACAACCGCGCCGCCAACGCCCGCGTTGTCGTCAGTCACTCCGGCGGCGACGCGGTCGTGACCGTCGATCAGAAGAAGATGCCCTCGCACGATCTCTTCCACGAGCTCGGCGTTTTCGAATTTCCCTCCGGCGCCAGCGCGACGGTGACTCTAAGCAACGAAGGAAGCGACGGCTTTGTCGTCGTCGACGCGGTGCAGTGGGTGCCGGTGGAGTGATGCGTTCCAGCAGCAAGGAACCTTGGCCCGTTCCGCTCCCTCGAAACTCCCCGTAGCGGAAGCGGCGACGCTTCCGAATCGCACGTCCCTCGGCGCCCACATCGGAACCTTGGCACGATCCGCTCCCTCGAAATCCTCCGTAGCGGAAGCGGCGACGCTTCCGAAATCGAACGTCCCTCGGCGCCCGCATCGGAACCTTGTCACGATCCTCCCCGTCGAAATTCCCCGTAGCGGAAGCGGCGACGCTTCCGAAATCGAACGTCCCTCGGTGCCCACATCGGAACCTTGTCACGATCCGCCCCGTCGAAATTCCCCGTAGCGGAAGCGGCGACGCTTCCGAATCGCACGTCCCTCGGCACTCTCCTCGAAACGTTGGCACGTTCCGCCCCGTCGAAATTCCCCGTAGCGGAAGCGGCGACGCTTCCGAAAACGGACGTCCCTCGGCGCCCGCATCGGAACGTTGGCACGTTCCGCTACTTTTCGAACACCACCTCGCCGCCCCCAGCGGAACATTCGCGGTCGTCGCGATCGAGCAAGGCGAAGTCGGCGAGTTTGCCGGGCTCAACGCTGCCGAAGGCGATGATCAATTCCATTCACGGGGGTCGCGTCGGCCTCGGCGGTGCCAGCGACCGAATCGAGCTGCAGTGCGGCAGCGGCGTAGCGGCGGCCGAACTCGCGATAGGACGCCGAATCAAAATGGATCTTGTCGCCTTTGTGCGCGAGCCCCTCGGCGGAGACGAAAGCGCAGTGATCGACGAGATCCGGGAGGCGACGATGCACCCCGTCCACCATCGTGATCTCCGGGGTCCAAGGTAAGTCGGGAAATTTTCCCATCTGCCCGACGAGGAAAGGCACATCCGGAGATCCTGACAAAGCACGAAAACGCGCGACGAGATCGAGCAGCTTCGCCTCGTAGGCGGGCGCGAGCTCGGGCTTGCAATCGCTCTCGCCCTGGTGCCAGAGAATCCCTTTCAAGGTTCCCGTGGGAAGGGCCGCCTTGGCTCGCTTGACCGTGTCGTCCCAGGGATATGACCGGGTCTGGTCGTGCATCACACCCGGCTTCCAGGTATCGATCGGCGATCCCCCCGCGGCGCAGGGAATGAGTCCGATGGTGATACCGGGACGAGCCTTGGCGATCTCTTTCGCGAAGGTGCGCCCGAGGCCGACGCCGGCGGTGGGCTTGTCCCAATGCATCGGATCGACCGCCGGCACCCAGCGGCCCTCGCGATCGAACATCAGGACGCGAGGATCGGCCTGCTGATCCTCGGGAGTGACCTCGCCGCGACCAGCCATGTTCGACTGGCCGACGAGGAGGTAAAGATGGAAGTTCTCCTTCGGAGGCAGAGCGACCTCCTGAGCCACGAGGGTCGCGGTCGCGAAAAGAGAAACAACGAAAAGCGAGGGGCGGCGTCCGTGCATGGGCTGATGGGGATTTTCTCCAGAGTCGGGAGCGCCGCGCGATTGGTCAAGCCTCGCGGGGGACGACTTCGCGCCGGATGAGGATTCCCCGCGGGCCTCGTTGCGGACTTGCCCCGGCCGCCGGAGCGCATTAAACAAAGGACCATGAAACCGCTCCTTGCCTTCCTCGCGATCACTTCCCTCGTGTCTCCGGTCCTGGCCGGGGATACGCCCACCCTGCCGGATCTCGAAGGCAAGCCCGTCGCCGTCCTCGATGCGGCAGGAAAGAAGGCGGTGGTGATCTTTTTCGTTTCGCCCTACTGCCCCACCTCGAACACTTTCGGTCCGGAGATGAATGCGATCGTGAAGGACTTCGGCAAGGACTTTGCCTTCCGCTTCGTCCACTCCGATACCACCGTGACCGAAGCCGACCGCAAGCAGCACGCGACGATGATGGAGTTCACCGAACCGGTCCTGACCGACACCGCGCAAAAGCTCGCGAAGCAACTCGGGGCCAAAACCACGCCCGAGGTGGCCGTTGTCACTCCTGACGGCAAGACCGTCTATCAGGGCCGCATCAACGACCTCTACCTCGGCCCCACAAAACGGCAGCGCGAGATCAAGACTCACGACCTGCGCGATGCGCTCACCGCCGTGCGCGATGGCAAGCCCGTCGCAAATCCCAAGACCGAGGCGATGGGCTGCGGGATCGTCTTCGCACCCTGAACCTCTCAATCGAAATCACCGATCGCGGCTTGCCTGCGATGGCGGGGTTTCCTATGCTCGCGTAAATGAAGCGAATTCTCTTCCCCGTCCCCGCGCCCTGCGGGGCACTTTTTCTCTTGCTCGCCCTGGCCCATCCCGTCGTGGGCTCGGAGCGCGACGCGGTTTTCGCCAAGACGATCGAAGAGCTCTTCCCCAAACTCGTCGAGACCCGCCGCCATCTCCACGCGAATCCCGAACTCTCGAACGAGGAGGAAAAGACGACCGCCTATGTCGCGAAGCGCCTCACCGAGCTGGGTCTCGAGGTCAAAACGGGCGTGGCGAAACATGGCATCGTCGCCCTCCTCCACGGCTCGGCTGCTGAAAGCGATCGCTGCGTCGCCCTGCGCGCGGACATGGACGCCCTGCCCATCACCCAACTCAGCAGCAAACCCTATCGTTCACAGAATCCGGGGGTGATGCATGCCTGCGGTCATGACGTCCACACCACCGTCGCTCTGGGGGTGGCCGAGGTCCTGTCAAAGCACCAGGACCAGTTTTCCGGCACGGTGAAGTTCCTTTTTCAGCCTGCCGAGGAGGGCATGCCGATCGACTTCAAGGAAGACTGGGGTGCGAAACAAATGGTCGCGGAAGGAGCGATGGAGAATCCCCGGCCGGAAGCGGTCTTCGCACTCCATTGCCGTCCCACGATCACGCCGAATGGTGCCGACCTTGAAACGACCCGCTACCTTGAGGCGGGACAGTTTTCCTACGCCTCGGGTTACGACAGCGCCAACAGCGACACCTTCGAAGTCGTCATCAAGGGGACGATGGCCCACGGCTCGGCCCCGCAGCGCGGAGTCGATGCGATCACGGTGGCGGCCGAGGCGATTACGGCCCTGCAGACAATACGCAGCCGCCGCACCGATACCCGGCAGCCGCTCGTGCTCACGATCGGGACGATCCAGGGCGGCCAGCGCCACAACATCCTCGCCGATGAGGTCCGCTTCACCGGCACGGTGCGCACCTACGACGAGGCCTTCCGCGATTCGGTGACGCAGATGATGTATCAGATCCTCGACGGCATCACCGCGGCCCACGGAGCGAGCCACACCCTCGATTACCGGAAGGGATATCCCAGCGTCTACAACGATCCCAAGCTGGTCGAGGCGACCCTGCCGACGCTGCGCCGGATCGCCGGAGAAGCGAACGTGATCGAATCGATCCCCGGCATGGGTGGTGAGGATTTTTCGCACTTCGCGAAGGTGAGCCCGGGTTTCTATTTCCGGCTCGGCGTCTCGAACGAGGCCAAGGGAATCAAGGGGGAAATCCACACCCCGGCCTTCGATGTCGATGAGGAATGCCTCAAGACCGGGGTCGCGGGGATGGCGGGCGTGATCTGCGATTTTCTCGGCGGCGGAAAGTGAAAAGACGAGGCCGGGCCGCCAAAAAAGCGGCCTACGGAACACCCCGAATACACCGAAGGGAGAGAGGAAGAAAAAGCCCGGCCCCTTTCGGGAACCGGGCTTCAAAGGGGATGCGGACCTTCGGCCCGCCATCGCTCCAGGATCAGGCTTCTTCGCCGAGGGCGTAGCGGCTGAAGCGGGCCACCGTGACGGTGTCGCCGCTCGCCTTGGAAAGCTCGTCGAGGAGGACTTGGATCGTCTTGTCGCCGTCCTTGATGAAGGGCTGGTCGAGGAGACAGTTGATCGAGTAGAACTTGCCGAGTTTGCCGTCGATGATCTTTTCAATGATCTCGGCGGGCTTGCCCTTCATCTGATCGCGGAAGATATCCCGCTCGGCCTCGACCTTGTCGGTCGGGACCTCGTCGCGACGGACGCAGATGGGGTGGGCGGCGGCGATGTGCATGCAGAGGTCCTTGGCGAAATCGGCTAACTCCTTGGAGGTGGCGGTCTCAGCTTTGCCACAGGTGATCTCGGCGAGGACACCCACGCGTCCGGCCATGTGGATGTAGGAACCAACGAGGCCTTCACCGGAGATCTCGTATTTGGCGAAGCGACCGAGGCCCATGTTTTCGCCGAGCTGGCCGACCTTGGCCTTGATGAAGGTCTCGAGCGTCTCCGAGGCACCGGCGCCGTAGGACTGCGCGAGCAACTCGGGAAGAGACGCCACGCTGGGGCTGGAAGTGATGTGATCGAGGATCTCGTCGACGAAGGTTCGGAAGTTTTCGTTCTTCGCGACGAAGTCGGTTTCGCAGTTCACCTCGACGAGAATGCCGGTCTTGCCCCCGTCGAGAATGCGGGCGGAGCAGACGCCTTCCTTGGCGGCGCGGTCGGCCTTCTTGTCGGCGTCGGCGATACCCTTCTTGCGAAGGATCGTCTCAGCGGCCTCGAGATCGCCATCAGCTTCTTTGAGGGCGGATTTGCAGTCCATCATGCCCGCGTTCGTCTTGTCGCGGAGAGTCTTGATCAGTTCAACAGTGATTTCAGCCATAACGATATGCGTGTTCAGTAGTCGGATTCTGGAATTCCGCGAACGGGATTCCGTGGCAAAAAAGTCATCTCGGGGAGCAATCGGCTCCCCGGCGTGGTTCCGTGGAGGGGAACCGGCTCAAACGACCGGGAGAACCGGATCGATGAGCTTCTTGAGGACGACGCGGATGGAGCGAATCGCATCATCGTTGCCGACGATGGGATAATCGACCACCTCGGGGTCCGCGTTCGAATCCACCATCGCGACGATGGGGATGCGGAGCTTGCGGGCCTCGTTGACCGCGTTGTATTCGCGGGCGGAGTCGACCACGACCATGGCGTCGGGGAGACGGTCCATGTGGCGGATCCCAGCGAGACGAAGATGAAGCTTGTCGCGCTCACGATTGAGGGAGGCGAGCTCCTTCTTGCTCATCTTCTTGAAGTCGGGAGACTTCTGGAGATTTTCGAGGGACTCCATCCGACCAACGCTACGGCGCACGGTGGGGAGATTGGTGAGGGTGCCACCAAGCCAGCGGTGATTCACGAAATACTGGCCGGTCGCTTCGGCGGCTTCGCGGACGGCATCCTGCGCCTGACGCTTGCAGCCGACGAAGAGGATCTTGCGGCCGCGCGAAACGATGTCGCGGAGGAAGGAACCAGCGGCATCGAGTTGCTCGGCGGTCTTGACCAGATTGATGATGTGAACGTTGTGACGTTCGCCGAGAATGTAGGGACGCATTCTCGGATTCCACTTGCGGGATTGGTGGCCGAAGTGGACGCCGGCTTCGATCAGCTCGGTAAGGAGTTCGTTGGACATGTTAGAGGTGGTTTCCTTTTGGCAGGAAACCGGGGGTGTTTGAAAAGCGCCATCAGTCTGGTTCGCTCCTGGCCCTCGCGGGCACTCGCTTTTCGTTTGGTTCAGGGGATGGTCGGGAGCGGGCGGCACTTACGCGCCAAAATCGGTTAAATCAAGCAAAACTGCGATGCCGACGAAATCCGGGGAGTCGCGGACCGTTGCGGGTTCCGCGCTCCCCTGAAAGCATCTCCACGGCGGGACCGGATCAGGCCGGCTCACCGAGGAGTTGGTCGAGGGGGGATTCCTCCTCGTCGTCGCTGGCATTGGCAACGAGGTCATCCGGGATGGCATGTTCCAGCACGGCGAGATTCCGCGTCGTGTGGAAGCCGGTGCCAGCAGGGATGAGGTGACCCATGATGACGTTCTCCTTGAACCCGCGAAGGTAGTCGATGCGGCCAAGAGTGGACGCCTCGGTGAGAACCCGGGTGGTGTCCTGGAAGGACGCGGCGGAGATGAAGGAGTCGGTCTCGAGCGAGGCCTTCGTGATCCCGAGGAGGACGGGTTCGCCTTCGGCGGGCTTGCCCCCTTGCTCGATCATGTCGGCATTGATCGCCTCGAAGGTCGTCTTCTCGATCTGGTCGCCCCAGAGGAACTGGGTGTCGCCCGGGTCGGTGATGCGAACCTTCCGAAGCATCTGGCGGATGATGATCTCGATGTGTTTGTCGTTGATCTCCACCCCTTGCAGACGATACACGTCCTGGACCTCGGAGACGAGGTGCTCCATGAGCGCGTGGGGCCCGAGGATGTCGAGAATTTCGTGGGGAGCAACGGCGCCTTCGGTGAGCTTCTGGCCCTTGTGGACACTGTCACCGGGCTGCACGAGGTAGTGCTTGCCGAGCGGGATGAGGTGCTCTTCCTGCTCGCCGGTGTCCGAGTTCGTGACGATGAGTTTGCGCTTCGCGCGGATCGTGCCACCGATGGATACCTCTCCGTCGATCTTGGCGATTTCGGCGATTTCCTTCGGCTTCCGGGCTTCGAAAAGCTCGGCAACGCGCGGAAGACCACCAGTAATGTCCTTCGTTTCGGACACCTTGCGGGGAGTCTTGGCGAGCTGGTCACCGCCCTTGACGGCTTGCCCTTCCTTCACGGAAAGGTGGGCCCCCGTTGGGATGGAGTAGGCGGCGAGCTCGTCACCGGTCTTGGCGTCAACGATGAGAATCTGCGGGTGAAGGTCTTCCTTGTGCTCGATCACGACGAGGCCCTTCGTGTTGGTCTCCTTGTCGATTTCGGTATCGAGCGTAATCCCTTGGATCATGTCGCGGAACTTGATCTTGCCCGGCTTCTCGGTGATGACCGGAACCGAATAAGGATCCCACGTCGCGAGAGTGTCCCCCTTTTTGATGTGGGAGTTGTCGGCGAAACGGATTACCGAGCCACTCACGATGTTGTAGGACTCGAGCTCGCGCCCGTCTTTTTCGTGGATGGAGATGGTGCCGTTCTTGTTGAGCGCAACAAAGGTGTGATCGGCCGTCTCGACGGTGCGCAGGTTATTGTAATGAATGACCCCGGCAGCCTTGGCCTTGATGATGGGCTGCTTGAAGGTACCCGAAGCGACCCCACCGACGTGGAACGTACGCATCGTGAGCTGCGTGCCGGG
>DGXY01000075.1:188556-189916 GCA_002396885.1 Akkermansiaceae bacterium UBA5020
CCGATGGACTGGGCGGCGATGATGCCGACCGCTTCGCCGATCTTGGCCATGCCATTGGAGGCGAGGTTCATGCCGTAGCACTTCGCACAGCAACCACGGCGGCTTTCGCAGGTGAGAACCGAACGGATCTTGAGCTGCTCGTGACCGATGTTGTTGAGGCGGAGGGCAATGGTCTCGTTGATCATCTCTCCGGGGCTGACGACGACTTCTTCGCCGTTGACCACCTTCTCGGCCGAAACGCGGCCGTAGATCCGGGTCTTCAGGTCGACGACTTCCTCGTCACCTTCGTAGATGGATTTCACGAGAATCCCGTTGGCAGTGCCGCAATCGATTTCGGTGATGATGACATCTTGGGCCACGTCGACGAGTTTCCGCGTCATGTATCCCGAGTCGGCCGTCTTGAGCGCGGTATCGGCGAGACCCTTGCGGGCTCCGTGGGTGGAGATGAAATACTCAAGCACCGACAGACCCGAACGGAAGTTCGAGATGATGGGGCGCTCGATGATCTCGCCCGAGGGCTTGGCCATGAGGCCGCGCATCCCGGAGAGCTGCTTGATCTGCTGGCGGTTACCCCGGGCCCCGGAGTCGACCATCATGAAGAGCGGGCTCGGCAGGCTCTTGCCGTCGTTGTGCTCGATGGTGCGGAAAAGGGCCTTGGTGATCTCGTCGCCGGCGTGGGTCCAGATATCGACGATCTTGTTGTAACGCTCCTTGTTGGTGATGACACCGGCGCGATACTGGTCGTTGGCCTTCTGCACTTCGGCAGTGGCGCTGGCCACTTCAACCTCTTTCTCGGAGGGAATGATCATGTCGAAGATCCCGACGGAGGTGCCCGAACGGGTCGCCTCGCGGAAGCCGAGGGACTTCAGCGCGTCGAGCGACTTCACAGTGCCTTCCTGACCGGAAACTTGATAACAGCGCCAGATGATGTCGGAAAGCTGCTTCTTGGCGACCGTGTTGTTGAAAAACCCGAGTTCGTCAGGCCAGATTTCATTGAAACGGACGCGACCGGCAGTCGTCACGAGGATCTTGCGCTCACGGTCTCCGTAGATGCGGCCGGTGGTGCCGAAATCAGGGTTCCGCATGCGGATCGGATCGTGCATGTCGATGGATTTGCTCGCCACGGCGAACTCTACCTCGGACGTGTCCGCGAAAAGGGGCAGGTGACGCTCGGCCTCGGGATCGCGCAACGGGATCTGGCGGCAATAGGTGAGGAAGTAGGCACCAAGCGTAATGTCCTGCGACGGCGTCGTGATGGGCTTGCCGCTCGAGGGAGTGAAGATGTTGTTCGGCGCGAGCATGAGCATGCGCGCCTCCAACTGCGCCTCCACGGAAAGCGGCACGTGCACGGCCATCTGGT
>DGXY01000075.1:190098-190603 GCA_002396885.1 Akkermansiaceae bacterium UBA5020
GGTCACCGTCGAAGTCCGCGTTGTAGGCAGTACAAACGAGGGGGTGAACCCGGATCGCGGATCCCTCGATGAGGACCGGCTCGAAAGCTTGGATCGAAAGACGGTGCAGGGTGGGCGCACGGTTGAGGAGAACGGGGTGACCCTTCGTCACTTCTTCGAGAATGTCCCAGACCTCGGAGGTCTTGCGCTCGATCAACTTCTTGGCACTCCGCACGGTGTGCACGTAGCCGAGTTCCTTGAGCCGGCGAATGATGAAGGGCTCGAACAGGACGAGCGCCATCTTCTTGGGGAGACCGCACTGGTGGAGCTTGAGGTCGGGTCCGATGACGATGACGGAACGGCCCGAGTAATCAACCCGCTTGCCGAGAAGGTTCTGACGGAAACGACCGCCCTTGCCCTTGAGCATGTCGGAAAGCGACTTGAGGGCACGGTTGCCTGCTCCAGTGACGGCGCGGCCGTGGCGACCGTTGTCGAAGAGGGCGTCGACCGCTTCCTGCAGCATGCG
>DGXY01000075.1:190795-191557 GCA_002396885.1 Akkermansiaceae bacterium UBA5020
TGCGCTTTTCGTTGCGGATGATGACATCCGGCGTCTTGAGTTGGAGAAGATTCTTGAGACGATTGTTCCGGTTGATGACACGACGGTAGAGGTCGTTGAGATCGGAGGTCGCGAAACGACCACCCTCCAGCGGAACGAGGGGGCGAAGGTCCGGCGGGATGACCGGGAGCACCTCGAGGATCATCCACTCCGGACGGGTCTTCGAGTTGTAGAAACCCTGGGCGAGCTTGAGACGCTTCGCGAGCTTCTTGCGGACCTGCTTCGAGCGGGTCTTGCCCATGGCCTCTTCGAGATCGGTAATCACCGAGGGAAGATCCACGCGGGTGAGGAGGTCGCGGACGGCCTCGGCTCCCATGCCGGCGCGAAACCCTTCGACGCCGTATTCCTCCTGCGCGTCACGGTATTCAAGCTCGGTGAGAAGCTGTCCAGCCTCGAGCGGGGTGTTGCCCGGATCGATGACGATGTAATCCTCGTAGTAGATGACACGCTCGAGCTGGCGGGCGCTCATATCGAGCATGAGACCGATGCGCGAGGGCATGCACTTGTAGAACCAGATGTGCGAGACCGACACGGCGAGCTCGATGTGGCCCATGCGCTCGCGGCGGACGCGGGAAAGGGTCACCTCGACACCGCAACGGTCACAGACGACACCCTTGTGCTTGATGCGCTTGTATTTGCCGCAAGCGCATTCCCAGTCCTTCGTGGGACCGAAGATGCGCTCGCAGAAAAGACCGCCCTTTTCGGGCTTGAAGGTCCGGTAGT
>DGXY01000075.1:191728-194301 GCA_002396885.1 Akkermansiaceae bacterium UBA5020
GGCTTGAAGGTCCGGTAGTTGATCGTTTCCGGATTCTTCACTTCGCCGCGGCTCCACGAACGAATCGTGTCGGGGTTGGCAACGGTGATCCGGACGTGATCGAAGCTGTCGGACTTGCGCTCGAGGCCGAAAATCTCGTCCAGTTGCGATTCGGAGCTAAGGTAGGGAACTGACATGGTGGAAGGGTGCTGAATTTCGAGAGGTGCGAGGGTGGTCAAGCCAGGGCCGGATCAGATGATGGCAAGGCTGTCGGTGAGAATCTCCTCGGGAGAGCGGTCCGAGGACCCGACGCGGACGTCGAGCCCGAGGCTCTGCATCTCCTTGATCAACACGTTGAAGGACTCCGGCGTGCCGGCGTCGAGCGTGTTGTCGCCCTTGACGATGGATTCGTAAATGCGAGTGCGCCCCTGCACGTCATCGGACTTGACGGTGAGAAGCTCCTGAAGGGTGTAGGCGGCCCCGTAGGCTTCGAGAGCCCAGACCTCCATTTCCCCGAAACGCTGGCCACCGTATTGGGCCTTGCCCCCAAGCGGCTGCTGGGTGACAAGGGAATAGGGACCGACGGCGCGGGCGTGGATCTTGTCCTGCACAAGGTGGCCGAGCTTGAGCATGTAGATGATGCCGACCACGACCGGCTGGTAGAAAGGCTCACCAGTGCGGCCATCATAGAGCTGCGACTTGCCGTTCGTGCCGATCCACTTGAAGCCCTCAATCTGCTGAGCCTCCTTGAGGTATTCGACGATCTTCGATTCGGGAATGCCGTCGAAAACGGGAGTGGCGACCTTGAAGCCGAGAGCTTTGGCGGCGACACCGAGGTGGGTTTCGAGCACCTGGCCCACGTTCATCCGGCTCGGCACGCCGAGCGGGTTGAGACAGATGTCGACCGGGGTGCCGTCCTCGAGGAAGGGCATGTCGGCCTCGGGAACGATCGTCGCGACGACCCCCTTGTTGCCGTGGCGTCCGGCCATCTTGTCACCGACGGAGAGCTTGCGCTTCTTCGCAACGTAGACCTTGACCTGCTTGATCACCCCAGGATCGACTTCGTCGCCCGACTCGATGCGGTCAAGTTGGCGCTCCCGCTCCATATCGATGTCCGCGAACTTCTGTTCGTAGCTCGCGACGATGTCGAGGATCTTGTTGCGGATCGGGCTGGGGTCGATCTCGATGTTCGAGTAGTTGTCAGCCAGCTTTCGAAGAAGGGTCTTGGTGATCTTGCGGTTGGCAGGGACGAGGATCTCGCCGGTGCGGCCATTGACCACGTCGAGCGGGATTTTCTCGCCAAGGAGAATATCGGAGAGCTTCTCGGTGAGCTGCTCGGTGAGCTCCTCGTGGCGGCGCTTGTGCTCCTCAATGATCTGCTTCTGCTGCTTCTGCTGTTCCTTGGGATCAACACGCTCCTTGCTCGAAGCATTGCGAGAGGAAACACGCACGTCCATGACGATGCCGACGCAACCGGAAGGCACGCGAAGCGAGGTGTCTTTCACATCCGCCGCTTTCTCACCGAAGATGGCGCGGAGGAGGCGCTCCTCGGGAGCCAGCTCGGTTTCACTCTTGGGCGTGATCTTGCCGACGAGGATATCGCCGGGTTTCACTTCCGCTCCGACTCGGATCACCCCATCCGGACCGAGGTCCTTGAGGGCTTCTTCACCGACATTCGGGATGTCGCGGGTGATTTCCTCAGGGCCGAGCTTGGTGTCGCGGGCGCCGATTTCGAACTCGTCGATGTGGATGGAGGTGTAGATATCCTCCTTCACGATGCGTTCGGAGATCACGATCGCATCCTCGAAGTTGTAACCGTTCCACGGCATGAAGGCGACGAGGACGTTCCGGCCAAGGGCCAACTCCCCGTGCTCGGTATTCGGGCCGTCGGCAAGAACCTGTCCGGCCTTCACCTTCTCGCCACGTCGGACGATCGGCTTCTGGTTGATGCAGGTGCCGGCGTTCGAACGCATGAACTTGCGCAGCGGATAGACGTAGGTGCCGTTCTCCTTGTCGCTCTTGAGCTTGAAGGGGTTGGTCATGAACTGCGCCTCGGAACAGGGCAGCTCACCGTCCTTGGTCACGATGACGATCTCGGCGGTGGCGGCGGCGATGATGCCGTTCCCCTCGGCCACGACAACGGCGCGGGAGTCGCGGGCGACCTTGCCTTCCATCCCAGTACCAATGTAGGGCGACTCGGAGACCAGGAGCGGCACCCCTTGGCGCTGCATGTTCGAACCCATGAGAGCGCGGTTCGCATCATCGTGCTCGAGGAAGGGAATGAGCGAAGCCGCCACGGACACGAGCTGTTTCGGAGAAACATCCATGTAGGTGGCCGCCTCGGGATCCACCTCGATGAATTCACCGAGATGACGCACCGTGATCTTTTCAATGAGGAAGTTGCCCTTGTCGTCGATCGGGTTATTGGCCTGGGCGATGAGGTAGCTCTCTTCTTGGTCGGCGGTGAGATAGTCGATCTTCTTGATCACCTTGCCCTTCTGGATGCGGCGATAAGGCGTCTCGATGAATCCGAACTCGTTGATCCGGGCGTAACAACTCATCGAGTTGATGAGACCGATGTTCGGACCTTCCGG
>DGXY01000075.1:194471-199900 GCA_002396885.1 Akkermansiaceae bacterium UBA5020
CCGATGTTCGGACCTTCCGGCGTTTCGATCGGACAAATCCGGCCGTAGTGCGAGGGGTGAACGTCGCGGACTTCGAAACCGGCGCGGTCGCGGTTCAGACCACCGGGCCCGAGAGCGGAGAGACGGCGCTTGTGGGTCAACTCGGAGAGCGGGTTGATCTGATCCATGAACTGGCTCAACTGCGAACGACCGAAGAAGTCCCGCACGACGGCGGCGAGGGCCTTGGGGTTGACCAGCTTCGAGGGAGTCATCCCATCGAGATTGATGTCGAACAAGGTCATGCGCTCCTTGACGAGGCGCTCGGTGCGGGCGAGCCCGACCCGGCACTGGTTCGCCAGCAGCTCACCGACAGCCCGGATCCGGCGACTGCCAAGGTGATCGATGTCATCGAGGACCCCTTCCCCGCGACGCAGGCCGAAGAGATAGGCCATCGAGACGAGGAAGTCATCAGCGGTGATGACGCGCTCGTTCTCATCCACGTCGAGGGCAAGCTTCTGGTTGATCTTGTAACGACCGACGCGGGTAAGGTCGTACTTCTTCGGATCGAAGAAGAGGCGCTTGAGAAGGGCGCGGGCGTTCGCCACGGTCGGCGGATCGCCAGGGCGGAGACGGCGGTAGATGTCCTTGAGCGCCTCTTCCTCGTTCTTCGCGGGGTCCTTCCGGAGGGACTTGATGAGGAGGTCGTCGTGCGAGGCGGTGACGCAGGGCACAGACTTCACACCGAGAGAATGGAGCTGCGTGATCGTCGCGAGAGTGAGCGGCTCGTAAGCCTTCGCTACGACCATGTCCCCATCAAGGACATCGTTGAAGATGATCTTGTTCGTGAGCTCGGCCTCGTTGACATTGGGATCGATCTTGAGCTTCTCGATGTCGTAGAACTGCTCGATAATGTCTTCGTCGGTCGGGTAGCCGATGGCGCGGAGGAAGGTCGTCGCAAGAAACTTGCGGCGGCGGCGGCGGCGATCGAGGTAAACATAGAGGAGGTCGTTCGTGTCGAACTGCACTTCCATCCAGGTGCCGCGGTCGGGGATGATGCGGAAACCGTAAAGGGTCTTGCCATTGAGGTGCAGGTTCGTCTCGAAGCAAACGCCGGGCGAACGGTGCAACTGGCTGACGATGACGCGCTCGGCGCCATTGATGACAAAGGTGCCACGCAGGGTCATCATCGGCAGTTCGCCCATGTAGACGCGCTCTTCCTTCGTGCCGGTCTCGTCGGTGAGGGAGAAGGTCACATAGAGCGGCGCACTGAAGGTTTCTCCATCACGGAGCGCCTCAAGAGCGGTGAGCTTGGGCTCGCCCACCTCATACTTGGCAAAATCCAAGGTGAATTTCTCATCGTAGCTTTGGATCGGGAAGACCTCGCGGAAAACCGACTGCAGGCCTGTCGCGATGCGCGTGTCGGGCTCGACATCCTGCTGGAGGAATTCCTTGTAGGAATCGAGCTGCACCTCGATCAGGTTGGGCGTCTCGATCGCCTCCTCGATCTTGCCAAAATACACACGTTCAAGTTTCTCGGGTCTTGCTGACATAAGGGCGCTGCTGAGTTGGTCTGGCGGTCTATGGGTGAACTTGGGGGATGATGAGCCTCGCTTGCCTCGTGAGAGGTGTACGTGCGAAACCTTCAGCCCGGAAGCCAGTCGTCAAAAGAAAAGACGACGAAGCCCGGGTGCTTGGTGAAACACCCGGGATTCGGCGTCAACTCATCGTGGCAAGTGGGAAAGTAGCACTGTCTTTCGAATGATTACGATTGAATCGTGAATTTTTCTTGAATATTTCCAAAAATTTGATCCCGGCCCGCTTCCGGGCCGGGATCGAAAATTCCGGATTACTTGAGCTCGACCTTCGCGCCAGCCTCTTCGAGCTTGGCCTTGATCGCTGCGGCTTCCTCTTTCGTGACGCCGTCCTTGACGGACTTGGGCGCGCCTTCGACGAGGGCCTTGGCTTCGGCAAGACCGAGTCCCGAAACGGCCTCACGGACCGCTTTGATCACCCCGATCTTGTTGTCGCCGAACGAAGTGAGGATGACATCGAAGGAGGTCTTCTCCTCGACGGCCTCAGCTGCGCCACCACCTGCGGCCGGTCCGGCCATCATGGCTACGGGAGCCGCGGCGCTAACGCCCCATTTTTCTTCGAGAGCTTTGACGAGGTCGGCGACCTCGAGGACGGTAAGTCCGCTCAACTGTTCCACTAGTGCACTGGTATCTGCCATATTCTTGGTTGGGTATCGCCGCGTCAGAAAGCGCTCTGACAATTAAGATGCCACGCTCGGCATTCGGCAAGGAACCCGGTTTTGGTTTTCTTTTTTGGTTCGGGACGCCTCCTCCATGGAGGCGCCCAAAAGGTTACAAAGGGCTTCAGCCTTGATCGGCCTTGGCCTGAAGGACTCGGGCAAGCGAAGCACCGGGCTCGTTGAGCACCGAGACGAGCTTTTGCGCGGGCGAGTTGAAGACGCCGAGAAGCTGGGCGCGGAGGATCTCCATGGGCGGGAGATCCGCGAGGGCGATCACCTTCGCCTCGTCGAGGAAGTTGCCGTCGAGGACGCCGCAACGGATCGCGAGCTTGCTGATTTCCTTGCCATAGGTCTTGAGAACCTTGGCGGAAGCGCACACTTCGCTGGCTCCGGTGACCACGGCGGTCTGACCCTTGAGGAAATCACCGATTTCCGCGGGGTAATCCACCGAACTGGCGACCTGCTTGACGAAGGTATTCTTGGACACTTGCAGCTTGGCACCACACGCGGCGAGACGCTTCCGGAGCTCCTCGAACTGGGAGACTTTCATCCCGGAGTAATCCACCACGATCAGGAAGGGCGACTCGCTGACCCGTGAAAGGAGGCTGTCGATGACGATTTTCTTGAGGACTTTCATCGTTTCGGAAAAAGTATGAGGTTGGTAGGTTGGGTCAGATTAATGCCACGCGGACACGTCGACCTTGAGACCCGGCACCATCGTGGCGGTGAGGGTGCCCTTTTGGATGAAAATGCCTCTCGCCGTCGCCGGCCGGGCAGCGCTGACGGAATCGATCACGGCCTTGCCGTTGTCGACGAGCATGCTCTCGTCGAAGGAGAGCTTGCCGATGGGAGCGGAGATGTTCCCATTCTTGTCGAGTTTGAAGTCAATCCGACCGGCCTTGACGGCCTTCACGGCGCCGGCGGTGTCATCGGTGACCGTGCCCGTCTTCGGATTCGGCATGAGGCCGCGGGGCCCGAGCTGGCGTCCGAGTTTCCGGACTTCCGACATGGCCGAGGGCGTCGCGATGACCGCGTCGAAATCCATGAAGCCACCCATGACCTCTTTGATCAGCGCCTCGAAGCCAACGTGTTCAGCACCAGCGTTCTTCGCCTCGGTGGCTGCGTCGCCTTCCGCGAAAACGAGGACACGGACGTCTTTGCCCGAACCGTGAGGAAGGGGACAAGTGCCGCGGACCATCTGGTCGGACTGGCGGGGGTCCACTCCCATGCGGAAAGTGAGGGTGACCGTCTGATCGAACTTCGGAGCCGGGAGTTTCTTCACCAGCGCGACCGCATCTTCGATCGAGTAGACGCGGACGTCGTCAACAAGCGCGGCTGCCGCCTTGTATCGTTTGCTTCGTTTTTTGGACATGTTTGGGATGCAGTACGTGCGGGCGTTTCCTTGCCCTCCTGCGGGTGTTTGGGTTGCTTGGAAAAAATCAGTCAACGATCTCGAGACCCATCTGACGGGCGGTGCCTGCAAGGATGCGGCAGGCGGCGTCTTCGTCACGGGTGTTCATGTCTTCCATCTTGAAGCGGGCGACCTCGCGGAGCTTCTCGCTGGAAATCTTGCCGACCTTCTTCTTGTTCGGTTCGCTCGATCCGGAGGCGAGATTCGCCGCCTTCTTGAGGAGCACGGCGGCCGGAGACTTCTTCGTGATGAAGGTGAAGCTCTTGTCCTTGTAGACAGTGATGACGACGGGAAGAATATCCCCTTCCGCACCCTGGGTCTGGGCATTGAACTGCTTGCAGAACTCCATGATGTTCACGCCAGCCTGACCGAGGGCCGGACCGACCGGGGGAGATGGGTTCGCCTTGCCTGCGGTGATCTGCAGCTTGATGAGTTTTACTACTTCTTTAGCCATTCTGCTTCTAGGTTGATTGTTTCAGGGGTGACCGCGCGGTCGCGACGGACAGGGCGGCGGGATCAGCCCAGCTCGACCTGCCAGTATTCGAGCGGCACGAGTGTCTCCCGGCCGAAAATGTTGACGGAGACCATGAGTTCTCCCTTGGCTTCGTTGATCTCGGCAATGACTCCGCCCTGACCCTGGAAGGGACCATCGGAGACCACCACGGAATCCCCGACCTCGTGGGAGATAGCCGGTTTGACACTGCCTTCGCGCTCCTTGATTTGAGCGAGCATGCTGTCGACCTCATGCCTAGGCATCGGCATCGGATTGCCCTTGGTCCCGGCGAAATTGATGACTCCGTCGGTTTCCTGGATGAAATACCAGGTCCGGTCCACAAGGGTGTTGTCCTCGTGGAGGAGGTGCATGTTGATGATAATGTAACCGGGATAGAACTTCCGGTTGGCCTCCCGCTTCTGGCCGCCACGAACTTCGGAGACACGCTCCTGAGGAACGAGGACCTCGTAAATGAGATCGCTCATTTCCTCGGAGGCGATACGGCGTTCGATGCTGTCGCGGACTTTCAGTTCTTGTCCGGAGAGCACCTGAATGACATACCACTGGTCTTTGGCTGAGGGGATGGTCGGCATCGAAGAGTTTTTGGTGGGGGGAGGTCGGATTCCAGGGTTTAGAATCCGCTGGTGAGGAAGGTCATCACTTGACGCATCGCGAAATCGATCGTCGCGACAAAGGCACCAAGCAGCACCATGGCAACGAGGACGACCACGGTGGAGTCGATCAACTGCTTGTATTTTTTGACCCCCTTTTCTTTGGGATCCCAGGGCCAAGTGGCTTTGCGGAGTTCTCCGCGCACCTCTCCAAGATATTTTCCGACTTTCATTTTTGCTTTGCGCCAGAGGGCGCTCCTGATGCCAATCCCGAAGGTTGGCAGGGCAGGCGAGACTCGAACTCGCAACCAACGGTTTTGGAGACCGCTACTCTACCAATTGAGCTACTGCCCTATACTTCAAAGTTGTTTTTACTGGCGGAAAGAGGGGAGCCGAAAATTCGGGTCCCCTCCGGACTCCCCTTTGTCAGGACGCGGACCACAAGGATCCGCGTCCGGACGGGGAAATTTGGCTCGACAAATCAGTCCATGATGTCGGAGACACGACCAGCACCCACGGTGCGGCCGCCCTCACGAATCGCGAAACGGATCGTCTTTTCCATGGCGATCGGAGTGAGGAGTTCCACTTCGATGGCAACGTTGTCACCAGGCATGACCATCTCGACACCCTCGGGGAGCTTGACCGAACCGGTCACGTCAGTGGTACGGAAGTAGAACTGGGGAC
>DGXY01000074.1:0-195 GCA_002396885.1 Akkermansiaceae bacterium UBA5020
AGACCTTCTCGCTCGATCTCGACGCCTCGGTCGAAGCCGTTCCGAAACCGGATCTCTCCATCGGATCCGACCCGACCGCCGCGACGGGCGTGGGTGTGTATCCACCGACGGCGCAGTCCATCGCGCTCCTCTCGCGCCGTGGGGATCCGGTGAAATTCTTCGCCAAGGTAGCCAACGAGGGTCTCCTCCCCGACG
>DGXY01000074.1:362-28979 GCA_002396885.1 Akkermansiaceae bacterium UBA5020
GCCAACGAGGGTCTCCTCCCCGACGCGATGACGCTGCGCGGATCGGGCGGCAGCAGTCTGTTCGCGGTGAGCTACACGACCGCGGAGGGCGACGTCACCGCCGCGGTGATCGCCGGCACCTTCGCCACGGAAGTGATGGGGCCGGACGATGCAGCGGTGGGGATCACCGTCACGATCACGCCGAACAAGCGGCTCCTGACGAAGAAGGTGAAAAAAGGAAAGCGTCTCCTCACCACTTACCTGCGCAAGACCCACTCCGGCCTGATCGAAGCGACCGCCACCGACGACCCCACCCGATCCGACACCGTCCGATACCAGGTGACGACGACGCCTTGAGGGGGATGGGGGGCTCGGTGAAGCAGATCGGTTTTCGAACCCCCTTTCGACACGCGCTTCCCGAGCCCCGCAAATCCCCAAGGCATCAAGCCGGTCCCTGAAGAACCTTTCGGCTTCCTGTTGCAAGGATGCCTCAGAAGGCGCGCCCCTCGCATTGACAAGCTCGCCCGCCCGCCGTAAGCGACCGTTTCGCGATGCCCCTTCCCGACGAACCCGCTCCGACCGCCCCTGACGAGATCGCCGGGGCCCTCGCCGAACCCGGCTATGTCGTCGTGCCGGACTTTCTCGACGAGACGACCGGCCTCGCCCTGCTCGAGGAGATCCGCGCTTCGAGCGAGCGGGGCGATCTCCACGAGGCGGCGGTGGGACGCGGCGGCGAAAAACAGGTGCGCAGCGAGATCCGGAGCGATCACGTCCTCTGGCTCGATCCGGCCGAGCTTTCGCCGGCGCAGTCGCGATATTGGGAAGCGCTCGAAACAGTCCGGGCCTCGCTCAATCGCGAGCTCTTTCTCGGACTCTTCGACCTCGAGGCCCACCTCGCCTGCTACCCGCCCGGGGCCTTTTACAAAGCCCACCTCGACTGCCATCGCGGCGTCTCGGCACGCACGGTCTCGGCGATCCTTTATTTGAACCGTGATTGGACTCCCGATGACGGCGGGCTCCTGCGGCTTTACACCGATCGCGAAGCAGGCACGTCGGGCGCCTTCGTCGACATCGCTCCCGAGTTTGGCAAACTCGTCCTCTTTCTCTCGGCGGACTTCTGGCACGAGGTACTGCCAGCCAAACGCGAGCGTTTTTCCCTGACGGGATGGTTCCGCAAACGCGAGGCTGCCCTGATCTGACCCGGTCGAGCCATCCATCCGACCCTCTTCACTCCACGAGATGAATCCCTACCTCTCCTCCGTCGGCCTGCTCTGCCTGAGCCATCTCTTCATGACCTTCGCCTCCTCGTGACGGTCTCTTTTGTCTTTCAGGGAGAGTTGGGGGCGGAGACAGTGGCGTGAGAGATTGCTGCAAATTCATCTATCAATTGCAGCAATTTGACGCAAACTACCTCCATGAGAGTCAGCGTGGACATCGATGAGGAGACCATGAAAGAGGTCATGGCCCTGACCGGCGAGACCCAGAAAAGTCCTGCCCTCGCAAAAGCGATCGTGGAATTCACCTATCGGCGGCGGGCCAAGGAATTCGGTCGTCTCATCCGCGAGGGTGCCTTCGATTATCCGGATCCTGCGGCGGACGGCTCCGAAGGCAGCGATCCTGCCAATCCCATCCCGCCACTGGTGGTGGCTTGAGTTGCCATGGTCCTCGTTGACTCTTCCGCCTGGATCGAGGCGCTCCGCCGCAAGGGCGATCTCCGGGTGAAACTCGCCATCGAGGGACTCCTCGACGCCTACGAGGCGCAGTGGTGCACGCCGATCCGGCTTGAGGTGCTGGGCGGGGCGCGCAAGGAAGAGCGCACGAGGCTCGGCCATTGGTTTTCCGTGATCCCCTATCGTCCCGTCCACGAGGAAGATTGGGAGCGGGCCATCGCCCTGGCCTGGCGTCTGCGGGATGGCGGGCTCACCGTGCCGTGGCTCGACGTGCTGATCGCGGCCGTGGCGCTGCACGATCAGGTCAGGGTCTATGCGGTCGATACCCACTTTCGGGAGATCTCGAAGCGCACCGGGCTGCGGCTGTATGAGCCTGGCTATGGGGGAGGCTATGCGGGAGAGAATGGCTGAACAGACTCCTTGTGACAAAATCCGTGGGGCGGATTTGCAATCCGCCTTTCCAGAGTCCGGAAGTCGAACGAGGTGGAATGCAATTCCGCCCTACGGATTCTTCGTGGGCTACAACTCGTCGTCAATGAAACTCCAGCCCTTTTCCACCCACACCGGGTGTACCCAACGGGTGAACTCGTGGTCAGGCAAACCTGCCTTTCGGGGATTCCTCCCGATGTACTGCAAGCAACGCCAGAGATGGTCGGCGTCTCTCACGATGCGGTCGAAACTCTCCTCCTGCCAGAGACTGCCTCCACGCCCGCATATACGGTTGATCTCCCGTGCGCTATGGCGTTTTCGCCTTTGCAGATAGGTTTCCAAGGATTCCTTTCCACTGGGCCGCACGACTAGATGGACGTGGTTCGGCATGACCACCGCCGCCCCGACTTCTGCACTGTCCCCTTCCCCATGCTCTAGAGCCGCCTTCACCCGCATTCGCATCCCCTCTTCGCGGAGGAGGCAATGCCCCATCCCTAGGTCCAACCAGTGCTCAACAGTGGCGAAAGCGTTGCGAGAGAGTTCTTCCCACGCCGCTTTGTTTTCCGCGTCGGACTCATCCTTGTCGCGCCGTCTCGTGGCGAGGTCGTTCGCCCAGTCACGCTTGAGCGATTCGAGCTGCGCGAGCTTTTCGGCCGGGAGCGAGTCGGCGAGCCGGAAGGTCACAAAATAGGTCGCACCCTCCTGACGCCAGTGGGGAAGGCGGCGATGGTATAGTGTCACCGGCGCATGGGGATCGAACGGTCGAAAGCCAGGAGGGGGATCGAGCGAGAAAGTCGCCGACTTCATGCGAGATGACCTTGGGGATTTCTTCTTTGTCGTCAAGCGCGATCCCAGCAGATGTGGGGCGGATTTGAAATCCGCCCATCGCTCCGCTTGCCTCAGGAAGGCGGAATGCAATTCCGCCCCACACTTGCGCACTGGACGCGGGGCCGGTTTTGGTGCAAAACAGGCATCATGCATCGCAAACTCCCGCTTTTCCTCCTCGGTCTCCTTGCCCTGATCGCTCCGGTCGAGGCCCAGGAATCCCTTTTCAACGGCAAGGATCTGACCGGTTGGAAAGGTCTGCCGCAATTCTGGTCGGTGAAGGATGGCATCATCGTCGGCGAGACGACCGCGGAAAATCCGACGAAGGGCAACACCTTCCTCGTCTGGCAGGGCGGCGAGGTCGCGGACTTCGAGATCACCGCCGAGGTGCGTTTCAAGGGCAACAACTCGGGCCTTCAATACCGCAGCGGGATCGTCGACGAGGCGAACTTCGTCCTCAAAGGCTACCAGGCTGATCTGCACCCCTCGCAGGACTACTTTGGCATGCTCTACGGAGAGAAGCTCGGCAAGCGCGGCATCATCGCCCAGCGTGGCCAACGCGTCGAAGTCGGTCCTGACGGAACTCCCAAAGTCGTCGGCGAGGTCGGCGATAAGACCGAGCTGGTGGACTGGGAATGGAACACTCTGCGCGTCATCGCCGTCGGCAACCGACTCCTCCACCAGATCAACGGCGTCACTACCGTCGACATCACCGATCAACATCCCGAGGCCCTCGCCAAAGGGGTCATCGGCCTGCAACTCCATGCCGGTCCGCCGATGCGGGTCGAATACAAGAACATCCAATTCCGCAAACTCAGCGACAGCGAGGGCCAGGGCGTTTTGAAACAAGCGATCGAGAGCAGCGCCAAAGCGGCCAATCCCAACGCCAAAGCCACCGCCGCGAAGGCCAAGGGGCAAGGCAGGCCCAAGGCAGCTCCCGCCCCCCGCATCGCCTACCAGTGGATCACGACCGAGCCCCTTTCCTCGTGGATCTGGCGCGCCGACAAGGTCGACGATGAATGGATCTACCTCCGCAAATCCTTCGAAGTCGCCGGTGAAGTGAAGTCGGCCAAACTCTACGCGACCTGCGACAACGAACTCGAACTCTGGGTGAACGGCGAGAGCGCTGGACGAGCGCCCGACTGGGGTGATCCGATTTTGAATCCCGCCGCGACGAAGCTCCTCAAGTCGGGCAAAAACGTGATCGCCGCAAAAGCCCGCAACCGTGGTGGCTCGGCTGCCTTCACCTTGAAACTCGAATACGAAACGACCGACGGCAAAAAGACGACGGTCGTGAGCGAACCCGGCTGGAAGCTTTCCCTCACCGAAGCCGAAGGATGGAAAACGGCCGCTTTTGATGACGCCTCGTGGACCGGAAAGCTCAAGGCCCACGGCAAGTTCGGCATGGGCCCCTGGGGGATCGCCGGGATCAGTGGTCCTGGTAATGGCGGAAGAAAAGGCGGCAGCTCACCTCTCGAGCCCGCCGAGATCAACGTGGCCGATGGCTTTGAAGTGGAATTGCTCTACACCGTGCCGAAGGAGGAACAGGGGTCGTGGGTTTCCCTCACCACCGATCCCCAGGGGCGCTTCCTCGCGAGCGATCAGAATGACAAAGGGCTTTTCCGTATCGAGGTCAGCGAGAGCACCGACGGCCCGAAGGTCGGCGTGGAAAAAATGCCCGCTCCCGTCTCCGGGGCCCAAGGGCTCGCCTGGGCCTTCGATGCGCTCTGGTTCAACAAGAGCGGCGGGAACATTTTCCGCATCACCGACGCCGACGGCGACGGCAAGCTCGAGAAAACCGAGGAAATCCCGAGCGTCAACAGCGGCGGCGAGCACGGCACCCATGGATTCGCCCTCACCGAGGATGGCAAGCAGCTCTATTTCGCGGCCGGGAATTTCACCGATCCGCCCTCGGGGGATCTCCTCTCGGGATCCCGCGTCACGACCTGGGCCGAGGATCTCCTCCTGCCCCGCATGTGGGATGCCCGCGGCCACGCCCGCGGACGCCTCGCCCCCGGCGGCTGGACCTCGCGCTTCGATCCCGTCACGAAAAAGCACGAGATCCACACGATCGGCTTCCGCAATCACTACGACATCACCTTGAATAAAAACGGCGACCTCTTCACCTACGATTCCGACATGGAGTGGGACATGGGTTCTCCCTGGTACATGCCGACCCGCATCAACCACATCGTCAGCGGCGGCGACTACGGCTGGCGCAGCGGATCGGGACGCTGGCCCGCCTACTTTGAGGACAGCCTCCCGTCCGTCGTCGACATCGGCCCGGGCTCGCCCACCGGCATGGTCGCCGGGATCGGCGCGAAGTTCCCCGTCAAATATCAGGACGCGATCTACGCGCTCGACTGGACCTTCGGAACGATCTACGCGATCCATCTCCAAGCCGAGGGCGCGGGCTACACCGGCAAGACCGAGCCCTTCGTCTACGGAGCGCCGCTCCCGGTCACGGACGCCGTCGTCGGCAAGGACGGTGCCCTTTACTTCACCACGGGCGGTCGCAACACCCAGTCGGCCCTCTACCGCGTGACCTACGCGAAGGAGATCGGTAAAGAAGAAGCCGTCGCCGAGCCGAAGGAAGTGACCGAGGCGCGGGCTCTCCGACGCGAGCTCGAAGCCTTCCACGGGAAAGAAAACGCGGGCGCCGTGGCGAAGGCCTGGCCTTCCCTCGCCAGCCCCGATCGTTTCCTCCGCAACGCCGCGCGCGTCGCGATCGAGTCGCAGCCCGTCGCTTTGTGGGCCGACCAAGTCTTCACCGCGACCGACCCGCAGACCCTCATCACCGGCGCCGTCGCCCTCGCCCGCCGGGGAGACCCCGCCACCCACGGGGCGAAGCTCACCGCCACCCTTCTCGCGATGGATCCGGCGAGCCTGACAGAACCACAAATGCTCGGCTACCTCCGCGCGTGGCAGCTCAACTTCATCCGCCTTGGCAAACCCGAAGGCGAGAGCCGCGACCAAGTCCTGGCCAAACTCGACGCCCTCCTTCCCGCGAAATCGGCCAACGCGAATGTCGAGCTGGTGAATCTCCTGGTCTCCCTCGAAGCGAACTCGGTCATCGAAAAGGCCCTCACCCTCATCGAGAATCCCGGTGCTCCCGAAATTCCTGACTGGGCCGAGTTGATCACCCGCAACCAGGGCTACGGCAGCGGGATCAAGGCGATGCTCGACGACTATCCTCCGATCCGCGGGATCGCCTACGCCTTCGCCCTTCGCAACCAGAAGACCGGCTGGACCCTCGAGCAGCGGCGCCGTTACTTCACCTTCCTCAATGCCGCAGCGAAGCATCCCGGCGGGGCGAGTTTTGCCGGCTTCCTCACCAACACCCGCGACGAGGCCCTCGCCCTCGCCCCGAACGAACAGGTCGCGGCGCTGAAGGACATCACCGGCGTCAACTATCAGGCGGTGCCCGATTTCGCGATCACTCCGCCGAAGGGCCCGGGGCAGGTCTGGACGATCGAGACCGCGTCGAAGCACGCCAATCCCGGCCAGTTCCGCAACGCGAGCTTCGAGAACGGGCGCAGCCTCTTCCATGCCGTCGGATGCGCCGCCTGCCATCGCCTCGGAGGTTTCGGCGGCGACATCGGACCGGACGTCACCAGCATCCGGAACAAGTTCGACACCGCCTATGTCCTCGAGTCCATCATCGATCCGAGCAAGGTCATCAGCGACCAATACGGCTCCTCCATGGTCACGACGAAAGGCGGCGCGATCCACACGGGTCTCGTCGTCGAGCGTGAGGACGCCCTCGAGATCTACCCGCCCGACGCCAAAGCCGAGCCGGTGAAATTGACCCGAGCCGACGTGGCCAAGATCGAGCGCACCCCGGTCTCACAAATGCCGCCCGGCTTGATCAATCTCCTCAGCGGCGACGAAGTCCGCGACCTCATGGCCTACCTCATGTCCGCGGGCGATCCCAAGGACAAGGTCTATGGGAAGTGAGAAAGGACGCGGGTGGCTCGGTCTCGCGGCCGAGCCCGCCCCTCATTTCCCCATCGCCAGTCTCTCTGCGAAAAACACGGGTAGACCGGCCTCTTCGATGGCCCTCTGGGCGGACGCGATGTCGTAACTCACGCGACGCCACTGCACTTCTCCCGACGCTTCGTCGTAGATCACGTAACAGGCTCGACTGTCACCGTCACGCGGTTGCCCGACGGAGCCGACATTGGCGAGTTGCTTCCGGTGGGGAGAAACTTTCTGCGTGATCCGCGTGTCCAAAGAGCCGCCTTCCCCTTCGAGCCAGAAGGCGGGCCAATGCGTGTGCCCGATGAAGCAGAGCGGTCGGGTCTGGAACTCAAAATGCAGGTCCGCATCGGAGGCATTCAGCACGTAGTTCCAGTTCTCCGGCATCGGAAGCATTGCATGGACGGCCTGGAATGCGGGCTCTTCAAAAACCAGCGGCCGTTCCGCCAGCCAGTTCCGCTGATCCGCGTCCAGTTGTTTCTCTGTCCAGTCCCACATCCTCTTGATGACCCCTCCTGCCTCGTTTCCGTGAGTCACGGCCGCATCGTGATTTCCTTTCAGGCAGGGGATACCCTCGTCCCGAAGGAGCTCCAAACAAGCCGCCGGAGAGCCTCCGTAGCCCACGACGTCTCCGAGGCAGAACCGCCCGGTGATTCCCTGCCCCTCCATGTCGGCAAGCACCGCCCGCAAAGCCGGGAGATTGGCATGGATGTCACTGAAAATGGCGAGGGTTTCTGGCATCGCGCCACCATCGCCCATTTTGCTCCGGCTGGCGAGTCAAACGACGCCCCGGCGCGTTCCCTCACGCTTCTGCGCCATGACTCTGGCGTGAATGCGCTCAGGCCGGGGTTTCCGAATCCGGCTCGGTCTGTCTAGCATCGTGGACATGACGCACCGCCCCCTTTTCCTTGCCCTCAGCCTCACTGGGCTGCTCGCCTCCATCGCCTTGGCGGAACCTTCCGTGAAACTCACCAAGATGGAGGACCGTCTCCGTATCGAGATGAATGGCGAACTTTTCACCGATTACATCACCAAGGGCGAAGAACGCTATTTCCCCCTCTTCTACCCGGTTCTTGGCCCCGGCCAAGTGCCGATGACGCGCAAATACCCGCTCGAGATCATCCCGGGCGAAGATACCGACCACCCCCACCACCAGTCCCTCTGGTTCGCCCACAGCGAGGTGAACGGCCACAGCTTCTGGGCGGTGCGCGAGTATGGTGGCAAGGTCCCCGGAAAAACGGTGCATCAGAAGTTCACCAAAGTCGAAAGCGGGACGAAGGAGGGCAGCTTCATCGCGGAGAACCAATACGTCGCGGGCGACGGCACCGTGATCATGAGCGACACGCGCACGGTGCGTTTCCTCGCCCCGAGCGAAGCGAAGGGTCCCCGCATTCTCGACATCACGATCGCCTTCCACGCCTCGAACGGCGAGGTCACCTTCGGCGACCAGAAGGACGCCGGCATGGCCATCCGGGTGGCGTCAGACTTGCAGGCGGAAAAGCGCACCGAGGTGAAAGACAAGATGCTGCCCGGCGGTGGCCATCTCCTCAACAGCGAGGGCATCAAGGACAAGGACACCTGGGGCAAACGCGCCCGTTGGCTCGATGCCTACGGCGAGGTCGGCGGCAAGCCGGTCGGTGTGGCGATCATGGATCATCCGAAAAACCCGCGGCACCCGACCTATTGGCACTCGCGCACCTACGGGCTCGCCACCGCGAACGTTTTCGGAAAACGCCACTTCGAATCTCTCGAAGATCCGAAAGCGGGACAACTCATCATCCCCGCCGGCGAGACCGTGACTTTCCGTTGGCGCTTCGCCTTCCACGAGGGTGACCCGGAGAAGGCGAAGGTCGAGGAACTCTACCAGGCCTTCGCGACCGAGTGAGCGGCGGGCTTGGGGACAGGCTCGTGCGATCCGGGAACTAGCGCCGCAGTCACCTTGGCGCGATCCCTGTTCCTGTCGTTCCCAACCCTTCAATACTGCCCGTCCCTGACTTCGAAATGGGTCGGTTTGCCGAGCAGCGGGCGCCCCAGGCCGACCCATTCCGCGACCCAGCCGAGAAGGGTCGCCTCGGAGACTCGGAGCGGGCCAAAGAGCCCATGCGCCTTCTCCGAGTTGCTGAGCCAGGCCGTTTCTGCCTCGTCTCCGATGAGATCGACGACGTAGTTCAGGTGCGACCCGAGTGATTCGGCGATCTCCCGCACCGAGAGAATCTGCGAGCCCGTCACATTCAGGATGAACGCCTCGGGAGCGGGACTCACGTGATTGAGCGTCCGGATCGTCCGGGCGACCGCGTCGCCCTGCCAGAGACAATTGAAGTAGCCCATCGTCAC
Source organism: Akkermansiaceae bacterium UBA5020 (assembly GCA_002396885.1). Taxonomy (GTDB): domain Bacteria; phylum Verrucomicrobiota; class Verrucomicrobiia; order Verrucomicrobiales; family DEV007; genus Arctic95D-9. The sequence goes on from DGXY01000074.1 coordinate 9,578, forward strand.
ATCGATGGGTTCCCCTGCGACGATCTTCGCGGCGAGGTCGACGAGAACGCCGTAGCGGAGGTCGACGGAATAATTGAGCCGGATCAGGGCAAGAGGTGTCCCGTGAACTTCACTCGCCTCGAGGAAGGCCCGCTCGCGGCCGAGACAGGAGAGCGCGTAGTCCCCCACCGGGGCAGGCGGGTCGGTCTCGATCGAGCCCCCGGTCTCGGGACCCACAAAGGGATAAACACATCCCGTCGACATCGCCACGATCCGCGAACTGGCGTAACGCTCGGCGACGAGGGCGGGCATCTCTTCGTTGAAGCGCCGCAATTCCTCGGGCGATCCACTCGTGCCAAACTTTTTCCCTGCGAGAAAGAAGACCGCTTCCGCCTCGGGCAGATCGCTATAAACCGAGGCGTCGCAGAGATCTGCCGAGATCGTCTCGACCCCCGCCGCCTCGAAAGGCTTGCGCGCCCCCGGCTCGCCGAAGCGCGAGACCGCGATCACTTTCTGCCCCGTGCCCAGTTCATTGAGAGCGCGACGCAGCATCACGGCGAGGTGGAATCCCATCTTTCCCCCGGCTCCGGCGACGACGAGATCGCCGTCGATGCGCGAGAGCGTCTCGACGATGGCGCGGTCTGGTTCACTCGCGATTTCGTCGAGCTCTTCGATGGATTGGGGAGAATGCTGAACGCGTTTCATCCTACAAAGGAAAATGATTGCCTACGGAATATCGGGAAAGACACGGAAACAAGAGGGAAGAACCGAGACCACCGCAAAGCCTTCTTATTCCGTGAATTCTGTGTCTTCCGTAAGCCGCCATCTCTGAATTTAGGTTCATGGCTTCTGAAGCAGGAATTGAATCGCATCGGCGACGACAAAACCGTCGGCGGCGGTATTCGTGATGGTGACCTCGCAAGCCCCCGCGTCGAAAACAAACACACCGAGGGAGACGAATCCATTTTCATCGCCCGCTTTTTTGCGCTGGTCGAGGGTCACGGTCTTTTCCCCGTCGGCCGTCCCCACGACGATGCGGGTCTTGCTGGATCGATTCGGATGGGCGGGAAAGGCAAGCCTCACCTCATAGTCACCGGCCTCGGGCAACTTGACCGGAAAGACGAGGCGTTTCACCTCAGGCACGAGGCTCGCTCCATGGGCGTCGTGGCGATATCCGGTCTCGATGAATCGCGTCGCCGAGGTCGAGGAAACCCATTCGCCCTCGGCGCGGGCGTCATGATCATCGACGACGATGCCAGGCAAGGAAGCTGCCGTGAGGTGCTCGCGAGGCGCGGCATCCTTCGGCAGATCGAGCACCTGTCCATCCGCCACGAGCCTCTCGCGCAGGGCCGCATAGGGCAGATCCTGCACCGCGATCCCCCGCTCCATCGCCAACACCGCCGCGGTCGCGGCGGATTGACCGAGGATCATGAAGACCGGCTCCATCCGGATCGAACCGAAGGCGATGTGCGAGCTCGCAACGCAGACCGGCACGAGCAGATTCGCCGCCTGCCCCTTCTTCGGCACGATCGAACGATACGAGACGACATAGGGACCACCCGGCGAGACCTGCACGTCGCCTTCGTTCTGCACCTTGCCCTCCGCGGTGACGTAGCGCTGCACGTTGTGCGAATCCATGTTGTAGCTTCCCAGCCCCACCGAATCCTCCGCTACCCTGACACGACGACAATCCAACTCGGTCACGACGTAGTCGGAAATCATGCGCCTCGCCTCGCGCACGTAAATCTGGCGGGGCCAGTTTCCGTTTCCGACAAATTCATCGGCGGCCAGACCCCAGGGTTTCATCGCCTCGCGGATCACTTCGGGAACGCGAGGGTGGTTTGCGAGGGTCCACATGAGGCCCTGTTGGTAAACGACCTGCTCTCTCACGATGCGTTCGCGCTCCGCGTGCGAAGCCTCGGCGTAGTCGTAGTTCATTCCGATCTGGTCCGTCGAGAAGGCTCCGTAGTTGTTCGTGTCGGTCTTGTGATTCGGCATCATTCCCGGACTCCACGGCAGGCGCAGGTCACCGGCCTCGAAATTGCGGAAAAGCAGCTCGTATGGCGCCTCGTCGTAGCCTTCGGGCTTGGGAAAGGGCACCCGGTTCCTCGCATCCTTGCTCATGCACATCCGGAAATTGAAGGCCTGAATGCGCGCGTCGCCCGCACCGTCCTCGCCCGGGCGCTCCGCCGAGACGTGCGCGACCAGTCCGCTCGCAGGATCGCCCGGAACGACGTAGGGATCGACCGGCTTGGTGAAGAGATGCCCTTTCATCTGCGACTTCTGCACGCCGTTGAGTGTTTCGCCATAGACGGCATTCGCCTCACGCCCGACATGATAAGAAACCCCGGCGGCGGCGAGGAGGTCGCCCTCGTAGGTGGCGTCGAGGAACATCGCGCCCTCGAATCGCTTGCCCGACTCCATCGTGATCGCGGTGAGACGCCCGTCCTTCATCGACACCCCTTTGGCCCGGTCGAGCCGCTCTTTGAAAAAGAGCTTTGCCCCGCTTTCGGCCGCCATCGCATCCATGATTGACTGCGCCACCTTCGGCTCGAAGACCCACATCGCGTCGGCCTTGGGTTGGAAGATCGGAGCACCTCCCTTGCCTTCCGGCTCGGAGGGATCCTGGAGCGGCCACGCGGCGGGGTCGCGATAATGATCTTGGACGCGGCGGTAGAATTCGCGGCTGATCCCGCCGATCGTCTCTTTCCGCCCCGAGTCGGTTGCGCCGAGGCCATTCGTGGTCAGCCCCCCAAGGTGATCGGTCGGTTCGATCACGATCGCCGATTTCCCCATCCGCGCGACCTGAACAGCCGCGGCCACTCCGGCGCTGGTGCCACCGTAGATCACGACATCGGCGCGGACGGCTTCATCCGCCCTGGCCAAGAGCGGCAGCATTCCCATCAATCCAATCGCGAAGAATCTCGAAAAGAGCGGTGTTGTCATGCCGGAATCCTAAGTCGCGCGGCCTCTTCTTGGCAACTCCGATCCTTTTCCGGCAAATCCGACTTTAGGCTCACATCCGGTGGATCACTCATCGGACCTCCAATCGCGCCACGGGCGCTCCGAGAGCGCGGCATTGGAATATCGAAAGTCTTCGCTGACCTCCTGCCCCAACCAGGGCGGGCGCTCGAAGATCTCGTCCTCCGTGGCCAACTCCACCTCCGCCACGACCAGCCCGGCATTGTCCCCGTAAAACTCGTCGATCTCCCAGAGGTGACCGGCCCAGGTCACGAGATGACGGGTCTTTTCGATCAGCGGCGGCAGGCAGAGGGGCAACAGCTGCCTCGCCTCCTCCGCCGGAATCGCCACCTCCACCTCGACCCGGGCGAGCCCGCTCCCCTTGCCTTTGATCGTCAAAAACGCCTCGCCATCCCGGAGACGGACCCGTACGATGCGTTCGGGATCGCGCGAGAGAAAGCCCTGCACGATCCGCGAAGGACTCGCCCCGACGCGCCAGGCGTCCCCCTCAACGAGGAATTTCCGTTCGATCTCGATGCCCATGGGGGAGGAAAACACGCCTTTCGCCTGCTTTTCAAATTTTCTTGTCCAAAATCTTCAAAACCCGGACCTTAGGCCATCGACATGGAGGATTCCCCCCTCATTCCCCCGACCGAACCAACGGATCCCGCCGAGCATTACCTCGTGCTCCTCAACGGGCACGAACGGGCCCTCGCCGCCTACGTTCATGCCCTCGTGCCCGACCGGCTCGACGCCGAGGACATCCTCCAGAGCTGCAAGCTGACGATGTGGAAACAATTCGCGAACTACGAGCCCGGAACCCAGTTCCTCGCCTGGGCCCGCAAGATCGCTTTTCACCAGATCCTCAACCATCGGCGCGGCGCGAAACGCAAGCCCCTTTACTCGGCCGAGCCCGCTTTCCTCGAAGCCGTCGCCGCCGAAATCGACCGAGTCTCCGATTCCCTCGCGGACCGCTCCGAGGCCCTGCACGATTGCCTTCGGAAACTCCCCGAAAACCAGCGACGTCTCGTCCTCCTGCGTTATTACGAGGATCACGACATCGCCGCGATCGCCAAGGAAACGGACCGCACCGAGGCCGCCGTCTACAAGCTTCTCAGCCGCCTCCGCGCCGCCCTCAACGATTGCGTCAAAGCCCGTCTCGACTCCTCCACCGCATGAATTTCCACGACCAGATCGACCGCTCCTTCGACGGTCAACTTTCTCCCGGGGAGTGGGACGCCCTGCAAGAGGCCGTGATCGACGATCCGGAATTGAGGACGGCCTATGTCGAGAAGCGCTGGCTCCACGCCCTCCTCGAAGCGGAGAGCGCGAGGCTGCCCGCCCTCCTCGAGGAAACCCAGTGGACCCAACCCGCGCCGGTGAAACGCCCGCTTGTCTGGCTTGCCACGGCTGCGGCGGTGGTCCTTTTCGGGGCGAGCCTCGTCCTTTTCGCCCAAAGCCGCCCCAAGTCTATCGTCGCGACCTTGATCGAAGCCGAGAATTGCCGCTGGGCAGGATCGGATCTCCCCACCGTCGAAGGTGCCGGACTCACCGCCGGGACGCTCGCCCTCACCGAAGGCATGGCCACCCTCCGCTTCGCGAGCGGAGCGACCGTCACCCTCGAAGCCCCGAGCGTGCTCGTGGTCGAGTCGGCGATGAAATGCCGCCTGATCGAGGGCTCAGTCGTCGCCGATGTGCCCGAGTCCGCGCACGGGTTCACGATCGATACCGCTCGGATGGAAGTCATCGACCTCGGCACGCGTTTCGGGGTCACGACCACGCCGCTGGGTGATTCGAATGTCTTCGTCTTCGAGGGCGAAGTGAAGGTGAACCGCGACGATCTGCCCGAGCCGAAACACGTCTTCGCCGGGAAGTCGCTCGTGAGCAAGGCCGGGGCCACGCCGCAGCAGAGCGACCAGGAGGTGCGCCGCGTCGAGGGGCCCGCCGCTTCCCCCGGACCAGGCTGGACCGCTGTCACCACCGCGACGGGACGTGGACGCGACGCCTACCTGCGCCGCGGCGATCAGAACGGCCCGACCGGCGCCCATCCCCTGTTGATGGTGAAACACACCGATCTCGCCCCGAACAACGAGCGACGCACGATCCTCTCCTTCGACCTTGCCGGGATCGACCGCGCCTCGCTGCGCTCGGCGAAGCTCGTCCTCAAGCTTGAGCCGAGCGGACTCGGATTCTCCTCTTTGGTGCCCGACTCCCGCTTCGCCGTCTACGGGATCGTCGATCGTGCCGCGGCGACCTGGAGCGAGATCGATCTCCTTTGGAAGAATGCCGGGCCTCTCGTCTCCGAACCGCTCTCGGCAAGCGTCGCGACCCGCCTCGCCGAATTTGAAATCCGCAAAGGTTCCCCGAACCGTCTTGTCGAGGTGAGCGCGGACGCGTTTGTGGACTTTCTTCGCACCCATCCGGGTGAGATCGTTTCCCTGATGATTTTGCGCGAGACCGGCGAGAGCGATCAGCAAGGTCTCGTCCACGCCTTCGCCTCCAAGGAACATCCTACTGCTGCCGCTCCGACGCTTTGGCTTCAAACGGGGAGTGAGAAGTAGGAAGTTTTCAGTTTTCAGTTTTCAGTTTTCAGCACTCCGACCTCCGATTTGACTTCGCTCCGCTTTGGACGCTTCGCTTGCCCTTCCGGCACCTATCTCGATTCTCTCGATTGTCTATCCGCTTCGCGTATTCCGACCTCCGGCCGCCCCCCTTTCCCCATGTCAGCTATCAAACCCACTTTGCTCCTTGGCCTGATCCTTTTCGGTCTGAGTGCCCATGCCGACGACAAGGAGAATCTGCGTTTCTTCGAAATGGAGGTTCGTCCCTTGCTCGCCAACGAGTGCTACCAATGCCACGGCAAGGAAAAGGAAAAGGGCGGCCTGCGCCTCGATCACCGTGATTTCATCCTTAAGGGCGGGGAAAACGGACCGGCTCTCGTCGCCGGAAAACCGGACGAATCCCCCATGATCGAGGCGGTCCGGCGGAGCGATCCGCATTTCGTGATGCCACCCAAAAAAGCCCTGACCGAAGCACAAGTCGCGGTCTTGGAAAAGTGGGTCGCCCTTGGCGCCCCCTGGCCGGCCGAGGTCGCGAACGAGGGCACGACCGACGAAAACGGCTTCACCGAAGCGGACCGGAACTGGTGGGCGATCAAGCCGGTCGCCGATCCCTCGCCGCCAAAGGCCGGGGAAGGCTGGGCGAAGAATCCCATCGACGCCTTCATCGCCGCAAAGCTCGCGGAGAAGGATCTGAAACCCGCCGGTCCAGCCGACGCCGGTGAACTGGTGCGCCGCCTCTATTTCGACCTCCATGGCCTGCCGCCCTCTCCGGAAGCGGTCCTCGCCTTTGAAAGGGCCTTCGCCTCCGACCCTGACAAAGCCACCACCGAACTCGCCGACCAACTCCTCGCGAGCCCGCGCTACGGCGAACGCTGGGGCCAGCACTGGCTCGATGTGGTGCGTTATGCCGAAAGCGACGGCTACCGCGCCGACGACTACCGTCCCGAGACGTGGATGTATCGCGACTACGTGATCCGCTCAATGACCGAGGACAAACCCTATCACCAATTCATCCGCGAACAGCTCGCCGCCGATGAATTCGCGACCGATGATCCCGACACCCTCATCGCGACCGCCTTCATGCGTCTCGGAATCTACGAGTGGAACCAGCGCAACGCCCGGATGCAGTGGGATCTCATCCTCACCGAGATGACCAATGTCACGAGCGAGGCTTTCCTTGGTCTCGGGATGGGTTGTGCCCAATGCCACGACCACAAGTTCGATCCCATCCTGCAGAAGGATTACTTCGCCCTCCAGTCTTTCCTCAACTCGACCTGGTGGCCGGAAAACCAGACCCTCGCCTCGCCCCAACAACGCGCCGAACACCTTGCGAAGCTCGCCAAGTGGGAGGAAGCGACCAAAGATCTCCGCGCCGAGCTCGAGGCGATGACCGCGCCGGTGCTCGAGGGAAAACGCAAGGGCGCGGTGATCCAGTTCCCCGAAGACGTCCAGGCGATCTATTGGAAGAAGTCCGAAGAGCGCACCGCGCATGAAGAGCAGCTCGCCCAGCTCGTGCAACGACAGGTCGACTTCGAGTTCAAGCGGGTCGATTGGAAAAAGACCTTCGCGAAGGATGAGAAGAAGCTCGCCCGCCACACCGAACTGACCGAGGCGCTGAAGCAATTCGATTCCCTCAAGCCCGCTCCGCTTCCGGCGGCTTTCATCACCACCGACACGGGCACCAAGCCGGCCGACACCCTCCTGAAAAGCCGCGGCAAGGAAGAGGTCGTCGAGCCCGCCTTCCTGACCCTGCTGGGGCAGGAAAAACCCGTGATCAAACCGACCGCGACGACGACGGGTCGCCGCAGCGCCCTCGCCGATTGGATCGCGAGCGAAAAGAATCCCTTCACCGCCCGCGTCATGGTGAACCGGGTCTGGCAGCGTCATTTCGCCGAGGGACTCGTGACGACGCCGAACGACTTCGGCATGCTCGGCGAGGCTCCGAGCCATCCCGAATTGCTCGACTGGCTCACGAAACGGTTTCTCGAGGATGATTGGAAGCTGAAGAACCTGCACCGCACCATCGTCACGAGCGCGACCTACCGCCAGACCGCACGTCGCGAACCGACCTCGGACGAGGAGATCGCCGATCCGGGCAACCGCCTCCTCTGGCGCTACCCGCCGATGCGCCTCGATGCCGAGCAGATCCGCGACGCGACCCTCGCGGCCTCCGGTGAATTGCAGCACCGCGAGGAGGGTGGCCCCGCCATCGAAGGCACCGCGCCGAATCGGAGTGTCTACATGAAGAAGCGCCGCAACACCCCCGATACGATGATCGGGGAATTCGACGCGCCCGCGGGCTTCAGTTCGACGCCGAACCGCATTTCAACAACGACCCCGAATCAATCGCTCCTTCTTGTGAACGGGCCTTGGTCGATGGGGCGCGCCGAAGCCTTCGCGAAACGGATCCTCAAGGGCGGATCGGTCTTCGGTGCCGAGGAGGCGCGAGAGGCCTACCGTATCGCCTTCGGACGCGAGGCCCTCACCGCCGAGGTCGAGGGAGCCATCGCCTTCATCACCTCACAGTCCGAAACGGTGGCCGCGCCAAACGCGTTCAGCCCTGACAAATACCCCAACGAGTCGGGACTCCGCCCTGGCTCGCAGTTCTTCGCGAAGACGGCGGGACTAGCGGTCGGAGAAAAGGCCCTCTGGCTCCAACCAGGCAGCCGCTTTGAAAAGCTCGACCTCGGTGCGGTGAAGTTGCCCGCGGATGATTTCACGATCGAGACGGTCGCGGTGCTCGACGGAGTCTACGCCGACGCCTCGGTCAACACCCTCCTGAGCCGCTGGAACGGATCGCAGGAAGAGATTGGCTGGTCGCTCGGCGTGACGAGCACGAAGTCGCGTTTCGATCCGCAGAATTTCATCCTCCAGATCGTCGGCGACGACTTCCAGAAGAACCGGATCTACGAAGTGGTCGCCTCGGGACTGCGTGTGCCGCTCGGCAAGCCGGTCTATCTGGCCGCAACGATCTCGGCGCGCCCTTCGAAGGAGGATCTCGCGAAGGGTTCGGTCACCTTTTACCTGAAGGATCTCTCGGATCCTGAAGCACCGCTCCAGAGCGAGACGGTCTCACACCAGGTCGTCGGCGGTCTCTCGGTGAAGGACGGTGTCGCCACCCTGCTCGGCGGGCGAGCCCAGACCGGCCACCACTGGGACGGCCAACTCGCCCGTCTCAGCGTCAGCGAGGGTGCCCTGAAGAAAGAGCAGCTCCTCGCCTTCCCGCAGCGCTCCGAAGCCGAATCGCTCCTGCCCGAAGCGAGGCGGATCTTCGATTGGACCTTCGCCGGGAACGACGGCGAGACGCCCGTTCCCGGCACCGCCTGGGTCCGCAACGCGAAGGTAGCAAGTCCCTCCGGCGTCTCCCCCAAGCTCCTCGGGGCCGTCACCGACTTCTGCCACGCCCTTCTGAATTCCAACGAATTCCTTTACCTTCACTGAGACCTTTTACCTTTCACTTTCCCACCTTCTATCCCGCGAAGCGTATGTCCTTCTGCCACCGCATCGATCACCCCAGCAGCCGCCGTGAGTTTCTGAGCCGGGCCGGAGCCGGGTTTGGCGCCGTCGCCCTCTCCGCCCTCACCGGCCAGAATCTGATCGCGAGGAGTTCCTTCCCGAATCCGGTCGGAGCCAAGATCCCGCAACGCCTCGGTCGTGCGAAAAACGTCATCTGGCTTTTCATGGAAGGGGGTCCGAGCCACCTCGATCTCTTCGATCCCAAGCCGCTCCTCAACAAGCTCGCAGGCCAGAGTCTTCCCGACAGCTTCGAGCGCCCTGTCACCGCGATGGGCGAGGTGAATTCACCCTTGCTCGAAAGCAAACGGCAGTGGGCGCAACACGGTGAGAGCGGACTCTGGATCTCCGACTGGCTCCCGAACCACTCGAAGATCGCCGACGAACTCTGCGTGATCCGCTCGTGCGTCTCCGACGGCATCAACCACGCCGGCGGCGTCTGCCAGATGAACACGGGCTCCGTCTTCGGTGGACGTCCCGCCCTCGGATCCTGGATCTCCTACGGGCTCGGCACGGAGAACGACAGTCTGCCCGCTTTCGTCGTGATCAAGGATTCGAATTCGATGATCGTGAACGGCGCGCGGATGTGGGGCTCGGGTTTCATCCCCGCAGTGCACCAGGGTGCTCTCTTCGAGAACGGCACCGAGCCCATCAAAAACCTCAACAATCCCTCGGGCGTGAGCAACGCGCGACAGCGTCAGAAGCTCGAATACCTCGAGGAGCTGAACCGGGGCCACTACGCGGCACGTTCCTCCAACACGGACCTTGAGGCCCGCATCCGCAGCTACGAGCTCGCCTTCCGCATGCAGGCGTCGGCACCCGAGGCGATCGACCTCGAGAGCGAGCCGGAGCACATCAAGACGCTCTACGGCCTCGACAACAAGGAGACCGAGGTCTACGGACGCCAGTGCCTCATGGCCCGCCGACTCGTCGAGCGCGGGGTGCGCTTCATCCAGCTTTACCACGGGGCCGGCAGCAAGTGGGACAGCCACACGAAGATGGAGGAAAACCACAGCCGCCTCTGCAACAACGTCGACGTGCCCATCACCGGCCTGATCCAGGACCTGAAGCAGCGCGGGCTCCTCGAGGACACCCTCGTGATCTGGGGCGGTGAATTCGGCCGCACCCCGATGAGTGAGAAGGGCGACGGCCGCGATCACAATCCGACCGGCTTCACGATGTGGATGGCGGGCGGAGGAGTGAAGGGCGGACAAACCATCGGCGCGACCGACGAACTCGGCCTCTACACCGTCGAGGACAAGATGCACGTCCACGACATCCACGCGACGGTGATGTCTTTGTTAGGACTCGACCACACCGAAGTCGTCTACATGCACAAGGGCCGGCCCGAACGCGTCGATCTCAACGAAGGCCACGTCAACGAGCGGTTCGTGACGGGGGCGTAGGCCCTCGACGGCGCAGGAAAGCGATTGCCCGCCGTCCGAATCGGCTCTAAGGGAAGCGCCGTGGACCTGCCCTACGACGCGACTCTCCAGACCTTCGCCCTTGCCGCGCTCGGGGCGTTTTGTCTTGGCATCTCCAAGACCGGATTCCCCGGACTCGCGATCCTGAACGTGCTCATCGTCGCCGAGCTTTTCGGCGCGAAAAACAGCGTGGGCGTGATCCTGCCCATGCTCATCGTCTGCGATCTGCTGGTCTATCCCCTCTTCCGCAAACACGCGAGCTGGAAACAGGTCTGGCCGCTCGTGCCGGTGATACTCATCTCGGTGGTGGCGGCCTCCTTCCTCCTCGACCGCCTCGACGACCAGGCCGCGCGGCGCGTCATCGGTGCCATCATCCTCTTCATGCTCGCGATCCAGTTGCTGCGCGAGTTCAAACGCGAGTTCCTCGAGCACCTCCCCGACTCGCGTTGGTTCCGCTGGTTCAGTTGCGTCCTCATCGGCGTCTCGACGATGCTGGCGAACGCCGCCGGGCCGGTCTTCTCGCTCTACTCGCTCGTCCACAAGATGAAAAAGGAGGACTTCCTCGGCGTGGGCGCGCGCTTGTTCCTGCTCGTGAATATCTTCAAGATCCCCTTTCTTGGTCAGCTCGATCTCATCAATCCCGAATCGCTGAAGCTGAATCTCTATATCCTCCCAGCGCTCCTCATCGGCATCCTCGCGGGAGGCCGGCTCATCAAACACGTCCCGCAACGGCTCTTCGAGATCCTTCTCTACGGTTTCTCGGCGATCGCGGGGATTCGGCTGCTTTTTTTCTGATTCAGCGGACTGAAGGAGGCACCTCGTCCGGCCCGGTCGGCTTCAATCCGAGCAATCCGGTGATGCGGCCGACGCGGCCGAGCGGTCCCGGCACATGCATGCCGCCGACAACGAGGTCGGGCCGACCGTCGCCATCGAAATCGCCGGCGACGAGCGAGGCGAGATTCGACGGGGAGTCGAGCAAAGGCCGCGCGGTGAAGCCCTGCTTCCCGTCGTTCTCTAGCCATATGAGGCTGGGAAAATCGTGCAGGTCCCACTGGAAATGGAGGCTCGAGGCGGCGATGTCGAGATCGCCGTCGCCATCGAGGTCGTGCGCAAGGGCGCGGTAGCAACCCGGCATGCGAAGCAGATCGTGCGGCACGAGTTCGCCATCGCGGTTCTCGAGCCAGCGCAGCCCGTGATAGGGTTTTGCGAGCGGGATCTCATCCATCATGTCGCCGTTGCTCCAGAGAAAATCGGTGTCCCCGTCGCGATCGAGATCGGCTGCTGAAAAGCCCGAGGAACCGAAAGCGGGATGAGGCCCCTGCGCAAGGATGCGGTTTTCAAATCCTTTGCCGCCGCCCAGATTCCGAAAGAGGACGAGGCTCTCGTGCTGTTGCGAAAACAACACGACGAAATCGAGCGCCCCATCGCCGTCGTAGTCGAGCACCTCGGTCTGGAGGGGGCCGTTCACGACCGCGACCTCGTGACGGACAAACGAGGTCGGCGAGACCTGCTCGAGCCAAAGGATGCCCCCACTCGTCCGCCAGCCGAATTGAATGACCAACAGATCGACTTTGCCATCGCCGTTGAAATCCCCCGCCCGCAGATCGGAGACTCTCGCGCAATCGACGAGGAGCGGCTGCGGATCGTAGCTGCCGTCTCCCTGGTTGTGCAAGAGCCAGACCGACCCGATCAGCGAATCGGAAGGGCGGATGTCGCCATAGGATCCGACGGCGAGATCGTTGAGCCCGTCCCCGTCGTAATCGAGCACGACGACGCGCGAAGGGGCGGCGACGGGAAAGGTTCGGTCACGCGCTGAATCCTGGCAATGGGAATTCGAGAACCCGGCCCAGCTCTCAGTCGGAACTTTCGCCCATTGACGAGACTGGTCGCTTTGCCCTACGCTTAGTCCACAAAGCCATCTCCCACGATACTCTTATGGAAACCGTTCCTCCCCCGCTCGCCAAACCATCCGCATCGACCTGGCCCAAAACGATCGGTATCATCGCCATCGTTTTTGGAGTGGGAGGAATCTTTCAGGGGATCCTATCTCCGCTCAGTTTGTTCCTGACACGGCAGCAAATGCAGGCCTTCGTCGATCAGGGCGCCGACCAGGCCCGTGTCGACGAATATCTCACGCGACTCACCACCAACGCCTACATGAGCCTCGGCGTTTATCTGGTGCTTGCCGTGCTTCTCCTCACCGGGGGCATTCTCCTGCTCAAACGACGGAAGGTCGCTTCGCCGCTTCTGCAAACCTGGGGCGTGCTCAAGATCCTGGCGGGCGGATTCATTCTGTTCAGAATGTCCTCACTCACGCAACTGCAGATGGCGATCATCATGGAATCCACCCTCGCGACCGCTTCAAAAGGCGGGGCCGGAGCCAGCGGAGGAGCCGATATGGCGATGGTCAATCAATTCACGACCTACGCGGTGTGGGCCGGTCTGGGCTTTGGCTTCCTCTGGCTCGCGATCCTCCCGGTCTTCCTCATCATCTGGTTCAACCGCCGCAAGGTGTCGGAGCAGATCGAAACCTGGTGATCCGGAATCGCCCTGTCACTTCGCCTTCGCTTCGGCGGGCGCAGCAGGGGCAGCGGGCGCTGCCGGAGCGGGCGCGGGAGTTCCACCCTTCGCTTTTCCATCCGCACCTTCAGCCGGCTTCGCCCCCTCAGCGGGTTTCGCGCCGTCGGCAGGCTTCTGGACCGCGGGCGCCTTCTGCTCCACCTTCGGAAGAACGGGTTTCACCGCAAAGGCCTGGAATTCCGCGGGCATGCTCTCCTTGCCGAAGCGTCTGCTGTAAAGATAGGCGATGCTCTGCATCTGATTCAAGGCCGCCTTGTTCTCTTGCGCGATCCGCGGATCCTCCTTCTGGATGAGCATGGCCGCTCCCATCGCGAGCTTGGAAAGAAGCACGTCGTTTCCGTAAGCGAGCGTGAAACAGCGGTAGTAATCCTCCAGCGCTTTATCCTTGGCACCTTCCGAATCGTAGACCTTCGCGCGGAGGAAGGCGATCTGGGAGAGTTCGTTCGGAGGGAGTTTCTTGAAGTTCGGCGAACTCAACAGTTTGGCATTTCCGGTCTGCGGCTCCTGGTAGACTTCGAGAGCCGTTTTCAGACCGGCGAAGTCACCTTGCCCGAAGATCGACCAGAGCTGGTGAAACTCGCTCGACTTGGCATAGGCGGGCGAAAGTTTTGTCTTGATCGTCGCCGCGGCAGGTGAATTCAAGAGCGGTGCCATGGCCGCGTATTGTCCGGCGCGTTTCAGGCTCTCGATCTGGTAGAAAAGCGCTTCGGAGGCGAAATTCTGAGGTCCTCCGAGAATGATCGCGTAGTCGCGCGCCACCTTGCCGAACGCCTCGGCGGCCTCGTTGTAACTCCCCGCCGCAAAGAACGCGCGAGGAGTGCCCAGGACTTCGGCACGCTCCTCGAAGCGGATCAGTTTATCGAGACCCTCGCCGCGTATCTTGTCGTAGGTCAACATTTGACCGGCTCCCCCCGGCGCGGTCGCAAAAAGGACCCCTTGGTCGTTCGAGTTCTGGATATACCCTTGGGGATTGCCGCCTTCGACGAGGGCGATGGTCACGGGAGTCTCCCGGACTTGCGCCCGGAGTAGGCCCGGCAGCGTGAGGGAGGCGATGACCGCGAGGAAAGAGAGTGGCTTCATGGGGAAAGGTAGTGGACCCGGGCGGGATTACTTTTTCGGAGCGATGCCGAGTTCGTTGATTAGGTTCAGTTCCTCTTCCGGAGTCACCTTGAGCTGTGTTTTCATCTCGGGAATCTCTCGGCGCAGGCGGGTAAGAGCCCCAGAGGGCCCATCCTTCGTCTCGTCAAGCGCCTGCCATTGGTAGAGATACTTCACACAGAGTTTGTAGAGGGTCAGTTCGCTTTTCCGCTTCACGGCAATGGAGAGCGGGTCGTTCACCGGCATGGCACTGATTTCCGCGAGGCTGTTCGGAATGTAGCGCTCCCAGGCTTGAGTCACCCAATCGTGGTAGGCGGCGTAGGTCGAGACGACGGAGAGATAGGATCGGTTGGCGTTGCCGGGATCACCGAGTTCGTCATAGACGAGACCCATCTTGAAGGCTGCCTCCGCCCGCTTCGCCCGGTCTTTGCCAAAGAATTCCTTTTCCTTGTTGATGACGTCGAGGGCCTCGAGCGCATCCTTCCACTCCTTCTCCTTCATGTGGAGATCCGCCAGATTCAGATAAGCCTGAGGTTTGAGCGGCTTGCTGTCATCCGAAGCGTCCACCACGATGCGGCGGAAACGTTCGCGGGCCGACTGGACCTTTGCGGGATCCGCCGCGCGCATCTCGATCTTGCCCAACTCCATCTCGGCGGGTCCCTTGAAGGCTGCCGCTTCGGGATTGGTCCGGGCGAGGAGCTCTTCAAAGTAGGGAACCCCCAGGAACGGGTTGTCCGTGCCGGCGAAATAGAGACCGATCTGCTGGAGGGCGAACTCGGAGAGATCTCGCTTTTCGAAAAGCCGGAGCTCTTCAAACACGGCGGCGATCTGAGTCTCGATCGCGGCAAATTCCGGAGATTCCTTGCCCTTCCCCTTGCGCGACTCCTGCAGGACGATGACCTGCTGGATCTTGAGCCAGGTCTGCAAGGCCTGATTGGCAGGATCGATTCCCGGGAACTCCTTGAGAGTGGCGACGGTTTTTTCCACCCCACGGATCCGAACCGATGCTTCGCTGTAGGACCCGATCGCCTGCCGGAGAAGATTGAGATCCTGCTCCTCAGCCGGCTTGCTGCCGAGCATTAGGATCATCTTCTCAACCTGGGTCAGCGCTTCCTCGCCGCGACCAGCGCCCTCGAGGTATTCGAGAGCAAAGACCGAGATCTGTGGTTCATAGGTCGTGCCGGCATAGTCAGGGAAGAAGGCATCATATTGGGCGAGCCCCTTTTCGATGGCCTCGTCCTGGAAGTAGATGTCGGCGCTCTTCCAGATCGCTTCGGCGACGACCTGCTTGTGGAAGTCGCTCCGGTCGGGATCGCTCGCTTGCGCCGTTTTGCCTCCTTCGATCGCCGCCAGATAGGCATCCAGACCTTCCTGCCGCATCTTCGCCGCTTCCTCCTCCTGCTCCTTGCCCAGACGACCGGACTGCACGATGAGGGCATCCCCCTTCAGGTTCAAGGAACGTCCCACCTGGATCGAATTCGGCCGGAGGGCGACCAGTTTAACGACGTTGGCAATGGCCGCGGGATAATCCTCGAGATTGTAGCGGGCCACCGCGAGGTCAGCATAGGCGGCGTCGAGGAAGCGCTCCGACTCGGCATAGGACTTGAGAAAATCCTCATACTGCTCCGCCGCCTCGCGCATTTTGTTCAAGACCAGCGAATTGCTCGCACGGTGGAACATCGCAATTTCGCGGTTGGGACCGTCGGGATAAGCCTTCACATATTCTCCGAAAGGCACCTCCGCCTCGGCGTGCTTCCGGAGGGAATACAAGGCGAGAGGATAGAGCGAATCGGCCAACTCGCGCTCGGCGGCTCCCAGTGCGTGACGCTCGCGGACGAGTTTGGCGATCTCGGTCACCTGATCATATTCCTTCGAGGTGAAGAGCGACTGGAGCATGAACGTGGAGACATTGTTCCGTAGGGAATGGTCCTCCGGCATCTCACTCATGAAGGTCTCACCGAAATACTGCGCCCCTGAATAGTCGCCGAGAAGGGCGGAGAGGCGGGCCGCTTCGTGCAACACTTCGGCCCGAGTCGCCACCGGGAACTCTTTGTATTGCTCGGCGAGGTTCCAGTAAATGGCGCGGGGAGCATGGAGATTCCCCATGCGCTCGTAGCAGTTCGCGATAAGACGGAGGGTCTCGGCATCGGGATGAATCTCGGCCTTCTCACGCTCGGCGAGCTGATCGAGGATCGCCTTGAACTGGGAAGGCACCCCTCCACCGATGGGCTGGCGGGCGACGGAAAGGTTCACATCGTTGCGGATGTCCTCGATCGTGGGGATGTAGGAGAAGTAGCGGAGGGCGAGCGAATAGAGCGCGGCCTTGGTGGACTCGAAGCCAAGCTTGCGGAGGCGATCGACGAAACCAAAACGAAACTGATCGAGAGGCTCGAGGTGGATGAGCGCCTCGTTCTCATCGAGGAAGAGGTGGGCGCGATCGGAAATCTTCTCGATGGCCGCATCATCCGCACCGGCGGAGGCCGCTTGATCCACCCAAACGAGACCCAGTTCGAGAATTCCCTGCATGAGGAACTGAGGACTGACTTTCCAGGCTTCGCGGTTGTCAAAGAGCTCTTGGATCGACTTGATTCCCTCTTCGACACGGCCCAGCTTCATCAGCGAGCCGCCGTAGCGGAGTTTGAAACTGTTGCGCACCTGCGCCAATTCATCCGGCAACGGATTCGAGGCGATGTACTCGTCGTAGAGACGGATCGCCTCCCCGTGGTTTCCGAGCTGAGCCTCACAGAAACCGAGCTGGAACTTGGCGATGCTCTCACGCGGATTCGTCGACTTGATCGGCGACTCCACTTTCTTGGCCGTCTCCGCCGCGTTGATACAATCAGTGAAAGCCTTCTTGGCATCCTCCCAACGCTGCTGGGGCAGGAGCGTCATGCCGTAATCGAAAATGAGGCCGCCGGCCTGCGCTCCGTAATCTTCAAAAAGGGTCTCGAGCCCTCCCGAAAGATCGAACATACGTTCGAAGGTCTTCGACGCCTCCTCGGGCTTGCCGGACATGTTGAGTTCGACCGCCTTTTGGTAGAGTGCCTCGACACTGACGTCTTCCTCCGCAGCCGCTGCCTGGCCATAGAGAGGAGAAAGGTTTCCGAGCGACCACGCCACGACCGCGAAGGCGGAGAGAAGGAGGAACTGAGATCGAAGATTCATCTGTGTGGGGGAGAGTTTAAAAGAGGGAAGGTGAATCCGGCCCGGATCGACCGGGCCTCAAACCCGGGATTCCGCTTCCGGAAGAAGGAAGAATGGAGGCGGGTTGGAGGCACCGGAACCAGATTCCAGTGAATCAAATCCACCCGGAGGGCAGTCGTCTTTGGAGAAGAATGCTTTGGTCATGTCTTCCCTGCGGGATGGTCCGGCAATCCGCCGAGGCTACTTGTCTTCGCTGAAGCCGGTGATCGTGACTTTGCTGATATCGACAGTTGGGTCCGCCAGCGCGTTCAAGATGTCCACGAAGCGCTGTCCTTTCGAGGCATCATCGGCGGCAATGATCACCATCGGCTCAGACTCGGTCAATCTCGCACTTTCGACATAGGTGCGCAGCCGATCCATCAACATCGGCACATCCCGCGTGGCTGCATCCGTATCGAGCACCTCATCATTAAGCACGACATGCCCAGCAGCGTTGACCTGAATGGTCATCATGTCGATTTCCACCTTGGAACTTCCATCAGACATGCTTGAAGGCATGGTCATGGCCAAATCGGCTTCGGTCGGCTCGAGCGTGGAGGTGACAAGGAAATAAATGAGAAGCAGGAAGCTCATGTCGATCATCGGCGACATGTCGAGGAGCGGATCCGGCTCGGATGGAAGGGGTTTTCTTGCCATTTTGTAGAAACTTGAAGGCCAATCATTCAACCGACATACTTCCGAAAATCACTTCACTGACCCCAGCCTCTCCAGCTGCTTGAATCACTTTCTTGATATCGCGCGTGTCGACGTTCTTGTCGGCGCGCAGGTTGAGCCGAGTGGGGATCCCCTTTTCCTCGTTGCTCACGCGCACTTGATCGACGTAGTCTTGAATCGCCTCTGAGGTCGGCAGTTCGTCTTCATTCTGCCCGAAGACCGAGCCATCTGCGAGAACATTGATCACAACACGGCCCGAAGCCTCTTTGGCGACCTGGGCGTTTTTCGCAACCGGAGGATCCACGCGGCGATCGATCTGGACGGTAATCAAGTGCGACGCCACCATGAAGAAGACCAAGAGAAGGAAGGTCAGGTCGATCATGGGGGACATGTCGAGCGGCACCCCGTCTTCGGTTTCCTGCACCGCCCGTTTCTTCGTCGAAGCCATACGGAAGTAAATGCTACAGATTGATCGTTGCTTTCACGAAGGTCACCGGAATCAGACTTCCGTGATGCCTTCCGGCACCCGGGCGAGGGCCTGGTCGGCATTTACCGAAGCAATTGCCGCCTCAATTCCTTCGATCGCAACCTGCTGCGCGTCACTCACAAGAAGATTGTATCGGTTCTTGAAGCCGTAGAAGAGGAAAATGGCGGGAATTGCCACGACCAGGCCGCCCGCCGTCGTGATCAGCGCGAGAGAGATGTTACCGGCGAGAGCGGCGGGATCCGAGCCACCACTGAGACCCATCGAGTCGAAGGCCAGCACCATCCCCGCCACCGTTCCGAAGAGGCCCAACATCGTTGCCCCTTGGGCAATGACCGAAAGATATCCGATCAAGGTCATCGTACCGAGGTTCTCTCGAACCACGAAATCCGCAATGGCGTCCTCCACCTTGCCGCGCCCAAGGGACTCGGCGTCAGTCGCATCAACGTTCAGATACGAACTGGTCACGAGGCGCCCGAGGAAGGAAGTGTCCTGAGCGGCAGCGTCGATGGCACTGCGAACCCGGACCTCGGACATGAACCCCATGATTTGGTCCTGCAGATTCTTCGGGATAAACTTCCGTCGTCCCAATTGCAAGGCTAGAAACACCGAGAGGGCGATCATCCAAACCGAGAGGAGCCCGATGGGAAGCATGAAGATCCCGCCACCGATGATCATGTCCATCAAGGTGGTTTTCTTGGGCGCTTCTTCCGCGGCACCATCCGCAGCGACGGGCGCAGCAGCCGCAGGCGCGGCGGCATCTTGGCTCCATCCGAGTTCAGGAGCCATCGAGGCGACAAAGACCAAAAGACCGAATGTGAGAATCCAGCGCTGAAGGGAACGGGGGAACAAATAAGAGGACATCAGTTGTTTGGTTAGACTTTTAGGGATCGGCAGGCTCCGCTTTTGATGCATTTTCAGGAAAGAGTAAAGAAAAAAAATGC
>DGXY01000037.1 GCA_002396885.1 Akkermansiaceae bacterium UBA5020
GGCTCCGTGCGCCGGGGCCACATCTGCGATCACTTCAGCGGACATCCCGCTCCTTTTTCTTTCTCCAGCTCAAACCTCTCCAAAGCCACCAAATAAGGCTCATCCAGATCCGGATTTCTTTTCAAGTGTCCGATCGACATGATCATCGCGCCACGGCAACGGGGGCCGGTCCGAGCATCAGGCTTTGTCGTAACCCTCGTTGTAACTGAGCTCGAGTTTCTCTCGTAACTCGTTGATTGGAAAAGATGGAGGTGAGGGGAGTTGAACCCCTGTCCTAAAGACCATTGCACCTGACGTCTACATGCTTAGTCGGTCGTTTGATTTAGGAGGGGCAGCTTCGATCGACAGAATCCGTTCCCTCCGATGATCACTGTAACCTCTCGTCTTCTCCGCCGGACCCCCGCGGCAAGACCAGTCTGCTAAGTGTCGCGATCCAGCTCAGCAGACGTCGGCCGGATCACGTGGCAACTCAATTAGGCTGCCAGGGCAAGTTCAGGTTCGTTATTTGCATTTGTTTTTTGAGCGGCTTTTTACGAGGCCAGCCGTTCAACCTCGGCATGCTGTCAGGTTCTCAGACCTTCAGTCGAAACCAGTACACCCCCTTTTGATCCGGGAATCTCCGGGGAGGGCAATCTAAGGCCGCTCACGCCAAAACGCAAGGGGACGCCCTTTCCTCTCGAAGGGCGCGCGTCAGGATCTCAGAAGAGGAGGCCGTCGGTGGGCTCGCTCGTCGCCTCGATCCGCTCGATCCGGATCATGGGGATGATCTCGTCGTTCTCCTTGGCGTAATGGAGTTTGCCGTAGAGTTTGTACCAACCCATCTCGGTGTATTCCGGCGGGGCCTTTCCAAAATCGACGGGAACGGAAAGGGGGCGGGCGTCGGCGGCGCAGCACTCGATGAAGAGACGGAAAGCCTTGAGGCGGGTGTTGTTGGGATTGTGGAGGGTCTCCTCCATGAGCTGGGCCGTCGTCTCGACGGGAATGCCCTCCATCACGTCCATCAACTCTTTGTCGCCGGCGGTGTAGAAAATCTGTGGCACGTCGATGAGGAACTCGCCCTTGGCGTTCTGCGGCACCATTTTCTTGAGATCCTCCATCGTGAAGGCTCCCCAGGCCTCGGCGGCCTTGTCGTCCTTCGGTGCCGCCGGAGTGTCGGCCTGTCCGGGATAGGGGGTCGAGCTGCCGGCGGCGCCTTCGGCCGCTTCGATCCCGTCACGCGTGTAGGGATTGGTCACCGGCGTGGCGTCGGCCGTCGCGGGCTGGGAGGCACGGGCTTGAGCGATACGCTGTTGCTGCATCTGGCGTTCGATCTTGCCCCATTTGGCCACGTATTCGGAGCTGAAGGCGTCCTTGGAATAGGCGGTCGCGGCGAGGAGCGGGACGAGGAGGACAAGCAGGGAAAAGGCCATTCCCGAGGGAGTCTCTTCGTGATCGTGGCTGTGGATGGGCGCGTGCTCGTGCTCATGATCGTGATCGTGATCGCAGCATCCATGGTGCTCGTGCACGTGAGCATGGGCGTGCATTTTCTCCGGTTCGTGATCGTGGTCGCAGCATCCGTGATCGTGATCGTGATGGTGCTCGTGGGAGTGCCCCTGTTCCGGGTCTGGGTCGTGGTCGTGGTGATGATCGTGGTCACAAGCATCCCCGTGGGCATGATCGTGGGTGCAAACCCCGACGGCGCGGTTGCGATGGATGAAATTGAAGGCACCGAGGAGGATGAAGCCGATCCCCGAGATCAGGGCGTAGATGCGGAAGCTCGGATCGAGGTATTTCTCGATGCGGCCGCTCCCGTAGAAGTAGAGAAAAAGACCTCCCCAGATCATGAGGGTGAGGATCGCGAGCAATTGCAGGAATTTTTTCATGGCCGGAAGTCGGGAAGGGATGACCGGTAGGCGTGGTTCAGAGTCGCATCCAAACATAACTCAGCACGCCGATCACGACAAAGAGCGAGACCGCGAGGAAGAAAACGAAGCGGGGTTTGAAGACCGAGAGATACATGAAGACGAGCTTCACATCCATCATCGGACCGAAAACGAGGAAGGCGAGCTTGGCCGACTGGGGCACAGGGAAGTTTGCGGCGATGAAGGCATCGGAGGTGCTGCAAAGGCTCAGCACGAAGGCGAGCACCATCATCAGGCCGATTCCGGTGGTTTCGTTCTGATTGAAAAGAATGATGAGGTCTTCGGTCACGTAGGCCCGGAAGACCGAGGTGATGGCGACACCGATCGTGAAATACATCGCCGTCTCGAGGAAGTCGCGCATCGTCGTGCGCATCGCGAGGACGAGGCGATCGGCGCGCGGGCTCGCGCCAGCGGCAGCGGAGTCGTCATCCTCATTCGGACCCGTATCGCTGTGCCGTGGCAACACCCCGGCGCGAAGGAGGGATTGATTGCGGATTTTCAGCACCACGAGCCCGACCGTCACGGTCACGAGAAAGGCGATGAGAAGCCGACTTGAGGTCATGAAGAGCGGCCCTTGGGTGACGACGGCTTCCGTTTGCCTCAGCGAAAACTGGCCGACCGAGGTGGAGAAAGCCTTCATCGTGCTGACGATGACAATGGGATTGATGATCGGCGCGGAGAGCATGTAGGTAATCGCGCAGGAGACCGGTAAGCCCTTGCGGATGAGGCGGCGGATCACCGGCACCACCGCGCACTCGCAGACTGGGAAGATGGCGCCGAGGAGTCCGCTCAGGATCACGGCGAGGACGCGGTTTTTCGGGAGCCACTTGTCGATCAGGCCCGGGGGGAGATAGGCATCGATGAATCCCGAAATGAGAGTGCCGAGGAGAATGAACGGGGCCCCCTCGAGAGCGATGCTGAGGAAGAGCAGACAAAAGTCGGAAAAAGGCGTGAGGGAGGAATCCATGCCGAGGGAGGAGTTTGGGGAACTAAGGCCTCGCGGGTCCGATGCGCAAACCCAGAAATGCGGCAGGTGGCCCGTCACCCAGAAAATCGGAGCGTAGAAAAAAAATTCGAAATTTACTTGTTCTTCCGAACATCTTATGTTTTTATGAACACATGAGCAGTTACAATCGTGTCACACTCGTCGGAAACCTGACTCGCCAGCCCGAGCTTAGGAAAACCAAAAACGGAGCCGCCGTCACCGATCTCGGGATCGCCCTGAATCGCGCCTGGACAGGCGAAAACGGACAGCGTCAGGAGGAAACCACCTTCGTCGATGTCACCGTCTGGGGGCGGGCCGCGGAGAATGCGGCCCAGTATCTCCAGAAAGGCCGGAGCGTCCTCGTCGAGGGGCGCTTGCAAATGGAGACCTGGCAGGACAAACAGTCAGGCCAGGAGCGGTCGAAGCTCCGGGTCGTGGCGGATACCGTCCAGTTTCTGGGATCCAGCCACGAGTCGGGACCGTCGGATGACGACGACGACCGGGACAGCCGCCGAAGCGAAGGGAGGCGAGAGGACCGGCCTGAAGAGCGCCGGGAATCGTCGCGGTCCGAAGACCGTCGTTCCGATTCGAAACGTGATCGGCGCTACGCGACCGCTTAGAGCTGAAGGGAGAAGCGGCGTCCCGGCGCAGTGCGGGGCGCTTTTGCTTCGTTGGAAGGCGAGGGCAACGTGCGCGGCGGGTCGGGGATTCGCGGTTCATTTGCGCCCTTTTGCGTTGAGGGGATTGGGAACCACGAATGGAACGAATGAAACGAATGGGTCCGATTTAGGCCTGATCCCTGGTCGGTTGCTTCATTTTCGTCATCTGCTTTCGTCTGTAATTGGAGGGGCAAGCTCCCGCTCATTC
>DGXY01000027.1:0-9016 GCA_002396885.1 Akkermansiaceae bacterium UBA5020
AACGGCTGCATCTGCTGCACCTTGCGCGAGGATCTCCTTCTCGAAGTCGGCAAACTCGCCCGCGAAGGACGTTTCGACCACCTCCTCATCGAGTCGACCGGCGTGAGCGAGCCCATGCCCGTGGCCGAGACCTTCACCTTCCGCGACGAGGAAGGCCGCTCCCTCGGCGACATCGCCGAGATCGACACCATGGTCACCGTCGTCGATGCCCTGAACTTCCTCCGCGACTACGAAAGCATGGAAGACCTCCGCGACCGCGGCGAGGCCATGGGCGAGGAGGATGAGCGCAGCATCGTGGATCTGCTCGTCGATCAGATCGAGTTCGCCAACGTTATCCTCATCAACAAGACCGACCTGATCGACGACGAACAAAAGCGCCGCATCCACGCGATGATCCGCGCCCTCAATCCGAAGGCGCAAATCCACGAAACAACCGAGTCGCGCGTGCCGCTCGATGCGGTGATGGGCACCGGTCTTTTTCAAATGAGCGACGCCGAGGCGACCCCGGGCTGGCTCGATTCCCTCATCTCCTACACGCCCGAGACCGAGGAATACGGCATTTCGAATTTCGTCTACGAGCGCCGCATCCCCTTCCATCCCGAACGCCTCCACCGCGTCTTCGAAGAGGAATGGCCGGGGGTGATCCGTTCGAAGGGACTCTTCTGGCTTGCGACCCGCCTCCAGATGGCTGGCTATTGGTCGCAGGCCGGGGCGATGTGCCGCGACCAGTGTATGGGCTTCTTCTGGGCGGCCGTGCCAAAGGAACATTGGCCAACCGATCCGGCCCAGCTCGCCGAAATCGAGAAGTCGTCAAAAGGACCCAACGGCGACTGCCGTCAGGAACTCGTGCTCATCGGCTCCGGGATGGACCGCGAGGCCCTCACCGCGATGCTCGACGAGGCCCTCCTCACCGAAGAAGAACTCGCCATGGAGAAGGACGAATGGAAGACCCATTTCCGCGACCCCTTCCCCGAGTGGAACATGGCCATCGACGCGACCGGCACCGTCATGCAACAAGCCCGCGAACACGCCGAAGCCCTCGTCTGAGCCGCGATGGAGTCGCCCGAACCCCTTCCCCGCGAACAGCGCTCGTTTCTGACGCCGCGCGTCGAGATCCTGCGGCTCGACTTTTCGCGGCTCGGTCGTCCCGCCCGTCCCCTGACGATCGAAGATCGAGAAGCCGAGACCCGGCGGGGCGTCCAACACCTCCTCGCGATCGTGCGTGAACATCGCGCCAGCGCCCGGCGCATCGGATCTCCGCTCGATGATTGGGCCTTGCGCGCCGTCTTCGACGCCCTCCGCGTCGAGTCCCTCGGCGGGGATCCTCAATCTCTCCTGCATCACCCCGAACCCGTCGCCGCCTGGCTGCGGCAGGCCCTTTTTGAAGACCTCCTCGAGGTGCTGGGTGCCGTCTTTTTCACCACGCGTCTCGACGAAAATTCGATTTGTTACAAGGCGCTGAAGGTCGCGTTCTGGCAAGAGTGCCTGGCAATATTCGAGGACGAGATTTTACGCATCCGATGAGATCCCTTCCATCATTGCGCGTGCGCGACTTCGCGGACGCCCTCGGGCAGCAAATGGATTTCAAGGGCCGTGACGTGATCCATCCGTCGGGCAACCTGCTCGTAGCTCCTGGCTCTTTACCTCATAAATCCGAGGGACTCGAATCGTCCGATTGTAAAGCAAAACTCCGCTCTTGGCCGAACGCAACGGCGCCAACCGCCGGGCCACGGGTCTCGACATCTTCGCGAAGCTTCCGGTATGGAAACTCTGGCACCCGCCTTCCGTCGCCCTTGCCCAGCCTTCGGAGCCATCACCACGATCCGGCGAAGGACAGGCTGGCTCGCCGAAAGAAATGAAACCCCTCCTCTTCCTCACCGGTTTCCTCGGCGCGGGGAAAACGACCCTGCTGCGCGGGATCCTAACCGAATCCCAGAAACTCGGGAGATCCTGCGACGTGATCCTCAACGATTTCGAAAACGCCGAGATCGATGCCGCGACCCTGCCGTCCTACGCGGCCTCGATCGCTCCCATTGCGGCGAACTGCGCCTGCTGCGACAGCCTCGAGGATCTCGTGCAACTCGCCCTCGCCGCCCAAGCGAGCCGGGGCGACGCGCTCCTCGTCGAGCTGAACGGCACGGCCGATCCGCTTCCCTTGCTGGAAAGCTTCACCCTGCTAGAGGAAAAGCTGCCCTTCTTTCCGCGCTGGCAGGTCGCGGTGATCCACGCGCGCAACTGGGGCCGCCACGGCGACTTCGCGGCGCTGGAGCGCCGCCAGCTCGAGACGGCGACGCATTGGGTGCTGACCCACGCGGAATCACTCACCGCGCGCGAATTGAAGGCTTTGGCACGAGCGGTCGCCTCGGTCAATCCGCATGCGAAGCGGAGTCATGCCCACGGACTCGCCGCCGATCTCCACATCGCCCGGGGTGGGCCGGAGGCGGTCTCGTATCTTTCAGGCGAAGGACATCGTCACGACCACACTCACGCGCTCTCGCACCGCTTCACCGGCTGCCAGGTGCCGCTGCCGGGACGCTATCGGAGCGAGGACCTCATCGCCCTCCTCGAGGCCCTGCCACCGGTGGTGGTGCGGGCCAAGGCCCTCGTGCGCCTCCGCGACCGGCCCGGGAGCCGCTGGCTCTTTGGTCGCAGCACTGATGATCCGGTCGGCGAGCCCTACGAGGTCGATGGTCTCACCAAGGCCCCGTCTTCGCTCGTCTGCATCGGCCCGGGGCTCGATCGCGCTGAAATTCATGCCTTGGTCAAAACCTGGCTGGAAGGGGTTTCGGAGAGACCGAGGACCGAATTATAAACCAGCGCGAACAAGCTGCTCGTGTTACCTTCGGTTTTTCCGTGTTCGAAGTCACTTCATCGAGCAAATGCTCTTTCCGTTCCAAAACACCTACGCACGGCTCCCCGAGTCCTTCTTTGCCCGCATCGATCCAACGCCGGTGTCCTCGCCCGAGTGGATCTGGCTGAACAGGCCCCTCGCGGAAGAACTCGGGATCGACCCCGACCTTCTTGATTCGGAAGATGGTTTGGCGTTTCTGTCAGGGAACCGCGTGCCCGATGGTGCCGAGCCCATCGCCGCTGCTTATTCGGGTCATCAGTTCGGCGGTTTTTCTCCCGTGCTCGGGGACGGACGCGCCATCCTCTTCGGGGAAGTGGTCCATCGCGACGGATCACCCCGCGATATTCAACTGAAGGGCTCGGGGCCGACCCCTTTCTCGCGTCGTGGCGACGGACGCTCCGCCCTCGGTCCGGTGCTTCGCGAAACAATCGTCTCCGAGGCCATGCACGCGCTCGGAATCCCGACGACGCGAGCCCTCGCCGCGGTCTGGAGCGGTGACAAAGTCTATCGCGAGGAAGTCGAACCCGGCGGCGTGTTCACCCGCGTCGCGCGATCCCATCTGCGCATCGGGACCTGCGAATACTTCGCCTCGCAGGGAGACTTCGAGGGACTCCAAGTCCTCGTTCATTACGCCTTGAATCGCCACTACCCCGAGCGCGTCGACTCGGAAAATCCTGCCCTCGCCCTCCTCGAAGGAGTGATGGAGCGCCAGGCCAACCTCGTCGCCCGATGGATGGGGATCGGATTCATCCACGGGGTGATGAACACCGACAACGTGAGCCTCTCCGGCGAGACGATCGACTACGGTCCCTGCGCTTTTCTCGATCGCTACGATCCGGCCAAGAAGTTCAGCTTCATCGACCGGAACGGACGTTACGCCTACGGAAACCAGCCGAACATCGCGCACTGGAATCTCGCCCGGCTCGCCGAGGCGCTCCTGCCGCTCGTGGCCGACGACGAACCCCAGGCGATCCGCCGGGTCACGGAGGTGCTCGAACGTTTCCCCGACTGCTTCCGCCCGGAATGGGCAAAGACCTTCTCCGCGAAGGTCGGAATGTCCGGGGAGGGAGGGAAAGAACACGCCGAACGCCTTCTCGGACTGATGGAGGACCAGGCGCTCGATTTCACCCTGACCTTCCGTCATCTCCGCGACGCCCTGTCGGACGAGAGCCCCTTTCTGCGTCTCTTCCCCCGTCCGGACCCGGCCCGTGAATGGTTGTCACAATGGCGCGGACATCTTGACCAGCTCGCCATTCCGGTCGAAACCGCCACCTCCACGATGCGTTCGGTCAACCCCGTCGTGATCCCCCGGAATCATCGCCTCGAGGAGGTCATCGCGGCGGGGAAAAATCGTAATTTCGCGCCCTTTCACCAACTCCGCGAAACCCTCCGATCGCCCTACGAAGAACGGCCCGAAGCCTCCGCGTTCGAAAGCCCCCCGCTACCTTCCGAAGAGGTGCGGGCGACCTTCTGCGGCACCTGACCGCTCTCAGACGCGCTCTCCGATCGGCTTGATCGGCTGATCCGTCGTCGGACCCGTGTAGAGAGTGAGGGGACGGTAAAGACGATTGTCGTCGAGCTGCTCGAGCACCTGCGCGGTCCAACCGGCGGCGCGGGCGATCGCGAAAATCGGAGTGAAAAGATCGGTCGGAATTCCCAGCGAATAATACACCGTCGCCGAATAGAAATCGACGTTGGCGTTGAGATCCTTGCGCTCCTTCATGAGATGGGCGATGCGCTCGGACATGTCGATCCACTTCGATTCTCCGAGCTCCTTGGTGAGCTTGATCGCCATCTTGCGCAGGAAGGGGGCGCGGGGATCGAGCACCTTGTAAACGCGGTGACCGATGCCCATGATCTTCTTCTTGTTGGCGAGGGCGTCCTCGATGTAGGCATCGACCGCGTCGAGGCTGCCGATCTCCTGCAACATGTGGATCACCCCTTCGTTGGCACCACCGTGAAGGGGCCCCTTGAGCGTGCCGATCGCCGAGGTGATCGATGAATAAAGATCCGAGAGCGTCGCGACGGTGACACGGGCGCTGAAGGTCGAGGCGTTCATGCCGTGATCGGCATGCAGGGTATAGGCCGCATCGAGGGTGCGGGTCGCCTCTTCCCCAGGCACTTTTCCGCTCATCAGGTAGAGGAAGTGGGCGGCCTCGGAAAGATCATCGCGCACCGGCATCAGCTCGAGCCCCTGCCGGGAACGGTGGAAGTGGGCGACCATCATCGGCATCGTCGCACAGATCGCCATGGCGCGACTTTCGTTGAGCGAACGATCCTGATCACCGCCACGCTGATCGTAGAGACCGAGCATGCTCACGCCGGTCCGGAGCACGTCCATCGGCGACGCATCCTTCGGAGCGGACTTGAGGAAATCGATCACGCCCTGAGGCAGGTGGCGGTGCGAGCGGAGATTTTTCGTGAAGACCTCGAGCTGGCCTTGGGTGGGGAGTTGGCGGCGGTGGAGAAGGTACATCACCTCCTCGAAGGTGCACTGCTCAACGAGATCCTGGATGTTGAAACCGAGATAACGAAGGACCCCTTCCTGGCCCTGCACGTCACTGAGGCAGGATTCGTTTGCAATGACTCCCTCGAGTCCCTTCGCGTATTCCGGTTTGTCCGACATAAGATGCTCTTTCTATAAAATCGATGTCCCCGGATCAACCGGGAAGCGGTTTTCGTGCCGATTTTTTCTCAGCCCATAGCGCGGACGAGGGCTTGGCCCATGTCCGAAGGATTTTTCGCGACTTCGATGCCAGCGTCGCGCAATGCCTCGATCTTTGCGGCGGCGGTGCCCTTGCCACCGGAGACGATCGCTCCGGCGTGACCCATGCGACGTCCGGGAGGCGCGCTCGATCCGGCGATGAAAGCGGCCATCGGCTTCTTGCAATGCTCCTTGGCCCAGGCCGCGGCGATCTCTTCATTCGAGCCGCCGATCTCGCCAATCATGATGATGGCCTCGGTCTCGGGATCGTCGTTGAACATTTTCAACACATCAAGGTGGGTCGTGCCGTTGATCGGGTCGCCGCCAATGCCGACGCAGGTGCTCTGGCCGAGCCCGAGATTGGTGAGCTGCCACACCGCCTCGTAGGTGAGAGTGCCGCTACGGGAAACGACCCCGACCTTGCCGCGCTTGTGGATGTAACCGGGGGCGATGCCGATGCGGCAGCCGCCGTGGGAATCCTTGCCAAGACCGGGCGTGACGATGCCGGGACAGTTCGGTCCGATGAGACGGGACTTCTTTCCTTCCATCGCGGCGCGGACCCGCATCATGTCCATCACCGGGATACCCTCGGTGATCGCCACGACGAGTTCACAACCCGCGTCGACCGCTTCAAGGATGGCATCGCCGGCAAACGGAGGCGGCACGAAAATGGCGGAGACAGTTGCTCCGGTCACCTCGACCGCTTCGGCAACGGTGTCGAAGATCGGGACTTTGTCTGCGAACTTCTGTCCGCCTTTTCCGGGAGTAACGCCGGCGACAAGCCGAGTGCCGTAGTCGAGGCTGAGCTGGGCGTGGCGTCCGCCAAAGGAGCCCGTGATCCCCTGCACGAGGATCTTGGTGTTTTCGTTTACAAGAATAGCCATGGGAAAGTGTCAGGGTGGGAGTGGGAATCAAGCGGCGATGGCCTTGACCGCCTTGTCTGCCGCATCAGCGAGGGTGTCGGCGGAAATGAGGGCGACGTCGGATTCGGCGAGGGTGCGTTTGCCGGCTTCAACGTTGTTGCCCTCGAGGCGGACGACGAGGGGGATCTTCAGGTCGACTTCCTTGCAGGCAGCGACGATGCCCTTCGCGATGACGTCGCAATCCATGATGCCACCGAAGATGTTCACGAGGATGGCCTCCACCTTGGGATCTCCGAGGATGATCTTGAAGGCGTTGGTGACCTGCTCCTGCGTGGCGCCACCGCCGACGTCGAGGAAGTTGGCGGGTTCTCCGCCGCAATGCTTGATGATGTCCATCGTCGCCATGGCGAGCCCGGCGCCGTTCACGAGACAAGCGATGTTGCCGTCGAGACCGATGTAATTGAGGTGGTATTTGGCCGCCTCAACTTCGCGGGGATCTTCCTCGGTCGGATCGTGGAGGGCGGCGATCTCGGGGTGGCGGTAGAGCGCGTTATCGTCGAAGTCAAACTTCGCATCCAGCGCGAGGACTTGGCCATCAGGCGTGGTGACGAGCGGATTGATCTCGACCATCGAGCAGTCGCACTCGAGGAAGAGGCGGTAGAGGGCGGCGAGGAGTTTGCCAAACTGCTTGGCCTGATCCCCGGCGAAGCCGAGTTTCGCTGAGAGCTTGCGCACCTCGTAGGGCTGGAGGCCCAGGAGCGGATGGATCGCCTGATGGAAGATCTTCTCGGGGGTGTGCTCGGCGACGTCCTCGATGTTCACACCACCTTCGGTGCTGGCGACGATGACCGGCGACTTGCTCTCGCGGTCCATGAGGATGGCGAGGTAGTATTCCTTCTCGATCTCGACTCCGTCTGCGACCATGACCTTGCTGACGAGTTTCCCCTCTTCACCGGTCTGGTGGGTGACGAGGACTTGGCCGATCATCTTCCCGGCGATCTCGCCCGCTTCATCAGGAGTTTGCACGAGGTGAACCCCGCCCTTGAAGCCGTTTTTGAACGTGCCCTTGCCGCGGCCACCCGCATGGACCTGCGCCTTCACGACGATGTTTTTGCCGATTTCAGCGGCAGCCGCCTTGGCCTGTTCGGCAGTGTCGGCAACCTTGCCCTTGGGCGTGGGCACGCCGAATTTTTCAAAAAGTTCCTTAGCCTGATATTCGTGAATGTTCATGGAGGAGAGCGACGGCGCGGATCGCGGCGGTCCGGCTGCGAGCGCGGCAACTTACGGAGGGGCTTCCACTGGTCAAGGTGGAAGTCGCTTCAAGCTTCGCAGCAATTGCGCCACACGTGAAGGCGATTGGCGAAAAGTGAGCAACCAAGCGCCCAAGAGCCGAGGCAGCGCTAGAAGTCGAGGAGGACCTCGGCCCGGCGGTTCTGCGAGCGACCGCTCGGGTTATCCGATCCGTCAGGAAGGAAGTTGGGCTTGCGCGGCTTCGCCGCTCCAAAGGCTTCGGTCACGACCTGCTCCGGCTTCACCCCGAAACCGATCAGCGTCTGCCGGATCGTTTCGGCGCGACGATCACTGAGATTGACGTTGTAGTCATCACTGCCGAGAGCATCGGCGTGACCATTGATGCGGATGACCCGCTCGGCTCCCTGCTTGAGGATATCGGCGACAATGGAAAGCTGCCGCTGCGTTCGGGGAGTGAGTCCGGCTTCGTCGAACTCGAAGTAGAGCACCAAAGAGTCCCCCCCGGAGGGATCCTCGACGATGGGGCTGTAGGCCACATCACCCGCGCCGGCGGCTTCCGAGAGCGCCGAAAGAACCTTCGAGAAAGTGAGCCCGTTGACCTTCCATGCTTGATCAATCTTGCCGAGCTCGACCGCGAATTCCGAAGCCATGCTCCCCGAGTCGACCCGGGCCAGCACCCAGGTGATGTCATCGCGCGAAAGAGTCACGACGAGGGGCCGGTCGGCCTTGAGGGCGAATTCCCCCTCCTCGATTGCAATCATGAGGGCCGCGACCCGTTCATCAGTGACGGTGGTGGGATCGGCGAGCTCGCGGGCGGTGGCGAAATCCCGTGCGATGACCGCCTTGGAGAACGCGTGGGCGACGGTGAGCGCGTCGGTGGCTTTCGCAGCGAGAGCCGGAGCGGCAGTCACGGCACCGGGTGCGCCGGGAGCATCCGCAGGGCTCGCAGGCCTCGTGATGGCGAACGGCAGGCTGACTTTGGCGATTTCGAGGGCTTCTCCCGGCATCACCGTGAGATCCGTGTAGAGCTGTCGGGGCGTTGCCGAGACGGTCGGATTCGCCGGGACGAAATTGAAGGCCCAGCGGAGCCCTTCCGCCGACTTGGAGATTTCGACATGGGGTTTGGCGGGATCGAGTTTCCAATCCGGGCTCTCGATGAGGGTCTTGATCTCGTTCCGAATCGCTCCGTCGATCGAATCTTCCCCGGCCAGTTCCGAGAAAGCCGCGAAGTCCTTCGCCCCGATTTTCTCCGCCAAGGCCGCCATCGCCGCCTCGGGGGATTTGAAAAGTGAAGCGACGGGGTCGGCCGGAGCGGGCTTCGAGGGGGCGGCCGGCGTCGCGGGAGCG
>DGXY01000027.1:9221-11132 GCA_002396885.1 Akkermansiaceae bacterium UBA5020
AGTTCGGGGCTTCGGGTTTCGCTTCGGGGGCTTTTGCAGGGGCCGGATCCTCGTCTTTCGCGGGCTCGGCAGGCTCCTCGTCGGGGTCCGGGGGAACCGTCGAGAGAGGAGCGATCGTGAGTTCCACTTTCTCGCCACATCCCTTCAGGGAGAAAAACGAGATGACCAGCCCGACGAGGATGATTCCAAAGAAGATAGAGGCGGTCGTCTTGCTCATACGCGGGTGGGCCGGGGTCAAATCGCCATAAGGTAACCGAATGCGACCTTTCGGAAACCAAAAAGTCCTTTTCCTGACTAGTCCTATCGGGCCAAGGCGAGGAAGGGAGGATCAGGACATCGTTGAAACGAGCTCCGCGAGAGCGACGACTCGTTCGCTGCGATCGGCGAGATGGCGCAAGGTCAGGTCGGGAAACTCGGTCCCGACGACCACCGCATAGGTCGCCCCCGACTGCTCGGCGGCTTGGAATTGCTTCGCAATCTTCGCGGGCGAAAGCGGCGCAAGAACCCGGAATCCCGCGCCCCGCAACTGCTGCGCGACACCAGCGGCCTCACCCTCCTTCTCCGGATCGGCGATGACGACGTAGGCATCGACCCGCCCGCTCTCGGCAATGGCGGCGCTGAGTTTGGCGGCGGGACCTTCCGTTTCGCGGATCAGGTCGGTGATGACCATGTCTCCCATCGCAAAACCGCAGGCCGCCATTTCGACGCCCCCGATGAGACCGATGAGTTGGTCGTAACGACCACCTCCAGCGACGGCGCGCATCCCCTTGCCGATGTCGAAGATTTCAAAGACCGGTCCCGTGTAGTAGGCCAGCCCGCGCACGATTCCGAGGTCCACCTCGACGTATTCAGTGAGTCCACGAGCGGCGAGATCCGCGAGGATGCGGCCGATCGAGGGCGAGGCCTCCGCGCCCGAGGCGATGAAGGCGCGCACTTCTTCGAGAGTGATGCCGAGTGCACCGAGCTGCTCGATCACCTTTTCCTCAGGAGTCCGTTCCATCTTGTCGATGACCTGGAGGAAAGTCGTCACACCCGCCTCATCGAGGCCCTTCCCGATCGCGAAGCCAACCCAGGCGTTGCGGTCGCTCACGCGGATGCGGAAGTCGTTCGCAGTGAAGCCGAGTTCGCGCATCAGGTCGATCGCGAGGGCCATGAGCTCGGCATCGGCGAGAACAGACTCCTCTCCGAGGATGTCGCAGTTGAACTGGTAGAACTCACGTCCGCGTCCCTTCTGGTGTTTCTCGTAACGGAAAAACTGCCCGATCGAAAACCATCGCAGCGGCTTGCGGAAGTCGCGCTGCCGCGCCGCCGCCATGCGGGCGAGGGTCGGGGTCAGCTCGGGGCGCATCGAGACGTCGCGCTCGCCCTTGTCCGTGAAACAGAAGAGCTGGTTGACGATCTCGGCCCCGCTCTTGCGGCGGTAGAGGTCGGTCGGTTCGAGGATGGGTCCCTCGTATTCGACGAAGCCATACCGACGCGCAACCTTGCGCCAGATCTCAAAGACATGATTCCGCGCTGCGCAATCATCGGGATAGAAATCGCGGAAGCCGGGAAGGGTCTGGAAACGGGTCGCCATGGTAGGGCGGAAGTTCGACGCGGGAGCGTTCCCCGCAAGTCTCAACCGAAGACGATGGTGCGGTTGGCGTGGACGAGAGTGCGCCGGTTGAGGTGGAGCCAGACGGCCCGGCTCAACACGGTCTGCTCGAGCGCCCGCCCCTTCCGGATGAAGTCCTGCACCGAATCACTGTGGGAAACCGGCGTCACGCCTTGGGCGATGATGGGGCCTTCGTCGAGATCCTCGGTGACGTAGTGGCTCGTTGCCCCGACCAGCTTCACCCCGCGCTTGTGGGCGGAATGATAGGGTCGCGCCCCGGGGAAGGCGGGGAGGAAGGAGTGGTGGATGTTGATCGC
>DGXY01000027.1:11340-11994 GCA_002396885.1 Akkermansiaceae bacterium UBA5020
AGGATCTGCATGTAGCGGGCGAGGATCACGAGATCGACCTTCTCTTCGTGCAGCATCGCAATCTCGGCGCGCTCCTGCGCTTCCTTCGTCGCGGCGGTGATCGGGAAATAGCGGAAGGGAATCCCGAAACGCTCCGCGACCGGCTTGAGATCCTCGCGATTGCTGACGATGAGGGGGATCTCCATGGCGAGTTCGCCGCTCTCGTGGCGCGAGAGGAGATCGTAGAAACAGTGATTATCCTTCGTCACGAAAAGCGCGGCCCGCGCCATGATGTCCGAGAAATGAAGCGCCCAACGCATCGCGAAGCCCTCGACGATCGGAGTTAGGGCGGTAGCGATACCTTCGCGGGCGATCGCGAAACCCTCCAGCTCCCATTCCACCCGCATGAAGAAGGCACCTTCCTCGAGATCGACATGTTGATCGATGTGAACGATGTTGCCCTGATTTTCGTAGAGGAAGGTCGAGAGGGCGGCGACGATGCCAGCCCGGTCGGGACAGGAGATCAGAAGGATCGCCGTGGGCGAATCTGTCAGAGTGGTGCTCAAGGAAGGAGGGACTGCGTGTCCGTTTCAGAAGAGTGCTCGAGGGGGGACTCGAACCCCCACAGGTTACCCCACAAGATCCTTAGTCTTGCGCGTCTACCAATTCCGCCAC
>DGXY01000027.1:12171-12400 GCA_002396885.1 Akkermansiaceae bacterium UBA5020
GCGTCTACCAATTCCGCCACCCGAGCGACTTCCTTGAGCCGAACCAAGGTCCGGCGCGAAGGGTTGCAATGCTAAATGGGATTTAAAAGCTCTGCAAGCACATTCTTTGAAGCCGGAGGGAGGTTTTTTCTCTCCCGACCCGGCCCTCGAGACACCGGAGAAGGTTTTCCAGCAGATTCGGGGAGCCCAACAGTTCTGATTTTGAAAGAAATCTGCTGGCCTCCCGGAA
>DGXY01000131.1 GCA_002396885.1 Akkermansiaceae bacterium UBA5020
GGCTCCGTGCGCCGGGGCCACATCTACCTCGCCCGAGGTCGCACCCTACTGCGCGAGCAAGTGGGCGATCGAGGGACTCACCCGCGCCTTCGCCGACGAACTCCCGCGGAGACTCGCCGCCGTCGCCTTCAATCCCGGCATCATCGATACCGAGATGCTGCGTCGGTGTCTGGGAGAGTCCGCGTCCGCTTATCCCGATGCGGAGGAATGGGCAAAAGCCGCCGTTCCTTATCTCGCCGCGCTCGGTCCGCGCGACAATGGCAAAGCGCTGACCTGTCCAGGCTACTGAAGGTGCCTTCAACTTCAGTCGAACCCTTTTTCGCTTACGAACCCGCGACCGTCGTCGCAGCCACATGCGGCGATTGGGTGTTCCGATAGGCCTCACGCAATCCCTTGCCCCAGAAGATCACGGCGCAGCCGCAAACCTCGACGTTGAAGGTGCGGAAGCGCGCCGAGAGCGCCTCCATCAGTCCACCGAGCGAATCCTGGGTATTCGAGAAGACGCCCTTGCGGTTGTAGAGCGCCATCGTCATGCGCGCGAGAAGAGGGCGCTGGATGTCGAGACCGAGCAAGGTCGAGCCGAAGATCACGCCATCATCCTGCAGGTGCGGGGCGAGATGGTCGAACACCGCAGCCGCCTTTTGGTCGAGTCGGCCGGGCAGGCAGTGGAGGACATAGTTCACCGCGATCGAATCAAAGCGCTCCCCGCGGATGATGAGAGGCTCGAGGACATTTTCCTGGTGCACCTCCGGACGAAAGGCCGCGAGACGCTTCGCCGCTTTCTCAAGACAATTGCGGTTGATGTCGAGCAGGGCGATCCGCGGCTGCGCCGAGGGCATCGTCTTCGCGGGGAAATAGCCCGTGCCCGCCCCGACCTCAAGGTGGTTCGCGGTGATGTGAGCCCGGTAGAGATCGAGCAGCTTTTCCGTCGGACAGGACCAGATCCAGTGATTGGAAAGGCCGAGCACCCACCAGTCATAGAGGGCGAGATTTCCCTTGGTGTAGATCGCGTGAGCGCGGTCCACATCTGATCGTTCGGCCTTCATGGATTTTCACCAATCAATAGGGTATAGTCAGAGAGTCAACCCCGTTCCGTATCCGAACGGGTTATCCCATGGACACCCTCGCCGAACGCATGGAACGCCTCCGGATCCTCGAAGAGGATCTGGAAGAACGTTTTGTCCTCGGATCCGGGAGCGGCGGGCAGAAGATCAACAAGACCTCGTCCTGCGTCTACCTGAAGCATCTCCCGAGCGGGCACGAAGTGAATTGCCAGGAGACCCGGTCGCGCGAAAAGAACCGCGAGATCGCCCGGACCCGCCTCTGCGAACATTTCGAAGCCCTCGCCGCCGCCGCCAAAGCGGAGGCCGCACGCGAGCGGGCTCGGCATCGTTACCAAAAGCGCAAACCCTCGCGAGCCGCCAAGGCCCGCCTCAAGGTTGCCAAACAACATCGCTCCGAGCGAAAGTCCTCGCGGCGGAAAATCGGCGATTGAGGCCGAGGTCAGCCTCAGGTGCATCAGTCACCGTGGCAGCGGCGACTTGGAGGTCACCTCTACATCCATCCCATCGCCAAAGTCCCGCCGTTCACTGCTCCCTTTCGCCACAAAAGCCCCAAATTCCCGCTTGGCGATGCGGCGGCGGAGTCTTTAAGTAGGCTCGAACTTGTCTGCCCCATGCTTCCTCCTGGTAAACGCCTGCCCACTGTCGTCATTTCGAATCTCTCCCCTCTCGTCGAGGGTGGGCGCTATCCCACGAAGCGTGTCGTCGGGGAAACGCTGCGCGTCGAGGCCGACATCTTCAAGGAAGGCCACGATCAGTCCCTCGCCGTCCTCGGATGGAGGCGGGACGGATCGGATTCGTGGACCGAGCTCCCCATGCACCACGTCGACAACGACCGCTGGGCCGTGGAGCTTTCCTTCGACCAGACCGGTCGCTACGAGCTCGCCATCACCGCTTGGGCCGATGATTTCCTCTCGTGGCTGCACGACTTCGAGCGCCGCCTCCACGGAGGCCAGACCGATCTCAACACCGAGATCGAAGAGGGACGCGTCATTCTGAACCAGGCCGCGATCCGCGCCGCGACCGGCCGATCCTCCGCTGATGCCGAAGTGATCGAGGCCCTCACGACCCGCCTCATGCAGACGGAGCCGGCCGCGGTGCCGCAGCTCATCGACCAAGAAGAAGTCAAAAGCCTCCTCGCGCGCTGGCCGAACCGCAGTTTCGCCACCGCTGGCGAACAAGTCATGCCGCTTGTCGTCGAGATCAAACAATCCCTCTTCTCAGCCTGGTATGAGTTTTTCCCCCGCTGCGCCGAGGGACTCCCGAACCGCCACTCCACCTTCCGCGATTGCCTCCCCCGCATCGAGGACGCCGCCGCGATGGGCTTCGATGTCGTCTATTTCCCGCCCATCCACCCCATCGGCCTGTCGCACCGCAAGGGCAAGAACAACGCCGTCACCTGTGAGCCCGGCGACGTTGGTTCGCCCTGGGCGATCGGGGGAGAAGCCGGCGGACACTGCACCGTCGAGCCCGCCCTCGGCACGATCGAGGATTTCGTCTGGCTGCTCGGCGAGGCCCGTGCCCGCGGCATCCAGATCGCCCTCGATTTCGCGCTCAATTGCTCGCCCGACCATCCCTACGTGCGCGAGCATCCCGAGTGGTTCTACCGCCGCCCCGACGGCTCCATCAAATACGCCGAAAATCCGCCCAAGAAATATCAGGACATCTATCCCCTCGATTTCCATTGCGACGACTGGCGCGAGTTGTGGGAAGAGCTGCGCGAGGTCGTCCTCTTCTGGGTCCAGAAAGGGGTGAAGATCTTCCGCGTTGATAATCCCCACACCAAACCCGTCGCCTTTTGGGAATGGCTCATCGCCGAGATCCATGCCGTCGATCCAGACATCATCTTCCTCAGCGAGGCCTTCACCAAGCCGAAGATGATGCAGACCCTCGCCAAGGTCGGCTTCACCCAGAGCTACACCTACTTCACCTGGCGCGAGACCGCCGCCGAGCTGCGCGACTACGTCACCGAGCTCACGAAAGGCCACATGCGCGACTACTACCGCGCCAACTTCTGGCCCAACACCCCTGACATCCTCCCGCGCCATCTCCAGCACGCCGGACCCGCCATGTTCAAGATCCGCGCCGCCCTCGCCGCGACCCTCTCCACCTCGTGGGGCATCTACTCGGGCTACGAACTCTGCGAAGGCACGCCCCTGCCCGGCCGCGAGGAATACCTCGACAGCGAGAAATACCAGCTCAAAGCCCGCGATTGGAACAAGCCCGGGAACATCAAGGCCTTCATCACCCGGCTGAACCGCGCCCGCCTTGATCACCCCGCCTTCCAGCATTACGCGAACATCGCCTTCGTTCCCTCCGAGAACGATCAGATCCTCGCCTACTGCAAGTGGTCCGATGATCGCTCCAGCCGGGTGCTCGTCGTCGTCAATCTCGATCCCCAGCGCCGGCAGGAGTCCCTCCTCCACGTGCCCCTCGATCTTCTCGGCATTCCGCAAGGGAGCGAATACGAGGTGCGCGACGTACTCTTTGAGGAGACCTACACATGGCGCGATTCCACCAATTTCGTGTCCCTTGACCCCCGGACCAAGCAGGTCCACCTGTTTGAGGTGAAGAAGTCTTAAGGAATCCTGGTTTCTCCACCCCCGCGAAGGAACCCCCCAGCCCCATCATGCGTCAACGACTGCTCACGTTCGCCGTCTTCGGTATCGTCCTCATCGCCCTCGGAGAGTGGGGCCTGCGCTCCGGCAAATTCACCGGGCTCGACCAGACCTGGCTCGAGTTCTGCATCGGCAACGCCGGGGGCAAACTGAAGCACCCCGCCGTCACCATCGTGCGCATCGACGACGGCTACGAGCCCCTCCGCATCGGCGGCGACGAGAATCTGCCGAACGACGGTACCCTCTCGCGCCTCGACTACGCCACCATCCTCGCCTTTGTCTCAAAATTCCAGCCGCGCTCCGTCGCCTTCCTTCCCACCCCCACCTTCGACGAGAATCTCACCCTCAACAAAACCGACATCGCCCCGCTCAAGGACGCCGCGATGAAGCTGCCCAAGCTCGTCGTCGCCTCCACCGTCTCGAACGACGGAGACCAGGCCAAGGAGACGACTCCGCTCGCCTATCCCGCCGTGAAGGTCGAGGGCGACGCCGCCGCCCTCCTCTCCTTCACCCGAACCCTGCGCTACCCCGACGTCCAGATCCTCGCCAACGGCACCCCGGCGCCAAAGACGGTCGAGTCCGCCCGCGACCTCGCCGCCGGCGGCGTCCTGCGCGTACCCCTCGTCTTGCGACGCGGCGATCAGGTCGTGCCGGCCCTCCTCCTTGCCGCCGTCGCCAATCATGCCGGCGTCGCCCTCGAGCAGATCACCGTGAAGCTCGACGACGGACAGCCCCGCGTCCTCGTCGGCGAAGCCCTCGCCATCCCCATCGAGGCCGACGGCACCCTCATTGTCCCCGACCGCGCCGGACTCGGCGCCGCGATGAAGAGCACGACCCGTGATGAGTCGGGCGCGAAAAAAGACATCGAGCATTTCACCAGCCTCACCATCGAGGAACTCGCCTACACCGGCGAAGCCAACGACGAAGTCGCCAAACGCATCCTCGCCAGCTTCCAGTCGCGCTTTGATTCGCTGAAGGAAAACCTCGTCCTCATCGGCTTCGACCGCACCGCCGACCGCCGTCTCAATACCGGCAGCGGCGAGACTCTCTCCGAGACCACCCTCCTCGCCCGGGCCGCCGCGACGATCCAGAGCGGACGTTACATCCACTGGTGGCCCTCCTGGGCACGCTGGTTCGCCGTCCTCGCCATCGCCGTCCTCGCCGCCATCCTCTTCCGCCTCCCGCGCGGCAAGTTCCTCCCCGCCGCCCTCGTCGCCGTGCTCGTTTTTCTCGCCGCGAAAGTCGTGGTCTTTTCCTCCACCCTCGCCTGGACCCCGCCCTTCGTGGTGCTGTCCTTGCTGGCGCTGTTGGTGGTCGTCGGTCTGATCGTGCCCGGTGGGCAAGCGGCGAAGAAGGCGTGAGGTGGCGCCCTTCGCGGGACACGGCGGAGCGTCAGCAGCGTGCGCTCTTCGATCGAAATCCTGAATTCCGAATGGGAAGCCCACGGAACGCACGGAATTCACGGAAAAGAAGGGATCACCGGAATTTCAGATCCCATTCAGTGGGGAGATCGCTACCCCCATTCCTGATTTCCGTGGCATTCCGTGCCTTCCGTGGTCTGACGCTTCTTCGCCTTTTCGTCAGGCCCCGGGCTTCGGATCTTGGAGTTGCGGAGCGAGAGGCCCGAGCTCAGAGCTCAGAAGTCGGGAGACCTCTTCCGAAACCACATCGCCCCCCGTCACTCCAACCGGTCCGTTTCCTCCACTTCCCGTTCCGGCACGG
Source organism: Akkermansiaceae bacterium UBA5020 (assembly GCA_002396885.1). Lineage (GTDB taxonomy): Bacteria > Verrucomicrobiota > Verrucomicrobiia > Verrucomicrobiales > DEV007 > Arctic95D-9. The sequence goes on from DGXY01000131.1 coordinate 5,402, forward strand.
CGGCGAGAAATTCATCGAAGTCCTCGCGGCGGCCAGCGGCTGCTTCGGCGCGGAGATAATCGAGGGTGAGGAGCGCGGACATCTTTTCGGCGGCGGCGCTTGCGAGGAATTGATTCACTGAGCAACCCTCCCGCTTCGCGAGTTTCTTGATGGCCTGGTGAATGGAGTCCGGGAGACGGATGGTAAGGGCGTTCATGGGAGAGTTTGCAAGAGATGGATGAAGTCTTTCGGGGTGATTGCAAGGATGCCAAAAGACTCCAAGTCGCGGAAGTCTCTCAGATTGTGGGTCACGATATGGGAACAACGGGCGGCCACGGCCAGTTCCAGCACCATGTCATCGTCGGGGTCCCGGAGATAGGGACGCCAGAGATAGAAAATGTCCTGCAAGTGGCATTGTCCAGCCAGGTAGCGGAGGAAAGCGAGCGCTTGATCCGCAGTGCGGCCTGGTGGGAGATGTTCGGGGCGCGTCAGGACTGCCTGCCACTCGGTGTACAAGCTGACGGACAGGGCGACTTCAAACTTTGGATTCGGAAGGGACTGGACCAAGGCGAAACTCGCCCCCAGTCGCGATTTCGCGGCTGCAACCAGAACCGAAGTGCCGAATGCGACTCGCATCTGGTATCAAATGTGCCACCAAATGTGATCAGTTCAAGTCATTTGGCGCAGTCTGGACGGTACGGAATCGATGCCCTCCTTAATCACTGGGATTGTGGGACGGGCGAGCGCATCAATGGGACGCGTCCCCCAGCGCGCGCCTTACCCCTTCCCCAACTTCAACACCGCCGCGACGAGTCCGGGAATATCGTGCTCCTTCGCCTCGAGGTCGACGGTGTAACCATTCTCCTCGACCGCTTCACTGGTGACCGGGCCGATGCTGGCGATCTGGCAGCCATCGGGAATGGAGAGGCCGAGATCGAGGAAACATTCGACGGTGGAGGCGCTCGTGAAGGTGATGATGTCGGCACCCTCTTCCTTGAACCGCTTCACCGCCCCGGTGGGGTCTTCGGTCTCCGGCACGGTCTGGTAGGCGATCGCCTCGTCGAGGATCACCCCGGCCTTGCCGAGGGTCTGGGAAATGACGTCGCGCGCGCCCTTGGCCCGGACCCAGAGCATCATGGTGTTTTCGATGGAGCCGACCTCGTCGACGAAGGCCTGGGCGAGGGCCTCGGCGACGTGTTTTTTTGGCATGAGGTCGACACCGAGGTGGTATTCCTTCAACTTCGCGGCGGTGCCGGGTCCGACCGCGGCGATGCGGGCTCCGCCGATCTCGCGCGCGTCGCTGCGGATCTTGTAGAAGGCCTCGAAGAAATACTCGACGGCGTTCGGGCTGGTGAAGATGAGCCACTCGTAGGTGTTCACATCGACGACCATGCGGGCGAACTCACGGGCGTCGTCGCCCTGGGAGGTTTCGGTGCGGATCGTGGGCATCTCGAGGACGTCGGCCCCGAGATCGCGGAGGCGGCGGCTGAGGTCGCTCGCCTGATTCCGGGTGCGGGTGACGACGACGCGTTTGCCGCGAAGGGGTCGATCCTCGAACCAGCTCAGTTTTTTGCGCAGGTTCACGACGGTGCCGAAGACGGCCACAGCGGGAGCCTGGAAATTCTCCTTCTCGGCGATGGCGGCGATCGTGGCGAGGGTGCCGACGATGGTGCGGTGCCGGCCGGTGGTGGCCCAGCGGATGAGGGCGACGGGCAGCTTGGGATCGCCGCCCTCTTTCAGGATGGCAGCGGTGATGATGGGGAGCCGTTCGACGCCCATCAGCATCACCTTGGTGCCTGGGGCCTTGGCGATCTGGGCATAGTCCATCGAGGATTCCTCCTTCGTGGGATCTTCGTGACCGGTGAAGATGGTGAGCTGCGAGCAATGGTCGCGATGGGTCACGGGAATACCAGCATAGGCGGGGCCGCCGATGGAGGAACTGATGCCGGGGATGAACTCGAAGGGGATACCGGCCTCGCGCAGCTCTTCGGCCTCTTCGCCGCCGCGTCCAAAGATGAGCGGGTCGCCGCCCTTCAGCCGCGTCACGATCTTGCCTTCCTTCGCCCTGTCGATGAGGAGCTGGTTGATCCCGCCCTGGGGAATGGCGTGGTCTTTCGACTTCTTGCCCGCGTAGATCTTCTCGGCGCCGGGTTTGGCCCAGAGGAGGAATTCGGCGTTGGAAAGGTAATCGTAGACGATGACGTCGGCGATCTCGATGCACTCCTTGCCGCGAAGGGTCATCAGGCCGGGATCGCCCGGGCCCGCTCCGACGAGGTAACAGATACCGGTTTTTTTGCTCATGTCAGGATATACGGGAGGATTTGAGTTCCATGAGCCGGTCGGCGAGGGCGCCGGGATCGTGCGCGGGTCCGCGCACTTCGGCGACGAAGGGTTCGCCGGAGGGATCGGCCTCGTCGAAGACGCGCACGGCCATGGCGAGGGTGGCGCCGTCGTCCTCGAACCAGGTCTTGGCCCCGACCGGAGTCTGGCAGCCGGCTTTCAAGGCGGCGAGGTAGGCGCGCTCGGCGGTGACGCGGGTGAAGGTGGGGGCGTGATTGATCGCGGCGAGAGCCTCGCGCACGGCGGTGTGCTCGCGCAGGATCTCGATGCCGACCGCGCCTTGGCCGGCAGCGGGGAGGAATTGGGTCTCGTCGAGCTCACGGGCGTGGACGAGGGTGCCCTCGAAATCAAAGGTGTTTTCCCCGGGGGTGTAGATCCCGAGCCGCTCGAGTCCGGCGCGGGCGAGGAGGATGCCATGCCATTCGCCGCGGGCGGCGTGTTCGATGAGCTTGCGGATGCGGGTGGGCACGTTGCCGCGGATGTCGACGACCTCGACGCCCTGACAAAGCCACGAAAGCTGGCGAGCGCGCCGCACCGAGCTGGTGGCGATGGTGCGGCCATGCAAGAGGGTCAGGTCGGCACCGAGGCCCTCTTCGGTGGTGAGGAGGATGTCGGGCGTCTCGGCGCGCGGCAGGGTGCAGCAGATCTCGAACTCGGGCGCGAGCTCCGTGGGCACGTCTTTCAGGCTGTGGACGGCGAAGTCGATCTCGCGGCGCAGGAGCGCTTCCTCGAGCTCCTTGGTGAAGATGCCTTTGTCGACAACGGCGTTTTCGCCCTGACTGAATTCGCTGAGCTTCAGATCGGGCCGTTTGTCGCCGATGGTCTGGATGATCCGCACCTCGCAGGCGATCCCAGCGGCGGCGAGGGCGGCGCGGGTCATGGTGGCCTGGGCGAGGGCGAGCTCACTGCCACGGGTGCCGAGGAGGAAGGGTTGGCTCATGGTTGGGGAAGGGGGCGGGCGGAGGTGTCACCGAATTTGCCGCCCGGCTCCGGGCCGCCGCGTCCTTCGGGCACGCCGGCGAGGGCTTCAATGCCTTTTTCACGGAGAAAGGCGGCGATGAGGTCGCGGCAGACGGCGATCTGGCGTTCGCGGCGGGACTTGCCCTCGTTCGCGATCTGCTGGAGCTGGTCGATGTTGTAGAGGTAGACGTTGTCGATCTCGTTGACCTCTTCCTCGATGTCGCGCGGCACGGCGATGTCGATGAGGAAGAGGGAATGGCCGCGGCGGCGCTCCATGACGCGTCGGATCGCGCTGGCGTGGACGACGGCGTGGGGTGCGGCGGTGGAGGAGACGATGATGTCGACGTGGTCGAGCTTCGTCTCCCAATCGTCGAAACGCACGGCTTCGCCCTTGAGCTCGGCGGCGAGCTCGACGGCTTTGTCGTAGCTCCGGTTCGAGACGATGATGCTGCGGGCGCCGCGCGAGAGGAGGCTCTGCGCGGTGGTGCGGCTCATCTCGCCGGCGCCGATGATCATGACACGGCAGTCGTTGAGCTTGCCGAAGATCTTCTCGGCGAGATCGACGGCGGCGGAGCCGATGGAGGTGGAGCCCTGCTGGATGCTGGTGCCGGAACGGACGAGTTTGCCGACGGAGAAGGATTGCTGGAAGAGCTTGTTCATTCGCCGCGCCGTCCTGCCCTGTTCCTGGGCGATGGCGTAGGCTTTTTTGACCTGCCCGAAGATCTCGGTCTCGCCGAGGACCATGGAATCGAGCCCGCTCGCGACTTCGAAGAGGTGGTGGGCGGCGGCTTCGCCGGCGTGGCGGTAAAACTCGACCTCGCCGGGAGCGACGGCGAAGTGGCTCTCAAGGTAGGCGATGAGCCGGTCGAGGGCGGCGACGGGATCGGCCGCGCCGCCGTAGATCTCGACGCGGTTGCAGGTGGAAAGGACGACGGCTTCTTCGACTCCGTCGATCGCGCAGATCTCGCCGAGGTGGTTCGGCACGCTGTGCTCGGATATGGCGAGACGCTCCCGGACCTCAACCGGGGCGGTCTTGTGATTGACGCCGAGACAGAAAATGGACACCGGATCGGGAAAAAATTGAGGGTTTGTCAGGATCAGAGCGCCGAGAGGGTCGCGAGGGCGAAGGCGAAGGCACCGATGGAGGAAAGCGAGAGACGCTTGGGCGGGAGCCGCCTCCAAGCATGCACGGCGAGGAGGAGGGCGTAGGCGAGCCAGACGGCCCCGGAGACGAGGAGATGGAGCGGGGTCGGCTTGTCCTCCATGAAGAAGGCAGCGATGATGCCGACGGAGAGGAGGAGGGTCCCGATGGCGAGGAGCCGCACGAGGGCGACGGAGAGATAGCGGATCGGCGGCAGGGAATAGAAAAGCCGTCCAGGCTGGTGGCTTTTGAGCTGGCGATCCTGCACGAGATACATGACCCCGGCGATGCCGGCGAGGCCGAAGGCGCCATAGGCGAGCAAGGACATGGCGGCGTGGAGCTCGAGCCACGGATCGAGTTGGGCGGGCGGACGTGGACCGGGATCGTTGATGGCCAAGTAGAGAATGGCGAAGAGCTGGAAGAGAAAGATGATGGGCATCGAGAAGACGCCGAGGAGGGAGAGCCGGAAGGCGCGCCCGAGGGCGAGATACATGATGACGATGCTCCAGCTCACGAAGACGAGGACTTCGGCCCCGTTTGTGATGGGGCAGCGGCCGTGCATTTCGCCGCGGACTTGGAGGAAGAGGCACTGAAAAACGAGCCCGGTGATGGCGATGGGGATGTTCAGCCCGTGGGGGCGGTCTTCGTCACGACGCCACGAGACCGCGGCGAGGATGAATCCGCCGAGGAAGGCCAGGGTCGCGAGGATGAGGTAGAGGTCGTCCATCGGGTGCCGCGGGAATCGCAGCGGGCAGTAAACCTAAGGCGCTGAGGCCGCTTTGCAAGGGTTTGCGGGGACGCAAGGGAGATCAGACGAGGGCCCGGGAGACGAGTTCGGTGAGGCGGACGAGATTGGTCGCGGAGGTCTTGGCGACGAATCCCCGGGCGTGGGCAAAATGGACGTCGGCCTCGTCGGCGATGCGGGTGAAGTCGAGGCGCTCACTGTCCTCGTGGCGGGAAAGACCGAAGCCAGACCCGCGACGATCGGGATAGATGAGTCCGTCGATTTTCTCGCCGATCTGCTCGATGTAACGCCCGAGACCGGAAGATGGGTCATCGGGCATGGGATCGGTGCGCGGCATGTAAAGGATTTTTACGACGCTCCCCTCCCCGGCCACCTCAAGGACGCTGGCGTGGGCGGAGACGTAATCGAGACGCTCGCGCAGGCTGCGGAGATACATGAAGAGATCCTCGCCGACCATGCGCATGACCTCCCAGACGGGGTCGCCGGGCTCGAGCTCGCGCTTTTGGGCGAAACGGCGCAGCAGGGTGATATCGACGGGGGAATTGAGGCGGTTGACCACGGATCGCTCGATCCCGAGCCAATCGGCGGTGGCGAAGGGACCGCGCGAATCGAACCACTCGGCAGGCTCGAGCCATTCGCAGAAAGCCCGCGCATCCTCATAGAGCCCGAGGTGCTGGAGCACCAGCGAGAGCGAGCAGATGGGCTCGTGCTCGGCAGGAAACTGATGGTGGTCGAAGTTGCCGCGATCGGGCTCGTGCTCGCCGCCGACATCGACGACAAGGATGCCGGGATCGTCGAGATCGGAGGGCTCGGGATCACGGCGCCACACGGGCAATCCGTGCCTCGCAATGAAGAGGCAACAAGCGAGGAAGTCGTCTTTGTGGGCGCTCCCGGGATGGGTGAGAATGGCTTTCATGGGGTGGCGGCCCGGGCATTAGGGGAGGCGGCGAGGAGGGACTCGATCGCGTGGGTGACTCTGTCAGGCTCGATCCGGAGCATGCATCGGTAGTCGATGGGGCACTCGCGGAGGAAGCAGGGGCTGCAATCAACTTTCTCCCTGACGATACGATGGCCGCGACCTAGCGGGGCGGTGAGATCGGGGTCCGTGGAGCCGAAAATGGCGACGGTGGGCACGCCGAGGGCGGCGGCGAGGTGCATCGTGCCGGTATCGTTCGTCGCGACAAGGTGACAGCTGCGGAGCTCATCGACGAGCCCTCCGATAGTCGTCTCGCCGGCGCGGTTGAGGCGAGGTTCCTCGAGCAGGGCGGCGAGTTCTTCACCAATGCCTCGCTCGGCGGGACTGCCGTAGATGGAGATGCGGACGACGAGGTCGGGGCGCCGCTCGCGGAGCAGACTCACGGCCCGGGCATAACGCTCGACGGGGTAGCGTTTCGCATTGCCATACTCGGCCCCCGGACAGAGACCGAGGTGGATCTCGCGGGCGGCGGCGGTGATCGGGGTGGGTGCCGGCGGAATCGCGAGGGTTTCCTCGTCGCCGCCGGCCGGCACGCCGAGGGCGCGGACGAGATCGAGGTAGCGGAAGGCGTCGTGACGCGGGGTGGCGGGCGCGATCTCCGGCACGGCGAGCTTCAGGAGGAGACGCCGCTGGTGCCCAGCGAAACCGGCAAGGCGGCGGACGCCGCCGAGACGCAACTCGAGGGCGGAACGGAAGGAATTCGGGAGGAGGAGCCCGGCCTCGAAGGCTCCGTGAGTTCGGATGGCACGGCCCACGGCGAGGGGTGAAAGGCCTTTGGCAAAGGGAATCACCGCATCGACCCCATCACAGGCCTCCCAGAGCGGGGCGAGATTCTCCCGGCAGACGATCGTGAGATGAATTCCAGGACGGGCCCGCTTCAGGGCGCGCACGGCGGGCATGGCCATGCAGGCGTCGCCGAGCGGGTTGGGAGAACGGACGATCCAGCGGGTGAGACTGAGCCAGTCTTTTTTCTCCGCGTTCGATGATTCTCTGGCGGAGGTCATGGCTCAAGGGATCCGGCGAGGTGCCGGTGGGAATCCGCGGGGGATTGAGGAGCGGGGGAAAACGCTCACTGCTCCTTGGCCTTGCCCTCGGCTGGAACCGGAGCGGGTGCCGGAGCCGCCGGTTGCGACGGAGCGGCGGGTTTGGGAGCTTCGGCGGCCGATGCGGCAGGAGCCGGAGTCACCGGTGCGGCGGGTTTGGGAGCTTCGGTGGCCGGAGCGGCAGGAGCCGGAGTCACCGGTGCGGCGGGCTTCGAGCTCTCGGCAGCCGGAGCAGCTGGCGCCGGGGTCACCGGTGCGGCGGACTTGGGAGCTTCGGGAGCCGGGGTCTCAGCCACAGGTGCCGCAGGTGCCGCGGGAGCGGGCGCACCGGGCTCGACGGAGATGCTCTCCAAGCCGGGGATGTTGGAAAGCTCAGGAGGAAGGCCCGGGAGCTCGGGCTTCTTCGCTTCGACGCCTTCGAGGATGCCATCGGCCGCCGACCCTCGGAACTCGCGAGTTTTCACCATGGCGAGTCCGATCGCAGAGACGAAAAAGACAATGCCAAGCCAGGTCGTGAATTTCTGGAGGATGTCGGTGGTGTGGGCGCCGAGGGCGGAGTCGAGGGCACCGCCTCCAAAGGCAGCTCCGAGACCTTCCTGCTTGGGTCGCTGGATCAAGACGACGAGCACCATCAAGACACTGACCGCGATGATGATCACCGTTAACAAAATGGATAAAATTGCCATGGGGCGGCGAATATGCGACACAGGTCAAGGCTTGTAAAGGGCCAGTATTCCGGGGCGACGATGTCCCGGCGCTCCTGGACATGAGTGATCCCCCCAGCGACTCCGCGGAAATCGGAGGCATTGTTCAATCCGTTGTTTTCCACAACGAGGAGAACGGCTACACAATCATGCAGGTCGTCGACGAGGGCGGCGGACACCTCACAGTTCGGGGAAAACTACCGGCGGCGGTTGCCGGGGAAAGGATCAAGGCCACGGGAACGTGGAAGAGCGACCGCCGTTTCGGCCGCCAGTTCGACGCGACCCGCATCACCGCCCAGCCGCCCGACTCGCCCGAGGGCATCGTCCGCTTCCTCTCGAGCGGACTCATCGACGGAATCGGTCCGGCCTACGCCGAGCGCATCGTCGCGGCCTTCGGCAACGACACCTTCCGCGTCATCGAGGAGGAATCGCAGCGGCTCGAGGAGGTCGCGGGAATCGGCAAATCGCGTCGGCTCCGCATCAAGGATTCCTGGAAACGGCAGAAGTCGGTGCGCGACATCATGATTTTCCTCCACCTCCACGGCCTCTCCACAGCGCGGGCCCTGCGACTTTTCAAAACCTACGGTCAGGAAGCGGTGAACATCCTTCGTGCCGATCCCTACCGGCTCGCCCGCGATATCCCCGGGGTCGGCTTCAAAACCGCGGACGACATCGCCCGCCAGATGGGCCAATCGCCCGAAGCGCCCCGACGGCTGGCCGCAGGGATTCTCCACGCCCTCGAACAGGCGGAGCGCCAAGGGCACTGCGCCCTCCCCCGTCCCGCGCTCCTCGAGGAAGCAGCACGTCTTCTCGAAATCGAATCCGAGGGTCTTGAGATGCAGCTGAATCAACTCATCCTCGACGGCCGCGTCGTCGTGGAAAGCAACGGCGAAGAGGTGCTCGTCTTTTCGACCGACCTTCATGAGGCGGAGGAGGCGGTCGCGGGCCGGATCGCGCGGCTCCTTCAGACGCCCCCGACCCTGCCGCCGCTCGATCCGGAGGCGGCGATCGCATGGTTTGAGCGGCATCATTCGCTGAGGCTCTCGGAAGAACAGTCGGACGCGGTCCTCCGCGCGGCGAAAGAACGTTTTTTCGTCCTCACGGGAGGGCCCGGAGTCGGCAAGACAACGATCTTGCGCGCCCTTATCGAAATCCTCGCCGCCAAGAAAGTGAATCCGGTGCTCTGCGCCCCGACGGGACGCGCGGCGAAACGCCTCTCCGAGAGCACGGGGCGCGAGGCCTTCACCTTGCATCGCGCGCTCGAGTATCAGCCTGTCGTAGGATTTGCCCGCAATCGCCATCGCCCGCTCTCGGGAGATCTCTTCATCGTCGACGAGACCTCGATGGTCGATCTGCGCCTGATGGCCGCCTTTCTCGAGGCGATCCCCGCTCACGGCCATGTCCTCCTCGTCGGCGACGCGGACCAACTCCCCTCCGTGGGACCGGGCAATCTCCTCGCCGATCTGATCACGAGCGGAGTCGTGCCGGTCGCTCGGCTCACCCATATCTATCGGCAGGCGGCCGAGAGCCGCATCATCAAGGCCGCCCACGAGGTGAACGAAGGTCACGTCCCACCACTCGACAATCCCCCCGACGCCGACTTTTTCTTTCTCCCCCGCCAAGGGGCCGAGGCGATCACCGAGACGCTCGAGCACCTCATCTCCGAACGCATCCCCGGGCGCTTCGGGTGGCACCCCCGCGATGGCATCCAGGTGCTGACGCCGATGAACCGACACAGCCTCGGCACGAGGGAGCTCAATGCCCGTTTGCAAAACGCGCTCAACCCCCCGGGCGATTCGAAGCTCGAGATCGAGCGTTTCGGCACCACCTTCCGCACCAGCGACAAGGTCATCCAAATCCGCAACAACTACGACAAGGAGATCTTCAACGGCGACATCGGACACATCTCGGAGATCACGACCGAACCGACCTCGGTCTACGTGAGCTTCGAAGGACATCCGCGGGTCCACTACGAGCCGGGCGAGCTCGATGAACTCGCCCTCGCCTACGCAGTGACGATCCACAAATCCCAGGGCAGCGAATTTCCCGCCGTCGTCATTCCTCTCTCGACCCAGCATTTCCCGATGTTGCAGCGCAATCTGCTCTACACCGCGATCACCCGAGGAAAACGCCTCGTCGTCGTCGTGGGGGAAAAGCGCGCCCTCGAGATCGCGGTAGGCAACCGCGAGGGGCTCCTTCGTCATTCCGGACTCGCCCAGCGACTGAGGAAAGCGGTCCAGCCGACGCGAAGGCGGGAGAGGGATGAAGAGGGTTGAGTCGAAGAGCCGACCGGGTTAGACCCTTTGCCAAAATTTTCT
>DGXY01000084.1:0-163 GCA_002396885.1 Akkermansiaceae bacterium UBA5020
AGGGCGAAGGCGATGTCCGTCGCCGCGGGAATGGCCCAGCCACGCAGGGCGGCGGGATCGTCACGATTGATCAGCGCGTAGATCGTGGCCGGGAGGACGATGCCCCCGAGGGCCGCGAGGAGGGGCAGGACGACCTTCTTTTTGTCGGAAAGTTCGCCCGCCA
>DGXY01000084.1:205-5689 GCA_002396885.1 Akkermansiaceae bacterium UBA5020
GCGAAGGCGATGTCGGTCGCGGCCGGGATGGCCCATCCGTGCAGCGCCGCCGGATCGCCGCGGTTGATCGCGAGGTAGATGAGCGCCGGCACCGCCATGCCGCCCGCTGCCGCAATGACGGGGAGAGCCGCCTGCTGGCGCGCGGACAGCTCGCCGATGGCCAGCTCGCGCTTGATCTCGAGCCCGACGAGGAAGAAGAAGACCGCCATGAAGCCGTCGTTGATCCAGAGCAGGATGGGTTTGGCAATCGCAAAATCGCCGACGCTGATCTTGGCTTTTACGGCGAGGAGCTGCTCATACCAGTCTGAGAGTCCCGAATTCGCGACGACGAGGGCCGCGATCATCGATCCCATGAGGAGGAGGCCGGGGAGGGCTTCTTTCGGGAGAATCCGGGAGAGGGGGGAGGGAGCGGGCGTCATGGCCGCCAATTTGACGGTATTTCCGGCACTGTCTTCAATCGTTTTCTGCGTTTTTCACCAGTTCAGGAAGGGGAGCGCCCCGGATCTCACCGCTTTCGCGCCCCTCCCGGGCGTTGACAGGGTCGGCGGTCCGCCGTCAGGATGCGGGATCGAACCGTCATGACCGCCCGCCCCACCGCCGTCCGCCATTGGATCCTCGCCGCGACCACGGCGGCCGCTTTCCTCATGTATCTCGACCGCATCTGCATGGCGGCGATCATGAATTCGGATTCCTTCAAGGCCGACATCCCCCTCGATCCGCTCATGGACGGCTGGATCAAGGGCGCCTTCTTCGCCGCCTACGCGATCGGCCAATTGCCCGCGGGCTACCTCGCGGTGCGCTTTGGGGCGCGCTCGCTGATGTCGGTCTACATCGTCCTCTGGTCCCTTTTCACCGTGCTGACCGGCTTCGCCACGGGTGCGATCTCCCTGCTCCTCGCTCGGGTCGGTTGCGGCCTCGCCGAGGCCGGGGCCTACCCGATCAGCAGCGGACTGCTCGCCCGCTGGTCCGAATGGTCGAAGCGGGGCTTCACCAGCAGCATGGTCTCCATGGGCGGTCGCATCGGCGGGGCCGTGGCCCCCTGGCTCACCGTCACGGTCATCGCGAGCTTCGGCGATTGGCGTTGGGCCGGATGGATCTATGGAGCGGCGGGCATCGCCTTCGCCCTCTTTTTCTGGCGCGTCTTCCGCGAGCGCCCCCAGGATCATCCCGCCGTGAACGAGGCCGAGCTCGCCTTGCTCCAGGCCGGGCGCCCCGTCGAGAAGGCGAGCGAGGAAAAGAAAACCTACGTCTTCCCCTGGCGTCTCGCCCTGACCCACCGCAGCCTCTGGATGAATTCCGGCGCGCAATTCTTCACCAATCTCGGCTGGGCCTTCCTCGGTGTCTCGATCTCGAAGTTCCTCATCGAGGCCAAGGGCACGGAGAAATCCCTCGCCGAGACAATTCACACGATCTCGCTCTCGATCGGGATTTTTGGGCTCATCGTCGGGGGCTACTTCACCGACGCCTGCCTGCGGCGATGGGGGGTGCGTCTCGGCCGCATCATTCCGCTGGCCGGTTCGCGTTTCCTCGCGGCGATCTTTTTCGTGCTCGCGCTGGGTTTTGATAATCCCTGGATTCTCATGGGCCTCCTCGGCATGGCCGCCTTCTCGACCGACTTCGGCCTGCCCGCGCTTTGGGCCGGCCTCCAGGAGATGTGCGGCAAACACACCCCGCCTCTTTTCGGTTGGGCCAACATGTGGGGCAATATGGGTGCCGCCATCGGCATTTGGGTGCTGCCCGTCGTGATCAAGGGCCTCGATCAAAACGGCGACTGGAGCGAGGGCCTCATCTTCTGCGCCGTCGCCTTCGCCGTCTCCGGAATTTTCTGCCTCGGCTTCAATGCCGAGGATCGGATGCCCGAAGAGGTCTGAGGAGTTTTCGTCAGGCTGGCACCGCCGCCGTGGCGATCACCCGATGACCCGGCGTCTTGAAACAGAGAGAGACCAGGATCGTGACGAGCGCCCCGCAGGCGATCCGCCAGGGGAAAGCGAGCACGAGCGGCTCCGCGATGCCGACGCTGGTCTGGATCGCCGCATTGCTGCAGAACACCACCGCCACAAAGCCCGAGACCATCGCGATGACGTTCCCGAGATCGTTCCCCCGCGTCTTGAAGAAAATCCCCACGAGGAAAATGCCGAGGAGAGATCCAAAGGTGAAGCCGAGGATGCCGAGCACGAGCGGGATGATCTGCGTCTTCGGATGATAGGTGACGTAGTAAGAGGTGACGACCCCGACGAAGATAATGGCGATGGCAAAACCGAAGGTACTCCAGCGCAGGATCTTGATGCGGCGAGACTCCTCCATGTCGGGCGTGCGATAGAGGATGAAATCGCGCGCGAAACTCGTCGCGAGGGCGTTCAGTGCCGTGCTCAGCGATCCCATCGCCGTGGCCATGATCCCCGCCACGACGAGACCGCGGAGACCCGCCGGCATCTGCGTGAGGATGAAATGGGGGAAGACATTCCGCGTTTCCAGTGTGCCGTCCGCGGCGCGGGGTAGGGTCGGATCCGGGTGATGCAGGTAGTAGGCGTAGAGCAGCACCCCGATGAAGATGAAGGCGCTCACCACCGGGAGATCGACGATCCCGCTCATGATTGTGGCAAAGGCGCTCTGCCTCCGGTTCTTCGCCGTCAGCATCCGCTGAACCGTGTCTTGGTCGATCCCGTGGGTCGACATCGTCAGGATCGTGATGCCGATGATCGCCGTCCAGAGCGTGTAATCGGCGGTGAGGACATTGCGGATCCAGGCCGCGAGGCCCGGCTCATCCGGCTTCGCGAAATCGAAAAAGACCGGATGCTCGATCACGGCTTGGGCCGAGGCCCAGCCCTCCGGCAGCTTCGAGAGGAGGAAGAAAATCGTGAAGACGAGGGCCGCACAGAGCACCGAGACCTGGATGAAATCCGTCCAGATCACCGCGCGGATCCCTCCCACCATCGTGTAGACCGCCGTCAGCAGGCTGATCACGGTGAGCGCGACCGCGAAGATGAGGAATTGCATCTCCGGCGCGACGGGGCCCTTCCACAACTGCCACGCGAGCACCACCACAATCGCCGCCACGTAGAGGCGCGTGCCGATCGCGAGGACGCGGGTGATGGCGAAGGTCGCCGAGGCAAAGCGCCGCGTCACCCCGCCGAAGCGTGTCTCGAGGTATTCGTAGAGCGAGATCACCCCATGCCGATAGAAGAGCGGGATGAAGAGGAAACTGACGATGATGCGCGCGAGGATCGTGCCGATCGCGAATTGCGCGTAGGCCCAGTTGCGGTGCGTGTAGCCCGACTCCGGCGCCCCAAGGAAGGTCGCCGCACTGATCTCGGCGGCGAGGATCGAGGCCAGCACCGCCCACCACGCGATCTGGCGGTCGCCGAGGGTGTATCCCTCCACTGAGTCGTTCTTCTTCCGTTGCGAAAGCCCGATCCCGACGATGACGCCGAAGTAAGCGAGGAGGACGACGGCATCGAGGAAGAATTTCATGGCGAGGCGGTGGGGACCAAGACGGGAATCGGGCGGCCGCAGGCAGCGGCACGACCGGAAATTCCTAGCCTTGATCGGCGGAAAGGCAAGGTGGCATTGGGGGAGGGGGTGCGCCCCGGGTCAAGAGGACCGGAGGCGGCCTTCACGCAACGACGGGACGATATCACCTGCACGCACTGTCCCGCCTGCTCGACCAGGCCGACAGACTCAACACCCTTGCCGACCAGAGCAACCTCGACGGCACCACCGGTCCCCAGGTCGTGGATATCGCCATCGGCTCGAGGGACACCCGTGCCCGTCGCATCGACTTGATGCGGTCCTACGACGGCAGCAACGGAGGCAGCCCCTGCCTTGAGGGATTGCGCTACGCGCCCGCCCTGAAGGCCGAGGAGAAACCGATCATCACCGGACTCGGGCTTGCCGATCCCGGGATGCTCCGCGGGGATTCATTCCTGCCGCTCCGGCCCGAAACCCTGGCGGAGATCGACCGGATCATCCGCGACGACATCACCCGACTCCACCGGACCCTCATCGACCAGTGGCAGGATGCCTGATCCGATGCCCGCCCCTTGGAATGAACCCAGGAGGCGGCAATCGGGACACGCCCGCACCAGACCTCATCACCCATGAAAATCGAAGCCCCCGAGATCGCCGAGGCGGAACGTCTCGTCACCAAGCCCCTCAACGTCCGGACCGGATGGCTCATCCGCCAGCGAGTCGAGGGAAGATGGAAGGACCACCCTCAGGTCCGCTGGGAAGCCGCACAGATCTGCTCGCGGACCCTCCGGGCCGAGACGGCGGTGCGCCTTGCTCTGGCGTCACGAAACCTCGAAGGCTACGAACACCTCGTGCAATGGGCCATTGAGATGGCCGCCACCTACCGCGCCTCCTGGAAGGTTTCCGCCCAACGCGCGATCAACGAGTTGCCAAAGTCTGAAATTTGAAGAAAAATCGGTTGATGAGCCGATCCGAGAAACTGCAGGGGAACGACAACGCCAAGAAGCCCGACGAGGAGAAGATCTCCGGCAAAGGCAGGATCGTGATCGACCTCGGCGACCTCAAGGGCGAGGCGGTGAGAGCGTCCCGCAAGAGGAAGATGAAGCTCGCGCCCTGGATCCGCGAAGCCGTGGAGGAGAAGATCGAGCGGGAGTCGTAGGACGGCGGCCAGGGGGGCGCATGGTGCGCGGGGAGGGGCCGGGTAGTTGCCTCGCTTGCGCTACGGCACAAGTGAGAGGGGGCATGAGTGGGGAACACCACAAATTTACCCATTGGAAAACCTTGACGCTTCGCTACGGGTCGAATACTACTCGATTGGGGCCGTCCGTCACCCCGCCCGCCAAGGACTCCATGCCTTCGGCCGAAAAGGATATGAAAGGTGATAACGGAGATTGCTAACAATAAAGGAAAAATGAAAAACCAATCCAGGTTCAAAAATTCCGCCCGGAATTCGGTCGTTATTTTTATCATCGCTCTTTCTTCGGCCATCGCCGCCATTCCCTCAACGTTGCTTGCCGACGACTACGACGACTATCAAGCCAGAAAGGCGCGAGCGGATGCCGAATGGCAGGCAAAACGCCTCGAGCAGGAGTTACAAAATTCTCAACGAGAACTGGACCGCCTTGAAGCAGGCATGCGCAGGCTGGAAGATGACATCCGGTGGACAGCATCCAAAGAGCAAACCGAACTGAATAGAATTAAGCGAGAACAAGAACTGATGCTTCAGCAGAAAGCGGAAGAAAAGAGACTGAATGACCTAAGAGATCGACAAGAGGCTGAGCGAGTCAGAGGGGCTGAAAGAGAAAAACTATACGCCGAAATTGAGGCGTTCGCAGCATCTTTCGAAGAACAAACGAATCGAACCGAGCCTTTGTCCGATGAAGAGATGGAGTTGTTTATGCTCTACGGTAATTTTCTCCGGTCTTCAATCGAGAGTCCAAACAATTCGGAATTAATTGACATAATCCGTTTTACTGAGGAAAAATTCAAGTCTGCCGGCGGCCCCCCGCTGAATCG
>DGXY01000084.1:5881-7887 GCA_002396885.1 Akkermansiaceae bacterium UBA5020
CCCCGCTGAATCCAGAGCTAACTTACTGGAAACAGTTCATCAGACGAGAAATATCTCTCTTCAATCGCCTCATGGCAATCGACAAAAAGTTAAACAATTAATCCGATCGCAAGAAGATCCGGATTCTTTCCCAGAATGAGCGTAGGCCTCACCATGACGTAGCCCCGCCACCGATCCCGGGCCCTCGGCGGGAAGGGAGCCGAGGGGATGAAAAAGCAAATTCCCAGCCATGAAGTTCTACTACTCAACCGACGGAATACAGGTTAAAGGCCCCTGCACCGCCAGTGAACTGACCGGGTATTTCGCATCGGGCGCGATTCCTTATACAACCCAAGTCTGTCCGGAGGGTAGCCAGATGTGGCAACCGCTTTCGACGGTCATTGCCACTGGTTCAGCACGCCCGGCAGAGACCGCAACAGCCACACGCGTTGTCCAACATCAGTCCATTCTTTCAGCTAGTCACGCTCCTTCCGCCCAAGAATCAACTTTCCCCGTTTTGCTGATAATCTTTTCGTTCGTTGGCGCTTTGTTGGTTGCAATGGTATTTCTTACGATTCATATAGAGGGGTGCTCCCGCAGGCAGTCGTTCAAATCCAATTTTGAAAGAGTTGAAGCCGCTAAAGCTGCTCAAGCTTTCGAAGAGGCTTCTAGACTCGAGGAAGAAGAGCAACGAACCAATCTGTGGAAGAATCGAGAAATAATCAGCGTTGAAGAGATAAGCGGGGGCATGGAAACGCAAACCGAAACGCAAACGCGCACAGTAAGCCGTCCGTTTGTCGTGAAATCAGGAAAGAAGTTTGGTATTGGTCTCATGCCAATTAATGAAGATGTTGAAAAACCAAAAACTACCTATCGCCGCACACAATACAGAGTGACCTATTTTTCTGAGAACAGTGAGACAAAGCAAATCGTTACATTGGATTACAATCCTCAGTGGTATCAGTAGAAGCCATCGCATAAATATTACTGCCCCTTCGAACCCCCTCCGACCCCGGGTCTTCGGCGGGAAGGGAGCCGAGGGGGGCGCGGCGTAAATCCTCGGCAACAACCCGCCAAATCTCACATCCCCCGCTCATTCCGGTCCACCCTGAGCGTGCCTTTTACCTCCAGCGAACTCGTTCCATGGCTCCGGTAGGTGGCGTAGGAGTATATTGCGGTAGAATCCTGATTCAAGATATCGTTCCATGCGCCCCGACGAGCGGGAGATGCTTGAATCATTGGTTTCGTTCCTCAGATTCCTTCCCGGACGTCATGCGAAGATTATGATGAAGGCTTGTTGCGTTTGTTGAATGGAACCACTTCAATTGTACCTACTTTAACGCGCTCTACCTTAGTCCCTTTACAAGACGAGCACGTTCGGGAAAATGCCTTTCGACCCCCGCATTCTGGACACAGCTTCTTCCCCCTTAAAAATCCTGGACCTTCTCCGTAGACAGACCCATCTCCGCGGCAACTTGGGCAGCTCGCGAGAATTGTCCCGAGACCGGAGCACTCCTGACATTTTTCCTGGCGAAAGGAGTCTTCGAATATTTTGACCTCGTGTCCATCGCCCGAGCAAGTCGGACATGTTTCTTTCAACTGGGTGGACCCGTCTCCGCGACAGCTTGGGCAGGGCGTGGGATTTTTGTTTTTATCTATTATCCAGCCGCCGCCTGTACAAACCTTACACGCTATTGTCTTAGATAAAATGATTTCTCCTTTGCCGGAGCATTTATTACAAGATATCCGTTTGGCATAGCGGTGTTTTTCGTCGTTCATGGATTTCTAGAAATTCCCATTTTCATCCCTCCCGCTCCATTCTCTGTCGTGGGTCGGATGGGGAGGGCAATCAGGGCCATGCTTGGGGATCACGTCCTGATTTAGTCACATGGCCAAAGCTTTTCAATCCAAAACGGGCTTCCCCGTTGGAGATTCGCCGAAACCGGAGGTATTCCGTGGCAAACCCTCTCCGACGAGAACTCACCCCCCCCGCCGATACTCCCCCCGCTCATTCCGATCCACCCGGA
>DGXY01000062.1 GCA_002396885.1 Akkermansiaceae bacterium UBA5020
ATGGAAAACTGAATTCTCTTGTCCCCATTCCTTTGTCCCCGTCTTCCCCGCCCACGCCCCCGCCTCCATCACGGCGCGCTCTTTTCCGCCGGCTTTTTGAAAAGTCGTTTCAGAAAAGGCGTCTCCGTCTTCTCCGGATTCGACTTCGCCACCGGATCGGCCGCAGCCTCGGGTATGGGGAATGATTTCGTCTGATCCCAACCTCCGCCGAGAGCCTTCACCAGCGAAACAGTGGCAATGAGGCGTTGGCCCGCGACCCGCTCGTAGGCAAGCTGTGTGTTCAAGCCGGTGCGGTTGGCGGTGATGACGTCGAGATAGGGAGCCGCGCCCGCCTCATACTGGGTGCGGGCCAGTTGGGCCGCCCGCGTCGCACTGGCGCGCGCCCGACCGAGCGCCTCGGACTCCTTCGCGAGGTGACGCAGGCTCGAGAGACTGTTCTCGACATCGGCCACAGCGGTGAGGAAGGACTGGCGATAGGTCGCGAGCGCTTCATCGTGGGTCGCATGGGCGCGTGAGAGATTGAAGCGGTCCTTGCCGCCCGAGAAAAAAGGCAGGCGGACTTTGGGTCCATAAGTCCACATGATCGAGGCGGGATCAAAAAGGAGGTCGAAGTCGCCGCTTTGGAATCCCCCATTGCCAAGCAGCGAGACGCTGGGAAAAAACTGCGCCTCGGCTACCCCGATGCGGGCAGTCGCCGCGGCGAGCTGCTGCTCAGCTGCGGCGATGTCCGGGCGCCGCTCGAGAAGATCACTCGGGAAACCCGTGGGGATCTTCGGCGGGCCCGCTACTCCGCTCGGGCTCGCGCCAAGGGAGAAGGAGGAGGCATTCTCCCCGACGAGAAGGGCAAGGGCGTTTTCGAGGCGGTCGCGCTGGGCCTGCAGGACGGAGATCTCCGCCTCGGCCGTGGCCACCTCGGTCTCGGACTGGGCCTGCTCGAGATCGTTCGCCGCACCGGCGAGGACGCGGGCCCGCGCGATCTTCAGCGCTTCGCCGCGCCAGCCGACCGCCTCGCGCACGATCGCGATCTCGGAATCGAGCGCTCGGATCTGAAAGTAGGTCGAGGCCAGTTCGGCCTGGATCCCGAGGAGGACGTTGTGGACCGCGTCGGCCGCGGCGATGGCGTTCGCTTCGTCCGACTCGACGGTGCGGCGGGTTTTACCCCAGAGATCGATCTCCCAACCGAAATCGACGAGGGCGTTGTAGGCGGGCCCATCATACTTCAACCCATCGAGCGGAAAGGGCGAAGGCATATTCTCCGACGTGCGCTGTTGCTCGGCGGAGAGCGGCAATCCCAAGCGTGGCAGCAGATCACCTTTCGTGAACCGCGCCGTGGTGCGGGCTTGGTCAAACCGGGCGATCGCCGCCTTGAGCTGCTGGTTGTTGCGGGTGGCCCGCTCGAGGAGGCGGTTCAAGGAAGGATCGCGGAAGACCTTCCACCACTCTCCTTTCGGGAGATGGGAGGAGGGATTCGCCTCGCGCCAGGTCACGTTCTTGAACTTCTCCGGCACGGTCACGGGAGGACGCTCGTAGTCGGGGCCGACCGGCTTCAATTGGCCGAAGGCGGGAGAGGCGAAAAGGAGGAGAGTGGCGAGAGCGAGGGTGGCACGGGCTTCCAGCCCGTGCTTTCGGCGGATCGGACGAAGATCGGAACCGGCACGCGATTCGCTTTGATCGACCGTACCAACCTCGTCACCGTCGAACGCATGGGCTGGAAGCCCATGCCACGTGCTGCTGCTGCGTTGCTTCATAACGATGATCAAAGAGGGTCAGGTATGGGACTCAACCGGTTCGGCTCCGGCGACCGTTTCGCTGGCGGCGACTTCCTTTTTCTTCCGCCCGATCTTCATCACGAGATAATAGAAAAGCGGTGTCAGCAGCAAGCCGAAGACCGTCACTCCGATCATGCCGGCGAAGACCGCCGTGCCCATGGCGCGCCGCATCTCGGCTCCGGCCCCGGTCGAGATCACGAGCGGGAAGACCCCGGCGATGAAGGCGATCGAGGTCATCAGGATGGGCCGCAGACGCAAACGGCAGGCCTCGAGGGCGGCCTCGAGCGGCGAGAGTCCGTGGTCGTTTTTCTCCTTCGCGAATTCGACGATGAGGATGGCGTTTTTGCAAGCAAGACCGATCAGCACGATGAAGCCGATCTGGGTGAAGATGTTGTTGTCGCCGCCGCTGAGATGCACGCCGATGAGCGCGAAGAGCAGACAGAGCGGCACGATGAGGATGATCGCGAGGGGCAGGCGCAGGCTCTCGTATTGCGCCGCGAGCACCATGAAGACGAGGAGGATGCAGAGCGGATAGATGAAGATGGCGGTGTTGCCCGCGATGATCTTCTGATAGGTGAGGTCGGTCCACTCGAATTCAAAGCCCGCCGGCAGGACCTGCTTCGCGAGTTCGGAGATGACGGCCTCGCCTTGTCCCGAACTGAGCGGGGGGAGCGCTGCGCCGTTCAGATCGGCGGCGAGGTAACCGTTGTAGTGGGTGACGCGGTCCGGACCAAAGCTCTCTTTCACCTGCACGAGCGATCCGATCGGCACCATGTCACCGGCAAGGTTGCGCGTCTTGAGACGGGTGATGTCAGCGGCATCGTCGCGGAACTGCTGCTCGGCCTGCGCGACGACCTGGTAGGTGCGGCCGAAACGATTGAAGTCATTCACATAAAGACTGCCGAGATTGATCTGCAGCGTCTCGTAGAGATTCGCGAGCGGCACGCCTTGGGCCTTCGCTTTCTCGCGATCCACGTCCGCCTCGAGTTGCGGCACGTTCACGGTGTAGCCGGAGTAAACCTGGGTGAGCTTGCCGCTGCCGTAGGCCGCGCCGACGAGGCTCTGGGTGGCGCGGTAGAGGGCCTCATAGCCTTGGTCGGAGCGGTCCTCGACCATCAGCTTGAAACCGCCGGTCGTCCCGATGCCGTTGACCGGAGGCGGCTGGAGGACGAGGACCATCGCCTCCTGGATCTCGGAAAACTGGCCGTTGAGCTGGTTCGCGATCATCTGGCCGCTCAGCTCCGGCGTGGTGCGCTCCTCGAAGTCCTTCAGGCCGACGAAGACGATCCCGCTGTTCGGACTGACGGTGAAGCCGTGGATGGAGAGCCCCGGGAAGGCGATCGCATCCTTCACCCCGGGGTGCTTGAGCGCGATGTCGGACATGCGGCGCATCACCTCGTCGGTGCGATCGAGCGAGGATCCGTCGGGGAGCTGGGCGAAGCCGACGAGGTATTGTTTGTCCTGCCCCGGCACGAAACCCGTCGGCACCATCTGGAAGCCCTTGCCCGTCGCCCAGACGAGCCCGAGGTAGAGCAGCACCGCGATGAAGCCGAAGCGGATGATGCGTTTCACGAAACCGACGTAGGCCCGCGACGACCAATCGAAGAAGCGGTTGAAGGGACGGAAGAACCAGCCGAAGAGCGCGTCGATGAGGCGGGAAAGGATGTCCTTCTTCGCCCCGTGCCCCTGCAGGAGTAGGGCGGAAAGCGCGGGACTGAGAGTCAGTGAGTTGATCGCCGAGATCACCGTCGAGATCGCGATGGTGACGGCGAACTGTTTGTAGAATTGGCCGCTCAGGCCGCTGATGAAGGCCGTGGGGATGAAGACGGCGCAAAGGACCAGCGCGGTCGCGATGATAGGTCCGGTCACCTCGCCCATGGCCTTCTTCGTGGCCTCGAGCGGGGCGAGTCCCTCGCGGATATTCCGCTCGACGTTCTCGACGACGACGATCGCGTCATCGACGACGATGCCGATGGCAAGAACGAGCCCGAAGAGGGAAAGATTGTTGATGCTGAACCCTAACAAATGCATCACCGCGAAGGTGCCGATGAGCGAGACCGGCACCGCGACGAGAGGGATGATCGAAGCCCGCCAGGTCTGGAGGAAGAGGACGACGACGAGGACGACGAGAACGATGGCCTCGATGAGGGTGTGGATGACCGCATCGATCGACTTCCGCACGAAGACGGTGGGATCGTAGGCGATCGCGTAGTCGACGCCTTCGGGGAATTTCGCCTTGAGCCGCTCCATCGTTTCGCGGATCGACTGGGAAACGGAAAGTGCGTTCGCCCCGGGAAGCTGGAAGACGCCCATGCCGACGGCTTTCTTGTTGTTGATGAGGCTGCGCATCGCGTATTCGGCACTGCCCATCTCGGCGCGGCCAATGTCGCGGAGCCGGAGCTTCTCGCCGTAAGGACCGGTCTTGACGATGATGTCTTCGAACTCCTCCTCGGTGACGAGTCGTCCCTTCGCGTTCACGGTCAGCTCGAAGGCCGCGTTCTTGGTCGGCTGCTGGCCGATCGTGCCGGCGGCAACCTGGATGTTCTGCTCGCGGATCGCGTTAACGATGTCGCTCGCGGTGAGGCCCCGTGTGGCGGCCTTGTCAGGATCGATCCAGATGCGCATGGCATATTCGCCGCCGCCGAAGATCTGCACCTGCCCGACCCCGGAGAGGCGGGAAAGCTCGTCCTTCACGTTCAGCGTCGCGTAGTTCCGAAGGTAGATCTCGTCGTAACGGTCGTTCGGGGAAAGGAGGTGCACGACGAGGGTCATGTCGGGCGAGGACTTCACCGTGACGACACCGAAGCGCCTCACTTCCTCGGGCAGCTTCGGCAAGACCTGGGCGACCCGGTTCTGCACCTGCACCTGGGCGAGGTCGAGATCGGTCCCGACCTTGAAGGTGACGGTCAGGGTCATGGTCCCGTTCGCGGTGCTCTGCGAGGACATGTAGAGCATGTTCTCGATCCCGTTGATGGTCTGCTCGAGCGGCGAGGCCACGGTCTCGGCGATGGTCTTGGGATTCGCACCCGGATAGTTCGCGGTGACGATCACGGTCGGCGGCGCGACTTCGGGATACTCCGAGACGGGCAACTGGAAAAGCGAGATCCCGCCCAACACGAGGATGAGAAGCGAGAGCGTGCCCGCAAAGACGGGGCGGGTGATAAAGTAGGTGGAGAAATTCATGCCTTGATTCCGGGGAGGACCGCTGATCTTCGCTGATTTCCGCTAACTGATTTCGAGGAAGGTTGGGTCACGGCTTCACCGGGTTCACCCCACCGGCACCCTCGGCAGGCGGAGCTTCGACCGGCTGCACCGGCATGCCGGGCTGGGGCAGGCGCGCCATGCCGTTGACGATGATCTTTTCCCCCGCCATCAGACCGCTGCGAACGATGCGTTTGCCATCGTAGGCTGGCCCGATCACGACGGGTTTGTAGACAGTGATCTTCTCCGGCGTCACTCCGAGGACGTATTTGTTGGCCTGATCGGTGAGAATGGCCTCGGCCTCGACGAGGAGGGCGTCGTATTCGGCGGTCATGGGCAGGCGCACTCGGGTGAAAAGCCCCGGAATGAGCTGGCCGTTGGCATTGGGCAGTTCGCAGCGAACCACCATGCTGCCGGTCGCGGCGTCGAGTCGGTTGTCGAAGGATTCGATATAACCCTTGTGCGGAAAATCCTTCTCGTTAGCGAGCTGCACCTCAACCGGGACGCGGCCCTTTTCATCGACGTGAAGTTTGCCTTCGTGCTTGAGAGCCTGAAGACGGAGGAGGCTTTGTTCATCGATGTCCGTGTAGACGTAGACCGGATCGACGGTGACGATGGTCGTGAGCAGCGTCGTCCCCGCGGTGACAAAATTCCCCGTCGTGTTGATGGCCCGGCTGATGCGACCGCTGATCGGAGCCTTCACCGCCGTGTGTTCCATTTCGATCTCGGCGCTGTGGAGGGTCGCGTTCGCCGCCTCGAGCATGGCCTGGCTCTGGAGGTAAGCGCTCTCGCGGCTTTCGGCTTGCTCGGGGGCGATGGCCCGGGCGGCGAGGAGCTCTTTGACGCGGTCATACTCACGTTTGGCCATGAGAGTCGCGGCCTCGGCCCGCGCGACCTCGGCCTTGGCGGCACGCTGACGGGTTTCGAAGGCACGTTGATCGATCGTGAAAAGGATCTCGCCCTCTTTCACCAGCGCACCCGCCTCGAAATGCACTTCGGTGATGTAGCCCGAAACGCGCGGACGCAGCTCGACCATTTCAGTCGCCTCGACACGTCCGGTGAATTCCTCCCACTCCACGAGCTGGCGGGACTCGACGGCGGAGAGGGTGACCTGCGCCGGAGGCATACCACCGTCACCGGCGGGTGGTCCGGGAGGTTCACCGCAGGCCGTAAGGAAAAGCGCGGGGATGAGTAAACACGTTTTGGTCATGTCAGGAGGATGAAAACAGGGATGCATGTCAGGGCGGAAGTTCGCTCCCGCTCACGGACCGGGCGTTCGACCGGTGAGGAGGTGGAGCGCTCCGACTTCGAAGTCGTCGAGCGGAGCGAGGTCGTTTTTCATGCGGGCGTGGAGAAGGAGACCCTCGCTGAAAGCAAAAACCATGCGCGCGAGCATGCTGGCATCTCCGGTCACGACCGAACCATCCTCTTGTCCATCACGGATCGCGGATTCATAGAAGGTAAGAAACTCCGCAAGGATCTCCTGGAGCCGGTCGCGTAGCTCCGGATCCGTCGTCGCAACCTCGGCACCCAGCGAATGCACGGGACATCCGAGGACACGGCCATGTTTGGCGAGAAGGTCCTCCTGCTCCTGACGGAACTCGTGGAAACAACGGAGGATGCGGCCGAGCGGCGGCGTTTCAGGAGAAAACACGGCCTCAAGATGGAGCCGGTGCTCGGCCCAGCCATGATCGATCGCCGCGAGGGCCAAGGCCGATTTCGATTCAAAAAAGTGGTAGAAACTCCCCTTTTTCACCCCGGCATGCTCACAGATGTGATCGACCGAAGTGCGCCCGTAGCTCCCCGTCCAAATCAATTCCATCATGGCCTCGAGAAGCCGTTCTTTCGCATCGCTGACGCGCCCCATGGGTGGACTCTGTCGAAACTAGACGAACGGTCAACTATTTTTCTTTCAGGAATCGGGGAATCTCCTCCAGCGCGAAATCTAGGAAGGCGCGAAGCCGTCCGGTAATGTGTCGACCGGCCGCATAGCCGGCAAACAGCTCGATCGAGGGCATTTCAAGACCGGGGAGCAGCCGCACGAGGCGTCCGCTCGCGAGATCTTCGCCCACCAACCATAGCGGCAGGAGGGAGAATCCAGCCCCTGCGAGCACCGCCTCGCGCTGCGCAGTGACGGTGTCGAGGAGCAGGCCCGGGCGCACCACAACCTCGCGGGCTGCCCTCCCCACCCCCGCCGTAAAGCGACTGCGGAGATCGAAGTGAGGCTGCACCAGACCGATCCAAGGCAGTTGGTGTAATTCGCCCGCCTCGGAGGGCGGTCCGTAGCGCTCGAGCAAGGCGGGGGCCGCCGCGAGCACGCGGGGCAAGGCAGCGATCCGCCGCATTACGAGACTCTTGTCGACCGGTTCACCGACGAGAAACCCACAGTCGAACCCTTCTTCGATGAACTTGAGGGGACGGTTGATCAAGTGGAGTTCCGCCGTGATCTGCGGGTGCAGGCTCTGGAAACTGGCGAGCGTCCGCGAGACGATCCATTGCCCGATATCGACGACGGAAACGAGCCGCAAATGCCCCTGCAGAGTATTGCGCTCGGCGAGAAGCTTTTGCCGCGCCCTCTCCGCCGTGACGAGGAGCCGCCTCGCGTCGGGCAGGAGGACGCGCCCCGCCTCGGTCAGGCTCATGGCATGGGTATCGCGCTGGATCAGGGGCACCTTGACGGCCCGCTCGAGAGCCTGGATCTGACGGCTCACGGTCGGCTGCGAAATGCCCAGCACCCTCGATGCCGCCGAAATGCTGCCACTCTCCGCCACCTGCACAAAGGCGCGAATTTGTTTCAAATCCTCCAATCCGGTCATACGGATTAAGCATATCCGATATGCATGTATCCGGTGGTTTTTTTTTCAAGTCATGCGATTTCCGGCGTAACAAGTGGGATGACTTTCGCCACACCGGGTCTTCGCCGCATCAACTTTTGCTGCTTGCTGCTCGGTTTCTCGCTGCTCCCGTTTTTGGCGGGGTGTGGTCGTTCCGGACCCTCTTCCCTGGAGCGCCCCACCCCGCCGCCTCCCAAAGTCACCGTCGTGACTCCCGAGGTGAGAAACGTGATCGACTGGGATCATTTCACCGGTCGCCTTGCCGCGGTCGAAATGGTCGACATTCGTGCGCGCGTCACCGGCTACCTGCAGGAAGTCCACTTCAAGGAAGGGGCCGAGATCAAGGAAGGCGACCTGCTCTTCTCGATCGATCCCCGCCCCTACGAGGCCATCGTCGAGCGGATGGAGGCACGCGTCACGAGCGCCAGGAGCCGGGCCGAGTTGACCGCTAAGGAGCTTGAGAACGTCACCAAACTCCAGGGTAACGGCGCCATCTCCGCCGAGGACTTTGATCGCCGTGCCAAAGCCGCCGCCGAGGCCGAAGGTCTCCTCCGCGCCGCCGAGGCCGAATTGCGCGCCGCCAAACTCGACCTTGAATTCACCGAAGTCCGTTCGCCCATCAACGGTCGCATCAGCGACGCCCGCGTCACCAAGGGTAATCTTGTCACGAGCGAAGCTCAGGAGTCCACCCTCCTCACCACCGTCGTCTCACTCGATCCGATCTACTGCATGATCGAGGTGGACGAACGATCCGTGCTCAAATACCGGCAACTCCATCGCGAGGGTAAACGCGTCAGCGCCGAGTTCGGCCGGGTCGAGGCCTTGATGGAACTCGCCCACGAGAGCGGATTTCCCCACCGGGGTTTCATCGACTTCGTCGACAACCGGCTCGATGCCGCGACCGGCACGATCCGTTCCCGCGCCGTCTTCCCGAATCCTGAAAAGCTCATGGCCCCCGGATTTTTTGCACGTGTCAGGGTGCCCGGAAGCGGCGAATACGAGGGCTTCCTCATCCCCGACCGGGCCATCGCCGACGACCAGGGCACCAGCCACGTCTGGGTGATCGGTCAGGACGACGTCGCCACCTACCGCAAGGTGACGACGGGACCGCTCCTCGACGGACTCCGCATCATCCGCGAGGGCCTCTCCGCGGGCGACCGCGTCGTCGTCGAAGGGATCATGGCCGTCCGCAACGGCATGAAAGTGTCCCCCGGACCATTCGCCGCGGGGCAACCGGAGGCCGCCGGCAAATGAATCTCTCCCGCTTCTTCGTCGACCGCCCCATCTTCGCGGGAGTGATCAGCATCGTGATCACTTTGTTGGGAGCGATCGCCTTCATCGGCTTGCCCATCGCGCAGTATCCCGAAGTCGTGCCGCCCACCGTCGTGGTCTCCGCCTTTTACCCTGGCGCCGATGCCCGCACCCTCGCCGAAACCGTCGCGACGCCGCTCGAGCAAGAGATCAACGGCGTCGAGGACATGCTCTACCTCACCTCCTCGAGCACGAGCGACGGCCGTGTCCAGATCACCGTGACCTTCCGCCTCGGCACCGACCTCGACAAGGCCCAGGTCCTCGTGCAGAACAAGGTCAACGCCGCCTTCGCCCGCCTCCCCGAGGAAGTCCGGCGCCAGGGCGTCACCGCGCAGAAGCGATCGCCCGACCTCACCCTCGCGGCCCAGTTCTACAGTCCCGACGGCTCGCGCGAGGTGGATTACCTTTCGAACTACGTCACCCTCCAGGTGCAGAATGAAATCGCGCGCATCCCCGGCGTCGCCGAGGCCTCTTCACTCGGCGGGCTCGACTACTCGATGCGGATCTGGCTCGATCCCGAAAAAGTCGCCTCGCGCGATCTTACCGCCGGAGACGTCATCGGCGCGATCCGCGAACAGAATGTGCAGGTCGCCGCCGGCAGCCTCGGCCAACCGCCCGCTCCCTCGGGGGCGAAATTCCAATACACCC
The DNA here is from genome assembly GCA_002396885.1 of Akkermansiaceae bacterium UBA5020. Taxonomy (GTDB): domain Bacteria; phylum Verrucomicrobiota; class Verrucomicrobiia; order Verrucomicrobiales; family DEV007; genus Arctic95D-9. The sequence goes on from DGXY01000062.1 coordinate 9,764, forward strand.
TCACCGCGCCAGGACGACTCAAGACCCCGGAGGAGTTCGGCGAGATCGTTTTAAAGACGGGAGACGCCGGTGATGTCGTGAAGCTTGCCGACGTCGCGCGCATCGAGATCGGTTCGCGCGACTACGCGAGCAAGACCTACATGGACGGCTACAACGCGGTTTCCCTCCGCGTCTTCCAGCTGCCCGGCAGCAACGCACTCGAGACTGCAAACGCCGTCTACGAAACCCTCGCCAGACTGAAGAAGCGCTTCCCGCCAGGTGTCGATTACCGCATCAACTACGACACCACCAAATTCGTCCGCGCCTCGATCCGCTCGGTCTTGACTACCCTCATCGAGGCCATCGTCCTCGTCGTCCTTGTCGTCGTCGTTTTCCTGCAGAACTGGCGCGCTTCGATCATCCCGCTGATCGCCGTACCGGTCTCCCTCATCGGCACGCTCGCGGTGATGCAGGTCTTCGGCTTTTCGCTGAACAATCTTTCGCTCTTCGGACTCGTCCTCGCCATCGGCATCGTCGTCGATGACGCGATCGTTGTCGTCGAGAATGTCGAACGCAACATCGCCAACGGTCTCGCTCCGCGCGAGGCGGCGATCAAGGCGATGGGCGAAGTCAGCGGCCCCATCGTGGCGATGTCGCTGGTGCTGTGCGCCGTCTTCATCCCGACCGCCTTCATCAGCGGGATCACCGGTCAGTTCTACAAGCAGTTCGCCCTCACCATCGCCGCCTCCACCGTGATCTCGGCGGTCAATTCCCTCACTCTCAGCCCCGCCCTTTGCGCCCTCCTTCTCAAGCCGCACGGCGACCGCGGCGATCTCTTCAGCCGCATCCTCGACAAGTGCTTGGGATGGTTCTTCCTTGCCTTCAACCGCTCTTTCAAGGCCACCGCCAACGGTTATGCCAAACTCGTGCGCAGCCTCCTGCGCGTCGCCGTCGTGGCCCTGGCCGTCTACGCCGTCCTTGTGGGAGGGGCTTTGCAGCTCTTCCGGAGCGTGCCGACGGGGTTCATTCCCTCGCAGGACATGGGGTATTATCTCTGTGTGGTGCAGCTGCCGGACGCCGCCTCCTTCGAGCGGACCGACGCCGTCGTCCGACAGGTCGACGAGATCGCCCGCAAGGTCCCCGGAGTCGCCCACACCTTCGCCATCTCCGGCTACTCCACCGTGCTTCAGGCGAATCAGTCGAACCTCGGCGCCGCCTTCTTCGTCCTCGACGACTATGCGAAACGTCAGGATCCCGAACTCCGGGGTGAGGCGATGCTCGCCAGTCTCCGCACCGCCTTCTCCGGCATCCAGGAAGCCCGCGTCCTCGTCCTGCCGCCCGCGCCGATCCGAGGACTCGGCAGTGCAGGCGGGTTCAAGGTGCAGGTACAGGATCTCAACAACGCCGGGCTCGGCCCGCTCGAGGACGCCACGAACAAGCTTCTCGAGGCCCTCCAGAAAGAGCCCGGGTTCACCTCCATCATCTCCGGCTTCCGTCCGAACGTGCCACAGTATCACATCGAGATCGACCGCGCCCAAGCCAAGACCATGGGCATCTCCCTCGCGGAGCTGAACGAAGCCCTCCAGGTCTACCTCGGTTCGGTCTATGTGAACGATTTCAACCTCTTCGGACGCACCTATCAGGTCACCGCCCAGGCCGAGCCCGACATGCGCACCGATCCCGAGGACCTCATGCGCATCAAGATCCGGAACGAGGACGGCGAGATGGTGCCTCTTGGTGCGCTTGTTAGGGTATCGAAGAAGGGCGGAGCCGACCGGATCCAGCGCTACAATCTCTACTACACCTCCGACATCAACGGCAACACCCTCCCCGGCTTCAGCTCCGGCGAGATGATCGAATCAGTCGAACGGCTCGCCAAAGAACATCTGCCGAACGGATTTGTCATCGAGTGGACCGATCTCACCTACCAGCAGATCCTCGCCGGCAACACCATCGTCTATATTTTCCCGCTCTGTGTCCTCTTCGTCTTCCTCGTCCTCGCCGCCCAATACGAAAGCTGGAATCTCCCTCTCGCCATCATCCTCATTGTCCCCATGTGCCTCCTCTCCGCCATCGGAGGGGTCTGGCTTCGGGGTATGGACAACAACGTCTTCACCCAGATCGGGCTCGTCGTTCTCGTTGCCCTCGCCGCGAAAAACGCCATCCTTATTGTCGAATTCGCCAAGCAGATCCAGGACACCGGCGAAGATCGCTTCACTGCCGCGATCGAAGCCAGCCGCCTGCGCCTGCGCCCCATCCTCATGACCAGTTTCGCCTTCATCCTCGGTGTGCTCCCGCTCGTCCTCGCGAGAGGAGCCGGTGCGGAAATGCGGCAGGCCCTTGGCACCGCGGTCTTCTACGGGATGATCGGCGTGACCTTCTTCGGGCTGCTTTTCACGCCGATCTTCTACGTCGTGATGAGGAGGCTCGCGGGAGACATGTCCGCGCCGGAAGTCAGGCGCCAGTGAGCGGCGACGCTGATTGCCGAAACGTTTTCCGAAAGCAAGTCAGGGCTCCTTTGTTCGGTATTCCACCGGATCTTCACGCACCGCCAGCTCTCCGCATCGCATCAGTCTTTGCTCGTTTGCACGACGAGATTCGTCGCTTCCCTTGCGGATATACTCACGCCGCTGCTCCCACGACATGTCCTTGGTTTCCTCATAAATTCTCCCCTGGATGTCGTGCTTCATCTTCGCGCAATCGATTGGCGGAGCCCCCTCAAACTGCTGCCGATATTCATCTCTATTCATCGATCTCTACCTTCTTCGGACTGAGAATCGTGATCATGCCGTAACCTTCCCCCAGCTTCACCGCCTTGAAAGCCTTGATGCGATCAAGTCGCACCAGATCTTTGAAATTCCAGGACACGATCGCATTCGCTCTGGCAATGGTTGCGAAGGCGACATGCCCACAGTCCTCATACCAATTCTGTCCGGTTACCACCACCCGGCGGAAGTCGACATCCCAGCCTTCCGCCGAATCGAAGCAGCCGCCAAAGACCGAGGTATCAAGATAAACACGCCACCTCCGTTTCATCGGAGTCGATGATAACTGGGCACAGCGGACACACCAAGATCGCGGTGACCTTCTTCAGGATGCTGTTCCCGCCGACGTTCAACGTCGTGAAGGTAGTCCCCGGAGAAAAGCCGGACAGGCCACCGAGACCTTCCTCACACCGCTCCCGCCATCTTCCTTCCGATCCAGAAGATCGTCAGCAGCAGGACGATGGCCCCGATCCAGAAGGGGTGAGCCCAGAGACGGAGACGGCGCTCGATCGGCTCGGGTTCGGGGAGGGCGGCGATGCGGTCGCGGATCGCGGCGGGATCGATCGTCGTGAGCAACTCACCACGCGTCAGTCGCGCAATCTCGTCGAGCACATCGCGACGGGCCGGTTCGCCGACACGCTCGAGGGTTGTGCCTTGGACGGTGACGGCGGTTTCAAGGGTAGCGCCGTTTTCCGCGCAGGTCATCGCTAGCCCGTGTTCGCCGGATTCGCCGGGAGTGAAAGTGCCGGTGAATAGGCCCCATTGCTCCTCGCCGCCGGGCTGAAGCCGCACCGTCTCGATCTTGCCCGAGGGGGCGGTGATCTGGACGACGACGTTGGCCGACTGGAGCGGCTCGCCCCCGACGCTCATGACGTTCGCATTCAAGGTCAGGGTGTCTCCGTTGCGGGGGCGGTCGGGCGAATAGAAGAGGCGCATCCGCTCGTCGCTCGCCATGTTGCGCTGATAGGCCATCCAGCGCGCCACCTGTCCCCAGAAGCGGTAATGGTATTTGTCCTCGACGCCCTTGCGCCAGCGCCACGCTCCGTCGGTGCCCATGAAGAGGATCTTCCCGGTGCCGTAGGTTTTGGTGACAATGAGAGGGATGCGCCCGTGGCGGTTCGTCTCCGAGCTGTGCGTCGCGAGCACCTCCGAGCCCGGCTTGGCCCGGATGACTCCGGCATACCACTGGAAGCCCGGCAAGGATGCCCAGACATTCGCATTCGCATTCTCCGTATCCTCGAGACGGGTGAGAAGGCTGCGCGCCCCAAGCTCGGTCAATTCGAACTGGCCCGGCGTGGCCGAGCCCCAGCCGCGGGGCTGGGCGGTATCGAGCTGCACGGGATAGAGATCGGCAAGCTCGGTCCCGAGGAGGCTGGCCTGGTAGCCGCGGAAGCCTGGCATCAGCACCAAACCCGCGGCCTGCGCGGCAACCTGTTGTTTCAAGGCACCCGCCTGCGCGACAGTGAGCTGGCCCTCGGCGATCCCCACGTCGCCTAACACGACCACATCGAAGGTGGACAATTCATCTGGCTCCGGGAAACGCTCGAGATAGCCCGGGCCGCCGCCGACACCATTGCCGTCGGGATGATAGAGCAAACAGCGCACTTCGACACCCGGATCGCGCTCGAGGGCGTTGCGGAGGTAGCGGTATTCCCAGCGAGGGAAGGATTCGATCAGGAGGACCTTGAGCCGCTCCTTGCGGATCGCGATGGGCGCGGTGAGGGAATTGTTCGAGACATCACGTTCCTCCTCGGCCGGTGGCAAGGTCAGGGTCAGCTCGTAGTCGCCCTCGGCCTGCGGGGTCCAGAGGAGGGTATCCTGGATGCGGCCCATCGCAGGCAGGGTGACCTCGCCGCCGAGCGTCTCGCCCGCGCTCGTACGGATCTCGAGAGTAGCGGAATGACTCCGGGCGAGGGCGCTGTTGAGGGTGTAGGGCAGTCGCACCGGTTTGCCGACGAGGCCGAAGGTCGGCGCATCAAAGGCGGTCACGGCGAGGTCGGGCAGGCGCGTCTCGCTCCCGGTGAGCACGGTAAACACGGGAATCTCCTCCATGCGGTAACGGGTCGCGGCGCGCGAGGGCGGCTCCCCCGTGTTCCAGTCGCCGTCGGAGACGAGGACGACGCCAAGGAGCCGCGGATGGCGGTCGAGCAATCCGTTGAGCACACCACCGAGATCGGTGCCGGCTTCGGCGCCCGCTTCCGCCGCAGCGAAGGGTTCGTTGATGATCTCGAACTGCCCGGCGAGCGGAGCCCACGCCTCGGGAGCGACGAGTTCCAAGGCAAGGCTCTCGCGCGAACGGGGTGCGCGGGCTGGGTCGCTCTCGGAGGTGACGTCCTCCGTCTTCATGCTGCCCGAGGCATCGCGAAGGATCGCGAGGACGGGCTTCTCATCGGGCTCGTAGGTCTCACGCCATTCCGGTTGGTTCAAGGTCACGGCGACGATGGCGACGACGAGGAGCCGCAGGAGCTCGAGAATACCACTCGAGACCGAGTAGTGATTCCGTTTCCAGATCAGGAAGGAAAACACCGCCGTGACGAAAAACACGACGAAGCCGAAGACCACCGTCGTCGGAGTCCAGGCAAAGGTCAGTTCGCTGTTTGAGAGAGTCACGAAAGAGTCACGGGTCACGGAGAGAGGGCCTGCCCTCCGAAGCCTTGGCGAAGGAGGGTGCTTTTTCTTCCTCAGGTCGGGGCGGGAGGCAAAGGATCGCTTCGGCGAGGAGAGCAAGGGCCATGGCGACGAGGAAGGCGCGCCAGATCTCGGCGGCGAGGGACGAGCCGCTGCCGACGGCGTCGTCGATGCGGCGGTAATCGACACCGGCGAAGAGAGGCTCGAGCGCTTCGGGCGAGAGGACGCGGGGATCGTCTTCACTCTCGGGGCGGTTCAGGGCGAGGAGACGGCGGGACTCGACATCTTCGCCGATTTCGTAGGCCCCAGACAACAGTCCGGGCGCGGCGAGGGTTCCGTCACCGCCGGCGGTATCGAGGGCCCGGGCTCCGGAGAATCCTGACAAAACTCCCACTCCCGTGCCGAGGTTGCGGGCGCGCGAGACCGAGGCGGCTCCGGCATCGAGGGCGCGATGGATCATCACGAAGAAGGCGACGCCTTCGCTCGCGAGACCGGAATGATCGGAACGCGGCAGGGTCCCCCAGACATGGACCGAGCCGCTCGCGTTTTCCTCGCTCGTCTCGCCCGCCTCGATGAGGACACGGGCGATCACGGTGATATCGTCCTTCACCTTCATCAGGGGAAGGTCCGCCCCCTCGAAGCGTCGCGTGCGGAAAATGCCGAGCTCGGAGACGGGCAGCGGCGCGCCGCTGCGGGTGTTGGCGAGGAGTCCGGTCTCGGTGCGCCACCAATCGACGGCGAGAGGCTGCTCGCCGTCTCCGGCCCATTCACCCCATTTCACGCCAAAGAACTCACCGCCACCCTCCTCAGTTGGCGGGAGGAGGATGAGGCTGCGTCCAGCAGCGACGTGTTGTTTCAAGAGCGTTGCCTCGGCGCTTTCGGGTGCCGGAAGAGGCGCGTGCCAGAAGAGCAGGGCGGTCTCAGCCCACGGGATCTGCGCGACGGAGTTGGTGCCGAGGACGGTGGCCTCGTAGGCGACTCCGGGTTCGGTCGAGGCAGCGGCGGCGGCGCGGATCGCTTCGGCGGTGAGGGCGTCGTCGCTGAGGATGACAGTGCGACGCGGCGCGGGTTCGTCGAAGACAAAATAGGCGGTGTTGTCGGCGGAATTGTCGTCGGCGGGCAGGTCAAGACGCCCCCAGCCGCGCTCATCGCCCGCACCCAGGGGCAGGCTGTGACCGAGAAGGACGAGTTCTGTTCCGGTGACGGTGAAGTTCTCGACGGTGCGGGTGCCGTTGAGGGTGATCTCGACGGGAATGGTGGCATCGTTCCTTTCGACGGCGGGTCCCTCGCGACGGATGACGAGGTCCATGAGGAGCCGTTGCCCTTGGGGAGAAGGTTGGCGTTTCACGTCGCGCACCGAGAGCGCGGCGTTGTCCTCTGCCTCTCCAGGAAAGGCGAGGAGGAAAAGGCGCACCGTCTCGCGGGCGGTGAGGTCGGCGCGGAGCGTCTCCCATTCGCCCGAGCCCGGCTGCCAGTCGGCCTGGCGCAGATCGGAGGCGAGCCAGATGTCGGTGCGTCCGCTCTCGTTCGCGGCGAGGTGGTCGATCGCCTTGCGCAACAGGGTGGGAATGTCGGCGGCGGTCTCGGTCGCGGCGGTCTCGGGCAGATCGCGGAGGGCTTGGGCGTCTGTCAGGGTCACCGCGGCAAGGGTGGCGCTGTCGATGAGGACAATCTCGCTGCGGTGTCCGGTCGTTTCGATGAGTTCCGCGATGCGGTCGAGGGCGGCAGAGCGTTTCGATTCGCCTGTCTCGAGATTCTGCTGCTCCATGCTCGCGGAGCGGTCGAGGAGGACGAGGAGGGTGTCGGCTTTGCCGCCGGCCAGCCCGATCCAGCCTCCCGCGAGGGGACGGCTCGCCGCGAAAACGAGAGCGGCGATGGCGAGGACGCGCATCGTGAGGATAAGGATCTGGCGCAGGCGGGCGAGGCCTTTCGTCATCTTCTTGGCATCGAGGAGGAACATCATCGCCGCCCAGCGCACCGTGCGATGACGGTGCTGGTTGATGAGGTGGATGATCACCGGCAGCAGGGCGAGCGGCAGCCCGACGAGGAGGATGGGCTGGAGAAAACTCATCGCGCGGTGCGGGAGGTCTTTGGATTCCGCCCGAGAAGGAAGCGGGCGAGGACCTGGTCGTAGGGCTCGTCGAGAAAGACGCGATGGTAATCGACGAGCGAGTGATTCACGATTTGATCGATCGTGCCAAGGTATTGCGCCACCGCCTCACGGTAGCGGCGCTGGATCAAGGTCGGATCGGCGAGCAGCGAAGGCCCGCCCTCGAGATCGAGGAAGCGGGTCGGCCGGTCGAATTTGAACTCGATCTCCTGACGGTCGAGAAGATGGAACACGGAGACATCGTGTTTGCGGAAGCGGAGATGTTGGAAGGCCTCCTTGAGCGGCTCGGGATGAAAGAGCAGGTCCGAGACGATGACGATGAGGGCGCGCTGGGGGATCTTTTCGGCGGCCTCGTGGATCGCTTTGATCAGGCCAGTCTCGCCACCGGCGGTGAGCCCGCCGATCTGGTCGAGGAGGACGCCGAGGTGGCGGGGACCTCGTCGCGGCGGGGTCTCTTTTTCAAAACCGGTCGAGCCGCTGTAGAGTCCGGTCGCGTCGCCCTGCTGGGCGGCGAGGTAGGCGAGGGTGCCGGAGAGACGGCGGGCGTAGTCGAGGCGCGTCGCGCCGGGTTCGCCATAGCCCATCGACCCGCTCGTGTCGACGATGAGGCAGAGACGGAGATTCGTATCTGCCTCAAATTCCTTGATGTAATAGCGGTCGGTGCGTCCCCAGGTGCGCCAGTCGAGGCGGCGGGTGTCATCGCCCGGGACATACTTGCGATACTGGGCGAACTCGAGCGCCGAGCCACGGACGGGACTGCGGTGGCGACCCGCGACATTCCCGATCATGGGCTGGCGCGCATTCAGCTCGAGCCCGAGCAGTTTGCCAAGCACCGCCGGATCGAGGAAGTCGCGCTGTGTGTCACGGGGCATGGGTGGGGGGTCGGAAGTCAGAGGTCAGAGGTCAGAGGTCAGAGGTCAGAGGTCAGATGTCAGATGTCAGAATACGCGAAGCGGATAGACAATC
>DGXY01000061.1:0-1042 GCA_002396885.1 Akkermansiaceae bacterium UBA5020
GGACACCAAGAGAATCGGTCAATCCAAAGCTCCGTCAACATTTTTTTGTCCGTCCCTTAATACCATCGGTCGATCCCGAAAGCGCCCTCCGGCGCCGTCATCACCTCCACGAGCAGGTCTAAAACGAAGCGGTCAAACGCGTGGCACGGACGGCGCGGATCGAGAAGCGCGTGACGAGCCATGCGCTGCGGCACTCGTTCGCAACCCACCTGCTCGGAGCGGCGACCGATTTGCGAACCATCCAAGAGGTTCTCGGCCACGAAGCCATCACAACAACCGAGATCTACCTGCAAGTCGCGTCCGGTGCGAAAGGGCTCGGGGTGGTGAGTCCGCTGGATCCGTTTCCCGTCGCCACGAGTTTCGACAAGTAGGTTCCGCGGGTGACGCAGGACTCGCGCAAGGATACGCGCAAGGATACGCGTTCGAACGAGTCGCGCTGCTGAAAGGGCGTTTTGAGAATCGCGATCGTGCAACAGCCCTTCGCGAAGAAACGCCGGCAAGGATGCCGCGGCTCCCGGGCGGTCGCGCGATTGAAACATTTACATTTCCGTCCCTTAAATTACCCGATCGCGGATCCGGCAAAGAGATCCTAGAAAAGCTGCGGAAGGCTTCGCTGAAGGTGGGTCTTTGAGTTTGCCGACGTTCATCGACTTCAAGAGGCCTGCTCGAAACTCATGCCCGACTCGAGCCAAGACAGCCTGCGCTCGGTCACGTCCGCCTGCTGGTAGGAGGTGACGCGTCTCTCAAAGAAATTTTTCTCGCGGTTGATGAAGATCGCCCCATCCAGCCAGGGAAAGGGATTTACAAGGTCTCGTCCCGAGGTGGGAAGACCGACCCCGGCGAGACGGCAGTCTGCGATGTAGTCGATGTAGGAGGCAAGCGAACTTGCGTTCATCCCGACCATGTCCATGGGCAAGCAGTCGCGGATGAAATCCTTTTCTAGGGCAACAGCCTCCCGCATCAGTCCGCAAAGCTCCTCCTGAAAGGTCTCATCCCAGATCGAGGGGTTTTCCTTGACGATCTCCAGAAAGAGATGGCGGAG
>DGXY01000061.1:1214-1498 GCA_002396885.1 Akkermansiaceae bacterium UBA5020
AGAGATGGCGGAGGAGGTCAATGTGATTCGATTCGTCCCGAAGGGTATAATCGAACATCTCGGCGATGCCGGTGAACTTCTTGCAGTTCGCCCCGAGGCCGAGGATCATTGCGAAGAGTCCAAAGAACTGGGTCCCCTCGAGGCACTGGCCAAAGAGGAAGGCATTCTTCGCGAAAAGCCTCTGATTTTCCTGCACCGACATATCCATGTCCCGGCGGAGGGACCGCGAGACACGGTTCACGAACTCGTTTTTCTTCCGGATCGTCGGGATCTGCTCGAACATC
>DGXY01000061.1:1744-3023 GCA_002396885.1 Akkermansiaceae bacterium UBA5020
GGATGTTCTCCTCGTGGGCGTGGCGACCGAGAACGAGCCTGAGTTCGGGCGCGGTGACCTTTTCCCGGATCACGTGCAGGAGGTTGTCACCGACGATCCCCTCCGCCGCGGAAAAGTAGCCAATGCCCATCCGCACGATCCAGCGCTCGGATTCGCTAAGCTCGTCGCTCTTCCACTGCTCGATATCCTTCTGCATTGGGACGTCTTCGGGCTCCCAGTGGTTCGCCATCATTTTCTGGTAAAGCTCCCAGGCCCAGGGATACTTCAGCGGGAAAAGGTCGAAAAGGTCGCCGGGCTCTCCTCCGATTACACTTTTCCCGGAGTGGACGGTCTTCCGGCGCGTTGGATCGAGGTAAGCGTGGGGATGTTCTGGCTGCACTGCATTCATGGATTTGACGGGTAGGATGGGGGCTGATCAGAGTTCGTCGTCGGACATGGTTGGGTCGACGAGCGAGGACGTGTCTAGGTTGTGGAAATCAGCGGCGAAGCGGGTCTGACCGGCGTCGGCCTGGGCATTCAGCGCAGCCCCGCGAAGCGAGCCACCCAGCCCAAAGTCGGCGAGACGCCGACGCGCGATGAGGTCAACGGAGGCGTTAAGGCGTTCGATGCTGCCGTTGTCGGATTCCCCGGCAAAGAGCTCCCTGACGAAGCACGTCTCCAGCGAGACGGTTTCCTCCATCAGGGCGATGAGGTCGGCATCAAAGTCCGCCCCGCGGATGGCGGGATTCTCCTTCAAGAGGGTGAGAAAAAGCCGGCGCAGGAACTCCACTTGAAAGTCCTCGTCGCGGCGCCGGTTGCCAAAGGTCGCGGAGAGGGCTGGAAACCTGACCGTTCGTCCCGGGTCCGTCGTCTCCACATGAAGCGATCGGAACTGAACCCCTTTGAAACAGGCACCGAGGAAGAAAACCGCGCGCGCCAATTTGCGTTGGTCCTCCGGGGTTGTGAGAGTCATCGTCCGGCTGATCGAGCCCGCCACCTTGCCGCAGAGATCGAAGATCTGCCGGACCGCCGGAGCAGTTAGGAAAGCCCGCGAACAGAGAGCGGGGTCGATGCGGAGCCGGTCGGTCAGGAAAAGGAAGCAATCGAGGCCGATGTTCTCTTCCTGTGAGCGCCTTCCGAGGATGAGTTTTAACTCCGGCGCGGTGACCTTCTCCCGAATCACTCCAATGATCCGAGACTCGGAGCAGGCACCGCGAGGAGCCAGAAACCCGACGGCGGTCTCGATGAACCCGCGGTTTTCGGTGGACTCCGCATGGCTGACGTCGGTCGCGACAAGGAC
>DGXY01000061.1:3200-5232 GCA_002396885.1 Akkermansiaceae bacterium UBA5020
ATGACGTCGGTCGCGACAAGGACCGGAATTTCCCCCGCATAGGGCCCCCAGTTCGCCTGCTTTAGCCGCACATAGAGGTCATAGGCCCATGGGTAACGGAGAGGGAGCAGGTTGAAGGCTTCGGAAACCTTCCCGTTGATGATTTTCTTTCCGGCAAGCACCTGCTTCGCGAGTGCCTGATCGAGGACGAAGGTCCTCGGTCCAATGGTAAAAGTCCAGTTCATGAAAGCGGCAGGCGGGGGCAATGAAACGTTTGAAGAGGTCTGCGAAGGTTTTTAACACATCTTAGACTTCCACATCATATTGTGCCCTAAGACCACCGTCAACACAATATGTTGTGTTTTGAAAAACACGCCGTGCCGTATGAAAGAGACACCGAAGGAACGTTCGGCGGAGCCCGCGGAGCGCTTGACGCCTCATAAATGAGGACACCGTGACGGGTGTCCCCACGATGGACGAAGCAAATCTCGGCCACCCTCCCCCTCGAAAAGCGCGCGATGCTTCTCGGGGGCATCGATTTGAAGCAGACCCAGAGCCGTTCGCTGGCCTACGATCTCCCGTGCGGTGACATTCAGATCATGCCGGTGGACTGTCCCGCCATCCAAAGGTTTTGACCGCGCCGCCTACCACACGATGCGGACCGTGGAAAGGCACTCTCGGCGGCACGCGACGGATAGGGTCGAGCTGCGGAGGCCAAGCCGCTCAGCGATACGCATAAATCACCGTCCACGGCTGGGTCTCTTCGACCGTGGTCTGGAGCGACACCCTCAGGTAATAGACCCCCGTCTCGGAGGGACTCGCAACGAGGCTCGTGACGTTCGGCGTCTCGTAGCTCAGATTCTTCGCCTCGAGAAGCTCGCCTTTCCCGTTGTAGAGATTGAGGTTCACGGCCGCCTTGCGGTCGGGCATCGCGATCCAGAAGTGGTAGTCGTTGCGTTTGAAAAGCTGCACCTGGATGAGGCGGGCCTTACCCGGCTCGACGGCACCGCTCCAGGTCGATTCGCGAAGGATGAAAGGATTGCCACCCCCGAGATGCGGGATCGCCGCCTGCTGGGCAACGAGCTTCAACTCGTCCAGCGAGGGCTTTCGATCGACCACTTCCTGCCCCCGCACGCCGGCGAATCCGCAGAGCAGGACCAAGACGAGAACGGAATGGGGCCGCTCAAATCTCATAGATGGAATCGACGAGATTTTTCGTCGAGAGCGAGATCTCGATCACTTTGCCCTGGCTGATCGCCCCGCTGGCGTCGGCACGCATCAGAGACTCGAGGTGATCGAGGGTCTGGCTGATTTGAGTGAAAGACTTGCCCCGTTTGGCCCGGGCCGGAAGGGTGTTGAATTCTTTCTTGAGCTGCTTGACGAGGTCGGGCTGATTGAGCAGGTCGGAACCCTCGACGGAATAATTCTGTTTGAGGACTCCAGCGAGCGCCTGGGTGCCCCCGAGCCAGCCGCCGAGGCTGACGAGGGCGACGAGTTCGTCATCGCGCAGCTCGGTCATTTTGTTGAGCACGGTCTGGCGGGTCTTGTCGAGTTCCTTGCGCACGACCGGCCAATCCCCCTGCCCCGCCCCGTTGACGATGGCATTGGCGTGCTGCTCGACCGAGCTCGCGACGCCGAGCGAAGAGGCAAGGCGGAGCACTTCGCGCCCGACCCGGCGGACCGCTTCCTTGTCCTGCGCCTGCACCGCGATGAACCCGTCGGAGACGACGAGGCCGAAGAGCATCGCCGTGCGCGAGCGGTTCGCGTCGAGGCGGATCTCGCGCTCATCGACGTGCTTCGACCAATCTTGGGTGCCGAGCTTGTCGAGCGAGGAAAAGATCTCCAAGGGGATGGGGATCACCGAGGCCTCGACGATGACGAGATTTGGATCATTGAGATCGATGCGACCGGGCGCCTCCTGGGCGCAAACCGGATACAGGAAACCAACGGCAGCAAGGGTGAGAAGGACGGATCGGTTCATGACCATCAGATTTGGAAAACTTAAATATTATAGTTCTTTAAGTCTTTTTCGAAACTGAAATTTTCAGAGCGC
>DGXY01000061.1:5461-23472 GCA_002396885.1 Akkermansiaceae bacterium UBA5020
CACGAGCAGCATTTCGCCCGTGATATAGCTTCCCGCCTCGCTTGCAAGGAGGAGGGCCGGGCCGGCGAGTTCGCGAGGCTGGCCCCATCGTTTCAGGGCAGTGCGCTCGGAGAATTCCTTTTTCTCCGGCTCGCTCAGGAGACTCATGGGCATGTCGGTGAGAAAGGGGCCGGGACCGATGCAATTCACGGTGATCCCGAAGGGTCCAAGATCGAGGGCACTGGCCTTGGCGAGACCGATCAGGGCCGCCTTGGTCGCCGAATAGACATTGCGACCCGGCTTCGAGCCGACTCCGAGAACGGAAGAAATATGGATGATGCGTCCCCATCCCTGCGCCTTCATCCCTGGCACGAGCGCCCGGGTCAGGCGCATCACGGCGGTGAGATTGATCTCGATGACACGGTCCCAGACTTCGTCGTCGATCACATCGATCGCCTGAGGGGCGTTGACGCCGGCGTTGTTCACCAAAATGTCGACCGTGCCAAAGGCCCCGAGCGCCTCGGTCGCGAGCAGGTCGGTCTCCTCACGGCTGGAAAGGTCGGCGACGATGGCACGCACCTCGGCACCGGGGATGCCTTCGGAGATTTCAGCGACGGCGGCCTTCAATTCGTCCTCGTGCCGGCTGCAGATCATCACCTTGGCTCCAGCTTCGACAAAACCCCTCGCAATCGCCTTGCCGAGGCCCTTGCTGCCTCCAGTGACGACGGCACTGCGTCCCCGCAGGTTGAACAAATCACATTGCATACGCCATGATGCACGTTTGACTCCGTTTCCGCAAGTGCTCCCCTTCTCTTACCCAAATCAACGCCCCATGAAACCCGCCCTCCTCATCGATCCCTCGGACAATCTCGGCGTCGCCCTGCGTGCCCTCGCCCCGGGCGAAACCGTGGATCTCGATGGCACGCCCTTCCCGATCTCTGAAGCGATCCCGCCGAAGCAGAAATTCACCCTCGCAGCAATGGCGATAGGCGACCGGGCGAGGATGTATGGCGTCACCGTCGGGGTGGTGACCGCGGCGATTCCGGCGGGAGGCCTCGTCACGACCGCGAACCTGAAACACGATGCCGACGGCTTCAGCGGAACCCGCACCCGCGAGCACCAGTGGTCGCCGCCGGCCATCGACCGCTGGCAGGGCCGCACTTTCGACGGTTACCACCGCTCCGACGGCAAGGTCGGCACGGCGAACCATTGGCTCGTCATCCCCATGGTCTTCTGCGAGACGCGCAATGTGAACGCGATCCGCACCGCCTTCGAGCGAGCCCTCGGCTACGAACGCACGACCCACTACCAGCGACTCGCCGACCGCCTCGTCGCCGCTTACCAGAGCGGAGCCGATGCCACAGCCCTGCGCGAGTTGCCCCTCGAGAAGCTCGACGAGGTCGCTCCCGGCCGGCTCTTCCCGAAAGTCGACGGGATCCAGTTCCTCAATCACACGATGGGATGCGGCGGCACCCGCGACGATGCTGAATCGCTCTGCGGTCTGCTCGCGAGCTACATCACCCACCCGAATGTCGCAGGAGCGACGGTCCTGAGCCTCGGCTGTGAAAACGCCCAGCTCGAGATCCTCGAAGCGGCGATCCGCCGGCGCTGTCCTGGTTTCGACAAACCACTTCTCACCTTCCGGCAACAGGGTTACCCCGACGAGCGGACCCTCCTGGATGCAGCGATCAAGGGCACTTTCCTCGGCCTCATTGAGGCAAACGAGGCGGAGCGACGCCCCGCCTCGCTCGATCACCTCAGCATCGGAGTCGAATGTGGCGGCAGCGACGGATTCTCCGGGATCTCCGCCAATCCCGCCGTCGGCGCCCTCTCCGACCGCCTCGTCGCCCTCGGCGGCAAAATCCTCCTCGCCGAGTTCCCCGAACTCTGCGGGGTGGAGCAGGAGCTCGTCGATCGCTGCGTTAGCGACGAGGTCGCCGCACGTTTCACCCATCTGACCTCCACCTACGCCGCCCGGGCCAGGGCCGTCGGCAGCGATTTTTCCCAGAATCCCAGCCCTGGCAACATCCGCGACGGTCTCATCACCGACGCGATCAAATCGGCCGGCGCAGCGAAAAAAGGCGGCAACTCGCCCGTCGTCTCCGTCATCGACTACCCGGAGATTGCTGAAACCGCCGGGCTCCACCTCCTCTGCACCCCCGGTGGCGACGCCGAATGCACCACCGCCCTCGCCGGGGCGCACGCCAACATCATCCTCTTCACGACCGGTCTCGGCACCCCCATGGGCAATCCCGTGACGCCAGTCGTGAAGATCAGCACGAACACCGAATTGGCCGAACGACTGCCCGATCTCATCGACTTCGACACCGGGGCCATCATCCGTGGCGAAGCGGGCATCGACGCGCTCGGGAGCGATCTTCTCGACCTTGTCATCGAAGTGGCTTCGGGGCGTCTCCAGACCAAAGCCCAGCAGCTTGGCCAGGCTGATTTTCAACCTTGGAAACGCGGCGTATCACTTTGAATTTTAAATTTATAGAATGATTTTATACGAAATTCAGGCACCTAACTGAAATCCCGCGAGAAAAGAGACCGGAAACCCTTGTTCCGCAATTCTGGACTTGCCGTGAGTCACCCGCCCTTGTAGGGTTAGGGAGGTCGTATTTCACCCCCGGCATGTCACCCGTTCAGCCAGCTCAGAGCGTTTTAGCGGATGCAAAGCCCCCGCGCCCCTTGTGGCGCGACGCCTTCCGGGTGGTGATCGACGACCTCTCACAACGTTTGCGGAGCCTTTTCTCGAACGCCGGATCCGATCCGGCGGGTGAATCGCCGAGTGCGACCACGTCGAGTCCGAATCCCACCGGCGGGCCATCCCAGGCTCTCCGGGTCCGCTTCACCGCGGAGTCGGCACCTTCCCGCCTCGCTGCGGAAAGGGCCCTCCCCTGGATGCCAATCCCGATCCACGATAGCGCGACGGTCGCCACGACCTTTCGCGCTCCCTCCTTGATCGGTGCGGCCCTCGGAGGCTCCGCCTCCACCCACCATCCGGTCCGCCTCCAAGCGGATCACCACCCAAAATCTTCCACCATCGATGGAAAACCAATCCTCAGATCAAGCCAGTCGCCGCCCTCGCGGCAATCGTTCGGGCGGCCGCAGCCGCAACCGTCAGGGAAGCTCCTCCAACTCCGGAGGCTCATCCTCGGGCGGCAACCGTTCCCGCAGCCGCAACCGCAATCGCAGCGGTTCGCGCAGTTCGCAAACGCCTAAGCAGACCACCGGTCAAAAGATCCTCTCGATCCTGACCTTTGGATTGCTCGGCAAACCAAAAGCCAAGTCGGCGTCCCAGGCGAAGTCGTCCCCCCGCCCCGCCCCTGCGGCGAAGGCACCCCGGGAGTCGTCAAAACCCCAGGGTCGCGTCGCCAACGAAGAGCCCAAGAAGACCAAACGCAACCGCGCTGAAGTCACCTCGAATCGTCTCTACGTGGGCAATCTCGACTACTCCACCGGCGAAGCGGAACTCACCGAACTCTTCCGGGGCGTCGGCAACGTCCTCCTTGCTGAAGTCGTGACAAATCCCCGCACCCAGCAATCGAAAGGCTTCGCCTTTGTCGAGATGGGTTCGATCGACGAGGCCAAGCGTGCCGTCAGCATCCTCGACGACCAGGATTTCATGGGCCGAAAACTCATCGTGAGTGGTGCCCGCAGTGAAGGACCGAACGACGAGAGCGACGCCGCCCTCGCCGGGAGCTCCGCCGAAGGGCGGGCCTGATCCGTCCCGTTTTTTTGTTGGTGCGCGCCGGAACGGTCTCTGATCGTTCCGGCGCTTTCTTTTGGATAGACTTCCCGCATGACCCCGCCCCGCCGCCAGCCTCTTTACGTCGCCGGACCAACCGGGTGTGGCAAAACGGCGGTCTCGCTTGCCCTCGCCCGCCTCTTCACTCCCGTCGCGATCGTCAATGCAGACGCCTACCAGATCTACCGGGGGCTCGAGATTCTCAGCGCGGCGCCGGCACCGGCCGAGCGGGCGGCCTGCCCTCATCATCTCTTCGGAGTCCTCGAACCGACCGATGAAAACGACGCCGCCGAGCACGCCCGTCGCGCCCATGCCACCCTCGCGACGATTCCCGGAGACGCCTTGCCCCTCGTCGTTGGCGGGAGTGGACTCTATTTGAAAGCGATCACCCACGGGCTGGCCCCTACGCCGAAGGGAGATCCGACCTTGCGTGGCGAGCTCGAGGCCGAGCCCCTCGAATCCCTCGTCGAGCGTTATCGCGATCTCGACCCGGCCGGGGCCGCCACGACCAATCTGCTCAACCGGCGCTATGTCACCCGGAATCTCGAGATCTGCCTCCTCGCCGGCCGTCCCGCCTCTGAGCTGAAGGCCGAGTGGGCCGTCTCCGAGCCAGAGATCCGTGCCGTCTACCTCCAGCGCGACCGCGCCGACCTCGACGAGCGCATCGTCCGCCGCACCGCCGCGATGTTCGACGCGGGAGTGACCGAGGAAGTCGCGCGGCTTGAATCGCTTTCCGTGACCGCCGCCAAGGCCATCGGCATCGCCGAAATCCGGGCCCTGCGGCGCGGCGAAATCACCGAGCCCGCCTGCCGCGAAGCGATCCGGTTGGCGACGCGCCAGTATGCGAAACGTCAGGAAAACTGGTTCCGCCGCGAGCCCGCCTTCCACCCCCTGCCCCTCCCCCGCGACGAAGCCCCCGAAGTCACCGCCGCGCGGATCGCCCGGCACTTTTCCCTGCACGAGGAATGATGACGCTTCGCCGTTGAAAGATCCGGTTCCCGCGTGCAAGCTAGCCGCCCCATGCCCACCCTCACCGAAGGCAACCCCGTCTCCATTTCCCTCCGTCTCGCCCACGACCACTACACCGTGCTCGTCGGCGAAGGGCTCCTCGTCGAGACCGCGTCGCTCATTGCACGGCACTCCGGGATCCGGGGCAAGGTCGCGGCGATCGTGACTGATTCGAATGTGGGCCCCCTCTACGCCGACACCGTCCGCACCTCGCTTGAGAACGCCGGGATCCGCACCGTCCTCATCACCGTTCCCGCCGGCGAGGCTTCGAAAAGCATGGAGCAGGTCACCGAAGTCTGCCGCGAGATGCTGCGGGCCGGACTCGACCGCAAATCCTTCCTCGTCGCCCTCGGTGGCGGCGTCGTGGGCGACCTTGCTGGATTCGCCGCCTCGATCTTCCAGCGCGGGATTCCCTGCGTGCAGATCCCCACCACCATCGTCAGCCAAGTCGACAGCTCCGTCGGCGGCAAGACCGGAGTGAACACGCCCGAGGGCAAAAATCTCCTCGGGGCCTTCCACCAGCCCCAGCTCGTCCTCGCCGATACGGAAACGCTCGCGACCCTGCACGAACGCGAGTTCAACGAAGGCTTCGCCGAGATCATCAAGCACGCCGCGATCCGCGATGCCTCGCTCCTCGGTCTCGTCGAGGACCGTGCCGCGGTGCGGGAGCATCTCGTGACGCTCGTGGCCCGCAATGTCGCGATCAAAGCCGCCGTCGTCGAGGAAGACGAACGAGAGACCACCGGGACGCGCGCCCTTCTCAATTTTGGCCACACCCTCGGACACGGCATCGAAGCCGCCGGTGGCTACGGCCGCTTTCTGCACGGCGAAGCGATCAGCCTCGGGCTCGTCGCCGCGACGCGGCTCTCGGTCGAGAAGTCCGGCCTTTCCCCTGCTGCGGGAGAACGGATCCTGCACGCGCTCGAGGCCTACGAGCTGCCCACTGTTCTCGCCGACGACATTCCCGATGAGGCCATCCTCGCCGCGATGGGCCGGGATAAAAAGTTCGAGGCCGGCCAAATCCGCTTCGTCCTGTTGAAATCGCTCGGCGAGGCCTATGTCTCCGATGCCGTCAGCCAAGAGGATCTCCTCCGCGCTCTCGCCGCCCTGCGCACCTGAACCGCGGTCAGGTCAGTTCGACAATCGCTTCACCGTCGCGACGACACGGCGCACCGCCTCGTCGATTTCCTCCTCGGTGGTGAAGAGAGAAAGGGAGAATCGCACGGCGTTCTCGACTCGGTCTTGATCACACCCCATCGCCTTGAGCGGGTCCCATTCCAATTCCTTGCCGACGGGCTCGCCTCCGCATCCCGCACATTCGATCCCCGCCTCGTCGAGAGCCGGAACCAGGTCCGCCGCCCGACAACCTGCGATCGAGACATTCGCGACGGTCCCCGTGCGGTGCTCGCTCGATCCATTCCGCTGCACCCGATTCGTTCCATCCTCCAAGCCGGCCTCGAGCCCGTCTTCAAAACGATTTCGCAGGGCCTCGACCCGATCGTAGGTGCCATTCGCCAAAGCCTCATTGGCCAGGACCGCAGCCGCCCCAAAACCCACGATCGCAGCAACATTTTCCGCACCACCACGGCGTCCTCCTTCCTGCCCGCATCCGCGCATCATCGGCTCAAAGGGAGTCCCGCCCCGAATGTAAAGGGCGCCCACCCCTTTGGGACCATGGAACTTATGGGCGCTCAGGGTGAGAAAATCGACCGCCACCTCGCCGACGCGCACCTTGACCCGCCCGGCGGCCGCGATCGCATCGCTGTGGAGAAACCAACCGGCTCCCTTCACGACGCCGGCAACCTCGGCGAGCGGCTGGAGCACCCCAGTCCCATCGTTCGCCCACATCACCGAGGCGAAGCCTGGTCGGGTGCGATCCACGGAGGTGCTGAACGCCTCGAGATCGAGTCGGCCATCGGCCTCCACGGCGGCGTGCTCCACTTCAAACCCCACCGCCCTCATCGCCGCAACCGGCCGCGAGACGGCGCGGTGCTCCACCGCACTGATGACGATTTTCGAATGGGTGCGCCCGACCTCGCGGGCGAGGGATTTCAGAGCGGTGTTGTTCGCCTCGGTCCCTCCGCTGGTGAAAACAATCTCCTCCGGGGTCGCACCAATCAGATCCGCGACCTCGCTCCGAGCCTGCTCCACCGCATCGCGCACACGGACCGACGATCGATACGCGCCCGCGGGCGAGTGCCACTGCCCCGCGAGAAAAGGCATCATGGCATCGAGCACCCCGGGATGAAGTCGGGTCGTGGCACCAGAATCGAGATAGATGGACACGCGCAGACGAAAACGTCCAAGTTAGAAAAAGACAAGTCAGGAGATTGCCATCTTTGAATTTCGCCAGGGAGAACCGTCTTTTTCCCGCCACTACCCTCATGAAATGCGGGATGGCGCAACGGTCGGGACTGTGTTTAAATTCCCCAAAGACATGGGCGTCAGCAACACATCGGTAGGCCCGGGTCCGGAGTCGGACGACCTACCCCTCCCGCCCCGGCTGCAAGGAACCCTCGAGCGCTTTCGGGAGCGGCTCTGGTCGATCAAGATCGCCGAAGGTGCCTTGGCCGGGGTTCTTGGCCTCGGCGTTTCTTATCTTTTTGTCTTTGTGCTTGATCGGTTCATCGATACTCCGACATGGCTGCGTGCCTCGCTTCTGATCGCGGGATTTGCCTTCCCGGCATTGGGCCTGCCCCTGCTCTGGCATCGCTGGGTCTGGCGGCAGCGCACCCTCGGCGATGCCGCCCGTTACCTGAAACGGCGCTATCCCAAGATCGGAGATGAATTGCTCGGCATCGTCGAACTGGCCCACCATCACCCGGGCGATCAGAGTCAGACCCTCATCAACGCCGCGATGCGGCAGGTCGATGAACGAATCGGAGATCGCGACTTTTCCGACGCCGTTTCAACGCGGCGCTACCGTCACCGGCTCTGCGGCACCCTTGTCGTCCTCGCCGTGGCCGTCCTCCTCTTGACGCTGGTCTCGGACGCGGCAAAAAATGCCCTGACCCGCTGGGTCTCTCCCTGGAAGTCGGTGGACCGCTACACCTTCGCCCAGCTCGAGGATGTCCCGGAAAAACTCGTCGTTCCCTATGCCGAACCTTTTTCCCTTGAGTCCGGCCTGGCGAGGACGACCAGGTGGAAGCCTGACCAAGCCTCTCTCCAACTGCCCGGGAAAACGCGCCTCGCATCGCCCCGCGAGGCCGATCGCTACGCCTTCACGGTGCCGCCGCAAAAGGAGACCGGGACGCTTTCGCTCCGTGTTGGTGATGCCCGCGAGCGGATCGATCTCGCCCCCCTCCCCCGTCCCGAACTGACGGCACTCGAGGCAATCATACGGCTTCCTGACTACCTCCGCTACGAAAGCGATCCGGTCGTTCCGGTTCGCGGCAATGCATTGAAGCTGGTCGAGGGCGCCACCGCCACGATCCGGGGCACGACGACCCGGGAACTCGCCTCGGCCGAGACCGACGGCACGTCGGCCCGCATCGAGGGTGCGTCCTTTTTTACCGAAGCGCTCACCGTGACCGAGCCACAGACCCGGCGCTTTTCCTGGAAAGACATCCATGGGCTAGAAGCCAAGTCGCCCCTTGAGCTAGGTCTCATGCCCGTGCCGGACGAGGCTCCCGGCATCCAAGCCCATCAAGTCGAAGCCAAACGCATGGTCCTCGAGGACGAACTCGTCACCTTCGACGTGCGGGCCAAGGATGACTTCGGCCTGCGCGAAGTCGGGCTCGAATGGCGACTTGCCTCTGATGGAAAATCGGGCGCGGCATCACTCACCGGAGAAAAGCCCGTCGCCGCTGGCGCCCCCGAGAAGACCTCGATCGACGTGCGCGGCACTTTCTCGGCGAAACGCGAGGGCATCCGTCCCGGCACCTACCAGGTTCGTGCTTTCGCGACCGACTTTTTGCCGAACCGCGAGCGCACCTACTCGCCCGCCTTCCTTCTCCAGATCCTCAGCCCCGAGGAACATGCCCGATGGCTCACCGAGGAATTTGCGAAATGGTTCCGCAACGCACGCGAGACCTACGAGCGCGAGCAGCAGCTCCACGAATCGAATCTCGCCCTGCGCGAGCTGACTCCCCAGGAACTCGACGAACCGGAGAACCGCCGCCGTCTCCAGGATCAATCCTCGGCCGAGTCCGCCAATGCCCGCCGCCTCGATGCCCTCACCCTCGCAGGAAGGGGGCTCGTCGGTGAAGCCACGAAAAATCCCGAATTCGATGCCGAACGCCTCGAGCGCTGGGCCGAAATGAACCGCGCCCTCGAACAGATTGCCCGTGAACGCATGCCCGGCGTCGCCGACCTCCTCCAACAGGCTTCCCGCGCGCCGGGGACCCATCCCGCGGGCACCGAAGAAAAGACTCCTGACAAACCCATCGAAACGGTTCCGCCCCCTCCATCCTCTCCCACCCTTTCCAATGGCGAAAAGGGCCTCGTCCCCGAAAAAAAGGAAGCCAAGGGCGGCGATGGAGCTTCCTCCGCCCCCCCTCCCCTCCGCCTACCCGTCACGACCCTCGCCGCCGGTGAGGAGGGAGAGGCCGGGACCGATCCCGCCCCTGCTAGTCCGGCACAGAAAACCCTCGACCGGGCCCTCGAAGAGCAAAAAGAACTTCTCGCCGAATTCGCCAAGGTTGCCGATGAGCTCGCTGCCATCCTCGCCAGCCTCGAGGCCAGCACTTTTGTGAAACGTCTCAAGGCGGCCTCGCGCAAGCAGACCGAGCTGGCCGATACCCTCGCCAAGACGCTCGGTTCCAGTTTCGGCCTCCCCCGCCAACGCGTCGAGCAACAGATCCGTGAAGTGGGGGAAGCCGTCGCCAAAACGCAGGAGGAACAAAGCCGCTTCGTCCACCATATCCAGAGTGACCTCGAGGCCTACTACCAGCGGAAACAGGATCCCATCTACCGCAAGGTTCTCGAACAAATGAAGGAACGCTCCGTTGTCCCGGGGTTGCGGCTCATTGGTGAGGAGACTCTCGTGAATCGGGGCGGAAGATCCGTCGTGGCCTCGGAGTATTGGGCCGATACCCTCGACCGCTGGGCCGAGGAACTCGTGGCCGCCGCGCCCGATCAGCCGGCCCAGGGGGGGCAGCAAGGGGAACAAAAGAGTCTGCCTCCAGAACTCGTTCTTCACATCATGAAGGTGCTGCAGGAGGAGATGCAATTGCGAGACGAAACCCGCGAGATGGAGGAAACACGTCCCGCCTTCGCGCCCGATGTCTACGCCTCGAAGGTGCGCCCGCTCGAAGACATCCAGACCGACCTGAGGGAGCGCATTGACCGTGTCGTGGAGGACATCCGCAAGCTCCCCGGGGCGGCCGATTTCGAGCGCGAGATCATGCTGCTGTCGCTCGTTTCCGACACCATGCGCCAGGCCCACGCCGTTCTCACCCGCCCCGACACCGGCCCGGAAGCGATTGCCTTTGAAACCGAGGTCATCGAACTACTCCTCCAGTCGAAGCGGCAACAATCCGGGGGAGGCGGCGGTGGCGGAGGCGCCAACCAACAGAATCCATCCGGCGGCAGCGGCGGCGAGGGCAAGGGATCGGCCCTCAGTGACATCGGCCCCCAGGGAACCCCCAAGGAGTCCGCCCCCGTCCTCGACCGCGAGGTCGAGCAGTCGACCGGCAAAGCCGGCCGCGAACTGCCCGAGGAGTTCCGCCGCGGACTAGACACCTATTTCAATCAACTCGAATCGAACTGAATTGACCCCATGCGTATCCTGCCCATCGCCCTTCTCTCGTGTTTCACGGCGGTGCCCCTAATGGCACAGAATGGGATCGACGAACCCGATCCGTTCGGTGTGGTCGGCGAAAAAGCCGGCGACGCGGCCGAAGGAAATCCCGCCCCACCCGCCAAGACCCATCCCGCACCTGCGGTGGAGGGGGAAAAGGCGCCCCTCGACGCCCAGATCTCGCAACACATTCTCAAACTCGCGGAGGCGGAGCGTGACAACCGCATGAGCTTCATGCGCATCGTCATCGACGACATCGTGCGCCTTTGCGAACTCGACGAACAACAGCACGAGCGCCTCGAACTCGCCGCCAAAGGGGCCTCCGAGCGGTCGATGAAGGAGTGGCACGAACAAGCCGAACGTTACTTCCGCACCCGCCTCGAGAGCGCCGATCCCGACGGCGTGAAAGAAATGCTCGACGGCATGGGAAGCGTCAACTTCGGAGGGAACCGGTCTGAGGAAGAAGGCGAGTCGCTCGACCTCTGGAAGGATTCCCTCAAGGATGTCCTCACCGCCGATCAGGTGAAGCGTTATGAGTCCATCCTTGAACAGCGCGAGAGCGACCGCATCGAGGCATTCGCGAGCATGTCGCTCTCCACGATCGATGACCATCTCCGGCTCACCCCCGACCAAAAAGCGAAGATCAGCGAGCTCGTCCATGACTCCGCTTCCAGCTACCTCAACGACGTGCAGCGCTACTGGGGCGACTACTTTGAGCGCGGAATGCTCATGTCGCTCGTCAACGCCGCCGAGGGAGACGTTCTCAAGACCATCCTCACCGAGCAGCAATTCGACCGTCTCCGCGATGCCACCTCGAATTTCGACCATTTCTGGGACCAGAAGCGGCGTCTCAAGCGCGCCAAGGAAAAGGCGTCCGACCGCCGCGAGAACGGAGAGGAAGAGGAAGCCTATGAGGGCGCAGAATCAGGGGTGTTGCGAATCGAGGGAGCGAAGGGAATCATCATCAAGGGCGGAGGAGGCCGTGGTGTCGAAATCCAGTCCGAAGAGGCGCCCAAGGAAGAGGTCCAATAAGCTTGCCGCGATGTTCCTGACAAGAATACTCCACCCCATCCTTTTGGGGGTTTCCGCCTTCGCGATCGACACCGCGACGGCCCAGGATCCGGCGGTCCGGCTTGGGGGCGAGATCCCCGCCGAGGTCGATGCGATCTACGAAAGGGGCCTGGCCTATCTCTCGCGAACCCAGGGCGAGGACGGCACCTGGCGCAGCCGCAGCGAACACGGCATCACCGGCATCTGCCTGATGGCTTTTCTCGCGAGCGGTGAAGACCCCAACTACGGCGCACATCGCCACCACATCAAGGCAGGACTCCGGGCCATCATCGAGGGGCAAGAGCGCGACACCGGCTTTATTCCCAACAGCATGTATCACCATGGCTTTGCCATGCTCGCCCTCGCCGAGGCCTATGGCACCGTCGACGAGGCCACGCTCTGGAAGGGCAACGAAGCCGATGACGTTCGCCAATCCATCGCCACCACCCTCGAAAAGGCGATCGCACTAGCCGTCACCGCGCAAAAGGCGAACCGCTGGGGCGGCTGGCGCTACTCCCCCACCTCGACCGATGCCGATACTTCCGTCACCGGATCCGTCCTCATGGGCCTGCTCGCCTGCCGCAATGCGGGCCTTGCCGTGCCTGAAGCGACGATCGAGGACGCCATAAAGTACATGCAGCGCAACACCGCCTCCTCCGGCTTTGTCGCTTACAGCGGCGGCATCGGCGGCGGCGGGGAATCGATGGCGCGTTCCGCCGTGGCCACCCTCGTCTACGCGGTCGGACACCGGCGTGATACCGAAGAGTTCAAGAACGCCCTAGGTCATATCAGCGAACGCCTTGACCATCGCGAGACCGCCCATACGCACTATTTCTATTACTACATGGCCCAGGCCCTCTTTCAGGGAGATTTCGAAGCCTGGGATCGATGGAATCGTGCCCATGCCTCGATGCTCTCAGAGCAACAAGCTCCCGACGGCAGTTTCCCCGGCAGCTATGGCGAAGCCTACGGCACCGCGATGTCCCTGCTTTCCCTCGCCTTGAATTACCGTTTTCTCCCGATTTACGAGCGATTCTGATTCGATGTATCTTCGCCTTCGACCGTTCCCCTTCCTCCGCCGGACCGTTCTGGGTCTGGGGATGCTCTTCAGCATGACCTGGGGCGGTCCAGTTTCCGCGCAGTTGCAAGATCGCACGCCCACCCCGAAGTCCACGCCCCCGACCGTCCGCCCTCCACTCGAGCCTGGGCAAGTCGTCCTGCGATGGCGCAACGGCGACGAACTTTCCGGTAGGATTCTCGAAGGGCCGGGAGGCCTCCTACGTTTTGCCTCACCTCCGTTTGCCTCACCCTTCGATTTGCGTCCCGGCCAACTCTCCGGATTGCGGTTCGGTGCCGGAGAGGATTCGCCCGCCTCACCTTCTCCTTCCGATCCCAAGTTTGAAGTGACCCTCAAAACGGGTGATCGCCTCCGTGGCCGGCTTCTTGCCATTGGCGATACCGAGGTGGTTTTTTCCTGCCTTCATCTCCCGGAGTCCATCAAGATCCCGCGTCATACGATCGTGCGACTGGCCCGTGTTGGGAAAGACGGAGGTGCCTTTTCGGGACTCGGAGAAATCGAGGATTGGTCCTCCTACGGCCGCGACCGGAAACCCACCGACTGGTATACAGATCTCCGAGGCGAACTCGCGACCCACCAATGGTCCGGCAACCTTTATCGAGAAATCCCTCTGCCCGAACGAGTCGAAATCCAGTTTCACGCCCGCTTCCCCTCCGGCAATCCGAACCTTCAAATCGGACTCCTTCGCGAGCCGTCAAACGGGCCGATGCTGGAGGCCTGGGATCAAAACCTCGTCCTCACCCATGGCACCCGCTTTGCTCACGTCATGTTGATGGGTGAGCAAACCCGCGAGTTGCACCTCCGCCTCTTCTGGGACCAGCGTCGCGGTAGGATCGAAGTCTGTGATCCCGCGGGGCGCCCTCTCGCCTCGATCACCGGCGAGACCAGCCCCGAAAATCCCGATCCCAGAAGGCGTCTCTCGGATCCCCTTCGTCGGGGCTTCTCCATCCTCAGCCGGAATCCGGAGATGAAACTCCTCGCCCTCGAAGTGCGTCCCTGGGACGGAAAACCCGTCCCGGTGATCGACCTGACGCAGCCCCGCGTTCGCCTTCAGGGGAATTCCGCGAAACTCCGCACCGGCCCCGTGGCTCTCACCCAGGGATCCGACCGCCTTCGACTTGGCAACGAGACCCATCCGCTCGACCAACTCGTCGAGTGGGTTCTTTCCCCCGAGTCGGATCGTGCCGATGCCGAGAGCGCCACTCCACCGGCATCGCTCACCCGCATCGCGTGGTCGTCCGGAAGTTCTTTGAGCGGGCGTTTCGTTCGCCTTGATGAGGGCCATCTCACCCTCCAGCCGGATTGGTCATCCGTTCCCATCGACACCGCGCTGCCGGGCGCCCGTGAAATCCGCTTCCCCGAAAACACCGAGCCACTTGCCGGGGGCTCCGACCTGCTCCTTGTCTCCGGGCTGAGTTTGCGTGGTCTCGCCCGCCTTGCTGGAGGAGACGAATCGGGCGATTCCTCCCTTCTCGCCTGGCAGCCTCCCGGAGCCGAACGCGCCGTGCCCTTCGCCAAGGACACCTCTGTCGAAATCAAGCGCGGGGCCTACGGTGGCAACGAGAGCGATCCCCCGTCCACCCTGGGGCAGGCACGTCTCTATCTCGACACCGACGAGATCCTCACCGGCTCGCTCGTCTCTATTGAGCCTGAAAAGATCATCTTTGAAAGCCGGATCACCGGGCGAATCGAAGTCGATCCGGCCAAGGTGCGCGCCATCGACACAGGTACCTCCGGGAGAGTCCTCACCGGGTTCCGCGACCCCGAATGGGAGGAAGTCGAGGCTTCCGAAGACGAGATCGCCCTCACCCCTGAAGTCGCGACGCTTCGTGGCGGCATTCTCGGCAACCCCACAATTCTTCTCGGCGATCGCATCCGGTTTCAAGCTGACTGGCGGGAAACCTACGGTGCCATGACACTGCGCCTTTTCGCCTCTGGGCCCGGTTCCAGCCATCCCTCCACCGATCTCATCATTGCCGCTCAGGGAAACCGGCTCTTCATCGGCAGGTTAAACGAGAGTGGAGCCTTTTCTTTTTCCGGAGACCAGATCCCCATCACCAACAATCGTGCCACGATCGATCTCCTCGCGACGACACAGTCCGTCGCGGTGCGCATCAATGGCAAAACGGCCCTTTCCCTCAAAATCGAGCCGGAAAACGTCTCAGGCAACGGACTCTATTTTAAGATGGGCGGTGGCTGGCAGGGATGGAATCAGGCCGGCAGCACGATCGTCATCAGCGACTTCCGCGTCGAAAGCACTCCCGGAAGTGTGCCTCTGCGCCTCATCGATCCCCGGGCCAAGGCCAAAGCTCTCACCATTCCCCGGACGATGCGGGATCACCCGCCCACGCACCTGCTCATCTCGCCAAACGGCGACCTCCTCCGTGGCACGCTCGAATCAGCCAATGCCGATACCGTCCGATTCCACGCCAATGGCGCGAGCGTCGAAATCCCCCGCGGTCGCGTCTCCGGCATCGTGCGCCTGAGCGCTCCCACACCTGCCCCTCCCGATTCCGCATCGAAGGCCGGGAAAAATGCCCCGTCTCAGACCTTCAACGAGGAGGAAGAAGTGATCGCCGATGAAGAGGAGGCGGTGGATCCACCCGTCGCCCCGATTCTGGACGAAGAACACCAGCGCCTTCTTGCCTCCTACGATTTTAAGGTCACCCACCAGCTCGTCCTTCAGGATGGCACGAGGCTCCGCCTCGCCGGCGAGAGGGTCGAGGGGAGCCGACTTACCGGGACCTCGGCCATTCTGGGAAAATGCCGCGTTTCCTTGGAACAGATTCGCGAGGTCGATCGAACCCCGGCCCGGCCCATGCAGGAGGCCAAACCCTTGGATCTCGTTGCTTTCCACGACTGGCGTCCGGTTCTCACCCCCGACCCGGCTGTTCCCGAAGAAGGTAACCCACCTCTCTCACCCCTCATCGGGACCGAGGCACCCGCCTTGGAACTCTCTCTCCTCGACGACTCCACCTTTTCCCTCGACCAGCATCGCGGCAAGGTCATCGTCCTCGATTTCTGGGCGACCTGGTGCGGCCCGTGCATCAAAGCCATGCCGGAAGTCATGGGCGCCATCGCCGCCTTCCCGCCCGACGCCGTCACCTTCCTCGCCGTGAACCAGGGAGAGACCCCTCCTCTCATCAGCGGCTTTCTCGAAGCCCGCGAATGGCAGACCATGCCCGTTGCCCTAGACTTCAATCTCAAGGTCAGCAAGTCCTACCAGGTCGAAAGCATCCCCCACACCGTCGTGATCGATCCCCAGGGAAAGATCGCGTGGGTTCACAGCGGCTTCAGTTCCGATCTCAAGGCCAAGCTCTTCGAGGCCATCGCCGGGATTCTTTCGGGAGGCCGATAGGGCAGAACCCCTGAAATCCAAATTCCCTGTGCCCCTTGATTTTCGTCCTTGTTATCTTACTCAAATTTGAGTATTCATTTTCCTGATGATCCGAGAGTTCCGGGACAAAGAGACCCAGAAGATTTTCAATCTCGAATTCTCGCGAAAGTTCCCCCGGGAGATCCAGGAGCGAGCTTACCATAAGCTGGTTGCCATTCATGAAGCCGAATCTCTCGAGAACCTCAGATTCCCCCCCGGCAATCGCCTCGAAGCACTTAGAGGAGATCTTTCCGGTCTTCACTCCATTCGAATCAATCAACAGTGGCGTATCATCTTCAGATGGGACGGCACCCACGCATACCAAGTAGAAATCACCGATTACCACTGAGTCCAATGAAGAGCCGCATTCCCCTGTCGAACACCGCTGCTGTTCTATTGCGCGATTTTCTTGCCGACCATGATCTCAGCCAGGCAAAGCTCGCAAGGGACATCCGCATCAGCCCGCAGTTGCTGAACGATCTCCTCGCCGAACGGAGACTCTTCAGCACGGAAGTCTGCCTCAAATTGGGCCGATACTTCGGCAACGAACCCGAATACTGGATGAGGTTGCAGAATCACTACCTCTTTCGAAAGACGGGCGAAGAGAAATCCAAAGAACTCGACGAGATACAGCCATATCAAGCTGCCAAATGAGGTCCTCACGGATTTCGGCGCTCCGTTTCCGAAGTTCCCGTCCCTGACCCGCCCCCGTCTCCCCGCGGACCAAATTCCTTGTCCCCCGGCGTGAAATCCGCTACAGGAGAACGCGCATCGACATGGTCTCTCTCTCCATCCGCGGACTCGTGAAACGCTTCGGCGATCTCGTCGCCCTCGACCACGTCGATCTCGAGATCGGCGGAGGCGAACTCTTCTTTCTACTCGGTCCTTCCGGCTGCGGCAAGACGACCCTCCTCCGCGCCATCGCCGGATTTCACTTTCCCGACGAGGGCGGCATCTTCTTCGACGGCGACGACATCACCCGCGTGCCACCCCACAAGCGCGAGACCGGGATGATGTTCCAGAGCTACGCCCTCTGGCCGCACCTCAACGTCTTCCGCAACGTCGCCTTCGGTCTCGAAGAGCGCCGCGTTGCCAAAAGCGAGATCAAGAACCGCGTCGAAGAGGCCCTCGCCATGGTGCGGTTGGAAGGGCTTGGCACCCGCAAGATCAACCAACTCTCGGGCGGCCAACAACAGCGCGTCGCCCTCGCCCGCGCCCTCGTCATCCGGCCCCGTTGCCTCCTCCTCGACGAACCCCTTTCCAACCTCGACGCCAAGCTCCGCCTCGAGATGCGCGGCGAGATCCGCCGCATCTGCAAGGATGCCGGGCTCACCGCGATCTACGTCACCCATGATCAGAAAGAGGCCCTTTCCATGGCCGACCGCATGGCCGTGCTCGACGCCGGACGCCTCGCCCAGGTCGGCACGCCCGAGGAACTCTACCGCTGTCCCGCCTCCGCCTTCGTCGCCGGATTCGTCGGCGAGACCAATCTCATCCCCGGCACTCAGGCCTTCGTCTCCGGAGAAAACCACTACGTCCGCACCGCTTTTGGTGATCTGGCAGGACGCGTCGTCGCCCCCGACTGGAAACCGCAGCCGGGCGAAGCCGTGACCCTCTCGATCCGTCCCGAGTGCCTCTCCCTTTCCCCCACCCCGCCCCTACAGAATGGCATCGCCGGCACCCTCGAAGACTCCGTCTACCTCGGCGAGATCGCCCAATACACCTTGCGTCCCGCCGGACGGGAAGCCCCGCTCCACCTCTCCGAACTCAACCCCCGCCGCATCCTCCGCGACACCGGCGCGACCTTCTACGCCAGTGCGAAGCCGGAGGATATTGTGGTGTTGCCCGGTAATCGGTAATCGGTAATCGGTTTTCAGTTTTCAGTTTTCAGTTTTCAGACCTCCGACCTCCGATTTGACTTCGCTCCGCTTTGGACGCTTCGCTTGCCCTTCCGGCACCTATTTGCCTCCGGCTATCTCCACTTCGTTCCGATTCGATTCTCTCGATTGTCTATCCGCTTCGCGTATTC
>DGXY01000045.1:0-1116 GCA_002396885.1 Akkermansiaceae bacterium UBA5020
AATGAGCGGGAGCTTGCCCCTCCAGCGCTTTCGCGCTCGGGTCGATTCGTGTCCACTTGACCCTGCTACGCGATGGCGCGGGTGATCTTCGCCCGCCCTTTCCGCTAGTCTCGTTCCATGAATCCCGATCGCACGCTCTCCCGCCGCCACTTGCTCGGTATGTCGCTCGCCGCTGGGGCCTCCCTGCCGCTGCGGCCTTCCGCCTTCGCTGCGGACAAGTTCCGCATCGCGCCCTTCCGCTACGATGTCACCCCGCCGACTGGTCATCCGCTCTGCGGCGGGTGGATCACGCCGGTGAAGTCGGTCGATGATCCGCTCGAGGCGATCGGCTTTGTGATCCTCGGCGCGGGGGATCCCATCGTGATCTGCGCGCTTGATTGGACCGGCCTGCTCAACGAGGCCCACCTCCAATGGCGGACCGCCCTCGCCGAAGCTGCCGGGACCACGCCCGACCGGGTCGCGGTGCAGTGTGTCCATCAGCACGACGCGCCCTTTGTCTGCCTCTCGAGCGAGAAACTCATCGCCGAACAAGACGCCGGGATGCAGATCGTCGACCTCGCCTTTTTCCGCGACTGCCTCAATCGCGGCAAGGCGGCGGTGAAGGAAGCACTCCTCGAGGCCAGACCGCTCACCCACGTCGCCGCGGCCGAGGCCAAAGTCGATCGCATCGCCGGAAACCGACGCATTGCCCTCGGTCCCGATGGCAAGGTGCTGAAGATGCGGGG
Source organism: Akkermansiaceae bacterium UBA5020 (assembly GCA_002396885.1). Classification (GTDB taxonomy): domain Bacteria; phylum Verrucomicrobiota; class Verrucomicrobiia; order Verrucomicrobiales; family DEV007; genus Arctic95D-9. The sequence continues at coordinate 726 of DGXY01000045.1, forward strand.
CAGTGCCTGCAAGGATCCCGAACTGATCGCCATGACCGAGGGACTCATTGATCCCCAACTGAAAACGGTCGCTTTTTACAGCGGCAAGGAAAAGATCGCCTCGTGCCACTACTACGCCTGCCATCCCATGAGCCACTATGGCAAGGGTGCGGTCAGCAGCGACTATCCGGGGCTCGCGCGGAAGCGGATCGAGGCGGCCGAGCCGGGCTGCACCCATCTTTATTTCACCGGCTGCGCGGGCAACATTGGGGCGGGAAAATACAATGACGGCTCACCCGAGGCCCGTATTGAACTGACCGACCGTCTCCACGCCGCGATGGTCGCGACCTCGGCGAAGCTGGCGCCGGTGCCGCTCGCGAAGGTGGGCTGGGCGACCCACGATCTCCTGCCC
>DGXY01000045.1:1286-1728 GCA_002396885.1 Akkermansiaceae bacterium UBA5020
GGGCGACCCACGATCTCCTGCCCGAGGTGAACCCGGCTTTCACGGAAGAGGGCGAGCTGGCCAGCGTCCGCAATCCGCAAAATGCTCCCGCCAACCGCATCCGCCCGGCGATGCGGGTGAGCTGGATCCGCCGGGTCGGGGCGAAGCAGCCCATCATCCTGAGCGCCCTGCATCTCGACGGGATCACCTTGCTGCATCTGCCTGCGGAGAGCTTCGTCGAGTATCAACTACGCGCCCAATCGCTCGCCCCGGGACGCTTTGTCGCGACGGCGGCTTACGGAGACGGTGGCACCTGGTATGTCCCGACGAAGGAAGCTTTTCCCCAGGGCGGTTACGAAGTGAGCGTGGCGAACAGTGCCCCGAGCATGGATGATGCGCTGAGTGCGGGGATGCGGGAGTTGCTGGGGAAAGCGTGAGGGGAAGTCGGAAGTCGGAAGTCGGA
>DGXY01000045.1:1980-2647 GCA_002396885.1 Akkermansiaceae bacterium UBA5020
GGTCGGAGGTCGGAGGTCGGAGGTCAGAAGTCGGAGGATTGATGCCTGCGGCATCTATCTCGGTCCAAAGTATTTCCGGGTATTCTGCGTATTTTGATGCCTTTCGGCATCTATCTCGGTCTCTTGTAATTCCGCGTATTCTGTGTATTCCGTAGGCCGCCTCTTCGTCGCTCGATTGTAGGCCGCCTCTTCGTCGCTCGATTGTAGGCCGCCTCTTCCTCGCTCGATTGTAGGCCGCCTCTTCCTCGCTCGATTGTAGGCCGCCTCTTCGTCGCTCGATGGTGGTGAATCCACCCGACTCACTCCAACAACTTCGCCCGCTCGATCGCGCGCATCATGCCTTTGGCTTTGTTCACGGTCTCCTCGTATTCGCTCGCAGGCACGGAGTCGGCGACGACGCCAGCACCAGCCTGGACGTAGGCTTTGCCATCCTTCAGGACGACGGTGCGCAGGGCGATGCAACTGTCGTGATTCCCATCGAAACCGAAGTAGCCGACCGCACCAGCGTAAGCGCCGCGTTTCGATTTCTCGAATTCGTTGATGATCTGCATGGCGCGGACCTTGGGGCTGCCGCTGACAGTGCCGGCGGGAAAGGTGGCGCGCATCACGTCGTAGGCACTCTGGTCGGCGCGGAGACGGCCCCGCACGTTCGAGACGATGTGCATGA
>DGXY01000045.1:2816-8156 GCA_002396885.1 Akkermansiaceae bacterium UBA5020
TGCATGACGTGGCTGTAGCGTTCCACGATCATGAATTCGCTGACCTCGACGGAGCCATACTCGGCGACACGGCCGACGTCATTCCGGGCGAGATCGATGAGCATGACGTGCTCGGCGCGCTCCTTCGGATCGGCGAGGAGTTCGGCGGCGAGGGCTTCGTCCTCCTCCGGCGTCTTGCCCCTCCAGCGCGTCCCGGCGATGGGACGGATGCGGATGCGCCCCTCGATCGCCTGCACGTGCACCTCGGGCGAGCTACCGACGAGGGCGAATTCGTCGCCGAACTGGAGGCAGAACATGTAGGGCGAGGGATTCACGTGCCGCAGGGCCCGGTAGAGGTCGATGGGACGCCCGGTGAAGTCGTTTTCAAACCGCTGCGAGGGCACGACCTGGAAGATGTCGCCGGCGAGGATGTAATCCTTCGCTTTCAGCACCATGCCCTCGTATTCCTCGCGCGTCGTGTTGCTGCGCACGGGAGACTCGGGCGGCTCAGTCATGAGCGGAAAGGGCGAGAAGGTCCGCGGTTTGCGGAGTTGTTCGATGAGGCCATCGATGCGTTCGCGGGCGGCGGCGTAGGCAGTGGCGGCGTCGGGGAAGTCGTCGGTGCGGAGATTGGCCACGAGCTGCAGCTTGCGGAAGCGGTGGTCGAAAATGACGAGAGTCTCGGTGATGACAAAGGCCATGTCGGGCAGTCCGAGCCCTTCATCCGGCGGCGAGGGCACGGTCGGTTCGAAGAATCGCACCATGTCGTAGCCGAGAAATCCGACCGCTCCTCCCGCGAAGACCGGCAGGCCCTCGACCGCGACCGGTTTAAATCCGGCCATGAGCCGCTCGAGCTCGTGGAGCGGATCGCCCTCGCTCTCGGGTAGCTCGCGGGTGCGGAAGGCCGTCTCGCCCCGTTCGCGAACGGAGAGGGTCCGCCCTTTCGCCCGGATCTCGAGCCGGGGGCGGGTGCCGAGGAAGGAATAACGTCCGATCTGTTCGCTGTTCTCGGCCGATTCGAGGAGGAAACTGACGGTATCCTCGCCCTCGCTCAGTTTCTGAAAGACGGAGACGGGCGTCTCGTAGTCGGCCGCCAGTTCGGTCCAGACGGGCACGAGATTGCCGCTCTGGGAAAGAGTCACGAATTCCTCGAAGGACGGTTTCAACACGGTCATCTGGAGCCTTGGGGAGAAAGGGAAGGGGCAAAAGGGGGCGTCGGACCGCGACGACCTCAGAATGCCCACTCGGTCTGGCTCCACTCGGGACTGGGACCGGGAGCGGCGGGCGAGGAGGGAGCCGCGGCGCGCACAGGTTCGCACACCCGGAGCGAATCCGCAGGGATTTCTTCCGAAATCGGGACGGTCTCGATCACCGCCCGGACCTTCGCGACGGGACGAAGGGGCGTGGCACAATGGCGTCCGGCGCACTCCACCTCGACGCCCTCGAAGCCACTCGTCCGGAGTTGTTTCGCGATGGTCTCGACGGCGATCTCGGGGGTGTTGCAGTCGCTGCTGAGGTGACCGAGGATCACGCGATGGAGCTTGGCTGAGGCGATCGAGCAGACGAGCTCGGCCGTCTGTTCGTTGGAAAGGTGTCCGTGGCGGTCGCTGATACGCTGCTTCGTCGACCACGGCCGCTTCGTGTCGTTCATGAGGAGGGCGTGGTCGTAATTGGCCTCGGCGAAGAGGGTGTCGACACCCTGGAGGCGATCGAGGATCGCCTTTGTGACGTGGCCGACATCACTGAGGACGCCCAGACGCGACTCGCCGTTGTCGAAGAGAAAGCCAACCGGATCGACCGCGTCGTGGGGCACGGAGAAGGAATGGATTTCGACCCCGTCGATGCGGAAGGAGTGGCCTGCCTCGAACTGCCGCCATTTCAACCCGGCCCCGACGCCCTCGCGCACGATCGCGCAGGTGTGGATCGTGGCATAGACGGGGATCTCGCGCTTCCGGCAAAAGACCTCGAGTCCGCGAGTGTGATCGCCGTGTTCGTGCGTAAGGATGATGGCACTGAGGCTGTCGGGCTCGACCCCGAGCTCGGTGAGACGCGTGCAAAGCTGGCGTGCGGAGAGTCCCGCATCGACGAGGATGCGGGTGTCTTCGTGGCAGACGAGGGCACTGTTGCCCGAACTACCGCTACCGAGGACCGCCAAATGGAGCATAGACAGCAGGATAGTTAGTTAAGCCCTCCAAACAAATGAAAAATCGCGAAAAATCGCGGCGATTTGACCCCTTTGGACGGGAAGCTCGAGCTCCTTTGGCAGTTACGACGACGCCTTGCTGCGGCGGGTGCCGCGATCCCGACCCGGCGAAACGGCGGGTGACCGGGGAAATGCTGGTCCGGGAAATCTGGCTAGCGAAGTCGGCGAAGGAGAAATACGCCGGGTCGATTTGGCCCTGAATGTGGCACGGGGACGGGGTGTGAGGGGCTGGCCGCCTAAATGTTTGCCGAAAGCAGAAGCGTGGCCCGGTTGCTGTTGTTCACCTTGGTCACCGTGATGCTGGTTCCCGCCCCGCTTGGAAATCACCATGCGACGCCGAATTCAGGCCCCGCATCGAGCATGCGCTGCACCATTCCGCTACTGGGCGCTGGCGGCATTCGCCACGGTGTCCTCATTTATGAGGCATCAAGCCCTCCCGTGGGCTCCGCCCACTTTTCCTTCGGTGTCCTTTTTAATGAGTCACTGCGATTGAGGCGGGGCCCCGATTCCGAGCTTGATCGTGGCGTGGAGTTCAGTAGGATTGATCTTCCTGCGGCTATTTTATGGTCAGGTTAGGGTTTCCGCCCCGCCTGACCCCTCTAGGTCATCCAACAGCCAGTAGACACATGCCGCGCCGATACATCGACCTTTCTGTTTCTCTGGAAACCGGCATCGCATCCGACCCTCCTATGATGATGCCCGGGATCGAATACCTGGATCATCAGCAAACCGCAGAGCAGGTCATGATGTTCTTTCCGGGCCTGCGCAAAGAAGACCTGCCCGGGGGTGAAGGCTGGGCGATCGAGCGCCTTCAGATCGCGACCCATAATGGTACCCATGTGGATGCGCCCTATCATTATCACTCGACCATGAACAACGGCGCGCGCGCGATCACCATCGATGAGGTGCCTCTGGAGTGGTGTTTTGGCGCGGGTGTAAAGTTCGACTTTCGCGACAAACCCGATGGTCATGTGGTCAGCGCTGCCGAGATCGAGGCGGAACTTGCCCGGATTGGCCATGATCTTCGACCGCTCGAAATCGTGCTTGTGAACACTGCCGCAGGTGCGCATTACGGGCAGGACGATTATCTGCTGAAAGGCTGTGGCTTTGGGCGGGAGGCGACGAACTTCCTGACTTCCAAAGGCGTGCGCATGGTCGGAACCGATGGCTGGAGCTGGGATGCGCCATTTGCCCATACCGCACAGGAATACGCAAGAACAGGGGATGCATCGATCATCTGGGAAGGCCACCGCGCCGGCATGGATCAAGGATATTGCCAGATTGAGAAGATGACCAATCTCGACCAGTTGCCCAGCACCGGTTTCATGGTCTCGGCTTTTCCGTTCAAGATCAAAGCCGCCTCGGCCGGGTTTACTCGGGCCGTCGCAATTCTCGATGAGTAGATCACATGAGGCTTGGAACCGTCGGCTGCGACACCCGCAAATGCCTGGTTACCGATCTCCATCTGGAAGATGGGAAGTTCTGAAATTGCTTTTTGGAGCCGGGTCGGTTTGGCCCAGGATTTGGCCCAGGGTGTGGCGCGGGGAAGGGGTGTGAGTGGGGGGCTCCGGAGCGCGCCGCGCTGAGGGAAACCAAGCGTCGCAACCAGTTGGGCGTCCGTTAGACCGAAGCGTCAGGCCTGGTGGGTCTCGCCGGACACCCAGACGCGGGTCGTGCAGACAGTCTCGAAGCCAAGCTTCTCGTAAAGGCGGCAGCCAGCGGGCGTGGCGCCGAGAAAAAAGCGTCGGATCCCGTTTTTGCGTGCTTGCGCTATCACTGTCGACAAGAGCCTAAGACCGATTCCGCCACGTTGACGCGACGCATCCGTCCCCATCGCCCAGATACCACAGGTATCGCCGTGATAGGTCAACGTAATGCTTCCCACGGGCTCACCATTGGTGCGAGCGACGTAGACATCGACGCCTGTCGAATCGAACAAGGACACAGGCAGGGCTCGAAGTACGCTGTCCTTGGGCATGCTATAGGCTGAAGCCAGGACATCCGCGCTCGCATCGGCGTCCTCTTCGCCGGAAGCGCAAACGACTTCAACATCGGGGTTGCCGGAGGGCTCGAGTGGCACGTCATCCCGCACCATAAACGGGAAATCCACCGCGTAAGTCAGGCCCAGATCAGCTGCGATGTCGTCGAATGCCTTGCCGGCCGAAGGAAAGATGACGGCGAGAAACGGAAGCTGTCGGTCCAGGCACGAATTCAACATGGCCCGGAAGTGACCGTGATCAGCATCAGCCCCGACGACCAACAGATTCAAGTCGGCAACCGCTTCGTTGCTCAAGGCCAACTGCAGGCCGGGTCGAGCGGCCGCCTCGTAGCTTGCCGCCTCGCCGAGAAACGTCGTGATGGCGACATTGGTAAGACGGCGCAAGACGGACTCACTCAGTGGTTTCGATGCTGTGTTCATGGGTCGCTGCGGTGTATTCTCTTCGCTTCCGCTGATGGACGCGGATCTCTCACTGCAAAATCGCCCCGGGCACGGGCGAGATGATGGGATCGAGGGTGGCCTGTTGGGGGAGTTGGCTGTGGTGGATCCAGTAGACGGCACCGGAGATGGCACCTGAGGCGACCTTCACCTCGACGGCGTCGGCTTCGGTCCGCAGGGGGGTGAGCTCCAGGGAATCCTGGAGGCGGCGGATCCCGAGTCCCGAGAGATTGGTGCTGGCGCGGTCATCAGGGGTGGGATGGGCAGCAAAAAAACGACGCAGGGCGTCGGGCGTCTGGGCGAGGTAAAGTGGATCGCCGCTACGGCCGACCCGGAAAGTCTCGCTCTCGGGGAGCTCGGGCTGCTGCGACTCTTTCTCAGGCAGGTGGTTGCGGGCCATTTCGATACCGAGACGGCTCGAAAGGTAGATGGCGCCGAGGAACAGGGCGAGTCCGGCGAAGGCACTGAGAATCCCGAAGCGGCGGCTGCCGCGGCTGCGTTGCCGGCGGGAGTGGGGGAGGTCTTCGTTCGGGAATGCTTCCATGATCGCCGGTTCAGGATTCGCGGTCGATGCGACGGGAGATCTCGCCGCTTCGCTCGCGGAGGATGCGATGTTCCTCGTCCGTCAGGCTTTGGAAGCCCTGCTCGTTGATCTTGTCGAGGATGGCATCGACGTCGCTGGCGACAAAAGGGGCTTTTTTGACGGGCTCGGCCTTTTCCC
>DGXY01000045.1:8339-19470 GCA_002396885.1 Akkermansiaceae bacterium UBA5020
CCTTTTCCCCTTTTCGCGGAGCGCTGCCCGGCTTCGCTTCGTCCTTGAGGATTCGCACCCCGAATCCCGAGCGCTTTTGGCGGGGAGACTTTTCGCCGGCCCGATGCCAGCCACGGGTGATGTAGAGCCAGCCGAAGAACATGCCACCGAGGTGGGCCATCACCGCGACTCCCTCCTCATTTGAGGCGCTGATGCCGAAGAGCAGGGGCACGGTGTTCACCGCCACGAGGATCCAGGCGACCTGGCGCATCGTGAGGGTGACGGGAATGATGAAAAAGAGCAGCAACTGAATGCGCTGATAGGGCACCAGCGTGGTCGCGGCAATGATGATCGCGAGGACCGAACCCGAGGCACCGATGATGATCGCGTCGGTGAAGATTGCATTCCAGCCGAGTTGAAAGGCCCCGCCGACGAGCCCGCCGATCAGGTATAGGCGCAGAACGTGGTGAGGCGGAATCAGGGAAAGAAGGAGTCGGCCCAAGAAAAAGAGTCCGAGGAGATTCGCGATGAGGTGCCAGAGATTCGCGTGGATGAACTGGTAGGACAGTAGGGTCCAGACCCGGCCGGAGGCAAGGGCCTCGATCGAGAGGCCGAACCAGTCTCGCGAGGGATTGTAAAAGAGGAGATTGTTCAGCAGGTAGGCCCCCACGTTCACCACGATCAACCAGATCACGACGCTCCAGGTGGACGGTCCCGCCGGGGCGCGGCGGTCTTCGTCTCTCATGTAATCGCGGTCGTAGGTGCTCATGAAATCGGCTCGGCGGGAGCCGGCGGGGAAGGAGGAACGGCCAATTTACGCCTCAGTCGGGCTTTTCGGCAAGAACCGGAGCCGCGGAGGAAGGAAAAATTCCCGTTAAATCGTGATATTTTGGGGTTGAAAGTATCTCGGATTTCTTGATGATCTAACATCCATCATGAATACCTGGGGCTACCTTCTTCTCATCGCCGCGCTTCTCCTCTTGGCCGGGGTGATGCTTTACGCGCGATTCGCCTCGCGCTCCAGAGAGAAATCGCTCCATCACCCCCCGGTCGACTGGGAATTTTCTCCGATGGTGATCTCCTCGGCCCCGGCTCTGACCGAGGAAATCCCGCTGGTGAGCTCCGAGGCCTCCGAACCGGCGGCCGAGCCCACCCTGCGTCTCGAGCGCCCCTTTGTGGCGGCGACCACCGAGCCGAGCCGCGACCGCGATTACATGGATGATCTCCAAGAAGCTGCCGCCGGTCTCGCCAAGCTGATGCGCTCGTCGCCGGTCGCCCGCGTCGAGCCCGTTGTCTTCGCCCCCGAGGAAGCGGTCGCCGAGGAAGCGGTCGCCGAGGAAGCGGTCGCCGAGGAAGTCGCGGAAGTTCCTGTCGCCGATATCTCGGAAGAAGAAACGTTTGTCTCACTCGTCGAAGAACCCGTGATCGAAGCGGAGGTCCTGCCCGTCGCGCTCGATGAACCAGTCGTTTCGGGGGAAGAGCCCGCTTCCGAGGAAGCCGTGATTGTCGCCGGGGACTTGGCGCTCCAAATCGTGATCGAAGGAGCGCCTCTCGAAGTCGCCGCGGAAATCGAGGAGATCGTCGAAACTGCCGCCGCCCTCTCTGAATTCCCGACCCAAGAAGTCGTGGCCGAAAGGCTCGTGACCGAGGATCCGTTCTTGGTCGAAGAGCCTGTCGCCGCCGAAATCCCTCAAGAGATTGAGTCCCCCCGTATCCTTTCCCTCCGCGAGTTGCTGGGAGAAACGGTGGCGGATCAATTCGACCGGATCGATGAAGGCCTCGACGCGCTCGAGTCGCTCGTGACTGGCATCGAATCGAGCCTGCGCGAACTGGCCGACATTGAGCGGGGCGAGCTCGATAGGGAACCTCTTGAGGAAGAGGATGCCGTGGCGGCAGCGGCCTGATCGGGCCTGCGCCCGATTCGAGATCTGATCGCAAGGGGATCAAGACGGTCTCGCGCGCCGGATCGTCAGGAAATTTTAAAAAATTTCCCTTTCCGAGCCGTTTCCTTTGAAATAGTCTGTGACAAGGTTCGGGTGGAAGTTTATAATTTCCATAACGAAACCGCCGGACGTGGCGACACGTCCCCACACACAAACACAGACCGATTCGAGAAAGAATGGTTCGAGGCCTCCTCAGCTTCGGCAGCGTCATGCTTGCCGCAGGGCTGGCCCTCTCTGCCGGATTCCATGTATCCGGTCGGGTGGACCTCCTCGGTGTCTTCCGGGCCATGCCCGAGATCGACGCCGCCTTCCAACGTGGCTTTCGGTCGGACGCCATCTCTCGGATCAATCGCGTCCGGATTCCCGGCGGGGTCGATGAGGTGAGTGGCGACGAGTCGCTCCAGGCTTACCTCGAATCCTTTGTGCAGGTCCATCCCGAGCCATCCAGTCTCGAGCTCGACGAGGTCTTCGACGCCCTACAGACCCGTTTCCCAGGGGCGCAATATCTCGCCGCGAATCTCGTCACCTCGCGCAATCGCGAAGACCTTCTCGGCAAGATCGGTGGCTGGATCGCCGTGGCGAACCCGGAATTCGACGCGATCAACACGACCGTCTTCCGCTCGGGCGGACGGCTCGGAGCGCTCGCGGTGATGTCGCGCCGGATTCCGGAATTCTCCCTCCACGCGGCGAATGAGAAGGGCGGCCGGTTTCACAACCGATGCCCACATTGCAAGGTGATCCACGCCCTTGAGCTCGATCGTGATTCCCGCACCCTCATTCTGTCCTGTCCTCATTGCGAGCTGCCCTTCGATGTCCTCGCCGTCGACATTTCCGGCGAGATCCGCCGGGCCAACGACTTTTTCGAAGGGTTCACCCTTCCCGGTGAGCCAGTCTCCGAGGAGGGCTCGGACGAGGACCGCATCCTCGCGCTCTGGCAGCGGATCGCGACGCATTGCACCTACGAGCTCGATCAGGCGCGCCCCAGTGGCCAAGAGGGAGAGGTCCGCGAGGTCTGGAAGCGTCCCTCCGAGACCTGGCACGAGGCGACCGGCGATTGCGAAGACACCGCCATCCTCCTCGCCGATGTCCTCGTCGGTGCTGGGTTCGATGCCCGCGTCGCGATCGGGTGGAACGGCAACATCGGCCAGCACGCTTGGGTCGTGGTGAAAACGGCCGAGCGGCAATACCTGCTCGAGGCCACCCTGCAGGAGGAAGTGACCCGCGATGACCTCGTCGAATTGGGCGAGGGCACGGACTTCTACCGGCCCGAGCAGCTCTTCGACAAAGAGCGCATCTACTACACGACGGCGAGCCCCGAGTCCTTCGGGCGAGATTATTTCTCCGAGTCGCTCTGGAAAGCGGTGCCCGTGCCACCGGCGGGAGAACTTTCGCAACGTTGATCGGGGCGGCGGGGAAAAAAGCGGCAGGGGCGTCTTTCGGCCGTTTGACGAAGCGAAGCAGGCTCGTTAGGATCGGGGCGATGAAACTCCTCCGCTTTGGCCCAAAGGGCTCCGAAAAACCCGGTCTACAACTCGAAGACGGCACGCGCATCGATGCCTCCGCCTTCGGCATGGACTGGAATCACGACTTTTTTGCCGAACCGGCGAATCTCGACCGCCTCGCCGTCTGGCTCGAAGCCAACGGCGCCTCCGCCCCGCGCGTTTCCGCGGAGACGCGTCTTGGCTCCGCTGTCGCGCGTCCAGGCAAGCTGATCTGCATCGGACTGAACTTCTCCGATCACGCCGCCGAGGCCGGCATGGACATTCCGAAAGAGCCCATCGTCTTTTTCAAGGCCACCAGTGCCATGGTTGGACCGAACGATCCCGTCGTCATCCCTCGCGGCAGTGAGAAGACCGACTGGGAGGTCGAGCTCGCCTTTGTCGTCGGTAAAAAGGCCAGCTACGTCACGAAAGAAGCCGCCCTCGATCATGTCGCCGGCTACGTCCTCCACAATGACTACAGCGAGCGCGCCTACCAGCTCGAGCGGGGTGGGCAATGGGTAAAGGGGAAGAGCTGCGACACCTTTGCCCCCATCGGCCCCTTTCTCGCGACCTCCGACGAGATCGCCGATCCCGAGAACCTGAAGATGTGGCTCACCGTCAACGGCGAAACCAAGCAGAACGGGAACTCGAGCAAACTCATTTTCGGCATCGCCCACCTCGTGAGTTACCTCAGCGAATTCATGACTCTCGAGCCCGGCGACATCGTCTCGACCGGCACGCCTCCCGGAGTCGGGATGGGCTTCAAGCCCTCGCAATTCATGAAGCCCGGCGACGTCGTCGAGCTCGGCATCGAAGGCCTGGGCAGCTCGAAGCAGGTCGCGGTGGCGTGGGAAGGGTGAGAAGTTTTCAGGTTGGAGTTTTCAGTTTTCAGAATCGGACCAGCCGTCCTTCGCTCCACAAACTTCGGAAACCAAGCAGACCACTGACCTCCGACATCTGACCTCCGACATCTGACTTCCGATTTGACTTCGCTCCGCTTTGGACGCTTCGCTTGCCCTTCCGGCACCTATCTCGATTCTCTCGATTGTCTATCCGCTGCGCGTATTCCGACCTCTGACTTCCGACTTCCGACTTCCGACCTCCGCTCACCCCTTCGTCTTCTCGATGAGTGAGACCGGACCGATCACCATCGTTTTATCGATGGCCTTGCACATGTCGTAGATGGTCAGGGCGGCGATCGAGACGGCGGTGAGCGCTTCCATTTCGACGCCGGTTTTGGCGTCGGTGCGGACGGTTGCGGAGATGGCGAGGCCGTCTTCCCGCGCTTCGAAATCGATCGCCACTTTCGTGAGCGGCAATTGGTGGCAGAGCGGAATCAGATCCGCGGTGCGTTTGGCAGCCTGGATCCCCGCGATGCGGGCGACGGCGAGGACGTCTCCTTTCGGCACCTGACCCTCGAGGATCGCGGCGAGGGTGGTAGACCGCAGGGCGATGAACCCGGAGGCCAACGCCTCGCGCCGCACCACCGGCTTCTCCGAGACATCGACCATCGCGGCGGAGCCATCGGGACGCAGGTGGGTGAGGGGAGGGCTGTTTTCCATGGCTCCATCTTCGCCGCCGCAGCTGGAGCACGCAAGCGGATCGGAGCCTCGTGGGCGACGGCGAGGGGAGATGAATTTTCACGAATCCCGACCGATGGGCGGGATTGACCCCGCCGAGCTTTTTGTGTTTTCTGGTCGGATGAAACTCCTTCCCGTCCTCTGCGGCGGTCTCTTCTTCCTCACCCCGGCGTCGGCCCAACTCCGGTGCCTCGAAAGCGAGGCCACCATCGAGGTCCGCAACGGCGACGCGCTCGTGATGCGGTATCACAAGCAGCCGAGCGAAGAGGCGGCGAAAAACGACCCGCTCTACACCCGCACCGGCTACATTCATCCGCTCTGCACGCCCTCGGGCAAGGTCATCACAGGCGATTATGCTCCCGACCATCCCCACCAACACGGGCTCTTTTTTGCGTGGACGAAGACCACCTTCGACGGTCGCGCCCCCGAGTTCTGGAATCAAAAGCAGGGGAGCGGGCGCGTTTCCTACGCGAAGACGCTGGCGATTCACTCCGGCGCGGGAGCGACGGGATTTGATGTCGTGCACCGCTATGAGGATCTTACCGCTCCGGCCGGCGCCGAGACCGTGCTCGACGAGACCTGGAAGGTGCGGGTGGCGCTTGTCGAGGGACGTTACCGGATCGACCTGCATTCCTCCCAGCAATGCGCGGGGGCGAAGCCGCTCGTGATCGAGAAATACCACTACGGGGGCATGGCGATCCGCGGCAACGCCGCCTGGCTCGACGAGGACCCCGATCGCATCATCACGAGCGAGGGCAAAGACCGCCTCGTCGGCAACCACACCCGGCCGAAGTGGGTGAAGATGTCGGGTCTGCTGGAAGGGGCAGCCTGCGGCATCGTCGCGATCCCGCATCCGGACAACTTCCGCGCGCCCCAATGGGTGAGGCTGCATCCGTCGAAGCCCTACTTCGTCTTTTCCCCCATGGTCGAGGAAGCCTTCACGATCGAGCCGGGGAAGACCTACGAGTCGCGGTTTCGGTATGTCGTGTTCGACGGGGAAATGGGAGCCGCGGAGGTGGAGGCATCGCTGTAGACGGGGGCATCGATCCCCGGAACGCAGGTTCCTGCGGCCGGACAATCCTTGCCCCACGGCCCGGCCTCACGGTGGCCGACTGGAAGGATTTCACCCCCCGATCGCGATCATCTTCCGGCCGGGCTGGTAATTCTCGCGGAAGTCGTGTTTCTCCGGCTTGCGGGCGACGACGTCGAGGAGGATCCGGGCGATCTCTGCGTCGGTCTTTTCCGGATCGCGCAGGGCTTCGCGCAGGTCGAATTCGAGGTGGCTGCCGAGACAGGGGCGGAGCTTGCCTTCACAGGTGAGGCGCAGCTTGTTGCAGCTCTCGCAGAAGTGCAGGTTCGTCATCGCTCCGATGAATCCGAGGATCTGTCCCGTGCCCGGCACCTCGTAGTAGCTCGCAGGACCGTTGGTGCGGATGTCAGGACGGGCTTCGAGCGGACCGAAGCGGTATTCGAGGAGCCGTTTCGCCTCGCCCGCCGCGAGGAAGTTGTCCTCCGTGAGAACTTCGGTCGTGCTCACCGGCATCAGCTCGATGAAACGCAGGAGGAGGCCCTTTTCGAGGGCGAAGGCAGCGAGGTCCCAGAGTTCGTGCTCGTTGCGGTGGCGCATCAGCACCGTGTTCAGCTTGATTTTCTCGAAGCCCGCCTCGCGCGCCGCGTCGATTCCTGAGATCACTTCGTGGAAGAGGTCGCGTCCCGTCGTTTTCGCGTAGGTCTCGCGGTCGAGAGTGTCGAGGGAGATGTTCACCGTGCGCACCCCGGCGTCGCGCAGCGCCTGAGCCGTGGTGCGTCCGTCCGGGATGGGACGCGCGAGGAGCGTGCCGTTGGTCGAGATTCCGAGGTCGGTGAGACCTTCGATCCGGGCGACTTCTTCGAAGAACCAGATGACATTGCGGCGTGTCAGCGGTTCGCCGCCGGTGATGCGCACCTTCGAGATCCCCATGCCCGCTCCGACGCGGAGGACGCGCAGGATTTCCTCATAGCTCATCACCTCCGAACGGGGCAGCCAGTCCTGCTCCTCGTGCGGCATGCAGTATTGGCAGCGTTCGTTGCAGCGATCCGTGATCGAGACCCGAAGGTAGCTGATGAGATGGCCGAAACGGTCCTCCATGGCGGGATTCATCGGAGGCGTTCCCAGGCCATCACCTTGCCGTTCGCGAATTCCACGGTGCGGTCGAGGTAGGGCACGTAATCGACGCCCGTGCCGAAACCCCAGCCCGGTCCGTAGCCATAACCGAAGGCAGGGTGCACCCCGTAGGCCGAGTAGAAGGGATGTGGAGCAAAGCCGCCGTATCCCACTGAGTAGGTGTTGACCGGGGCCGTGTGGAAATAGGCCCAACGTTCGCTGCCGCATCCGTCGCGGCTGCCTGCCATGACACGGCCGGGTTGGCCCCAGGCGAGGAAGACGGCATCCTGCGACATGCCCTCGGCCACTTCGCCGCGGAGGACGAGTTCCTTTTCGCGATCCGAAAGACCCGCGAAACGTTCGGGAAATTTTTTTACTCGATGCTCCGCCGGATTTGTGGCGCAGGACGCGAGGAAGAGGGCCGTGAAGAGGAGGAAAAGGGCGGAAAGGATCGCACGCATGTGGGTGGGGAGAGACCGATGGAATGTGCCCTGCACCGGGTGGCGATGCAAGTGGCGCGTCCCTTGCCGTCAACCTTGGCCTTGTGAGTCCCGTTGCGTCACGGACGGTTCCAGAAAATTACGAGATTCTTCGTGCTGCGTCCCGCCACGACGAGGTCGAGGCGCCCGTCGCCGTTGAGATCCGTCACCTTCAGATCTTCCGCTGCGACGAGATCGCGCGCCACCCAGAAAGGATTTTCCCACGAGCCATCTGCCTTTTGGAAAAAGATTTTTACGCCCACATGGCCCTCGGCGTCCGGATTGCGCCAACCGACCGCGACATCCTCGCGTCCGTCGGCATTGAAGTCACCCACCCCGAGGGCATGGCCTTGATTTAGCGCATCTGTCAGGAGGGTGCGGCTCCATTGGCCATCCTTCTCGCGGTAAACGACGAGGTCGTTGCCGTGAAAGGGCTCCACCGCCGCGATGAAATCCGATCCCTTCGCGATCTCGCCGACTCCGCGCGTCGGTGGGGTCGAGTTCTCCGTCGTCACCAGCATCGTCGATTCCGAGCCGTCCGCCTTTTCACGAGAGATCCCCGCGGCACCGCCGATGTAGAGGTGGCCGTCGCGAAGGTCGAAGTTGTGGGCCACGTGCATCTTCGTGCCGAGCACCTCATGGGTCCAAGCCGCGGGATCGCCCGCCTTGGTCGGATCGACCCGATAGGCGCGAACGTTCACGGTGTTTTCGCCGGCCCCGTCCTTGTTCCCGATTCCGTGCAGCGGCAGCACGACGAGATCGTGCCCCTTTGCCGTCGGCACCCAGCGCATCCGGTGGGTCGTGGGATCGTGATAGAGCGGCACCGCCTTCCACGGGCCTTCACCCGATTCGGGACGACGGAGGAAAAAGACCGCGCCGGATTGAGCCTTGTCGTTCGTTTCGCCAGGATTCCACTGGGCTCCGGCGGCGACTTCCACCTTGCCATCCCCGTCGATGTCCGCGGCGGCGAGGCAGACGTGGTCGCGCAGCGTCAGGTTTTTTGCGATCGGCGTTTCCTGCCAATCCGGATTGCGGAACCACGAGATCTCGCGCTTGTCGCAAAGCAGCACATCTGCTTTCCCATCGCCATCAACGTCGCCGACAGCAAGGCCATAGCCGATCTCCACCGCCGTATCGATCACCTGCGCCTCGAATCTCGGCACGCCCGCCGGCGGGGCGGCGTGGAGGGAGATGGACGTGAAGAGGAGAACGAGAGAGACGGGAAGATTCAAGCGCATGGAGACAGAAAGAAGTGGTTTTGCAGAACACAGTGAAGCGGATGCCGAGCGGGAGGGCGAGCGAATTTGCAGGGGCGATGCGGCGCATGCGCGGGGCCTCGCGTTGTCCCGTCGCCACCGGGTCGGAGGCGGGAGGCAACCCTGTTCGGCTCTCACGCGTTGCGCTTCTTTTCCTTCAACCAAGCGAGCGCGTCCTCCCGCGAGGTGTGCGTCCCGTCGAGTTGCAAGTCATGGGCTTCGGTGAGGAGGTTACCGAGGTCTGGGCCGGGACGCCAGCCTTGGGCAATAAGGTCACCGCCCTGGAGAAACCATTTCGGCAGCAGGGGAGCGGAGGCGAATTCCTCCTGTTTCGCCAGGAGGTAGTCATAGTTGCCGAGAAGACGGTGGCTGCCGAGGCAATCGACGCGGTGGAGTTCGAGTTCGTCGGCGAAATGATCGCGCGCCATGAAGCGCTTCAGGGTGGCGGTGCGCATCTTCGTGACATCCTTGAACTGCATGTGATGGGCGACTCCGGAGACAACGGCATCGATCACGGCATTGGGGTAACGAAGGCGACGGAGGATGGTTGCGGTCATCTCGGCGCCGACTTTTTCGTGTCCGTTAAAGCGGATGCGTCCCTCGGCGGGGTCGAGGCTGAAGGTGGCGGGTTTGGCGATATCGTGAAAGACTACGGAAAGGACGAGGGGGAGGCTGGCGTCGGGAGGCAGCAGGGAGAGCATGAGCCGGGTGTGGACGAAAACATCGCCTTCGGGATGGAACTGGGGCGGCTGCTCGCAGCCCTGGAGATCGAGGACCTCGGGAAGGATGGCCCGCATCAGGCCGCTCTCGACGAGGAGGTCGAAGCCGCGGAGGCGATGGGGGCTTTTCCAGATCTTGTCGAGCTCTTCGCGGATCCGCTCGGGGCTGATCTCGGTGATGTGAGGCGCGACTCCGCGGATGGCTTGCCAGGTGCCTGGCTCGATCTCGAAGCCGAGCAGGGTGGCGAAGCGGATGGCTCGGAGGAGGCGCAGGTAATCCTCGCGAAAGCGATCTTCGGGGCGGCCAATGGAGCGGATGAGGCGGGCCTCGAGATCGGCGCGCCCGGCGACGTGGTCGATCACCTCTCCGGCGACCGGATCATAAAACATCCCGTTGATGGTGAAGTCGCGTCGGCGGGCGTCGGCGACGGCGTCGGAGAAGGTGACGGAGGTGGGGCGGCGTCCATCGTGGTAGTCACCATCTTCGCGGAAGGTCGCGACCTCGTAGGCATGGCCGCCTCGCTTCACGAGCATGACCCCGAAATGCGCGCCGATGGCGTCGGCCTTGGGGTAGAGGCGCAAGATCTCGTCGGGCCGCGCGCTCGTGGCGATATCGTAATCTTTCGGCGCGACCCCGCGGAGGAGGTCGCGTACGCAGCCACCCGCAAAGCAGGCCTCATGCCCGGCGGCAAGGAGCTCGCGGACGATGGCAACGGCGGTGGATTCCATAGGCGGTCTGCTCAGGGCATGCGGATCCCGAGATCAGCGGCGGTGACGTTGCGGATGCCGCCCTCGGCCTTCATGTCGTCGAAGTGCCACCATTCCGACTCGATGACGCGGAAGCCGGCGTTTTTCATCGCGGTCTGGAGGAGGGTGACGCGGCGCGCGATCTCGGGATCGCCGCCAGTGTAGTGCGATGCTGCGCGGTTGGAGAATTCGTCGAATTTCGAGGGCATGGGCACCTCGGTGCCGTCGGCACGGGCGAGGGTGAGATCGACGGAGATGCCGTAGCAATGCCAGGAGAGCCCCTTGCTCGGCGGCACGACGTATCGCTCATCCTGCACCGCATCCCAGAGCGCCCGGTGTGCCTCGGGCGGACGCCAGGCGTCCCAGATCTTGAGGTGGTAGCCGTGGGGTTTCAATTCCTCGGCAACCTTGCGCAGTTTCGCGGCGGTGGCGCGATGGATGAGGGCGGGCATTTCGGTGAGATAGAGCGGCTTCCCGGCGGCGGAGGTGATTTTGTAGCGCAGGTCGACGAAAGCGTCGGGCACGGCCGTCTCAATGGGGACGAGCTGGTATTTCTTCGCCTTGCGGTAAATGGCGGTCTTGGCATCGCGCTGGAAAAGACCCTGCCCACCGGTGATGAGCTGGGTGCAGAAAAGGAGGACGGTGAGCAGCGCGGCGAAACGCGGAGTCGGGTTCATGAGAGGGGTTAGATTAGGCGCTTTCCAGGCTGCTGCCAAATTTCGGATTGCGGATTTCAAATGGGGGGAGGGAAGGCGCAGCGCGAATGAAGCAGAAATGGAATGCGAAGGTTCACGATCGGAAAAC
>DGXY01000045.1:19634-21721 GCA_002396885.1 Akkermansiaceae bacterium UBA5020
CACGATCGGAAAGCAAGGGAGCGCTCCTTTTCGCAATCTTCCCCTTGTCAGCGCGACGTCCCCGCCTAACCTCCCTCACATGAGCGCTTTTTCCAAACTGATGGCCAAAATCTGTGACCGTCCCGAAGGACATCCCGCGCTTGGGATCGACATCGCAGAACGGCTCGACCCACTGGCCAAAGCCCATCCCGACACCCCGGATTGGCGCCGTTCAATCTCCGATCTGTTGAAGACGGTCGATTTTGATCCCAGCTATGGTTCCCGCAAAAAGCTCGCGATCGAGTTGGGCTACACCCAGGGTCTCATCGACACGAACGGATCCTCCGAGATGAATCTCTGGCTCCTCGGAGAGGTGATGAAACGTCTCGCCGATGCCGGGGCGAAGATCCCGCAGACGGACCCGTCCCTGGGCCGCTGAGCGCCCTTGTTCAGCGGGCGTGGAGGGTGTAAAAGACCGACTGGCTGAGCAGCTTGCCGCCTTTCTCGGAAGGCACATTCTGGCAGACGATCCGCAGGACGCTGCCGGGGCCGGGGAGTTCTCCCCGCAGGACGAGGTGTTTGCCGTCGGACTCGATCACCGGCTGGATCGCGACGGTCTTTTCACCGCCTCCGAGGGCAATGGCTTTCACAGAGAAGTTTTCGGGTTTCACCGCCTCGTAGCGGTCGACGGGCTGGCTGAAGGCGAGGGCGATGCCGTCCTTGGCGAGGAAGAGACGCGAGATCCGGTAGACCGCCGGATCGTCGGTGAGCGGCACGAAGCCTTCGTCCCCACCTCCGAGGAGCGAGCCCGGGGTGACCTCTGCCGCGGTGTAGATGGGCTTCGGCGAAAGACCGCGCAGGAGAATGGATCCCTGCCAGAGCCCGCCGGCTTTTTCCGGCACGATCTCGACGAGATGACGCGAGACGGGACAGACGAGGAGGAGCTTGCTGAGGCCGCCCTCTTCAAAAAAGACCGGCTGATCGGGTCGGTCGCGTTTCGTCAGTTCCGCGGGAATGATGAGCGAGGGCAGGGTGAAAGGCATGGGCGAAGGAGCGGTCGCCGGCTGATCCGGAGCTGGGGCGGGCAGCTCGGTGAGGGAGAGGAAATAGCCGTCGGTGTAGTCGGGCATGGAGAGACGCGTGGCGAGAAGCCCGTCGCGGCGGAGGGCGAACCCTTCGATCGGTAGCTCGCTCTCGGTCACGGGAATGAGCTTGGCGCTCGAGGGGATCCACGCCATGAGACGGGCCTTGGGCGGATCCCCGGCTTTGAGCGCGTGGGGCGAGAGCGCGAAAAGAACGCGGCCGTGTGGATCGGCGACGGGGCCGGCGGTAATGACGACGCCCTTGTCACGGTCGGTCCAATCGCGCACGAGGGCCTGGAAGAAGTCGAGTTCGACATCCTGATCGGTATCAAATCCCTGGGTCAACTCGAAGGGCGAGGCGGCGAGCACCGAATACCCCGGACCGAGCGCCAGCGAGGAGAGGGAGTTGAGTTTCACCTCGGAGTAAAATTCCCAACCGATCTGGCTGAGTCCCGGCGAAAACTTTGCGACACCTACCTGGCCGCGATGGTTGAGGAAAAAGACATTCGAGCCATCGATGGGAGTGATCGCCCGCACCGTCGGGACTTGATCGTTGGGCGTGATCTCGATGTAGCGGCGCTGGCGCGTTTCAGACGTGGCGGCCCCGGGCTTGGTCTCATCTGCACGGAGCGGGAGGACGGCGAGGGCCAGCCCAAGGGAAAAGAAAATGAAAGGGCGCGGGCTCAATTCGTCGCGGGCGTGGTGGTTTCGGCTGCGGCCGTCGCCGGGGCGAGCGGGTAGGTGAGAATGACTTCGGCGGACGCCTCTTTCGGCACGGTGAGGAGGGCTCCCTTCCAGTTACCGGTCGTGGCGGTGACGCGGCCTTTCCAGGCGTCGGGCACGGTGATCTGAAGCCCCTTGGCGGCATCTTTGGCGGAGAAGCGCTGGCGCAGGACCTTCCCTCCCTCGTCGAGCCAGAGTCTTTCTTCAATCGCGAGCGAGCCGCAGGTGTAGAGAAACTCAGGGACGTCTTTCACGAGACGGAATCCGAAATAGCGGGGGGGGCGGATACCCCGCTGGTCTTCG
>DGXY01000096.1 GCA_002396885.1 Akkermansiaceae bacterium UBA5020
ACCTTTTACCTTCCCACCTTTTACCCGGATCGACTTGATCCGCCGCGTCGGATCAAGTCGATCCGACGGGCTTCTCCATCTTGTATTTGGGAGGTTCAATGAGCATGTCTTCGAGGGCGGCACCGGCCGGGATCATCGGGAAGACATTATCCGTCTTGATGCATTCGGCGTTGATGAGAACCGGACCATCGTTGTAGTCGAGGGCTTCCTGCAGCTTCTTGCGCACGTCGGCGGGACGCTTGATGTTGATGCCCTTGGCACCGTAGGCCTCGGCCAGGAGGACGAAGTCAGGATTGCCGACGAGGTCCACTCCGCTCTCGCGGTTGTCGAAGAAGAGTTCCTGCCACTGCCGGACCATGCCGAGGTAGTGGTTGTTGAGCACGAGGATCTTGATGGGCAACTTGTGGATCACGGCCGTGGCCAGTTCGCAAAGAGTCATCTGGAAGCCACCGTCCCCGCAAACCGCGATGACCGTCTCATCCGGACAGGCGAACTGCGCCCCGATCGCGGAGGGGAACCCGAATCCCATCGTGCCGGCGCCGCCCGAGCTGATCCACTTGAAGGAAGCATCGTTCGTGTAGAACTGCGCCGCCCACATCTGGTGCTGTCCCACGTCGGTGGTGATGATGGCACTGCCGCCGGTGAGATCGTGGATCTCGTCGAGAACCTGCTGCATGCGCAGGCCGCCCTGTTTTTTGTAGGAGAGCGGGAACTTCTTTTTGTAGCCGTTGAGATGCTCGTTCCACTCCTTGTGTTTGGTCTTTTCGAGGAGCGGAAGGAGTTGCTTGAGGACGGTCTTGGCATCGCCGACGATCTCGACATCCGTCTCGATCATCTTGCTCATCTCGGCGATGTCGATGTCGATGTGGATGATTCTGGCCTGGGCCGCGAACTTGGGGGCCTGCCCGATGATGCGGTCGTCGAAGCGGGAACCCACATTGAGAAGCAGGTCGCACTCGCACACCGCCTTGTTGGCGTAGGCGGTGCCATGCATCCCGAGCATCCCGAGAGCGAGATCATGCGACTCGGGGAAAACGCCCTTGCCGAGCAGGGTCGAGGTCACGGGAGCGTCCATCTTCACGGCCAGTTCCATGAGTTCGCGCTCCGCTCCAGAGATCATCGCGCCGTGGCCGGCGAGGATGAGGGGCTTTTTGGCGAGATTGATGAGGCGGGCGGCCTCTTCGATCGTCGCGCCGTCGATATCAAATCCCTTCTCGGGCTTGTAACCGGGCAGGTCGATCTCGGCGTCGAGATCGCCGGTAAAGGGTGATTGGCTCACGTTCTTGGGCACGTCGATCAGCACCGGACCAGGACGACCCGTCGTGGCGATGTGATAGGCCTCGCGGGCGATGCGGGGGAGGTCGTTGGTTTCGCGCACGAGGTAGTTGTGCTTCACCACGGGAATGGTGATGCCGAAAATGTCTGCCTCT
This sequence comes from Akkermansiaceae bacterium UBA5020, assembly GCA_002396885.1. Taxonomy (GTDB): domain Bacteria; phylum Verrucomicrobiota; class Verrucomicrobiia; order Verrucomicrobiales; family DEV007; genus Arctic95D-9. The sequence continues at coordinate 1,431 of DGXY01000096.1, forward strand.
TGGAAGGCATCCTTGCCGAGCATCCAGGTCACCTGCTGACCGGTCACGATGATCATCGGGATGGAGTCCATCTGCGCGGTCATGATCCCGGTAAGGGTATTGCCAGCTCCGGGACCGGAAGTCACGAGGACTACGGCGGGTTTGCCGGTCGCTCGGGCGTAGCCATCGGCCATGTGCGTGGCCCCCTGCTCGTGGCGGGTGAGGACGAACTTCATGTTCGACTTCACCGTTTCGAGTGCGTCAAAGATCGGAAGGGCGGCGCCCCCCGAATAACCGAAGACATACTCGATCCCGAGGGCGTCGAGGGTCATCACGAGAGCCTGTGCTCCGTCGAGTTCTTGTTGTTTTTTGGAGGCCATGAGGAAAAAGAGGCTAATTTCGGCTAAACATCCCTCATTCTTCCGAAGGTCGCAATCAAAATTCAGCCAATTCCGTGAAAAACCCACCTTTTCCGAGAAACCTTCTTCGGAAAACCGCTCAGCTTTTGGCAAAAAGCCTCATTTTGGAGAGACCGCCACACCGAAAACTGCCGAAACTCAGGCAAACGTCCTCTTTTCGGTCCTCGACGCGAGGACAAAGACTCCCGTGGTCATGGCAATGGGCGCGAAATACCAGATCCGCTCGGACAGGGATATCCCATCACGGAAAATGCACGGGAAGATCTGGAAACGGAGGTGGTTGGTTAAGGCTTCCATGACAGGTAGCCGCGGTGTAGATGACGGATGTTTTCAAACCCCATCGCCTTGAGCCGATCCACCGCCTTGCGGCTGCGGAAACCTCCAGCGCAATAAACGAGGACGGGGCGGGTCCGGTCGAGGGCGCCTGTCTTCTCGTCAAACGCGGGATCGCCGAGCGAGACATTCACCGCACCGGGCAGCGCGCCCCCGGCGTGTTCCCCTTCCGAGCGCACGTCGAGCACCTGGGTCCCGGGATGTTCGCGCAGAAAGGCCGCTGCTTCGATCGCATTGAGATTCTCGCAGACTTTCCCGGGATCAGCGGAAAAGAGACGACGATCCCAGCCCGCTTCGAAGACATACCAGCTGACGACGATGACGAGGATCACCACGGCGATGATGACAAAGTGCGTCCCGTTCATGCTTCGGCTCCGGTTTCGGGTTCGGGATGGGACTTGGCGTTCGCCATGAAGTAGATCACCGGCACGGCGATGCGGCTGACGAGGAGCGAGGCGATCTCACCGGCCATGAGGGCAATGGCGAGGCCTTGGAAAATCGGGTCCATCAGGATGACCCCGGCTCCCACAATCACGGCGAGGGCGGTGAGGAGCATGGGACGGAAACGCACCGCGCCCGCATCGATCACGGCCTCGCGCAGAGGCATGCCCTGTTTCAAGCGCAACTGGATGAAGTCGACGAGGATAATGGAATTGCGCACCACGATGCCGCCGCCGGCCATGAAACCGATCATCGAGGTGGCGGAGAAGAAGGCCCCCATCATGCCGTGGGCGGGTAGCACCCCGATCAGCGAAAAGGGAATCGCCACCATCACCACGAGCGGCGTGACGAAGGATTTGAACCAGCCCACCATAAGAATGTAGATGAGAACGAGGACGACGCCGAAGGCGATGCCGAGGTCGCGGAAGACCTCGATCGTGATGTGCCATTCGCCGTCCCACTTCATCGAGGGTTCGGCATCGAGGAAGGGCTGGCTCGCGTTGAAGATCTTCAACTTCGGATCGCTTGCGCCGAATTTCGTCGCATCGAGCGCGGCGAGCTTTTCGTTCATCTCGAGGATCGCGTAGACAGGGCTTTCCTTCACTCCCGCGACATCGCCGGTGACGTAGGTGACCGGTTGGAGATTCTTATGATAAAGGCTCTTGTCGATCACGTCCTCCTCGATCGTGACGAGTTCGCCCAAGGGCACCAGCGCCGGGGCGGTCGCGTCAGCACCGGGCTCGGGCAGGGCGTTGGCATCGCCGGAGCGAACCCGCAGCCCGAGGAGCTGTCGCGGATCGGCGCGGAGCTCGCGCGGCAGGCGGACCCGCACGGTGACAGGCTCGCGCTCTCGGGGGAAGTGGGCGAGATCGACGTCGATGCCTTCGACACCCATTTTCAAGGTCTGCGAAATGGTCTCGGCGGTGATGCCGTTGAGCGCGGCCTTTTCCTTGTCGATGTGGAAGAGGAAACGCGGCTGGTCTTCCTCGCCATACCAGTCGACATCGACGACTCCGGCCGTCTCCTCGAAGATGCGTTTCACCTCGCGAGCGAGGGCCTCGCGCGAGGTCCGATCCTGCCCGAAGACTTCGGCGACGAGCGTTTGCAACACCGGCGGCCCCGGCGGCACCTCGGCCACGGCAAGGGCTGCGCCATACGGCTTCGCGATCGGCAGAATCCTTTCACGGACACGTTTTGCGATGGTGTGGCTATCGGCCTTGCGATCCTGTTTCGGAAGCAGGTTCACCTGAATATCAGCGACATTGGCCCCGCGCCGGTTGAAATAATGGCGGACGAGCCCATTGAAATTGTAGGGCGAGGCCGTGCCGGCGTAGATCTGATAATCGGTCACCTCGGGCTCCTCCGCGATCGCCGCGGCCATCTCGCGGGTGGCGCGCAAGGTCTGCTCGAGCGTCGCGCCCTCGGGCAGATCGACGATCACCTGGAACTCGCTCTTGTTGTCGAAGGGCAGCATCTTCACCTTCACGAAGCCGATCCCGACGAGGGCCATGCTGCCAACTAACAAAAGCGCAATCGTCACGAGAAATCCCCAGCGGTGGAGCCGGTCGTGGAGAAGATAAGCCATGTAGCGGCGATAGACGCGCGTCACCCAACCCTCACGTCCATGTCCATGCGGATCTTCTCCGACCTGCTCTCCTCCCCCGCTCTCGCCATGTTTCAAAATCCGCACCGCCGCCCAAGGCGTGACGATGAAGGCAATGAGGAGAGAGAAGATCATCGCCGCCCCCGCGCCGATCGGGATCGGTCGCATGTAGGGTCCCATGAGTCCGCCGACGAAGGCGAGTGGCAGGATCGCCGCGATCACCGCCCAGGTCGCGAGCACGGTGGGATTGCCGACCTCACCCACTGCCTCGATCGCGACGGCATGGGACGATTTGCCGCGGTTTTCCGGGAGCCGGTAATGACGCACGATGTTCTCCACCACGACGATGGCGTCGTCGACGAGAATCCCGATCGAGAAGATCAGGGCGAAGAGAGTGATGCGGTTCAGGGTGAAGCCGTAGAGATAAAAGACCAGCAAGGTCAGCGCCAGGGTCGCGGGAATGGCGACGGCGACGACGAGCGACTCGCGCCATCCTAACATAAACAAAATCAGGAGCGAAACGCTGACCACGGCGATGCCCATGTGGTAGAGCAGCTCGTTCGATTTCTCCGCCGCGGTCTCGCCATAGTGACGCGTCACCGAAACGCCGATGTCCGCGGGAATGACGCGCCCCTTCAGAGACTCGACTTTCGCAAGGACCTCCTCGGCTAGGGAAATGGCGTTGGTCCCGGGACGCTTCGCGACAGTAAGAGTGACGGCGTTCTCCTCTTCTCCGATCACGCCGGAAGCGGCGCCGTGACCGTGCAACACATAGCTCGAGGGATCGTCCGCGCCATCACGAACCTCTGCGACGTCACGCAGGTAGACCGGCCGTCCGCCGAAGGCACCGAGGACGACCTCGCCCGCCTCCTCGGCCGAATGGAGGAAAGCGCCGCTCTCGATGAGGACACGCGCATTGCCCGATCCCACCTCGCCGGCACGGTATTGGCGGTTTGCCTGTTGCAGCACCGGGACGATGCCACCGAGGCTGAGATTCCGCGCCGCAAGCCGGGCCGGATCGATCTCCGCGAAGATGACGCGTCGTTGTCCGCCGATCAGGGACGTCTCAGCGACCTTGGGGACCTGCTTCACCGCGTCCTCAAGCTCAGCGGCAAGGCGTCGCAGCGTGACGAGATCGTGATGATCACTGTGCAGGGTCAGCGCGAGGATGGGCACGTCGTCGATCGACTTCGCCTTGATCAGCGGAGCAGTGACGCCCGCGGGGATACGGTCGAAATTCGACTGGAGCTTGTGATTGAGCCGCACGAGCGCTTCCTCCACATCCGAGCCGACATCGAAACGAACGATGACGAGGCTCTCGCCCGGCCGCGAAATCGAGTAGACGTATTCCACGCCCGAGATTTCCCAGAGCAGCTTCTCCATCGGGGAAGTGACGCGTTCCTCGACCTCCTTGGCCGAGGCACCGGGCATCGCGACCATCACATCGATCATCGGCACCTGAATCTGCGGCTCCTCCTCGCGCGGGAGCAGGAGCAGGGCGAAGAGACCGAGCAAGACCGAGGCGACGATGACCAGCGGCGTCAGTTTCGAATCGATGAAAGTCGCGGCCAAACGCCCGGCGACGCCGTGGGCGCCCGGGTCAATGTCGTGGGATTTTTGGCTCATGTCAGGATCACGGGAGCAAAAAGGGTCTCTTCGGGCACTGGACCCTGTTCCATCACGGAGCGATCAATGGCTGCCCGTCACGCAGGGTCGCGGGCGGGGAAAGGACGATGGTCTCTCCGCCGTCGAGTCCGGCGAGGATTTCGGTGGAATCCTCACGCGTCGCGCCAATGCTGACAATGCGGAGCCGGGCGATGTTTTGCGCGACGGTAAAGACGTAGTCCATCTGCCCCCGCGAAATGAGGGCGTTCGAAGGCACCAGGAGCGCGGCCCGCTTGCCCCGCGGAACAAAGGCGCGGCCGAATTGCCCCGCCCGCAGCGACTCGTGCAGGGGCAGATCGAGCTTCACGAGAAAAGTGCGGCTGCCGACGTCGGCCGAGGGCGAGAGCTCGCTGACGCATCCCTCGATCTCGGCTCCGGCTCCGCCCACCTCGACGCGGAATTTCGAACCGAGCGTGATCGAACCAGCCATGGCCTCGGCCACGTGGATCTCGAGCTGCAGCAGCGAGGAATCTTCCATCGCGAAGATGGCCCGCTCGGGCGAGGCGAGGTCGCCGGGCTCGAGATACTTGCGGGTCACGGTGCCATCGAAGGGCGCGGTGACGCTTGCATTCTGCACCATCGTCTTCGTTTCCGCGACAGTGGCGGTGGCCATGCGCTGACGGGCTTCGGCCTGCTCGAACTCGGCGAGGGCGACGGCCCCGGAATCGCGGAGCGAACGGAAGCGGGCGAGATCGCGGTCGGCCTGCCCGAGGGCGGCCTCGGCGCGGGCCAGAGCGGCGTCGAGCTCCCCGACATCGAGCTTGGCGAGCAGATCGCCCGCTTTCACCTTCCTCCCGGGAATGGCGGTCATTTCGAGAAGGCGGCCGGTAACCTTGGCGGTGACCTGGGCCGCCTTGCGAGGACGGACCGTGCCGACGACTTCCTCGAAGACCGGCACTTCGCGCTGCTCGACCGCCTGTCGCGTCGCCATGACCGGGGCGAGCGACTCGGGGGCGTCGGCCACCTCCTCTTGCCCACATCCGGCGAGGAAGAGGCCAGTCAGCAGGATTGAAATTCTCCGTATATCCATACAGTAATATTACTGACCGAGGAGTCGCCCTTTGTCTTGCAAAACTTACGGGATTTTTCGATCAGGGCTTTCGGGGCACCTTGATCTGCTGACCGATGCTCAATTTCGTGAAATCCACGCCCGGGTTGAGCTGGATGATCTTCTGGTGATCGAGCTTGAGGGATTTGGCAATCTTCCACGGGTTGTCTCCCTTTTTGATCGTGTAGAGGTCCGAATCGGCATCTGCAACGGGAGCGGCGACGACCAAAGGCGCGGGTTTGGCGGAAGGCAGCCCTTTCGAAGCGACCCCGTCGGGAAGCTTGAGGACATCGCCGATTTTCAGATTCTTCGGATCCTTGATTTCGTTAACCTTGAGCAGGTCCTCCAGCTTGATGCCGTGTTTCTTCGCGATGGTCCAAGGATTGTCGCCCGCCTCGACGGTGTAGGAAGCTGGTGCTGCGGGGGAAGCGGTCTGCGCGGGAGCGGCAGGAGGAGCCGGATTGGCGGCCGGTGCCGGTGGCAGGGTCACGGGCGGGATCGGCGTTGTTCCCGGGACTGCTCCCGGCACGGTCGGGGCCGCCTTCGTCGGAACCGGAGGAAGCGGCGGGATGGGTATCGGAGCGTTTTGCTGGGCACGGAGAAGCGTTCCGAAGAGGAGCGAGGCGAGGAGAAGGGAGCGGACGGAAGGCGCGGTCATGAACAAGGAGTCGTTCGAATTAGGTTTCCTTAGCACAGCGGCACGGCGATGGGAAGAATTTTACTGGGATCGGATGCGCACGAATTGGCCGTTCCTTCGCCGGAATTCGACACTTCCCTCCTCTCGGTCCGGCGGCGCTGGCTTGCCACCTGGTCGGCCTTCGCCGGGCACTCAGGGCGCTTACCGAGCGACTCGATCTGCACGAGCCGCGCCCCTGAAGATCGGCCACCCTGCCGAGGTCCCCGATTGCGGGAAAAGAAAGTTCGCTTTTTCGGGAAAAGGGCGTTTGCTTGTTTCCTAGGTTCAGTTGCTTGGCAAAATCAAGGTCTGAAGTGTTGCCAGGTGAGTCTTTTGTATTCGGTGGTGATCTGAAACCCGCAATTGGGAGCAGTCTACGGAGACGGCGCCTTGCAGGAACCCCCCCAGTTGAAAGATGAAAATGTATGTAGGCAACCTGGCGTTCAGCACGACCAAGGAAACTCTTGAATCCCTTTTCGGTGCCCACGGCGCCGTTACCGATATCCACCTTCCCTCCGACCGTGAGACCGGCCGCCCCCGCGGCTTCGCTTTCGTGACGATGGATTCGCGCGGTGCCATGGAGTCGGCGATCAAGGAACTCGACGGCAAGAACGTCGATGGACGCGCCATCAAGGTCAACGAAGCCCAGCCCCGCGAAGAGCGTAGCGGCGGCGGTGGTGGCTACGGCGGCGG
>DGXY01000063.1:0-8816 GCA_002396885.1 Akkermansiaceae bacterium UBA5020
AGATTATCGATGTAATTTTGAGATTCTCTTTCATTTATTTCGATTACGAATTGATCTTTAATAAGACTTGTAAACATTAATCGCAGCACTCGATCCTATTCAGCAGCGCCCCACCCCTTCTTGATCTTCTCCAGCAGTTCGGCGACCGCCTTCGACTTGTCTGCGGCCTCGGCCTTCGCGCGGATCTTGACCACGACTCGCATGTCGCAGCCGGAGAGGACGCTGTTGAGTTTGCCGATGTACTCCTCCAAATCCTGGAGTTCGTGGATCTCGAGTTCCGCCTCGGGGGACTCGTAGCCAGGGAAGGCTGGCTTCGGTTTTCCGGGGGGCGTTGGCGCAGGTTTAGGCGGCTTGTTTTCGATCTTGATGGCTTCGTCCTTCGCTGATTCGTAGTCGGACAGGTCGCCGCCGTTTCCAGGGCGGGAGTAGAAGCCCTGGGCGAGCCCGGCGTTGAGGGCGTCGAGGAAGAGGCCTTTGGGCCACGGCAGTCCCTTCGCTACACGAATGGCCGCGTAGAGCTTTGCTACGGTGGTGGCGTTGCCATCCCACGCCTCGGGGAGATTCGCGGGCATCAGGTCGATAGGGGCGAGACGCTCGGGTGGACGGCGCAGCTCGGCGGCGGCGTGGAGCTGGTGCACGCTCGGCTCCTCGCCGTAGACGCTTTCCTCGCCGATGACGAGCCAGAGACGGCCGTCCTGGACGGCGCGGGCGACTGCACGGTGGACGGCGGCGTGGTCGGCCTTGGGCACGGGGCGGTTGATCTTGTAATCCTCCTCGATGACCTCCTCGAAGTGGTGTGCGCCGTCGAACCACTGGCAGACCTCGCCGAGCGTCGCCGAGGCGGCGGGATCGGCCGGCCAGAGTCCCGGCAGAGCTTCGGGAAGAATCGCCGAGGCGTTCACCGAGGCGAGTGATGCCTTTTCCGCGATCCAGACTTCGGAGTGTTTCTCCCAATCCGCCACCGTGATCTCTGCTTTCCAGAACCAGAGTTCGCTGCCATCGACGGGGATCACGTAGCGCAGCGCGAGGATGCCCTTGCGCACCGCCAGTTCGATGGTGTTGAGCACCACCTTACGGCTGAGTAGTTTCGGCATCGCCGGATTGCGACCGAAGACTTTGTAGATGTCTTCCACCGGCTGGAAGTGCTGACCCCTCACCCAGTTGGCGTAGGGGCCGCCGGGCATGATGGAATCGGGGTCGATACGCTCATTGAAAAGCCGCAGCGATTTGGTGCCGAGGAGTTCCTGGTAAAGCCCGTCCGGACCCACGGTGATCTTCTGCGCCGCGATCTTGCCGTTCTCGTCAAGGTAGATCACGATCTCGAGAGCATTGCGCGCCGCAGAGTTGGCTTCGAATTTCGAGTCCTTGATTCGCTTCAGCACCACCGCTTGCTGGTCACTCTTCAGTTCACTGAAGTCCTTCGATTTCTGAACCTCGATCCATGCGAGGTGGTCGGCGATTTTCTGCTCTGCCTCCGCAAAGCCAGCTTGGCTGGGGGCAAGCATGACTATGATGTTTTTGAAGCGCCGTTGCGTTCCCGCTGATTTGCCCTGCTCGATGAAGGCGGCGGTCGCGGCCGCCAGAGCCGCGCCCGGGGCATGGGCGTGGTCGGACCCGAGGGCGACAAATCCGAATTCGCCGGTGTCATCCACATTTCCTGGTGTCGGTGGCAGCTTGTAGATCCTCACATCGGCGTCCGCGAAAGGCTCGTAAAAATTTCCTTTCAGGTTTCGGACGGACTCGTCGAATTCGCCCTTTGCCCGCTTCAGGGTTTCCTTTTTGTACTGCTCCTGCACCTGGCGCAGGTTGGGCTTTGGACCCATGCGCCAGTATCGGGCGACTCCCGCCGCGTCCGTCACCTCACACTCTTCGAGATACCACGAGACTCCCGTGTAGGCGATCAGCCCGGTGTTGAGCACGGTCGGAAATTCACAGGCCGCACCCACGAGCCAACGAATGTCGGACACATCGGCCTGTTCGCCCGTTGGTTGAGAGTAAAGGAATGATGTGACGCAGGCGGCTTCGATTTCGCGGGCGGTCAGGCTACCTGCTTCCTGAGCTTGGGCTTGTTTCGCGCGGGGCAGGTCGGTGCGCAGGCAGTTCGGCCAGTTGGGATTCTCGTCGCCCGATTCCTGCGCGATCTCGGCGAGTCGACCGAGCGCCTCGCTGACGCTTTCCTCTCCGGGAGGTTTTAGGAAGACTTGCGGGCCGATCACCGGCGATTCGTCGAAGCTCTCGGCATCGCGCAGCGCCAGGGCGAAGGTTTGCAGGATTCCTCGGGTGCGTTGGAAGGCGTCCAGTTCGGACCACTTGCCATAGAACCGCTCCAGCAGATCGGGATGGAAGGGGTAATCGCGGACAAATTTCGCCATCGCTCCCGCCGCGCTCGCCCGCACCGAGTCCACGCTCTTGAGCCGCTCCCAGAAGCCCAGCACGTAGGGCTCGCGGGCGTCCTCGCCCGGCACGTCGGAGAAAAGGCGACGGCGCAGCAGTTTGGCGAGGTCTTCTTTCTCCACCGGCGTCTGGCGAGAGGCCTGGCGGTTGAGTCCGTTGTTGCACGCCCGCATCACGTCACGCCCGATCATATCCATCTTGGCCGGATCGGTGGCGAGCAGAGAGACCACGAGGCAGGAGCGCTCCGATCCCTCGACGGCCTGGGCGAGGCGCTGCCAGAAATTCTTGAGTCGTTCGATCCAGAAGCTGCCACGGTCCTTGCCTCCACCGGTGGGATCATCGGTCGCGGCGTCGTGCGCCCACATCAGGAACTCGTCCACGAGAATCAGTGCGCCGCGCCCCGACTTCTCAACCGCGCGGATCAACTTGCCCCATTCCAGATCCGTTGGAGGCGTGTCGTAATTCGCCTCGGATTCGTTCCGGTCGATCAGATCGAGCCCTTGCTGCCCGAGGAGTTGCCAGGCGATCTGGTTCCAGGGCATCCGCAACGCCCGGACCGATCCATCGGGACCTTTCAGCTCGATCCCCGACTTCCAGCTCACCTTATCGAAGGAAACGGCCGCCACAGCCGCCGTCGGCGGTGTCGTGAGCTGGGCCTCGGCGAGGAAGGACTGCACCGCCACTTCATCCATGGGCAGCGCGGCGCCCAGCGTGGCGAGGTAGTAGAGCGAGGCGAGAGTGTGCGACTTGCCGCCGCCGAAGGTCTGGGAAATGTTCAGCACCGATTCGCCGCCAGGCGTTCCGGCGAGACGACAGAGCACCCGTCTCGCGAAGGACCGCATGTTGCCGGTGGCGTAGGTCGTGCTGAAGAAATGCGTCGGATCGCAGAACGCGGGCTGCGGCCCCTCGTAGCCATGCACGATCTTGTGCAGATCGACCGCAAAATCGCTCATCTTCAGCCCTCCGGCCTTGATCTCGGGGCGTAGCTTGCAGGTCTTCCGCCAGGGTTGGTAGATTTTATCGTGTTTCTTGGCCATGGGACAAAGGGTAAGTGGCAATGCAACAGGGTTGGAAGGTAAAGTCAACCCTGTCTGGTTGCTTGGTTAGGTCTCGGTGAACTCATCGGCACCAAAGGTTTCTTGTGTCGCGCGGGTGTCTTCAGCTATGAGGCGGGCGCCCTGGAAGAACTGATCGGTGAGCACGTCGAGGATGCGTTCCTCTTCTTTGTCCCCGGCCTGATGGGCGAGGTGGCGCATGGCGAAAAGGAGTGGGCGCAGGGCCGGTTCGCCGCGCAGTCCCCAGCGCTCGAAGGTCTCGCGCAGTTCCGAGCCTTTGCTTTCCTTGAGCAGCCACATCAGCCGATGGACCCGGTCGATCAGCGGGGCCGGTTCGCCCTCGCGGCCTTCGCCGAGTTTAGGCAGTACGGCGCGCTCTTTCCACCCCACGAGTTGGAATTGGTTGCCCTTCGTCTCGTCCCGCGCACCGGATTTGGAAAGCTGCCGGATGAGGTGATGGGTCGAGGTCAGCTCGCGGTCGGTCTTGCCGCAGGCATTGGCGTAGAGGATGCAGGCCCCCGCCGCAGCCGGGGTGAGTCCGAAGTAACCGCGATGGAGCAGGTAATACTGGGTGACCGCATCAAGCGCGAGGCCCTCGCCCGAGCCGGTGGCCGCCGGGCGCGATTCGCGGAAGCCCGGCAGCTCGCCGAGGCTGAACTGCATCACGATGTGCCGCACTTCCTGGAGGAAATCGGCCACGCTCATCACCCCGCCCTCTGTCTTGCGTACGAGCTGATAGCGGCTGTAGGCCTGCAACGCCGGCCCAAGAGCGGCCCAGAGGAAGTCGGGGCCGTGGATGCCGCTCTGGAAGTAGAATTGGAGCAGGTTGCGGTCGTCCAGCTCTTTGCGTGGGTCGAGCAGCAGGGATCGCATCTCCCGCAACACCTGCGCGTCGAACCCAGTCGCCGCACTTGCCGCCCGTTTGCGGCAGACGATCCAGACTGAGGAGGACAACGCGGCCGAACTCATTCCCCGCGCTCGATTCGGCATCTCGGTGCGGATCGGCCAACTTGCCGTGACCTCTCCGCCGGCGCGGATGAGCCCCCGGATGAGGGTCTCCCATGCAGCGGTCTCCTTGTTCGCGAAGACGACGACGAGCAACCCGTCGGGCTTGAGGGAATCGAAACAGGACTTGAAGGCGTCCTTCATCCCGTCCTCGTAATTTTTCTTCGAGCGCGCTCGATCCCCATCGAAACGAGATTCGTCATCGATCAACTCGCCGTCGTTCGTCTCGTGATTCCATTTCGGCGCGAGCGGCTCGGCGAAGGTCTCGTTGTAGGCCGGAGAGAGATCCCAAAGCGTCCGGCGGAGCCAGACGTAAAAGAAATCCATCAGGTCTGAGTAGGGGATCGCATCGTAGTAGGGCGGGTCGGTGACGATGAGATCGAGTAGTTCAGTGCGGGCAACCTTTGCTGACTGCCGATCTGCTCGTGCAGGTAGGTCCTTGTCGGCTGCGCGCTGAGCATGTTCTATATACTTGGCAGCCCATTCCACGCCACCATAGTAACTGCCAGTTTTATCGCCCGTTGTCGTGCCTTCAGCAAAGTCCCACGTGATTGGTAGAGCAAACCTTCCGAACGTATTGCGAATGTTCTGTCGGGAAAGATCCCAGGTGGCAATAGTGCTAGAACGATCGGCGAGTTTGTCGAGAGCTAGGGCCATATAACAGCACACAGCCTCAATATAATCCTCGCGAAACCCGGCTCGCTTCGCTGCGTCGCGCACGGCACGAGTGTGCTTCACAAAAGTGCCGAGAGCGAACAACTGGCGGGGAGTGAAGAGACTACCCCAAGTCTTGAAGCCATACTTGGGAATGGAAAAGGCACGCCCGGCTCCGCTCCCACCACCGGACGGGAGCGGCTCATTCAACATTCCATGTGGAATCTCTGCAAACAGCGCCTCCAGTTCGTCGGTGTCAATCTCAGCGGCTGTGATGTCGGCGGCGGTTACCTCGCGGTATTTCTTGTAGGTCTGCTTTCCTTTTCCCTTGCGCGCCTCGACCACAGCGACGGTCATCTGGCTACCGAGCAGTTGCAGCTCGCCCTGGCGGCGGAGTTGCTCCATGTCGAGGCAGATCAGCCCGGGCCGCCCTCCGCAGGGACTCCACACTCCAGAGCGGTTCATCGTACCCTCCTGGAGGAAGCTCTCCAAGGTGTCGATGGTGACGCCCCATTCTCCGAGGCAGGGATGATTCTCAACAATCGCCTTCCGCCGCGCAGCGGTGGCAAAGTCGGCCTCCTGGAGCAGCTTGAAAGTCACTCCATTGCGGTCGGCCAACGGCACCGGCAGCAGGGCGCAGCGCTTGCCCTTCGTCTTGTTGAACCAGAAGGTCTTGAGCAGCGGGATGCGCGCATTGTTGGACGGGTCGAGGGCGGTGCGCGCCCAGAGGTAGGCGACGGGAGGCTCTCCATCGACCACGGGATAATAGCGGTCGAGGTCGGCACGCGAGCGCTCCAGCACCCAGCGCCCCCAGGCCCGCACATGCCATGCGAGATCGGCAGGCTGCTTCGCTTCGAACTCGGCAAAGAGCCACTCGGTCTGCTCGGTCTCGGGATTCGCTGCGGCGGCGAGATCGGCGCGTTTCCGTTTCTTCACCTTGCCCCCGGCAAAGTCGGTCATGAAGTCGGGCCATTGCCGACAGAAGTCGGGCAGATTCCAGCGCGACGCGGCGAAGCGCTGAGGAAGCTCCAGCGTGCATTTCAGGACGAACCAGGCCACGGGATTGAGATCCGAGGCACTGACCTCGCAACCGAGCCGCATCCCCTCCAGAGGAATGGCTCCGCCCCCGGCGAAGGGATCGAGGAGCCGGGGCGGGCCGTCGGGATAGGCCTTCTTCACCCGCTTGCGCAGCTCCGCGAGCGGCTCGTGGTCCTCCGTGCCCCAGTAGAGGGCCCCGTTGCGGTAGTCCATCTCCTCGGTGCCGCCGATGGTCTGGAGCAGCTTGCGCCGGTGGTCGACCCGGCCCGGATCGGGCAGCAGCGCCGCGAGGATGGCCGCCCGCGAGGCCGCCAGAGGCCGACGCGCCGGCCAGATGTGCAGCGTCGAGATATGCCCGTGGCGGACATTCTTCTCGTGCACGCTGGCGAGCGAGGCCTCCTCGAGGGGGAAGGCAACTTCAATGAGGCGCTTGGTCATGATGCGTCGTAAAGGTAGATGGAATCTGTGTAGTTTCCGCGTGGTGGGACCGAGCCGAAAAACCTCCACTTGTGAGATCCTGGACTCGGATAATGGGTGCTGTAAACTAATGAACCAGCCTCTTTGAATGCATTGATGACAGCGCGTCGAGGGTGTTTGACGTTCCCCGCTGCCGACACGAATGCGCACTTCGGAGAGAAGTAATTGATCAAAGACTTCGTAATATTTCGGCGACTTCCGTGGTGGGGAATTTGCATGAAGGTTAAATTCGTGAGATCAAAGTTGGCTGTCGCGATTCCAAACGCCTCAACGCCAGCGTCTGCCGTTAACAAGATCGTAGAGCCGTTGAATTCCGTTCCAAGAACGATTGATGCTTCGTTCTCAGGGTCAGTGATCGGCGAATCGAGTAAGTCGGGCTCTAGATTAAATGCACTACGTACACCGTCGGAAATATTGATGCCGAGATCCTGTTTCTCAAGCAACATCGCGCTCTTAGTGAATTCGTCGAAGTTCGCAAACTGGAGGAGTTTCTCCTCGTATAATTCTCTGCTCGGGCTGCAAACCTTCATGAATCCGATCTGGTCGAAGAGAAACGGTTCTACTGGGAAAATTCCGCGTTTCAATAGTGCGAACTGAAGATCATGTACCGTCTTCAAAGATGCCTCGACATACATCGCTCGCTTCAATCCGGCGGCTTTCGCGCGGCTCAGGCTATTCTGAACCCGCGCCCCATCGACATGATTCGTTGGGATGTGCATCCATGCGTTCCCGATGGAAAACCGGCGGCCTTCAACAAGCTCGACAAGTCCACCGGCATGATCATCGTGGATGTGAGTACAAACCAAATGATCGATGTGGAGGATCCCCATCGAATCGAGAAAATTCTGAACCGTCTCGGCATCTTTCCTGTACCCTCCGTCGATCAAGATCCGAGTAACGCCGCCAGCGTCCCATTTTGACACAAGAATGCTGTCGGCATCGCCGAGGTTGAGCATGTCGATTTCAATCCCGTAGTAGGAGCTCATTTCTTTTCACAAGTTAAGAACTGCACGAACAGCTCCCTCGCGTAGTGGACTCCGAAGCGGTGCATGCGCACGAGGGCGAGCGCGATGAAGACACCGAACCCGACATAGAGCCGCCATCCGTGGCCGATGTCGGCAAGGAGACTGATCGCTGCGAGAGCAACGAAGGCGGCGGCGAGGCCGCGATTGATCCCGTAATTTCCGGTGATGGCGTCGAGCCGTTCGGCGGCCTTGCACTTTTGGACTTCGGCGTAGATTTGGCGGACGACAGCGTGCCATTCACGCTTTGACATGCCGGAGACTGGATCTACCAGGGCGATACCAAAACTCTCCCGCACCTTGGTGAAGACGGCTTCCCGTTGCGGCTCACTCAGCAGAAACCGCTTGCCGCTCCGAATCCAGTCGCTGGGCATGCCACCTCCGAAAAACCACCACCACACCCACTCGACACCGTTTCCGACCGCTTGGATCAGGTGCCCAAGGCCATACGCAACCAGAAGGAGGAGACCGAACTCTCCGAAACTGATCCCGCTGGAGGACAGTGCAGCGGAGCTTCCTGGAAACAGAGCCAGGATCCCCGCAGTGAAGATGCCTCCCGGCACGAGGATGCCCGTAAACTCGTAGTAGGTGAACTGCTTCATGTCTGGTTGTCTTGAGGGTTTCATAGCGATGGGGTGTGGGGTCGGGATTCACATGATTGTGCAAAATTTTGGGGTGCGTGCTTACGCTCAGTTAGCGTTAAGTTGGGTTCCTGTCGGGTGCTACTTACAGCTTGATATGGTTCGCCCAGCCTGACTCCCGTTTTTCGATACTACGGAGGCCCGAGGAATGTGCTGTATTTCAGTTAGAATGGCCTCTGAACGCCGCCCTTGCGCTTAAATCCGAGTCCCTTCAGGTAGATGTCCCGCACATCGACGCGTCCGTCCTTGCGGGTGTAGAAGAGTCCGAACTCTCCTAGAAATTGAATCAATTCGTAACTACTACTGAATGGCGCTCGACGGTCCTCGGTTTCTGAACTCCAGTTGATCCGAATCTGATCCTGAAGCTCCTTTCGATCAATTGGCACGGTGAGTGCCTTCGGCAAGATATTTTGGCGAAAGACCTCGATCCACGGAAACTCCTCTTTCAACTCCTCCATACGGTCAATTGAAACTTGGTCGAGCGCGCCACGCAAACAGGAATGGTGAATGAGTTGCGGAGACTTCGCCTG
>DGXY01000063.1:9062-20581 GCA_002396885.1 Akkermansiaceae bacterium UBA5020
ATCTGGGCAATACCTCGCCATGTGCATCCTGCAAATGGGTCGGAATCCAGGTGAAAGTCTTCCCCTTGGTTCGATGAGCTCCCATGAATTCACCGCACATTCGTTCCACCGCTGGCGTGAAGTCGTCCTCGGAGTCTGCCCTCGGTATCCAACCGAGCGCGTGCTGATGTTCTCCCGGCGGAAGGACTTCTCCGAAGTATTCGCGCACTGCCGCTTCGCCCTGGTTCACGAATCGCTTGAAAAAAAGAGCGTAGAGATCTTTCACGCTCCAGGAGAGTCGGAGCCGGTTGGCGCTAAGCTTCGAAATATCCGGACCGACAATCGCGGCCTTTTGATAGAGATCGTTCCGAAGAAAGATTTTCGGTCGGATTCGACGCCAGCGTCTCGAATTCGCTGACCAGAACTGAACGAGGCCTCGCACGATCACCGCCCACGCATCCCAGTTCGACGAACTCACCCGGTCGAGTTCATCATAGGTGATGTAGATGTACCGATTCTCTGATTCTAGCTGTTGGTTCAATTGATCCATCGAAATAATCAGGCGCTCCAAATGCTCATTAGAGAGAATGAGGAGTTCCTCTATCGTGGTTCCAAGCTCGAAAATCTCATCCGGGAGACTACCTCTTTGAATAATCCGATCATTGTCCAGTGATCTCGCGAGATAGCTCAACCAGATGAGTTGAAAATCCTCTGAGGTATGGTTGCTCGCGAAGCGTTGCAAGATCATCGAATTGGCGAAGCGATTGAGATCAGTGGAGTAACCAACGCTCCATCGTATCCGCGACAACGCATCCGTATCCACGTGCGGTGCCACGCTGGCAACGGCTTCGGGGCCACCAGGTTCCTTAAGAACACGGAAAAGTTCCGTCTTGCCTGCTCCGCGGTGCCCGATGATGAGCATACATTCCGGCTCGAGAATCCGCCCATGGCTCGGAAGTGGAAGAAACCGATTCAGGATGGAAGCATCTGAACCTCCTTCCCCCTGGCCGGATGCTGCCATGTCGATGATGACCTGCCGCAGATCACGGGCTTGGCTCTGTGAATCAATAGTGGAGGTCATAGTAAACTAGGTGGGTAGAATTCGCTCAGCGAGAGCAACGAAATCGGAAGAGCAAAGCGCGTCGGCTGCCTCATCGACGGAATTGTAGCCCATGATCTCTTCGGAGTGTTTGATGACTACGGGGTTGTGAGGTTCGCTGGAGGCCATTAGATCAGGAACCGGATAATCGCCTTCCGGGCCCTCCGACGGGTCGTAAAAATCGCTTGTAAAGACCTCGTAGGAACGCTCCAGAAATCGTTGAATGCTCGCCTCCCGAATCTCCTGCTTTGGGGACGCCATAGATTGAACAAGAACGCATTCCTGCTGCTTGAGTCCCTGGAGGACGCGGTCAGCTCCAAGATGCCGTATCGCCAACCTGATCCCCCTCCAACTTTGCTCGGAATCTAAGCCGAACAAGACATGCCGATGGACTAGGGAACTGAGTGCGAGGCCGCCCAAGTCGTGAAGTCCTGCACGTGAGTCGATAAGGATCACGTCCGGGGATATCTGCTTTTTCGCGTCCTTCAGAAAAGCGTGTAATGGGCTGCCCTCACCATCCCCGTCTCCGTACGAGAGAAGCCGTTGGTAATTGATCCTCGCCAATTTCTCCAAATAGTCAGAATCAACTGCCCCCGCTGGAATGATGTGGATCGCTCCTCCCTTGTCTCCAATAACCGCGGGAGTGTCGTGGATGTAGGATAATTCGTTGAAAGGAAAGCTATTCCCTACGACTGGCCGCTCAAGAAGGTAGTCCACGACTCCAATCTCGACCTCGGCACCTTCTGGAGGCGGAAAAATAGAAGCAAGCCCGGGTGCCTCTAGATCGAAGTCGATGACTAAGACGCGCTTTCCTTTACGTGCATGCTGGATTGCCACGGACGCTAAAGCTGTCGATCGTCCGACCCCGCCTTTATAACTGTAAAACGAAAGAACCGGTGGAGTCTTTCCTTCGACAAGCGGCCACGGGACATCGGCAGCTTGGTCAAACCAGGAGTCCTTGGAGACACGACGGTGAAGAACGAAAATTTTTGCTTCGCCCACCTCTGGAACAGCCTCCGTCCAGACGGCGTTGAAAACGGCTTGGTCGGCTGGAGCCGGTTTATCGATTTCGACCCATACTTCTCCGGTCCAGAATTGTTCAGCAGCGATCTTCATCTTCTGGTCGACAACCGATCTGACGGATTCCGAATCGGCATGGGTATCCGGTTTGACGAGAGCTCGGAAGCGGCCTTCCAGATCGACGATAAGGCAGACCTTCTCGACTTGAGCAAGCAAGTCGGAGCCTTTGAGCGAGGCAAGCGAGTCCCGAAGGGCTTCGTGAAAGTGTTTCATATTAGGGAAGATTCGTGGTCAAGAGGCAGAGCCGTTCAGAATCATGGGAACGACGATAGCCTCAAATGCTTCTTTCGCAGCCGTCAAACGCGAAGTTGAGATCGCATCGATTATGGTCCCTTCTGCATGGTAACGCTCTTCAGGCTTCCATTGAGCTAGTAGTTCGATGTAGTCCTGCGATGTTGGTAGCGTCAGGTGGCGACGAGAAGGAGAGAGGATTGCACCGAGCGTTGCGACGTGCGACGAAAGGGCCGACACATTGTGTCCGAAATTTCTGGGATTCAAAGAAGATGAAGATTTAATCATTCCTTTCAAGGCGCACTCCACCACGTAGCCGGAGAGATACGCAGAATTGTCGTGCCTGATGGCCGCATTCAAGGTCGTAGCATCGTTGTAATGCTTTTTCGATGCGGAAAGGAAATTTTCAGTCGTCATGACTCACTCGGGTTCGGCCTCGCGAACGATCTCGCCGGGGTTGATCGTGAAGGACTGCCGCGACTTGGCGAGCAGCTTTCGGAAGGGATTCTGGACGCGGAAGAGCTGGGGCGTCGCGGCGCAGTCGAAGACGCAGTAGAGCCAATAGCGCTCGCCCACGTTGGCGGCGGTAGGCCACTCGTTCTCGGTGAGGTGGACCGGTCCACGACCGGAAAGGCCCTTGACCTCGATGGCGATCTTCTCCCCGTTCGCGCGATGGCTTTCCAAATCGTAGCCCTTGCCAAGGCGGGGATTGGAGACATCGAAGACCTTGGCCCCGTAATGGTCGATCTCGTAATTCATCGCGATGCGTATTGCCATGGCCTCGATGTCGCGATGGAACGCCTCACCGGCCTCGGCTGTCGGATCGGGCACAACCAGGGCTAGTGCGAGTCTCCGCATCCCGGCAATCTCCAACAATTCGGGAAGGGTCTCTTCGCGCAAGATCGCGCGGCTCCTCTCGGTCGCCATCTGCGACTGGCGCTCCCTGACCTCATCAAGCAAACGGGTGGCATTTGCGTCTCCATCGCGAGACTTGCGCACCAGTTCCCGACGACGCTCGGCGAGCTGGCTGATCTGAAAATCGAAACCCCGTGCCAGGTCGATGAGATGAGCCCGGCTCTGGACCTTCATCCGCTGGCGCAGTTCTTTTAGATAGGTGGTCTCCGCGTAGGCGCATGCCTCGGCATCAGCCCGGGCGGCACGGTCCTCGGGATGAACAATCAGCTTTCCGGCCCGCGAGATCAGCTCGGGCGCTCCATGCAGGGCAAGGAGACGGTTTACCGCGACGGGCTCGAAGCGATCTTGTTCATCCCAACGGAGAGCGAAGAGACGGGAGTCGAAGCCTGATTGCCCCGCTCCGGAAGTCGGCCCGAGGCGAGGCTCGGCCACGTGACAACGGTAGATGCCAAGGTAGTAGGGAGCCTCGGCATGTGGATCACAAAAAACGGCTCCCCGCCTCGCGTCGCGAGAGCACTGGATCTGGATCTCTTCGCACAGAGCGTCGAAGACAGGCTCGCCGGGACGTAGGAAACTCACCGATCCGCTTCCGCCAGTGGCGAGCTGGAAGTCCGGTCGCAACGAGAGCGCGGCGGGCAGGGGCTGATCGGCCACCTCGCAGGCGCGTCGCATCCAGCCTGCGCTCTTGGCATCCAGCGAATACGGGGCCTTCTCATAGAGGTCACCCTCGATCGTGAGACCGACACGAGGAGCCGCCTTGTCGACGAATCGGGCGATGAAGGCCGGCAACATCTGATTGAGCCGCTCGCTCTCACGTTCGGCGTTCAATTCGCCAAGGCGTCGCCCGACATCGCCGAAGTTGCTCGCCTTCTTCCGGGCCTCTTCGATCTGGATGCGAAGATTCTTCGTGGCGAGAATGGATTCCACCTTTTTGGCAGATCGATCCCCGGTCCCGTCGAGCAGAGCGTCGAGCAGGAGATCGCGAAGAGAGACGCCATCCAATTGCTGCCCGACAACATCGTAGACCTTGTCGCTGCTGAGAGCATCTCTGGCGTCGTTCAGCTTCTGAAGGAGGATCTCAAGGACGCGGCCTTCGCGGGTGCCGTCCGCAACCAGATTGAAGATGCGAACTTCGGAGTGCCTCATGCCAAAGCGGTGAAGGCGACCCATGCGCTGCTCCAATCGAGCGGGATTGAAGGGGATGTCGTAGTTGACCATCAACCAGGCAAACTGAAGGTTGATCCCTTCACCCGCAGCGTCAGTGGCCAGCATGATGCGCGCGTGGCGCGGCGAGGGGTGATGCAGCCCTTGTTCGCGCCGGATCTCGGGGGGCATGAAGAAAATGCGCTGAATTTCACGCTCCTCAACCGGCATACCCCCGTGGATGGCGGCGATCTGCTGGCCATAACCCAGCTCCTCGAACCGCTTGTGGAGGTAGATAAGGGTATCGCGATGCTCGGTGAAGATCAGGATCTGCTCGTTCTGGAACTGGGCCGACTCGATCAGCTCGCGGAGCTTCGAGAACTTGCTCTCGCTCTGCGTCGCCATGATGTCCCTTCCCATTTCAAGAATGGTGTCGAGAAGCGCCAACTCGGCCGTGCGCTGCGGATCGTCGCCGGAAGCGAAAACTCCGAGCACATCGTCCTCGCTATTTTCAAGGCTCTCGCGGCCCTCCGGAGTCGGCTCGCTGTCTTCCGACGATCCCGCCTCGAACGGGTCTTCCAAGTCTCTTGCGCTCTTGGCATCGAAGTCGCCTTCGGCCTCAATGCGCGCCTTACGGCGCTTCAGGGACTCGACCAGGGAGTAGGTCGAGCTGGCGAGGCGGCGCTGCAACACTGCCACCACCATGGCGGCGGCGTTCTTGTTGATCTTCCGGTTCGTCTCGAAGCTCCACCGCAAATAATCCGATGCTGCATCGTAGAACGCTCTCTCGGACTCTGTCAGCGGGTGGCGGATCGTCTGGCAGAGGCGCGGTTTGTAGAGCGGTCGGCCCTGGTAATCGACCATCTCCTCCTTGAGTCGGCGGAGGAAGTACCTGCGGCGTTTTTCTTCGGGGAACTCTTGAAGGGCCTGCTCGGTGGAGAAGACGTTCGGATCGAGAAGCCGCCACAAGGCGAAATACGGGAAGGGCTTTCCCATGTGTGGCGTCGCGGTGAGCAAGACCAGATGCTTCGATCTTTCGCCCAGAATCTCGGCAAGCCGATAGCGGCGGGTCTTCGAATCGGAGCGTTTTTCATCGGCCCAGGAGAGCTTGTGCGCTTCGTCGAAAATGGTCAGATCGAGATGGAGATTTTTGGCATCCCCGATCATGCGGCGGATGCGGTCCGAGGCCGCGGTATCGACGCTGATGATGTGGAGTCCCTCTTCCCGAGTCAGCGGGTTCTCGCCTTCGAAATCAACCCCTTTGAGGATGCGAAAGTTCAGGTCGAAGAAGTGCTTCAGTTCACGGCGCCAGTTCCATGTGAGCCCGGCCGGGCAAACGATTAGGACTGACCTCACTCGCCCGCGCTTGATCATTTCAAGAATCAAGAGGCCTGCCATGATCGTCTTTCCCGCTCCCGCATCGTCGGCAAGAAGAAAGCGGATGACCTCAAGGGGCAAGAGGTGCTCGTACACGGCGATGCGCTGGTGAGGCAGAGGAACCACCCGCGAAAGCTCAAGGCCGAAGGTCTTGTTGTAGAGGTGGCCGTTCTGAAGCCGCACCGCATCCACTGCAAGTTGCACCGCCTCTGGATCACCCCCGAAGTCGATGCGCTCGAAGACATCCGAACGGGGCTCCGATAATTTTAGGGGGTGAGTCGGTCGACCGGATTGGTTCGCATGCTCCTGTCGCTGTAGATCCTGGATCGCCTTGACCCGACTACGCTGCGGAACCGCCTTCCCGTTTTCCCAACGGTTTACGGACGCGAACGTCACGCCCAGACGCTCAGCGAACTCCTCCTGCGTGAGTCCGAGTGACTTTCTGACGTCTTTGATGTCGATTCCGTCCACGGTCAAAGTATATAGTTCTATATAGCGCCGGTCAACGACATTTTACGCCCCGTGCTAGAAATTTCAAGCGGCCGGATCAGTGCCCCCCCGAGACACGTCGCTCGGACGGCCTATTGGGCTCATTACTACACTGCTCGGAATCGTCTTGCGAATCGGGCGGAACCGCCTCCTGGATGCGCCGCCTCACGGGTTACGATCCCGATACGGGCCATGCTGAACCGGGGTGGGCGGTGGAGATGCGCTTCGAGGCCGCCTGCGATCTCGGCCTCCGCTTCCGGCAGGACGCCATCTTCTGGGTCTCGGGGAACCGGGTTTGTGTGGCGAAGTGCGGACCCGACGGGGAGCGATCGGAGGTCGGCTTGTTTTCCGACCGATTTGATATGCAAGAGACAAACCATCCGGCAGAGTGAGAATCTGCTGGCACCCGTATGACAACTTCTGACAACCACCCTGCGGAATCCTGCGAAACTCTTCAAATTCGGGAAACTTTCAGCTTGCAACTTTCCGTATTATAACGAAGAATATCTCCGTAACTCGTTGATTGATAACAATTTACCAGGGACTGTAAATCTGCTGGCTATGCCTTCGAAGGTTCGAATCCTTCTCTGCCCACCACCTTCACTATGAAGGACTTATGCGGATCATGAGCCAGCGGGTTGACGTCCAACCCCAGTCGTGTCTGACAAATTTCTGACAAATTCTAAGGAGGGCCAGCAGATTGGTCCCTCGGAACAGAGAGGGGCTCCCCTTCTCACGGTTCGCCAAGGCTCCGCCTCCGTGCCCATTTATTCGGGCGTGGTGAACGGCAAAATTCGCTACACCATCGCGTTCTACCACAACGGGAGGAGGGTCCGGCGGATGTTCACCAAACTGGAGGACGCCAAACGCGAAGCCAAGATCGCGGCGGCGAACATCCAAAAGGGGTTCCAGGAAAGCAACGACCTGAGACCGGCGGAGCGGGACTCCTTTCTCGCCGCCGTCTCGATCCTTAAGAACCTCTCCGTCCCTCTGGTGTCGGCCGTAGAGGAATACGCGGAATGCCGGAAGCGACTCGGCGACATCCCCCTGCTTTCGGCGATCGAGGAGTTTGTGAGGCGCATGAACGGCGTCACCCTCGGGGTCACCGTGCCCGATGCCGTGAAGGAGTTTCTCCAAGCGAAGGAGCAGGACGGCATGAGCGACCGCTATCTGCTTCAACTCCAGAGCACTCTGGGTCTTTTCGCGAAGGCGTTTCCGGGGCCCATCATGCATATCCGCAGCGATCAGATCGATCGATGGCTTCGTGAGAATGATCTCGCTCCGGTCACGCGGAACAATCGGCTCACCGTCATCCGTGTCTTCCTGAATTATGCGAAGCAGAGCGGCTACCTGCCGAAGTCGGAGGTGTCGGAAGCGGATTCGGTCCGCAAGGTGAAAACCGGAGACACGGAGACCGAAATATTCCAGCCGGAGCAACTTGAAAAACTGCTCATGGCCGCGCCGACCCGTCTCATTCCCATTCTTGCCCTAGGAGGGTTCAGCGGTTTGCGGGCTTCCGAGTTGGCTCGACTCGATTGGAGCGCGGTGAACCTGGAGCGGCGTATGATCGAATTGCGAGCCGGCCAAGCAAAGACGGCCTCCCGGCGCATCGTGCCCATCAGTGACAACCTCGCGGCCTGGCTCCAGTTGGTCGAGCGCGAAGGGGCGGTGATTCCGGATCCCGACTACTTCCGTCAGGCCACTGCTCTTGCTAGGAAGCTGAGTGTTCCCTGGCCCCGGAACGTGCTCCGCCATTCCTTCATCAGTTATCGCTTGGCCCTGATTCAGGACGTGAACCAAGTGGCACTTGAGGCCGGGAACTCACCGGCGATCATCTTTAAGCATTACCGTGAACTCGTGACCGAAGAGGCCTCCCGCGTCTGGTTCGGAATCTTTCCGCCTGCAGGATGGACTCCGCCTCAAATCCGCTGGAACCGTTTTCACCGGAAGCTGGAACTCGGTTCTTCGCCCGACATTGACAAGAAAAACAGGGCATGATGAATGCACCTACTGAGACTCTATTCGTGAAAAAAGCCGAAGTTGCGAGGGCGTTGGGCGTGAGTGCCCGCACCGTGGACAACTGGGTCGCCCGCCGGGTAATCCCCTACGTGGCGGTCAGTCCCCGGATGCACCTCTTCGATCTGGAGGAAGTGAAGTCGGCACTCCGGGAGAAGTATGGAGTCAGTGCGGCGGATCGGTAAGCGATCTCTGTTGCGCAACAAACTACAGCGCCTTCAGAAACTCGTCCCACGCCCGGATCTCCGGGTGGGCATTGACCAGCTTCCTGACGCCGTCGGAAAGTCGTGCCGATTTCCATCCGGGAGAACTCGATTCGTTGCGGAACCCGGCCTTCGGAACCTCCGGCAGTCCACAGACTTCGCGGCACAACTCTTCGACCGCCTCGGGACCGGCCCGTCGAATCCACTTCACCTTTCCGAGCCACGTCGGCAAAACCCACTGGGGGTGATAGACCGGATCGTTGAGCAGAACAAGCACGGCCTCCTTGACGTTGCGGACAGCCGCGAGAGCCGAGTTGTCGATGTCTTCGCGATGCCAGACGGGACACGGCTGGCCGCGACCCATGGCATCAAGGCTCCATGAGGCGAGGCTGACCAGCACTTCCCTCGGGTCGCGCACCAAGGCAATGGTGAGCCAGTCGTGATCGTGGAAGGCATCGAGCGCCTTCTCGGTCCAACCGAAGGTGTGGTTGTGGACAAAGCCGCACCCGCCGAGATGCTGCCCATAGAGCTTCCCTTCCGCGAGAAGCAGCAACTCTGCCTCGGTCCATTCACGGTCGAGGCCGAGATCCCAGCTTACGAGATTCTGGAGTCCGAGGGCCGGTCCGGCCTGATCCCTGAACAGGCTTCGCAGATGTGTGCCCCAGCTCCTCACACAGTGGACATGGGCGATCTTCGACGGGGCCGAAATGTTTCGCACCGAGGCCCTGACGGTTTCACTCATCTCCACGATGCGTGGGGCCCTGCCGTTTGCCTTGAGTTTGTGATGCAGGCTCACCACCGGACGACGGCTTGGTGATTCCCATCGCCACTTCGCGAAGTTGTGTTCGTGGCCGAACCAGGTCGTCACGAACTCGTGGCTGAGGTAATCGAGACACTTCTGCTCGTAGAACCCGCCCAGACCCGCCGCGTACATTTGCTCCCAGCGATCCACGACCCTTGTATCCGCCGCGAGAAGATAGCCCGCGTTGAAGAACCCGTGGGCCACCGGAGTCGCCGCCGCAGGGTCCGGCCAGTAGAACGGGCTCAGCACGAGATCGGCCGTCCAGGGGCCGCCCGCATGGAGCGAGGCATTCACCGCGATGTCCGCGTCGAGAAGGTGGCTCGGCCCATGGCGGCGGATTGCCGTCCTGAGCGCGTGGAACTTCAGGGCAATCGCCTCCAGCTTCCAGTATGGATCGTGCCGGATCACCCGTTCGCTGAGCGATTCTGCACGGATCCTGAGCTCTTCCGTGATCAGTTCAATCTCGATTGCCGGCAGGCCGAGTTTCAGCATCCGTTCGGCGACTGCTTCGTCGCAAACGAGAACCAGCGGCTCGGCGTGGTGGCGGCGCAGTGTGCGGACCAGTATCTCCACTTCCTCGATGACCCCCGCAGTCGCCACCGCGCAAAACGCTCTGGCCCGCATCGGAATGGCGCAGGTCAGAAGCGGTGCCGTGAAGTATCCTGGATCACCGCTGCTCTCGTCCGGTTTCCGCCCCGCCCTGCCTCCTGCCTGGGTCACGATCTCGTAGATCCGGTCGCCGACCTTGTCGGATGCGTTCCCTTCATGCCCGGCGGTTTGAATCATTGCCGGGAAGAAAGAGCGGCGAATGAAGTAGCCGTTCGGGCAAATCCAGCAATCCAGACTTTCGATGTGGGGAGGCAGGACGGGAACGGCATCCGGTTTGGTGAGACGTCCGATCCATCGTGCGCCGCGAAACTCGTGTGCCACCATCGCGAGTGCAGCCTGCTCGTCATCCCAGGCAGATTCACCCGACGCGCGGGTTCGGTAGAGATCGCCGTCCGGCCGCCTCGCGAGTCGATGCTCCATCGAGTCGATCACGGCGACGCGGCACGAGGGATCGCGCTCCCGCAGCCGGGCGACGAGATGGTTCACGTTGGCGACGGGAGATTTCCCGGCAATGACGAGGTAGGCGATCATCAATACATTGGCCCGGATGGGTCAGGAGGAGGCGGTGGTGGAGGGGGCGGTGTGCAGGGTCCCTGCTGAGCGCAGAGCGGAGGCCAGTCGGCCTGAGCCCGTGCCGTTTTGGTTCCTCCGTGTTGGCCGGGGAAATGGACCGAAGCGGAGACGGGCATGGATCCGTCGGCAGGCTGGCGGAAGGGGCCGCCCGGACCGAAGTCGAAGGAATCGCCCGGAGCCCCGGTCTGGCGAAGCAGGGTTTGCCCGCCACAGGTGACAGTGATCCAGCAGAGGTCGCGCCGACCTTCGGGATGGGGGCCGATGCTGATGGTTCCCGCCACCGAGCGTGATTGCAGGGAATTGTCGGGAAGATTCAGATTGCCGCAGGGCTGTTCCGGCAATCGCGGGATGCAGCTCGGGTCTGTCACCTGGGCGTTGAGAGTCACGTTCGGCAGTCCATGAGTTCTTGGTCGGCGTGGTGGTCTGTTTGGACCGCCGCCACCTCCGCCTCCGCCTCCGCCTCCGCCTCCGCCTCCAGTGGGGGCGGAACCACCTGTCCCGCTTGTCGTTCCGCCGGTTCCGCCTGTCGTCCCGGTGCCGGGACTCGATGGATTGACCGGAAGCGGACTCGTTCCCGGCGGTGTATTGCCGGGAGGCAGCGGCCACGGAGGCGGGCTGACTTCTCCACCTCCACACTCGCAGGGACCGGTTCGCCATTCGCAACCTTCCAGTCCGAGGAGACGGTTGGGATTGAACCCGTCGAGAGCGGCCATCGGGTCCGGCTCATCTTCCCACTCCGGATAAGGCATCGCGTCGAGAGCGCCTGGACCGCACGCGCAGACTTCGGCGCTGGAAACGCACTCGGGGGGCAAAAGGGTCCAGTCCCGCGCGAGGAAATCTTCCCGGCTCACCTCGTCGTTCTGGACGACCTCTCGTCCCTCACCATCGAGGAGAAAGAAGAGTCCACCGCGGTAGACAATCCAGGCGAGCGCCTGCTCCTCCCCGCTGCCGTCCCAGATTGCGCGACGGATGGCATACCCATCCCGCGCATAGCGGAGCGCTG
>DGXY01000114.1:0-26105 GCA_002396885.1 Akkermansiaceae bacterium UBA5020
ACCTCTTGGAAATACCTGATTCCCAATGAGTAAGAACTTTCTGGATTTAAATACATCCATTAGAATTACTGGGTTTAAGAGGAAAGTTTACACCTGTGAAGTTTCTGGTTTGAAGACAAGACAAGTGGCGGGCTCTCAGGGAATCGCGCTGGCGCGACGGGTCGATATCAAGGTGCCGAAGGGCTGCGAAGAAACTCGAGGAGTCCTGAGAACGCCGCGGCGTCCAACCCGGCCGTGGCACGACAGGGAGAGGCCTCCGCTGGCGCCGGATTTCGTTGGGTAATCGTGCCCGAATCCAGCTCGAAACGGTTCCCCGCGAAATCGAGAAGGATGAGGCGATCCGCCTGCTCTTCTACGATCCATCCGCTCAGGATCCGGCCTGCGGAGGTCTCCAAGCGAACGGGAGCAGGGCCGGACGGATGCGCCAGCCGATCCCTTGCCTCGGAGGCACCCAATCCCGAAAGAACCGCGACGAGATCGGGGCCGACCGCAAACCCTTCCCCATCAAGGTTGTGACAGCCCGCGCAACCCAGAGAACGGAAGAGAAGTCGGCCATCGGTGAGAGGCGGCAACGGGGCGGGAGCCGAGGACGGGCCTGGGCTATCTTTCCCGTTATCTCCGGACTGCAGGGCCTGGGCGGATCGCCTGAGGGCTTCGTCGCGGGCGGGATCCGCGGAGACGATTTCGAGCCACTCGATCGCACCCTCCGGAAGGGGATGTTTCGACTCTAACAAACGCCCAATCGCGTAGGCTTCGAGGCCGGAATTTTCCCTGCCGAGCCTGAGGAGAAGTGCCGGATCATCGAGGGGAACCCGCGCCTGCTCCATGGCTTCGAGGAGGGCCACATGATCGACGCGGGAATCCGAAAGAGCCCGGACGAGCGTGGCGTCGATTGCCGCGGTTTCTGACCACGTTTCGCCCGAGGGGGGCGTCCGGAGCCGGCAGAGCGTTTCGAGCCAGCCGCGGCGCAATGCCGGATCGCGCGTGGCGGAGAGTCGCTCCATGATTCCAACAACGATGCTGGGATCCGGATGGGTGGCAAGGAGGGCGAAGGCACGTGGCCAGTCCTCGCGGCGTTCGTCGGTGTCGAGGGCGGCGAAGGCGACGGAGTGCGCACCGCCATTCTTCAGGAAAGCAAACGCGGCCGCAGCCATCGCGGTATCCGGGTGGTGCGAGAGACGCAGCGCGATCCTCTCGGCCCCGGGCAGGGTCACGCCACGACGACGCATCCCATCAAAGATCGCGGCGGTGACGGAAGGCTCCGTGATGCTTCCGAGATCACGGAAGACGCTGGAGTCGAGTGGCCCAAGAAAATCGCCGAGGGCGCGAAAGGCGGCGGCGCGGACCGGAGGATCCTTCCCCTCGGCGGTGAGAGAAAGGAGCGTGCTGTGGCCCTCCCGCCCCGGCTGCGCCGCGAGCACCGCGACCAGTGGCGAGGCATCCCCGGCCCGCGGCTTCGCGCCTAACAAACGCCCAATTTCCGCGAGAGGCGGACGTTTCCGGCGGGCCATTTCCCACGCGAGGTCGCGACGGATCCCCTCCCCGCCCGCGGTCGAGAAGGCTGCGGGGAGCTCCTTCGTCGGAAGGTCATCGAGGGCGGCGGGAGACGAGGGCTTTTCCGTTCCGTCGCTGAGACATCCCAAACGCGGACCAGTTTCGCCCCCGGACTGGAGAAACCAAAGCCGGGAATCCATGCTCGCGACGAGGGCCACTCCCTCGATCTCGGCGACGCCCGCGAGGGGATCGCGAGCAGGCGGATCGTCACCAAGCGAGAATCCCGATCCATCCCGGCGGAAACGGACGCTCCCTTCGCGAGCCAGCGGGATCCGCGACTGGTCCGCGAGCAGGATGGTCCCGGCGCGCTTGGTCAGATAAGAGGCGTTGAGCCAACCATCGTCGGCGAGGTGGAAGTCGGTCCATACCAGATCGACGGGCGCGCTCTCTCCCGGGAGATGAAACAGGTCGTCGAATTTCTGCCGCTCATTCGCGGGCCCCTCGCTGAGGGCTCTTCTCGCCCTCTCGAGCCGGGGACCGGAGAGGGTATAAAGCCACTCACCATCCCAGGCGACGCGGGTCTGCGGGGCGATGCCGGACAAAAAGACGGTGGGAACCTTTTCCCGATTCCCCCGGGCTTGGAACCGGAGAACTTCGCCCCGCTCCCCGTTTTCCGGAAAGGTGGTGATGAAGACCTCTCCGCCGGCAGTGGCCAGCAGCTGACGGGGGCTCCCGCGGAGGGCGATCGACTCGAGGGAAACGAGGCTCCAGCCGGGGGCGAGACGGACGG
Organism: Akkermansiaceae bacterium UBA5020; assembly: GCA_002396885.1. Classification (GTDB taxonomy): domain Bacteria; phylum Verrucomicrobiota; class Verrucomicrobiia; order Verrucomicrobiales; family DEV007; genus Arctic95D-9. The sequence continues at coordinate 2,285 of DGXY01000114.1, forward strand.
TGGCGCTTTCTCCCTCTCCGGCCGAGCGAAACCGGATCAGGTCTGGAGGATCGGGCACCGCCGCGAGAATGGCCGATGGGAGCCCCTCCTCCGATCCGTAGGCGGCCAGCTCGCGAATGGCAAAACTCTGGCCAGATCCGGTCCGCGGCACGTTGAGGCGAAGCGCGCTGAACCGGCGGACCTCGAAGCGGACTAGGATGGGGTCGTCGGGACGTCTGGGCGGCGGCAAGCGAGCCAGAGGCTCCCAGGAACGGCCGTCGGAAGTGCCCTCGAGCCCGGCCTCCGCGGGGGCGTCGCCCTCCCACCAAACGGCGACGATCGAGAGCTCTTCGGGCCGCGCGAAACGAAGCGACCACCAGCCCGGCCCCTTTCCTCCCGGTCGCCAGGCGGTGGCGAGGTCTCCATCGACGGCAAGCCCGGCCCCGGACGCGGCGCCCTCTTGCCCCCATTGAAAGCCGTCGGCGACTCCGCGCTGCCTCGCGTTCGTCCCCGGACGGAGAAAGGGCGTGGCTGGGGGCGGGACGAGGAAACCCCTGAGCGAATGATCGGGCGGCACGAGGCGGAAGGCGGATTCCTCCCCCGAACCGAGGCTCCAAAGAAATCCCCGGGCGACAAGATCGAGATACCTCGCGTCGGCGAGGGTGGCGGTGGCATTCCCCAGGGTGGTGCCGAAGACGCGGGCCTGGGCGGGGCCGTAGCGATGGGTCCAGCTCGTGACATGGGCAAGACCGGCCGGATCGAGGGAGCGGGTCAGGGCGACGATGCCGGATTTGGCGGTTTCAACGCGATAGAGTTCTTCGCGGGGAATCTCCCAGGGAGCGAATCCTTTCAAGACGGGATCTGCCGGGGCGAGCGCCTCGACCCGGATGGCGCGCTCGCGTTCGTGAGCGCGGGTGGTGAGACCGGTGAAGTCGAACCAGCGCTGGTCCCCGGTGCGGAAGGACATCATCGTCCCGTGGAGGAGCACGGCCGGGAGCCCCGCCCGGTGCGGTGCGAGGACACGATCGACGTAGGTGGGGTCCGTGACGCGGGGGAAGCAGTGGTCGTGGACGACGATGTCGTAATCCTTGGCCCAATCGGGGGATTCAAAGAGGGGGATGCGGGCATCGCCCTCCCCTGCCCCTTGGAGGCGGACGACCCACTCGATGGGACGCACGACTCGCTCGCGGATGCCGCGGGTGAGGATCTCCTGCCGGATCGGGTATTCGTGGGAACAACCGCCGGTGACCAGCAAGGCGCGGATCGGAGGGGGCGGCGGAGGTGGTTTCTCCTTCCCTGTGAGGATCGAAGCAAAAACGACCGGCAGCGCCAGAAGGATCGGGCGGAGAAAGACGCGGGGATCGAAGGGAGACATGGCCGGTTCGCCTAAACGGGAAAAGGAGTGCCTACGGAATTCGGAAGATTACGGAAGAGGAGAGACAGGGGGCGAGTGGTTGCCTTCAGGGGGGCGAGTGGGTCCCTCGGCGGGCAAGCGGGAGCTTGCCCCTCCAGCGCTGGCGCGTGATGCAGGGGCGTTCGGATTTGAGAGGCGACCTGCGGGGTGGAGGGGCAAGGTCCTCCTTGCCCGGGTTTGGGCGTCGTGGATCCTTCGGCGGGCAAGCGGGAGCTTGCCCCTCCAGCGCTGACGCGTGATGCGGGGGCGTTCGGATTCGGGAGGCGACCCGCAGGGTGGAGGGGCAAGGTCCTCCTTGCCCGTGTTTGGGCGTCGTGGATTCTTCGGCGGGCAAGCGGGAGCTTGCCCCTCCAGCGCTGACGCGTGATGCGTGGGTGTTCGGATTCGCGAGGCGACCTGCGGGGTGGATGCGGGCAAGCGGGAGCTTGCCCCTCCAGCGCTGGCGCGTAATGCGTGGGTGTTTTGCCGCCATCTCGGATTTGGGATTCTTGCCTTGAAGCAAACCCTCGCCGGTCCCGCTCCGCAAGGACGAAGGCGGATCACGAGCCCGAGCCGGGCCTCACCCATTCCTCCGACTCATTGCTGCGCGGGAGGATCTCGACGATGTCGGCGAAGACCATCCCGTCTCCGTCGAGGAGCTGATTGCAGCGGCCGTAGAGGATCTCACCGGGCTGCTGGCCGAGGGCGCGGGCGATCCGTTCGTCGGCGGGGACGGAGAAATAGGCGACCGGAGCGCCGCGATGCTCGACGCCGTATTCGCTGAGGAGCCCGCCAAGGGGCTTGCGGCCAGCCACGACCTCGGCGGCGACCTCGGGAGGCAAACCGCCGAGCTGGATGGCGATGGCCCCGTATTCAACCGGCGCGTTGGTGGAGACGGCATGAAGGGTGACGAGCCGCATGACAAAGGCGTCGCTCGACTCGTGCTCGTGGACCTCGAGGGAGAGACGCGAATGGTGGAAGGCCGCCAAGGTCGGCGTCATGTCATTCGTGTGGACGAGGAGGGATCGATAGGGATAGGCGACCTCATCCCCCTTCAGAAAACGGAAGTCGGGCAGGCTCAACCCGTCTCTCTCGTAGAAATAGTGGAAGGGCATCAGCCAAGCAAGCGCCTCGGCGAGGACCCTCGATGCCTCGGACCGATCAGGTGTAGCGTGCATCTCGGTGCTGGGGAAGAAAGAACCCATGGAGGAGCCGGTCGATCTGCAGCAATCCTTCGCGGCTGATGAGGATTTCGTCGCCTTCGAGGCGCAAGTATCCCTCGGCGTTGAGTTCGGCGAATCGGTCTGCAAAGCGCTCGGCCGGATCTTCGCCGTATTTCTTCCGGAAGTAGCCGCGGTTGGTGTGACCAAGTTTCAACTGGAGGATGAACTCGCGGATGAAGCGCTCTTCGTGGTTGGTCGGATAGGCACGGAAAATGGGCAGCCCCCCAGCCTCGACCTCGGTCATGTAGGGACCCACGTCGGCCTGGTTCTGATAATGGATGCCACCGAAGTGGCCGAAGCTCGCGACACCGGCCGAAAGCAGGTCGGCACCGGCCCAGAGGCTGTCGCGATAGACGAACTTGGTCGTCTCGGGATTTTTCACCACGGTGTAGGCGCTGCTGACGGTATAACCCGCCGCCTCGAACTGATCGAAGGCCCAATCGACCCAGGCCCGCTTCGTCCGCCAGTCGGCCACGGGGGCGGTGACCCGGCCCGATTCCTTCATCTCTTTATAAATGGTGGTGTTGAAGGGGATCTCCATCTGGTAGATCGTGACGCAGTCAGGCTGCTGCTCGATCGCGGTGCGCACGCAGCGCTCCCAGTTGTCGGGGGTCTCGTCCATCATCCCGGCGATGAGGTCGATGTTGAGCTGATCGAAACCGAGGGTCTTGGCGAAGGCGATCGCGCGATAGGCTTCCTTCGAACGGTGGGCGCGGCCGTTCACTTCGAGGATGTGATCGTCGAAGCTCTCAATCCCGAGGCTGAGGCGCGTCACCCCGATCTCGCGCAGGGCCTCGAGCTTTTTCTCGGTGAGGGTGCCCGGCTCGGCCTCGAAGGCGACTTCCTCGGTCTCATCCCAGGGGAAGAGATCCTTCATCCGGTCGGTCAGATTCCGGAGCTGCTCGATCGAGAGGTAGCTGGGCGTGCCCCCGCCGAAATAGACGAACTGCGGCTTCCGGCCCGCGAGGTAGGAGGTGCGGGAATAACGTTCGAACTCGCGGATCCCGGCGTCGAGATAGGCGTTGATCTCCGAGGCGTTCTTGTCGGTGTAAACTCGGAAGTAGCAGAAGTGGCAGCGTTTCCGGCAGAAGGGTATGTGAAAGTAGACGCCAAGATTCGTGTCGGCCGGACGGGGCGAGTTCAGAATCTCGTGGACGGCGTCCTTGTGTTCCGGATTCCAGAAGGAGAAGGGCGGATAATTCGCAACGAAGTAGTTGCCGGCCTCGGTCTGCTCGGAAGAGGCTGCGTCGAGCGGCACCTTCAGTTTGTCAATGACACCGGACGGGAGGGTGGATTTGGGAGGAGGAGCCATGGGAAGGAATTTTGGATTTCGGATTTCGGATTTCGAATTGGAGACCCGTCGCTCCTCACTTCGCAAAAGCATACACCACCCCGTCTTCGCCGCAAACCACGAGGGTCCCGCGCGATGCCGCCGGAGAGGCTTTGATCTGGGTGCCGAGATCGTAGTTCCAGGCCTCCGATCCATCCTCGCGCTTCACGGCGTAGAGCCGGCCATCCATCCCACCCTGCCAGATCAGGTCGCCGCTGATCAGGGGGGAACTGGAAAGCGCCCGAGGGGAGACAAAGGCCCAAACTTCCCCACCCGTGACGCGGTCGTAGGCGACAAGCCGCTTGTCCGGCCCCGCGACATAGAGGCGCTTTTCATCGACGGCGGGCGAGGCGGTGTATTCGATGCCGGTCTTCGTTTTCCAGACCGTCTCGCCGGAGGCGATCTCGATCGCGACCACTTCCCCACCGTTGTGGGCCACATAACAAATGCCGTCACGCACCGCCGAGGTGTTCGCGACGTAGGCTCCGATCTCGATCTCGCGTTTGCCCCCCTCTCCTTTCGCGGGGAGAACGTGAAGCAATCCGTCGCAACCCCCGAAGGTCAGATCGATCCGGCCATCGGCCGATCGCACCATCGAGGGAGTCGCGACGACATAGTTGCCGGTCTCGTGTTTCCAAAGGACCTCGCCACTCGCGGCACTCAGGCAGTAGAGGAAGAAATCATGGCTCCCGACAAAAATGCGGTCTGGTTGTCCCCCCTCCGTGAGCGTGTTGATGCCGCCCTCGATCTTGCCCTCCGTTTCAAAACGCCAGGCTTCCCCGCCATCGGCAACGCCGAGGGCGTAAACGAAGCCGTAGGTGTCGCCAAAAAAGACCCGCTCCCCAAGGACCGCGGCCGGAGCGATGATCGGCCCCTCGGCTTTGAAGGTCCAGATGGAAGCACCCGTTTTCAGGTCGATTGCGTAAAAGTTCCCGTCCTGGCTGCCGACAAAGACACGACCTCCTGAGATGACGGGCGAGGCGTCGATGGGAGGACGACGCTTTCCTTCCTCCGCCGGCGGCGCGAAGGTCCAGGCCACTTTCAAGGGTGCCGGGAGAATCTCGTCAGTGAAGCCCCGCATTTCTGCATCGCCGCGAAAGAGTGGCCAATCCCGCTCCAGGGACGGACTTTCCGCCGCCGCCGTGGCTCCTCCGTTGGGATCCTCCGCCGCCTTCTCGCAGCCCACGATAAAAAACGCCACCAATCCGAAGAGGGCCGCGACCGGCACCACCGTGCTTTGAACAAAAAGGTTTTCAGGAAAACCAATCTTTGGATTGCGAGATTCGCTCATTCGTCTATGATTATCTTGATTTTCCAGAATATCAAGGTCACTTGCGATTGAATCGGGTTTTGCAATACCAGTCCATTCCCCATTCTCCATGAAAGCGTTACTGATCGCCCTTTTTCTCTCGGTTTTTTCGGCGGGATGCGTTTTCTCCGATGATGTCAGCGGTCCGCCTGAATGGATGAAAAACGTGACCCGGCTCCCTCCGGGCAATCACGCGGACCTGCGCGCCGTCGCCCTCGAATACACGCTCGACTGGAATCACCGGGTCAACGCGGGCCGTTTCGAAATCTCGATCATGAAGAGCGAGACGAACGACGGACGTTTTGTTGGTGATGCGGAAGGTCGCAGCACCGGATTTGCCCGACTCCTCTACCCTTACGATTTCCGGGCCAAGTCGATCGTCGATCAATCGAGCCTGCGTCCGCTCACCTTCCAACTGGTGGAGAGAGAACGGGGCGGCGAAAACAGCTATGACATTATCTTCGAGAGGAGGCGTCAGATTTTCACGACGACTTCCAAGAAGAAGGAGCAAACCATCTCGAACACCGGTCGATTCCGTTTCGATTTCGGTCAGGATGCCCTCTCCTCCGCCTTCTACCTGCGGAGCCAGGCACTCAAGGATGGGGACAAAATCTCCATGGTCGTGACTCCTTTCAACCGCCCGTATCTCGCCAACTTCGTGGTGCTGGGCCGCGAGAGCCACAACGTCAAGGGCAAGACTTACCAAGCCATCAAACTCGACGCCCAGATCGGAAAGGTGAACCCCGATCTCAGCATCAAGAACTACGATAAGGTCAAAACGACTACTCTCTGGTTCAGCGATGATGAATACCGTATCCCCCTCGAACTCCAGTCCCAACTTACCTTCGGCTACGTCTCCGCGAGACTCGATGAAATGAAGTGGTTGGAGTGACCATCACTCCATCTGGGACTGAAGACGGGAGATCTGCTGGCGCAGTTCGTGCTCGTCCGCCTCGATCCGCGAGAGCTTGTCGTCGTGCATCTTCAGCGTCGACGAGACCTCGGACTGGGACTTCTTGATTTTCGCCTCACGGAAGACCTTCTCAGCGCTCGCTTTCTCCGACCGGGCAACCTTCTTCTGAGTGAAGAGATCCGCGAACCTCAGCTTCAACTCGGCGATCTCGCGTTGACGGGCATCGTTCCGCTTGCGGATCGCCTCGAAATCAGGGGCAGCGGCGGACGCCGCAGGGCCGCCCGCGGGAGCGGCGGAAGGGCCGCCGGAAGCCGGTTTGGCTACCACCTTCCTCTTCTCTTCCGCGGAGCGGATCGCTTCGGGCTTCGCTTCCTTGAGCACGGTCGACGAGGTCGTCATCGGCGCCGTCATGGGCGGGAGCAAAATCCGGTTCGAGAACGTGTCGGGGAGCATCGGCAGCGGGATCGACCGGCTCCCGGTGGCCCCTTGCACGAGAATTGCTCCCTTGCCCGCACTAACAAACGAACAAGGCTCCACGGTTTGGCCATTCTTCAGGACAAAACTTCCAAGATTATCACCCGGCGTGAATTTGGTCACGACCCGGAACGCACTCTGATACGCGGCAAGAAGGAACTCCTTGCCCACGATGGCCTTTTCCCTCGCCGGCAAGGACTCCTTCGCGGCTTCGATTTCTTTCTCGGCGGCTTCGAGATTGGCCTTCAACTGGGAAACGCCACCACTCTCCTCTTCCACGGCCTCGATCGATGCGGTCAACGCCGCGATCTCCCCCTCCAGCTCAGCGATTTGCTCTTCGGTCGCGAAGGTGCTCGAGACGGCTCCGGAGAACACCACTCCGAGGAAGACCGTGGCGATCCGGCTGGCTTGTCTGATTTTCATGTCGGGAAAGGTTGGGGTCAATTCGCCGGGGCGGCCTGTTCTGCCAGGACGGTGTCCTCGTGGATGAGGTTTCTACGCAGGCCAACGGGAAGCTGCAGGATCGGCACGGTCACCTCTCCGCCGGCATGGAGGATCACGAGATTCTCATCGGTCACCTCCTTGATCGTCACCGACGTGTAGCTCGTGCCATCGGTCGTGGTGACTTCTGGAAGGGTGACTCCCTTGAAGGAATTCCGCGTCGCCGGCCGCCAGGCCTCCAAGCCGGCATCGAGGGCGGACTCGAGGGAGTCCAAGGATGAAATGTAGCTTCTGACCTCCTCGAGCTGGGTGGACAATTCCAGTTCCTTGGCCACCAAGGCAGGTTTGTCGTCCGCGGCTTTTTTCAAGCCTTTCAGCTGGGCCTCCAAATTCTTCTTCTCGGCGCGCAGCGCGGTGAGCCTTCCGCGGACGGAGTTGCCCTCCGCCTTCTCTTCCTGGGAAACCTCCGCATCGCCACCCTCGTCTTCCGTGGCGGGGTCTTTCTCAAAACATCCTGACAAGATCACGAGTGAGGCAAACGCGAGGGCGTGGATCCCAAAACGGAGGTTTCGCATGAGGAGACGTTGGCAAAAACCCTCCCAAACGCAAGCACAAGTTCGGTTACAGAATCTTTCCCGCATTTTCCGGGACTCGGTATTTCAGGAGGAAGTTCCTTGATTTCCAGAGACCGCCTCTTAAACTCGGTCTCCACGTTTCAAGGCCGGTGTGGCGGAATGGTAGACGCGCTCGATTCAAAATCGAGTTTCTCACGAAGTGCGGGTTCGAGTCCCGCCGCCGGTATCAAACGACGCGATCCGCCGAATCCGGCCCCGGACAGGTTCCAGACCGTTTCCGGCTCCCGCCCCTCCGCAGAGGGTCACCAGCAAACGCCCTCGTAGGAGGACGCGATCGTCGCGAGGGCCCTCCATCCATTCACATCGATGACGTGATGGGGCTGGCCCTTTCCGAGGAAGCGTGAGATCTCCGCTTCATCGGCACAGATTTTCGAGGCGACGATGGTCTTGGCCACGCCCTCCGGGAAGGCTTCGGAAAGCTCCTCGACGATGAGGGATTCGAAATTCGGGAGTTTCAGGCTCGCGAAGGCGAGGTTGGCGCCGACGAGATTGCTCGAGGAAACCTCGGGATCGTAGATCCTGACCTCGTATCCTCTCAGGAGCAGGTTCGCCGCCAATTCCAGCATCGCGCTGCCACGGAGGTCGTCGGTCCCCGCCTTGAACGCCAGCCCCAGGAGCACAACCTGCTTTTTACCGGCGGCTTCGACCTGTCCGAGAAGGGTCTCGAGGTGACCGCGGTTGCTCTCCATCAAACTATCAAGCAGCGGAACGGTGACCCCGAGGCGTCTGGAATAGTGGACGAGGGCCTGGACGTCTTTCGGCAGACAGGATCCGCCGAAAGGGGTACCTGGTTTGAGGTAATAGGAAGAGATGTTCAGCCTCGTATCCCGGCAGAGAGCCCCCATGACCTCGGTCGAGTCGATGCCGAGCTGCTTTCCAATGCGACCGATCTCGTTGGCGAAAGCGACCTTTGTCGCGTGGAAGGCATTGCAGGAGTATTTGAGAAGCTCGGCGGATTCCACGCTCACCGTCTCCGTGGTCGGATCGACCATCACGGACACCACCTCGGTCGCTTGGCCGGGCTCGAGCACTCCGATGACGGAAAGACTCGGTTGGCGAAAATCGGCGAGAGCGCTCCCCTGGCGGAGAAATTCGGGGAAGAAGAAGATGCTTGGCGGATTCTCCATCCCGTGAAAGCAGTTCTCGGCCATGCGCCGGGTCGACCCGGGCAGCATCGTGCTGCGGTAGACCACGGCGTGCGGCGTGCCCTTCCCCCGGATCGCTTCGGAGAGCTGCCGAGAGACCGCTTCGACGTATTGGAGATCGAGCGCCCCCGAGGGGGCCGACGGGGTGCCGACGCAGACGATCGAAATCTCCGAATCCCGCACCGCCTCCTCGACGTCGACCGTCGCCCGGACCCGGCCCGCGCTCCGCTGGTCCTGCAACAGCTCGTCGAGACCGGGTTCCCCGATGGGGGCCTTGCCGGCGTTGATCAGATCGACCTTGTGGACCGAGACATCGCAGCCAATGACCGAAAGCCCCCGCTCCGCGAGCGCCGCCGCGGTAACGCTGCCGACATAACCCAAGCCAAAAACACTGATACGGGGAAGATTCATCAATCGAAATAGGGAAAAAGCGGCGCATTCTAACGCAATCCGGCGGAAATGATGGAAAATTCGACCGGATTTTCCACCTTCTCGACAAAGAGCACCAGCCGCGCGGTCCGGGAAAGGTCGAGCTCCCGACTCCCTCGTTTCGCCAACCCTTTCCGCAGGGGGATGACGATCTCCGAGTCCCCTTCCGCAGCGGTCGCCGAAGACGCATACCAGACGCGATCTTTTGATGAGAGGCGATCATCGATCCTGATGCCCAGCGACAGGGGGGGGCCGGGGTTGGAAACTCTCAGCCACAGTTCCGAATAGCCGGACCAATTCTGTTCCCCCGGCGAGAAGCGGACACCGCCAAAGGAACCGGGGCGCAGGCTCACGAGGAGCCCTCCTTTCGACGGGTCCGAGGTCGCCACCGCCGGTCCCTGGGATCTCCAGAGCCGAAGGCAGTCCCGATCCTCGAAGGCGCCGATGACCGGCAACCTTTCCTTCGCCCTCCTTTCGGCCCTTTCCGACAAAAGGGCCAGGCCGAACGCGAAAGCGACGCCGGAAAGAAGAAGAAGCGCAAATCCCGCTTTTCGCAGGAGGCACCAACCCGGAGACCGGACGGGCGCGATCGCCCCCAGAGCGATGCCAAAGGCGTCGAGAACGAGGTCGTGAACGCTGCTGGACCTCCCCACCGCGGCTTGGGCGATTTCGCTCCCGAAGGCAAAGAGAATCGCAAGGCCCACCGCGAGCAGGTGCCGTCGACGGCTATCGCCGGCCACGCCAACGAGCAAGCGGAGGGAAAGGGTGAGCGCATAAAACGCCGGGAGATGGAGGAGATCCCAGAAGCCGGCGGCCCAGTGCCCCGAGGTCGGTCCACCGACTGGCAGCAAGAGCAGGACAGGAACGATCAAGACCGCCCCCCATGCCAAGCCACGGCGACTGCGGATCGCCCCGAAAGCTGTCTCTAGGCCCGTATTCAAGAAGGATTAAAAATAGATCGATTCGACTCCATTTCAGGGACTTCGCCCGAAGAGGAGGTCGAAGAAACTCCGTCGGGGTGGCGGAAGGTCGAATTCCACCGGCTGATCCAAAACCGGAAGCGTTTCTTGAGGCGGTGGAGGTCTCTCGGCAAGAATCGGGTCGGGCAGGGTGATGACCGGATCGTCACGCGAAGGAGCGTCCGGCAGAGTTACGCCATACGATTCCGTCTCGGCATAGACCGTTCGCAAGAATTTGGCGGCGATCGGCGCGGCATCGCCTCCCCCGCTGAGACGCTCGCCGTCCCGGCCTTGCGTGACCACGGCGAAGGCGATGCGCGGATTGAAGGCGTCGACCCAGCCCACGAACCACGCCAGCGAGGCCTTCTTGCCGTGGTTCGACCATTGCGACGTCCCTGTCTTTCCGTAGACATCGGGAGTCTTCATCCGGGCGGTGCCCGCGGTGCCGGTTCCGTAGTTCACGACCCCCCACATGCCATCGCGGATCAGTTCGATGTCGGACAGCCGCACGCGGAGCGTGTGGGCGGGCTGCGCTTCATAGCGTTCCACAAGTTCCTCGGTCCTGGCATCGATGCGTCCCTGGATGAGGCGAGGGCGAGGAACCTGGGATCCATTCGAGAGGGCGGCCATCGCCAGCGCCATCTGTACCGGAGAAGCGAGGACGCGCCCCTGTCCGATCGCGTAGTTGGCGAGGCTGCGGGGATCATTGTAGGTTTCCGGATCGGGAATGCTCCCGGCCGCGACCGAGGGCAGCGGGAGATCGGGGGGGGAACCGAGGCCGAAGCGCTGGCTCATCGCCGTGATCGGTGCCGCTCCGGTGTCCAGCGCGACCTGGTAGAACCAAGTGTTGCATGACCGTAGCATCGCGTATTTCACATCCATCATCCCCTCACCATGAGGATTCCAGTTCTTGAAGTAGCGCCCGGCGATCAGCATTTCCCCCGGTCCGGCAAACTTCGTTTTCGCTCCCCGAACCTTTCCCGCACTCATGCCGGCGAGGGCCACGAAGGGCTTGAAGGTCGATCCGGGCGGATAGGCCCCGCTCACGGCCCGGTCGAAGAGCGGTGCCTCCTTTGCTTCGGAAAGAGCCGCGTATTGCGCTGCGGTAATCCCTCTCTCGAAGACGTTTGGGTCGAAACTGGGATACGAAACGAGCGCGAGGACGTCGCCTGAAACGGAATCGACGGCCACAAAAGCCCCGGGACGCCCACTCGCTTCGAGGCACTCCGTCGCCAGTCGTTGCATCTTCAGGTTGATCGAGAGAATCAGGGTTTCTCCCGGGACGGGTTCCCGCACGACCTCCTGATGGAGGATCCGTCCCTGCTGGTCGCAGACCCGCAAGACCTCTCCGGCCCGCCCCTTCATGATCTCGTCGAGGGCTTTCTCCATGCCCGCGCGGCCCTCGACGAGAGGCCCCACGTATTCCTCCTCCGCCACCGGCCCGTGCTGATCCGGGAGCGAAACGCCATTGTAGCCCAGCAAATGGGCCGTCAGTGCGCCCTCGGGATAATGACGAAGGTAGACATGGTCGAAAAAACAGCCTTCGGGCAATGCCGAGCCGAGGCGTCGCTCTTCTTCGCCGGAGAGGGGCTCCGATACGGCGAGAGGCAGCCAGGCCCGATTCCCGAAGTGGCGCCGCACCTCGTCCTCCCGCAGGTCCAACAAGGGGATTCCGCCGCCGAAGCGGGAGGCGAAGGATTTCACCCACGCGACCGCTTCATCGGCCGTCGCGGCCACTTCGGGGAGCCTGACCGAAATCCGTTTCGCGATCCGGTTCTCGGCCAAGGCCTGCCCTTCCCGGGTCACGACGAGGCTCCGGGGTGCCGGGATGATGAACCGCTTGACGGTGAGGGCGGGATCGGAGCTCATCGGAGTCGTCCCAAAGTCGAGGCGACGGAAGAGGATCTCCCTCCCCTCCCTTCCGATCTCGGTGGGTTCGTCCGCGGCGGGCAACCCGCCTCCGCCCCCGAGTGCCAGAGCGATGATCGCTCCCGCAAGCCAGCGGGACCGCGGCGAGGATGCTCCGCTCGCGGCCTTCGCAAACTCCCGGCTCTTTGGAAAAATGGAAGGGTCTCGGCTCACGGCGAAAAGAGGACTGGGCTCGCTCTGGCAAAGAAGGAGGAGGGCGGGCAGGATTTCACGGCAAAGAAACCCATCCGCGTCGCATCGCTCCCAACCTAGAAGCAAAAACCCGAGGTCGCAAGACCGGCAGACGATCCCGTCCCTCAACCCGCAGCCTCCAGAATCCGGTCGCGCGAGGCCCTCACCTCCTCTACCGTGACCCGCGGATGGAGTTCCAAAACGAGGAGATGGTGCGGGCGAAAGGTGGCGGCGAGTTTTCGGAAATCGATCGCACCGGATCCGATCGCCTGGTGGTCGCGCCCTGAGGCATCGACATCGTGCAGGTGAAAACCGGCGAGGCGGTCGGCGAGTCGCTCCAGCAGGGCGTCGGGATCGAGCAGACCGAGGCGCCTTTTGATCTCGGCGTGGCCGGTATCGTGCCAATAGACGACCTCGGACGGATCAAACCGGTGCACAAAAGCCGCGAGATCGGAGTCTGGCGGCAGTTCGAGGATCCCTTCGCGATTCTCCACCGCGAGCCGCACTCCCGAGCCCGCCGTCTCGGCCAGAAGACTCCGGAAATTCGCCTCGACCCGGTCGAGGGCAGGCAGGGATCGTTTCCGGAGACGCGCCAAGGCCCTCTCCCGCCTCCCTCCGGTCTCGCCCGCCCCCGGCGCGAACGCTTTCGCCGGAGAGAAAAAGGGGAAAGAAACGCTCCCGGAGTGCAACACGATCTGCGAAGCCCCGACGCGCTTCGCCAACTCGAAGGTTTGCAACGAATGCCGCAGCCAGGCCCTGCCCTCGAGGCCGTGTCGGGCCGAAGGTTGAAAGAGATTCGGGGCCGCCCGATCGACTTCACTGGGGAGCGGGCAGAAATTGTGGACACTGCCCACCTCGATCACCCCCTCATCAATCCCGCGCAGAATCCCCGGCACAAGGTAAAATGGAACCCCGTGGCTGAGCTCGACGCGGGAGAATCCAAGTTCGCGCATTTCGGCAAGCATCGCAAAACCGTCGGTGTGCCGGTGCGAACACCAGCAGGTCGAAAGGGCGAGGCGGGCTTGCGGGGACGGGGAAAGGGCGGCGTTCATCAGGCGTGGAAATGGTTTTGTGACCGTTTTGCCCGGGACTTCTTCCTTGCTTTCCGCGCATTGAGGGCTAATCCCCAAGCGACTTCCCACAACACTATGGATACCCCCTCCCAGGACGAGCGCAAGATACGCCTTTTGCAGATCGTGGACAGCCTCCATCAAGGGGGGATGGAGAATATCATGGTGCAGGTCTGCAATCGGCTTGATCCCGGACGTTTTGAGATCACGGTCTGCTGCCTCAGCCGCACCGGGCCCTTTGCCGAGAGGCTCCGCGAGGGGATCAAATTGGTCTCCCTCGAAAAGGCCCCCGGTTTCTCGCTTGCCACGGTCAAGGCTCTGCGGTCGCTCATTCACCAGGGAAATTTCGACCTCATCCACACCCATCATCTCGGGGGTCTGATCTACACCGGCCTTGCCCGACTGAAACCGGCGATGGCTCGCCCACGGCTCATTCACTCGGAGCACATCATTCTCCACGGTGAGGAACTCTCGTGGCGCCGTATCCTTCAGCGGAAACTCCTTTATCGTCTCGCCTCCTGCGTGTTCACCGTTTCCTCCCAGCAACTCGATCAATTGCAGGCCCTCGGTCTGACCCACCGCCGCCAGTTCACCCTCCGCAACGGAGTCGACGGTGCCCGCTTCCATCCATTGGCTCGGGAGGAAAGGGCGGAACACCGCCAAAAACTCGGTCTCGATCCGGACCGGTTCTGGATTGGCAAGGTGGCGAGGTTCGCCGCGCTGAAACGGCATCAACCGCTCATCGAAGGATTCGAGCGGGCGGCGAGGGAGAATCCGGCGCTCGGCCTCCTCCTCCTCGGCGACAATGGCAGCGAAAAGGAGCGGGTCCTCGCCCAGATCGCCGCCAGTCCGGTGCGCGACCGGATCGTCTGGGCCGGATTGCAGCAGGATCCGCTGCCTTGGTATCAGGCGATGGATCTGCTCGTCATCGCCTCGGAAAGCGAAGGGATGCCCAACGCGGCCCTCGAGTCCATGGCCTGCGGCGTGCCCGTCCTCGCCAATGAAGTCTGCGGCGTGCGCGAAGTGGCCGGAGATGGCAGCCATTCCTGGATCGAAGACCTCGGCTCGGCCGATCTCATCGCCTCCTCCCTCGCCCGGATCTCCGCCCTCCCCGCGCCGGTTCTCGCCGCCACGGGCGCGGCCGCCCGTCTTCACGCTGAAACGGAGCTGTCCCTCGAGGCGATGATGGAGCGCTACCGCCGCCTCTACTCCGGCGAATGTTTTTGAATCGCGATCCTTCTCATGATCTTATCTCGACTCTTCAAGGGAATCGTGGGGGACCTTGGTCTCGCGCGGCAATCCTGGAAGGACCGCGGTCCGCGCGAAACCCTCCGCTGGCTCAAATCCCGCGAGGCGCCGGTAACCTTCCAGTTCGCGAAATATGGCGCGCTCGGCGTGATCACCACGCTGGTGCAAGTGGGGGCCTTCACCTGGTTTTCCCACACCCTTTTCCCGGCGCACGATTACCTCGTCGAGGGCGGCATCACTCCCGCGCTCAAGGAACGCCATGCCATTCTCAGCAACCTCCTCGCCTTCCCTTTTGCCGTGCTGTTCAATTATGTCGCCAACGTCCTCTTTGTCTTCACTCCGGGACGCCACTCGCGCTTTCGTGAACTCGTCCTCTTCATCGGCATCTCTTTCGCCACTTTCGCCGTCGGGCTTCTCTCCGGGCCTGCGCTCATTTCCCGCGGCCTTGATCCCTGGATCGCCCAAGGTGTCCTAGTTGTCACCTCCGCCCTGCTAAATTTCGTCTGCAGAAAGTTCTTCGTGTTCCTACGTTAGGGAACCGTGCTTTCCGTCCGGAAATTCCTCCGTTCGCGACGCTTTTCGGTAGACCGCCCCCTTATCTCCGTTCACCATTTAAAACCTTCCATGCCATCCGCCTACGAATCCCTCTGCGCAACGCTTTCCAAGGCTCCCCGGCGCTGGCTGGTGACCGGCGGGGCCGGCTTCATCGGTTCGCACCTCGTCGCGACCCTCCTTCGACTGGGACAGGAAGTGACCTGCCTCGACAATCTCTCGACCGGCCATCGGACCAACCTCGACACGGTTCTCTCCGGCCTTTCCTCTGCGGAAGCGGGACGGCTGAAGCCGATCGAGGGAGATCTCGCCGACCTCGACGCCTGCCGGGAAGCGGTCGCCGGCGTCGATCACATCCTCCATCAGGGGGCTCTCGGGTCCGTGCCCGAATCGATCGCCGATCCGGTTTCCTCCCATCAGAGCAACGTCACCGGCACCCTGAATCTCTTCGAATCGGCTCGAAAAGCCGGAGTGAAACGCATCGTTTACGCCTCGACTTGTGCCCTCTACGGGAATCAGGCCGAGCTCCCCATCCGCGAGGATTCGAAAGGCGATCTCCTCTCTCCCTACGCCGCCACCAAGGCGATCGGGGAAGCCTACGCGCGCTCTTTCGCCAACGCCTACGGGATGGAGTTCGCCGGACTCCGCTACTTCAATGTCTTCGGCCCGCGCCAAGACCCGGACGGACCTTATGCCGCCGTCATCCCCATCTGGGTCCGCACGATGCTGCGCGGCGAACCCATTGTGATCTACGGGGACGGGGAAACGACGCGCGATTTCACTTATGTCGCCAATGTCGTGCAGGCCAACCTTCTCGCCGCGACCGCCCCTCGCCTCGCCGAACCGAGCCGGGTCTTCAACGTCGCCATCGGCGGCCAGACCTCGTTGAACGAGCTTTTTGCCGCCCTTCGCCACCAACTCCAGGTCCTCCGTCCGGGCCTCGCGATACCGGATCCGGTCTACCGCGATTTCCGCCCCGGCGACGTCCGGCACTCCCTCGCCGACTTCACCCGGGCGCGGGAGGAACTCGGATTCTCCCCCACCCACGACCTCGCCACCGGTCTCGCTCTTGCCATGGAATGGTATGCCGGAGCCATCGACCCGGCGCCCTCCGCATGAGAATCCTCTGGGTCAAGTCGGGTCCCTTGTTTCCCCTCAATACCGGAGGCCGGAAACGCACCCACGCCATGCTCGTGGAGTTGGCGCGAAAGCACGAGGTCACCTACCTCGCCAACCTCCCGGAAGGTCAAAGGCTCGATCCCGCCGAAAACACGGCGCCCTACGCGCAGGAAAAGCTCTGGATCCCGTCGCGCGAGCCCCGTGAGGGTTCCCCGGCTTGGATGCGCGAGATCCTCGTGAACCTGCTTTTCTCGACTTCGGCCTTCGTCCTCGATCGATACCGCAATCCCGACCTCGCGGCGAAACTGCTGGAGCTCGACGCCTCGGGCGATTACGACCTGATCATCTGCGATTTCCTCACCCCCGCGGTCAATTTTGATTTCGACCGCCTCCGCACTCCCGTGGTGCTCTTTCAACACAACGTCGAGGCGCGCATCTGGGAACGGCTCGCCATGGAAAAGAAGAATCCACTGGTGCGACTGCTCTTCCGCGACCAGGCACGCCGGATGCGGGATGCCGAAATCGCCCTCTCGAAGCAATGCCGCGGAGTGATCGCCGTGTCGCCGGAGGATGCCGCCGACTTCCGCGACGACTATCGACTCGACAATGTCCTCGGCTCCGTCCCAACCGGGGTGGACACGCAGTTTTTTCAACCGCCCTCGCCACGACGTCCCGAGCCGGGCCTGATCGGATTCCTCGGTTCGATGGACTGGATGCCGAACATCGAATGCGTCCACCACTTCGTGCGCGATATCTTCCCGCGCCTCCTCGCGACCCGGCCCGATGCGCGCCTCCTCGTGATCGGCCGCGATCCGGCACCCTCGCTGCAAAAGCTCGCGGCGGAGAACAATCGCGTCATCCTCACCGGCACGGTCGACGATGTGCGCTCCTGGCTCGATCGATGCGAGGTGCTCGTCGTGCCGCTGCGCTCCGGCGGCGGCACCCGGATCAAGATCTTCGAGGCGATGGCCCAAGGCGTGCCAGTGGTCTCTACGACGATCGGTGCGGAGGGCTTGCCTGTGGTGCACGGAGAGTCCATCCTCATCGCCGATGATGCGGAAGCCTTCGCCGACGCCGTCCTGACATTGCTGCAGTCGCCGGAAGCCCGCGGCGCCCTCGCGACCCACGCGCGGGAGCTTCTGGTCCGGTCCTACAGTTGGGAATCGGTCACCGCGAACTTCCTCGACCTCTCCCTTTCCTGCATTCCTTCCCCAACCGCGCCGCACTAATCCCATGCAAGACCCCCGAACGCCGGAACGCATCCGCCACCACTACGAGGTGGAAAAGGAACTCGCCACAAGGATGCGCGCCTCGACCCGCGAGGGACGCACCGAGCTCTTCAAGACCCTCTACACCGAGCTCTTCGAAAGGGTTGAAGACCATCCCCGCCTGACCCGCCGCGACACCGCGGAGGCCTCGCGGCGCAATCTCGAGGCCCAGTTGCGGCTGCTGCGCCCGCATTTCCCCGAAACCGGACCAAAACCCGTGCTCGTCGAGTTCGCCCCGGGAGATTGCCGGCTCGCAGGGGCCGCCGCGGACTCCTGTGCGAAGGTTTACGGAGTCGACATCTCCGACCAGCGCTCGCCGGGCGAGGTCTTCCCGGAGAATTTCGAACTGATCGTCTACGACGGTTACCACCTCGACCTTCCCGACGCCTGCGCGACCCTCGCCTTCAGCTACCAGTTCCTCGAGCACCTCCATCCCGACGATGTCGACCCGCACTTCGCCATGGCGAAACGGCTGCTCCGGCCCGGCGGGGTCTACGTCTTCGACTCGCCGCATCGTTTCTCCGGTCCTCACGATGTCTCGGTGCACTTCGGCGAGACGCTCGATTGCTTCCATTTCCAGGAGTGGACTTACCGCGACATGCGGAAGCTGTTGAAGCGGCACGGCTTCAGCCGCACCGGGATCCATCGCAAGGGCCGCCTCTTCCGGAATCCTCTCGTCAACCTCGCGCACGACTGCGTCGAAGCCATCGTCGGTGTCCTCCCCCGCCCACTGCGCCGGTCCCTCTCGAACCGCCTCTTCCAATCGGTCACGCTCTCGGCGTGGAAGGATTCCTGATCCCCGCATCCGCGATCCCAAGATGTCGCTCGCGCGCAAGCTCATCCGCGGATCCTCCGTGAACCTGATCGAGCAGGTGGTGAAGATCGTCGCGATGTTCGTGACGACGCCACTGATGGTCGCGCAGCTAGGCAAGGAAAACTATGGAACCTGGATCGTCGCGCTGACCATCATCGGTTACCTCCGGCTCCTCGACCTCGGCGTTTCCTTCTCCGGAAACCGTTTCCTCGCCCGCGCTCTCGGAGCCGGCGACGAGGCCGAGTATCGACGGCTCGTCACCTCCTTTGTTTTTCTCTACCAGCGTATCGCCCTGATCGCCCTCGCCGTCACCCTGATCCTGAGCCTGGCGATCCCGCAGTTTCTCTCCGACGACACCTTCCTCCACGCGACCCGCTGGCTCGTCCTCGGTCTCGGGCTCGTCACCGCTCTGCGTTTCTGGACGCGGATCTACGAGGTCGTCTTGAAAAGCCACCTGCGCTACGACCAGATCGGCCTGTCCTCCGTGGCCAGGACGATCGTGCAGGCCGTGCTCGTGATCCTGGCACTGACCCAGGGATATGGCCTCGAGGCGCTGCTGTTGATCTACATTGCCACCGACGCGCTCGACCAGATCCTGCTGATGATCTTCTCGCGCCGCATCCTGCCACTGGCGCTGAAGCCCGTCTTGGCCCGACCGGAAGGCATCCCCGAACTCGCGCGCTACAGCGCGACCTCGGTCATGGCGACGCTCGGCAACCAGCTCCGCCAGGGCATCGATCCTCTCGTGATCGGCCATTTCTCCGGACTCGCCCTGGTGCCGGCCTATTCGATCGGAAACCGTTTCCTGACGCTCTTCGGCGACTTCATCAATTCGGTCTTCGGTGGCAATTTCGTCGCCGCCTTCAGCCAGCTCGACGGGCGCAAGGATCCCGAGGCCCTCGTGCGGAATTTCCTGACAACCCTGCGCTTCAGCTGCGCGGTGGCGGCTTTCGGCGGCGTCTCCATCGCGGTGTTCGGTCCACCCTTCATCGCCCGCTGGGTGGGACCCGCCTTCTCCGACGCGAATCTGGTGCTCTACATCCTCGCCGGCCCCACCACCCTGATGATGATGCAGTATCCGGTGTGGAGCTTTTTCTACAGCCAGAACCGCCAGCACTGGCTCGCCGCGGTCGCGCTGGGCGGTGGCGCCTTCAACGCGATCCTCAGCATCGCCCTGGTGATCCGGATCGGCTTCCTCGGAGCGGCCTGGGGAACGGCGGTGGAGTTGACCCTCGTCTTCGGCCTCGTCGTGCCGGTGCTCGTCTCGCGCTTCTGCGGGATCGCGTTGCCCCGTTATGGCTGGGCGATCCTCAAGCCGGCCCTGCCCTACCTGCTCCAGGGCTGGGCGGTGCACTATTTTTTCGCCGACCGGCTCCTGCCGGAATACCCGCGTCTCTTCCTCGCGGTCGTGCTCCAGTTGGCCGGCGCCGCTCCGATCTTTTGGTGGCTGACGCTTTCCGCGATCGAACGGAAACGGCTCGCGGGGAGGTTTTTCAAGGCGAAGTGATCGCCGCGATCAGTTCGCGGGCGGCCGCTTCCTGGTCGAAAAACCTCAGGGCGAATGCGCGGGAGGCCTCACCGAGGCGGAGGCGCTCGCCGGCCGGGAGGAGCCCCAGGATGACCTGCTCCATCGCAGCGAGATCCCCCACCGGAAAGAAGCCGCCGTTTTCTCCGGCATTCACCGCATCGTGGTTCGGCGGAATGTCGCTCGCGAGCACCGGCAGTCCGCAGGCGATCGCCTCGATCAACACCGTCGGCGATCCTTCGGCATGGGTCGGGAAAAAGAAAAAGTCGGCGTTCTGATAGGATCGCACGAGTGAGGGGAAATCAAGGTAGGGCAGCACGCGGCACTTTTCGAAACCGGGCTCGCGGGCCGCGATCCGCGCCTGCAGGGTCTCGAGCAGCGCCCCCTTCCCCACGATGACCCAGCCGAGCGATCGATCGGCGAGGCGCGGGATCAGATCCATCAATTCCGCGACGCCCTTGGCGGGGCTCAGGTCACCGACAAAAAGCCCCACGACCTGATCGTCGGCAAAACCGAGTTCGCGTTTCCATTCGTCGCCACGACCGGGCTTGAACACGTTCAGATCGACGCCGAGCGGATTGCAGCGGACCTTTTCGCGATGACCGGGATAAGCCGCCTGGATCTGCCGGGCGAAGTTCGGACCGACCGCAAAGACTCCGTCGAGATCCCCGAAGAGCCGGGTCGTTAGACGCGCCACCGCCGGCTCGTTCTTCGGATAGGTGTGGATGTCGCTGCCGATCGCGTAAGAATAAGCGGGGATGCCGAGCTCGCGCCCGCTCAGCAGAGCGGCGTGGCCGTCATTCGTCAGCATCCCGCCGATCACCGCATCGAAGCGCTCGCGTTCGTGAAGTCGGCGGATGAGAGCGCGGCTCGCACGATGCATCGAGGTCCCCTCGTAGGGACGGAACCAGGCTCCGGGCGGGCGCACAAAACGCGGGTAGTGGATTTCAATTCCCTCCATCTCCCCGGACCGCTCCTGAAACACGTTTCCCCGGTAGCGGGGCAGCCGTCCGAGCGGAAACGGCACCGAGGGCACCGGAGCCACCACCGTGATCCGACAGCCGACCCGCTTCAGAGCGAGCGCCTTGTTGCGGAAAAAGGTGCCCAGCTTCGGATTGGCCGGATTCGGAAAGAGGTGGGTGAGGAGCAGGACGGAACACTCTTGTTTCATGTCATCTCCCACATTTCCGCGATAGCTTCCTCCGCCGTGCGCCGGGGCGACCATGCCGTCTCCCGGCTCAATTTCGCGCTGCTCCCGTAGATGCACGGCACATCAAAGGCGGATTTTCGACCGGGATCCGACTCGATCCGCACCTCTCGGCCGGAGATGGCGATGAGATGATCGAGGAGATCGCGGATGCGCACCGCGCGCCCCGAGGCGACCACGTAGGACGGAGCGGGGTTCTCGAGCGAGAGCATCGCGATGAGGGCCTCGGCAACATCCGCCACGTGGATGAAGTCTCGCTCCGACTCCAGATTGCCGACGCGCAGCGCCTCACCCGTTCCGGTCCGGGCCAGTTGATCGACGAAGGACCCGAAGACGAGCCGCGTCGGAGTCCCCGGTCCGATCAGGTTGAACAAATGCGCGACGCTGACGCGGAGATGATCCCCGGCGGTGCGACGGTAATAATCGGCGAGCCGCGTCTGGAGGGACTTGGTCAGGCCGTATTCGTTGCAAGGACTCAGCGCGGCCTCTTCGGTCACCGGGAGGGATACTGGGATCCCGAACTCCGCCGCCGATCCGGCGAGCACGACGCGGACCGGCTCCGCCTTCCGGAGCTTCGCGGACGCCGAGAGGACCGCTTCCGCCACCTCGACATTGTAGCGCAGCATCACGCCGAAACCGGGACCGGACGAACCGGCGAGACTCACGATCCGGTCCGGAGCCTCCGCCTCGATCACTTCTTTGAGCCGCCCGAGATCCCCGCAATCGAGCGAATGATGGACCGTCCCATCGAGACCCGCCACCGCCTCCCGCCCGATCGTGATAAGTTCGCAGGAGGGATCCTCCGCGAGGCGGCGCGAGAGATGGCGCGCGAGGAATCCTCCCGCACCGACGACGAGCAAGCGGGTCTTCATTTGGTCCCCGGTAGGAATCGCTCGCGCCCTTCCTCAAAAAGGCGTGTCGCCTCCTCGTAGTCGCTCGCGCGTCCGATGTCGAGCCACTCGCAGTTGCCCGGGTAACAGAAAATCGGGACCCCCCGGTCGCGAAGGTCCAGCATCATCACATTGAGATCATATTTCCCCTCCGGGGGAATCACCTCCAGGACCGATCGGTGCATGGCGTAGATGCCCATGCTGACCGTGAAATACTCGGTCGGTTTCTCGATGTAGTCGGCGAGGAACCCCTCTTCCACCCGCAAAACCCCGAGGTCGATCTTCACCTCTTTTTCGAAGGTGGCGATCGAGACCTTCCGCCCGTTTTCGACATGACTCTTGAACAGGTCGGAGAAATCGAGGGTGGTGAGGATGTCCCCGTTGAGCATCAGGAAATTCTCGTCGAGAGAATTCATGAGCCGCAACGGACCCGCCGTGCCGAGCGGCTCGCTTTCCTCGGAGTATTCGATCTTCATGCCAAGACGTTCCCCCGCTCCGAAGAAGGCCCGGATCAGGTGCGACATGTGATTGACCGCCATGACGATCTCGGTGACCCCGTGGTAACGAAGTTGCTCGAGGACGATCTCGAGAATCGCCTTGTCTCCCACCGGAACGAGCGGCTTGGGAAATGTGTTGGTGAAAGGCCGCAGCCGCGATCCTTTCCCCCCCGCTAGAATGACTGCCTGCATGATGACAAGGTGGGCTTTGGCTTCAGACCTGGTAGATCCCGGATTGGTAGGATTTCCGGTTCGAGTCGTCGCGGAACCAGGTGATCGTCTGCCGCAGGCCTTCGGCCAAGGGCGTGCGTGGACGCCAGCCCGTGAGACGCTCGAGTTTTTCTGCACACCCGAGGAGGCGCTCCACCTCACTCTTGGCCGGGCGCACCCGCTCATCGTCGGAATCGATGGTGGCCTCGGGATGGATCTGCCCGATCAGGGTCCGGGCCAGATCACCCACCGAGATTTCCTCGCCGGTGGCGATGTTGATCTCCTCGCCCTCGACTCCGTCGGCCATGGCGATGCGGAAGAATCCCTCGGCGGTGTCTTTCACGAACACGAGATCGCGCGTCGGTGTGAGCGAGCCGAGTTTGATGGAAGGGCTCCCGTCGAGCAATTGCGTGATGATCGTGGGAATCACCGCCCGCGCCGACTGCCTCGGCCCGTAGGTGTTGAAAGGACGAACGATCGTGACGGGAAGATTGAAACTGCGGAAATAACTCTCCGCAAAGCGGTCCGCGCCGATCTTGCTGGCGGAATAGGGCGACTGCCCCTGCAAGGGGTGGCTTTCATTGATCGGCACGTAGCGCGCCGTGCCATAGACCTCGGAAGTGGATGTGACGAGGAGTCGCGACGTCTTTGCATCGCGCGCCGCCTCGAGCACGTTCAGGGTCCCGCGGATGTTCGTGTCGAGATAGCTCTCCGGCGAACGGTAGCTGTAGGGAATCCCAATGAGCGCGGCGAGGTGCATCACCAGGTCCGCTCCCTCGACGAAGGTTCGCACGCAGCGAGGATCCCTCACATCCCCCGCCACGATCTCGACCCGCGCCAAGGCATCCCGCCCGAGCTGGTCGAGCCAGCCATGGTGGCCGAAGGAGTTGTAACAGACCATCGCCCGCACCCGCCATCCCTCGGAGACCATCTTTTCGACAAGATGGCTCCCGATGAATCCATCGGCTCCGGTGATGGCGACCAGTTTGTCAGGTGATGCAGCCATCGGAAAAAGGCCGGACGTCCGGCCCTTGCCGATCCATCCCGCGTGAAGCAAAGTCAAGAGAAAAGCCCGGGATCGACTGATCGGG
>DGXY01000114.1:26279-41740 GCA_002396885.1 Akkermansiaceae bacterium UBA5020
CCCCGGGATCGACTGATCTCTCCGGTGCTTCTTTTTCCTCGCAACTTGGGGTTGAACGGGCACCGATTCCATCTTAGATCGGGGGTGCCTCCCCCTTCTCCCATGTTGGATCTCTACATCCCGGCGAACTTCTTCTATCCCGAACTGCCGGGAGGCAGTCTGCAATACTCCCGCTACGCCCCCTTTCTCCGCGAGCGCGGGATTTCCCTCACGGTTTTCACGCCGAAACGCAGTCACCACGTCGAGGACGAAGTGGAATTCCAGACCGTCCGGATCGTCCGCAAAACTCTGCCATCAGGGCTCGATGCCCTCAGGCAGCAAATCGCCCTGATCGAATATGCCGGGGAAGCGGCTCTCGCCTCGGGCAAACGCCGGATCGTCATGCAACCGATTGGGACCTTTGCCAATGACCTGCGGAGCCTCGCATCGATGTGGAAGTGGCACCGCCGCGGCATCCCCTTGACCCGGCACTTCACGCAGGTGCCGGAGGCACCGACCGGTGGTCTCGCCACGGTGACACGCGCCCGCCTCCGTCAACAGCTCACCCTGAGCCCCTTCTCGCGGCTCCTCATGTGCAGTTCCGAGATGGGACGGGCCTTTCAGCGCGCCTCCGGGATCTCCGCAAAGCGGATCGAGGTGATCCCCAACGGCATCGACCAGACCGTCTTTCATCCGATTGAACCCACCGCAAAACCGGCGCTGCGAGCCGCCCTCGGCCTGCCGGGAGAGGGGCTCCTCGTCCTCTCGGTCTGCAGCATCATTCCCCGCAAGGGGGTGGATCTGCTCATCGCCGCGTGGGAAGACGTCCTCCAACACCATCCCGACGCCACCCTCGTCCTTGTCGGGAGCAACACGGTGCGCCCCACCGTCGGCAATCCCGAGGCGCGCTCGAACGTAGCGGACTACCTCGAAGCGATCCGCCGTTCCGTCGCGGCCCTCTCCCGTCCAGATAGCGTCCATTTTGCCGGCGAGGTCGCCAACGTGCAGGACTACTACCGCGCCGCCGACCTCTTCGCCTTTGCCTCGCTCCAGGAAGGACTCCCGAGTGCGGTGATGGAGGCAATGAGTTGCGGACTGCCTTCCGTTCTCGCTCCTTTCCATGGGTTTCCCGGCCCAGGCGAAGAATATGGTTATCCGGAGCGACAATTTGTGCCCGTCTCCCACGACCCCGCGTCCATCGCCGTCGGCCTGAGGCGGCTCCTCGACTCGGCCGCCGAGCGGGAAAGAATCGGCGCGGACGCGACCAAGTGGATCCGCGACACCCAGCAGATGAGCCACGCCGCCGACCGCCTCGCTTCGATCTACGAATCCCTCCTGAGGAAATGAAGGAAGCGTCCGACCCTTCCGCCGCGGCTCCGTCGTTCCAAGCCGTCTTTCTCGACCGCGACGGCGTCATCAATGAGGAGGACGGCATTATCCGGTCGATTGATCAGTTGCGCCTCCTGCCCGGCGTCGGAGAAGCGATCGCCCGCCTCAATCAAGCCGACCTTCCCGTGATCGTCATCACCAATCAACCGGTCGTGGCCCGGGGTTGGTGCACGGAGGCGGAACTCGGCCTCATCCACGACCACCTCCGGGATCTTCTTCGCCCCCTTGGCGCGACCCTCGATGCGATCTACTATTGCCCGCATCACGAGAACGCGAACGACCCCGCCTATCGCGTTGTCTGCGATTGCCGGAAGCCCAGACCCGGCCTCTTGCTGCGCGCGGCGAAGGACTTCGACCTCGAACTTTCCCGATGCGTTCTCATCGGCGACCGCACCGTCGATCTTGAGGCCGCCCACGCGGCGGGAGCGGCGGCCTGGCTGGTGCGGACAGGATTCGGGGGAGAGGACGGAAAGAGTGCCTCGCAACCCGATCGGACCTTCGCGGACCTTGCTGAGTCCGTCGCTGCCATCCTCGGACCACCGGCAAAGGCCTGATCCGACGCCTCCAGCGGAATCACTTGCCCCCGAGCTCGAGGAGGGTGTCCTCGATCAGGGCGATGCTCATCATCTCAGCGATCTGCAGGTCTGAAAAGCGAACTTGAAATTCTTTCTCCAAGGCAATGACGAGGTTCATGTGCCGAATCGAATTCCAGCCGGAAACCCCTTCCTGATGAGCATCCAAGGGGATCTCTTCCGGATTCGCACCGACCACGTCGGCAATGACCACTCTGATACGCTCTTTCATGCAAGCGTGACTGTGCCGACAAAGCCGGAGATTTCCACCGGCTTTTCGCGAACAAACCGGTATTCTTTGCGGACGTCCCCTCCGCCCAAGGTCATCTCGCCACCATGGCGGTCGTAGAAATCCTCCGTTTGGGCGTTCTTCTCGGTTGGAACGTAGGACGCGAGCGTTTCGGTGACTTCCCATCGTTCATAAATCAGCCCTAGAGCCGTCCCGAGGAAAGCGGTCTCGACCTTGCGGCCGAGGACCCGGCAGCTCATCATGAAATCGCGGATCTCGGCCTTTTCACCCGCCCGACTGGCAATAACGAGCCCTACCTTCCCGTAATCCCCGAAGCGGTCCGCCACCTCGAGGAGGAGCACCATGGAATCTCCGGAATCCAGCAAGCGCCCGATTTCCTCCTCCTGGTAACGGTTCGTGGCGAGGTTGAACTGATTCGTCCGCTGGGTCAGTTGGGTGACCCGTCCAAGATCCTCCGGACCCGCCAAACGCACCGTCACCCGCAGGTCGAGGGATCGGAGATAATCCTCGTGGCTGCCGAATTGGCTCTGTGCGTTGCGACGGCGGCTTTCCTCACGATACATCTCCGTCCGCCTCGCATCCTCGCCAGACGCCTGCCGGAGCGGAAAACCATTGTAAGTTCCCAGCACCGAGGTGATCTCCCAGGGATCGACCGGCAGGGGCAGGACATCCACCATGGGAAGGAAGCCGCCGACCAACTCGCATTCGTGGGGGCTGTCATCGATGAAGACGATGCTGTCGAGCCCCAGATTGAGCTCCTCTGCCAGCGCCCGGATGTTGTCGGCCTTGTTTTCCCAATTGATGCGCCAACCAGCGAGATGCTCGCGTTTCAACCGCATCGCGGGGTGCTGGTCGAAAACTTCGAAAACATCGGCCTCGTTGTTTTTGCTGATCAGCCCCACCAGCACTCCACGCCGGACGAGTTCGCAGACTTGGTTTTGAAAATCGAACCAAGCCCGGCCGGGATACGTGCCTTCGTCCAGCTTGATCCCTTCCAAACCATCCTCCCCGACCACGCCTCCCCAGAGCGTATTATCACAATCCAAGAGCAAGAGCTTCTTGGACTTGCCGAGACGATGGCCTATCGCGGCAGCGAGGGAGATGGCCCAGGCGTTCAGGAAAGCCTCCTGGTAGGGAGCCTGGAAAAGATACCAGAATCTTGGTTCACGGGCATTCGCGAGGCCTACGTTCCGAGCGAGAGCATCGAAATCGGTGAGGATCACCCGCGACCGCGTCGCAGACCACTCGCGGATTCTCCCGTTCAGCGTGAGAAGCTCCGGATCCTCAGCACCCAGGGAATCCCAGGCCGGGAGAAAGGTGTGGATGGCGAGGACGAGCCCCTCCGTTTCCAGAATCCGCTCCCACCACCCCGCAAGATAATCGAAGGCAGCATCTCCATCGAAGCCCCCTTTCCCCTCGCCCCATCGGAGCCGGTCGAGACCCAGTGCCGTGACGATGACGTTCGGCTCTCCTGGCGTGGTCACGATTCCGGAGAAAATCTCCGTCTCCATGGCGTCGTAGTCACCGTGAGAGACTTGCACACGAAGCCCCCGATTGCCCAAATGATAGGTCAAAAACGGATCGATCGACTCGGTCGTCACATTGCGGAGGAAGCGGACATGGACGAGAGGGCCAGACAATTGGCCGGGCTCGGCGAATTCGCGGAGTCTCTGATTCAGGGAGCGCGGAGCGGGAAAATCCTGGGATGCTTTCATGACTGCGGTCTGCCCGAACACCGGGCCTCACTCAAATCATCACGAGACCACCGTTCACGCGCAGCACTTCCCCGGTGACGTGGGACGAATCGTCCTTCGCGAGGAACGCCACCGCCGCCGCGATCTGATCAGGTTCGGCGAGTCGTCCCAGGGGCGTCTGCGCTTTGGTCAGGAGCCGCGCGCGCTCGGAGAGACCCGAGACGAGACGCGTGTTCGTGAATCCCGGAGAGACCACATTAAAACGGATGTTCTCCTGCCCGTATTCGACGGCCAAGCACTTCGTCGCCGCCACGAGCGCCGCCTTGGCCGTGGTGTAGGCGCACATCTGTTTGGTCGGGGTCGCATCGCAGGTGACCGATCCGAGATTCACCACCGACCCCTTGCCGGCCCTCCGGAATCCCGGGATCACCTCCCGGATCGCAGCGAGGGCGGCATGGAGGTTGATTTTCATCGCCTCCTCGAAGTCTTCGGGAGCGGACGCCTCGAAGGATTTTGTCGAAAGGCTCCCGGTGGCGTTGTTGACCAGCACCGTGGCGTCCCCAAACTTGGCCCGTGTCTCACTGACGAGTCGACGAAGATCCGAGGCATCGGCCACATCCGCCTGGCAGGCGAAGGCCCGACCACCCTGTTCGGCGATCTCGGCCACCACCTGCGTGGCTGACGCGCGATCGGAACGGTAATTGACGACGACGGCGAAACCATCCGCAGCGAGACGGCGGCAAATTGCGGCACCGATCCCCCGGCTCCCGCCCGTCACGATTGCCACCGGTGCGGCCGGGGGTGGCACATAGGCCGTATCGGCGAGCGGCTCGAGCACCTGGACCCGGCCTTTGCCACGGATCAAATCCACGCCGTTTTGATTCGTCACGCTGACCGCGAGATCCAGGAGCCGCTGGGAGGGAATCTTCTCGAGCACCTCCGCTCGCACCGTCAGTTCGTCTCCGACTCGGGTCGGCGCGATGAACTCGAAGGTCTGCGAAAGCCAGAGGGCCCCGGGGCCGGGTAGATACTTCCCGATGATCGTCGAGACGAACGAGGCTCCCAACATTCCGTGCGCGACCACATCGTGGAATCGCGTCTGCATGGCGTAGGCCGGATCGATATGCAGGGGATTGTCATCTCCCGTCAATTCCACGAAGCGGCGCACGTCCTCGGCCGTGACCCGATGGATCAGCTCGGCCGACTCGCCCACGGTGATGCTTTCGTAACGATCAATCATTCGGTTTT
This sequence comes from Akkermansiaceae bacterium UBA5020, assembly GCA_002396885.1. Taxonomy (GTDB): domain Bacteria; phylum Verrucomicrobiota; class Verrucomicrobiia; order Verrucomicrobiales; family DEV007; genus Arctic95D-9. The sequence continues at coordinate 31,412 of DGXY01000114.1, forward strand.
CCCTTTGCCATCCCGCCCCTGCCAGAGCCCGAAGAAGCCGGACTCGAGCATGACACGATGGAGTTCCATCGCGCCGTCGGCGTTGAGGTGGACATGATCCGCGAAGAAACGGTGATCGGCAAGCGAGCCTGAGTAGTCCCAGATTTTCTCGTCCGTGACCTCGCCGAGCGCCGCGATGACCCGTTCCGACACCTTCGCGTCGGCTTCAGCGGCAGGCCAGAAAGGTCCCACGACGAGACGCACCGGGATGTTCCGCTCCCGCGCCCACGAGACGATCCTCGCCACGGCGGCGGGATTTCCTTCCTGAATCTGCCAGTCTGCCGCCGCAATCGGAGTCTCTGCGAGGAATTCGGGTTTCGCGACAGTGAAATTGGTGAAGGCCTGGTCGTCTCCAAAACAGTGGAAAAGGATCCGTGGCATGAGATCCCCGTTGTAACGAAAGGTGTGAAACAAGCGCGTCGCGGTCGCGAGCATCGGTTCGTCCCGTTTGAGGATCGCCGCGAGGCGCGGGGATCGATTGGCGAAGACCTTGAGATCCCGAATGAGCCGGTTGTTGCTGCAGATCGAACTGACCTCGAGGATGATCCCCGCCGGTTTTCCTCCGTTCTCCGCGTAGTCGAGCAGGAGCGCTTCCGCGACCTCCGTCGACATCCCGTTGGCAGAAAGGTTGAATACGGGCAGGCCGGAGACCTCGCGCACCGCCTCGGGCGAGACGAGCTGCACCCCGCGCGAATGTCCGAGAACCAGGATGGAGGGCTCGTGCTCTCCCCGATAGACCCGGGCAAAACGATGTTGGCTCGACTCCGCCACCTTTCCCAGCCCGAAGCCAGCGAGGCGGTCGAGCGCGAAGAAGACCACGGCCAAGAGGAGGAGAAAGCCCACTGGACCCGCCACAAAAGTCTTGATGCGTTTGGAGGAGACTTCGGACATCAAAATTGGAAGTAAATGAAGCTGTTCCCCGAGAAGGAGCCGAAAAGGACGATGATCAGACAGAGAGCTGCCATCGCCAAGGCTTGCCAGCCCGGCCGCGCCTCAAAAAAGGCCTCCCCCTCGATGCGGTAATGGTTTTGCACGCATTCCACCACGATCAGAATCGCCAACATCAGACCGGCTTTCGCGACCATGAACTTGTAACGGATTGTGGACGGCGAAAGTCCCTCGAGGCTGGCGATGCCACGCAGATATTCCCAAGCCTCGGAAAGATCCGCGGCGCGGAAAAAGATGAATGAGACGGTGGTGAGCGTGAAAACAAACAAGATCGAAAGCGGCACCCAGAGAAAGTCCCCCCGCCCCTTGCGAACTTTGGCAAATCGCTCCAGCCCGGGAGTCAGGAGGCGCTGCGAACTCAGGAAAACGCCGTGCATGAGTCCGAAAATCACGTAATTCCAGTTGGCTCCGTGCCATAATCCGGCAAGGAAAAAGGTGGTGATCAACGCAAAATGAACCCGCACTTGGCTGCGGGAAAAGCCGCCGAGGGGAACAAAAAGGTAGTCCCGCAACCAGGTCGAGAGGGAGATGTGCCAGCGCGCCCAGAAGTCGCTGAAGTTGGTCGCGAAGAAGGGACGCCGGAAGTTGGTCCCGAAATCGAAACCGAGAAAGTGCCCGATGCCAATCGCGATGAGGGAATAGCCGGCGAAATCACCGTAAAGCTGAAAACTGAAGAGGACAGCGCCGAGGATCAGTGTCATCGAGCTGCTCGCTCCCGGCCAAAGGAAACACGAATCGACATAAGGTCCGATGTTGTCGGCCACGCAGGTCTTGAGAAAGTAGCCCCAGACGACCAGCATGAGCCCGGCACGGGCGCGCCGCCATTCGAAGGGGGGAATCTCGCGGAGCTGTGGCACGAAAAGCTTCGCACGCACGATCGGCCCCGCCACGAGCTGGGGGAAAAAGCTCACAAAGACCGCGTAGTTGAGCAAAGATGGCTCGGCGGCGAGACGCTTGCGGTAGACGTCGATGACATAGCTCAGAGTCTGGAAGGTGTAGAAGGAGATCCCCACCGGCAGAATGATTCCCAGGGTCGCCCGGTGCGCCTCGAACCCTAGCATTCCGAGAAAAGCCACGGTCGAGTCGAGGAAAAACTGGAGATACTTGAAGGTGACGAGGATGCCGAGATTCACGATGAGACTCACGAGGAGGAGGCCCTTTCGCCTTCCCGGTGCCTCGGTCCTTTCCAACGTGCGCGCCACGGCGAAATCCACCACCGTAGAGAAGCCCAGCAGCCCGAGGAAGCGCCAGTCCCAACAGGCGTAGAAGTAGTAGCTGAAAACCAGACACACCGCCATTCGCACTCGCCCCTTCGTCGTGAAGAAGAGCGCACAAAAGAGAACAAAGAAAATCAGGAACCTCAGTTCGACGAAATTCATTCAGGCTTCTCTGCGGGAGATTCGGGTGGAAAACAAGAGACGGGATGGGGGCGCGGCGCGCGACGGTCGGCGGTCGGAACCCCGTCGTGAGCGAGGCGGCAACAGGCATCCCCTGAGGACCATCCCCGCCGTCGCAAAGGCGTCGACGCTAGCACGCCGGATATCCTTCGGCAACGTGGAAACGGGGGCCATTTCTGTTTCGTGGAAAAAATCCGCTTCGGGGAAAAAACCGCCCGCTCCCCGACTCTCCCTTTGACGACCGGCCCGTTGCCGTGTCCTTTCTCGCGACTCATGACCACCGCCGTCGGCCCGACACTTGTTAAGAAAGCCGTGATCCTCTCCGCGGGGATGGGGACACGCCTCGGCGCACTGACCCAGAACCTTCCCAAGGTCATGGTTCCGATCGCCGGCAAACCCATGCTCGAGCATCACCTCGAGTGGCTCAAGGGCTTCGGGGTCAGTGAGTTTTACCTGAATCTCCACTACCTCGCCGACGTCATTTCCGACTATTTCGAAGACGGCAGCCGCTGGGACGTCAAAATCCACTACCACCGCGAAGAGCGCCTTCTCGGCACGGCGGGTTCCCTCCATGGCTTCCGCCCTTTTCTCGACCAAACCTTCCTCGTGCAATACGGCGACGTTTTTTCCCGGCTCGATCTCGCCAGGCTCGCCCTCTTTCACCGGCAGCACGAGGCCGCCGCGTCCCTCGTCGTTCATCCCAGCAGTCACCCACACGACAGTGACATCATCGAACTCGCCGACGAGACCCGGATCCGGCAGATTCACCACAAACCCGGCGATGCCCGCTTCGGGAATCTCGGCAACGCGGGCGCCTACCTCCTCGAGCCCGTCGTCCTCGACCATCTTTCTCCCGACCTTCGCGAGGAAGATTTCTGCAAGGACGTCTTTCCTCGCATGCTCGCCGCCGGTGAAACCGTCTGCGGCTACGACACCGACGACCTTCTCCTCGATGTCGGCACGCCCGAACGCCTTGCCTGGATCGAGGATCATTTGAAAAGCGCATGATCATTTCCCGCACCCCCTTCCGTGTCAGTCTGGTCGGCGGCGGTTCCGACATGCCGAACTATTACCGGCACGCGCCGGGCCGGGTCCTCAGCTTTGCGATCAACAGCTACATGTATGTGACGGTGAGCCCCCGTTTCGATGAATCCGTGCGGGTCGCCTACACCGAAACCGAGATCGTCGATAACTTCACCGACCTCCGCCACAAACTCATCCGCGAGGCGATGCGCCTGACCGGAGTGACCAAGGGCGTCGAGATCACCACCATCGCCAACATTTTTGCGGGGACGGGGCTCGGCTCCTCCTCGGCCCTCGCCGTGGGCGTCCTCCACGCCCTCCACGCCTACCGCGGGGAATACCGCTCGAAGGCGCAGCTCTGCGAGGAGGCCTGCCGCCTCGAGATCGAAATCCTCGGCGCGCCCATCGGGAAGCAGGATCAATTCGCCGCCGGACACGGAGGCATCAACGTGATCCAGTTCAACGCCGACGAGACCGTCTTCGTCGAGCCGGTCGTGTGCGAGCGCCGCGTCCGCGAATTGCTCGATGCGAGGCTGCTCATGTTCTACACCGGCATGCGCGGAGACAACACTGCCATCCTCGGCAAGCAGTCCAGCGAAGTCGGGGAAAAGGCCGACAAACGCCGCGTCCTTTCCGAAATGGTCGCCCTCGTCGAGCCCCTCCAGGCCGCGCTCGTCGCCGGCGAACTCGATGCGGTCGGCGACCTCCTCCACGCCAACTGGGTCCTCAAGCGCAGCCTCACTTCCGACATCGCCAACGAGCGCATCGATTCGCTCTACGAGGCCGGCCTCGCCGCCGGGGCGAGGGGCGGCAAACTTCTCGGTGCGGGCGGCGGAGGCTTTCTTCTCTTCTATTGTGAGGAACCCCACCAAGAGGCGCTGCGCCAGGCCATGTTCCAGCGCGGCCTCAACGAGTTCAAGGCCGGTATCGAGATGCAAGGGAGTTCGATCGTCCACTATGGGTGAACGCTCCTCTTTCCCGAACCCCGCTTCCCCTCCGTGTTACCCATGATGCGCATCCTCTTGAAATGGCTGGTTGGAGGATTCCTCTCGATTGGAGCGATCTGGATGGTCACGGCTGTTTTTTCCGACAGCGTTCCGCTCGAAGAATGGTCCGGGGCGCTCGGTCGGAATACCCTCGCTCCCGGCACGACCTACCAGGAACGCCGTGAGGGCTGGGCCACCAACCACATTGGGGAGCACGGCTTGATCGCCTCGCGTCCCGAGGACCTCGCCGCGACCGAAAAGATCGTCATCTGGGGAGACTCCTTTGTGGAAGCGTTCCACGTCGAGGACTCCGCGAAAATGCACCGCCGTCTCACCGATCTGCTTCGCCAAGAGCCCCGTGGCAAGGGAGCCGCTCTCGCCGTCGGGGAACGTTTTTGCAGCATCGCCGACTACCGCTTCCGCATCCCCGACTACGAGGCGGTCCTGAAAGACGTGAAGCTCCACGTCATTCATCTTTATTCGCTCGAAGACACTTTTCCCGACCAGTATCCCGGTGGGCGCATCTCCCTCTTTCTCACCGAACCGGATCTGCACTTCGAGAAATACGACAACGAGTTCCGCGAGATCGAGGCGCCGGTCTCTCCGGGTCGCGCCCGCTTCCTTATCCATCAATATCACCTGCAGTTTTTCTCCCGTCTCCGCACCAGCCTGACCAACATCGCCCGGCTCGACGGGCTCCGTTTCGCCCCCGGCACTGCCCAGAAATCCACCGCCGATCCCGCCGCCCATCGCGCGTGGAACCGCTTCCTCGATCCCGCGTGGGGCTCAGCCGAACCTCCCCTCGAAGCGTGGCGTTTCCTCCTTCGGGAATTGGATTCGACCACCGAAGCCCCCATCCTCTTCGTTTACGCCCCCCCGACTCCAGCGCTCCTGAGCGGAGACCTGATTCTGGAGAACCCCGAGAAAAACCTCGCCAACCATTTCTCATCGCTTTGCAAGGAACAGGGCATCGGCTTTGTCAGCCTCGAGGAGCCCTTCCTCCGGTTCCTCGAAGCGAACGGACGTTTCGCCAAAGGCTTCCACAACTCCCGTCCCTGGGAGGGTCACTACAATGCCGACGGTCACCGCCTCGTCGCGGAGGCCATCAATTCTTGGATTCAGGAGAACCGCCATGTTGTTTACCCAAATTGAGTTCTTCTTCCTTCTCGCGGCGGCCTTCGCGGCGATTCTTCTCGTGAAGAACCACCGCGCCCAGAAGGCCCTCCTTCTCGTCGCGAGCTATTATTTCTACGCCTATTGGGATTGGCGTTTCGCAGGTCTGCTCCTCGCCTGCACCGCTGTCAACTATTGGCTCTCCGGCCTCATGGAAGGGAGCAGCCCGGCCCGTCGCAAACTGCTCGTCACCATCGCGCTCGTTTACAGCCTCGGGATTCTCGGTCTTTTCAAGTATTTCAATTTCTTCGTCGATTCCTTCCGCGCGATGGCGGGCATCGCTCCCGATGCGGGGAGCACCCTGGATCTCATCCTCCCGGCGGGAATCTCTTTCTACACCTTCCAGACCCTCAGCTACACGATCGATGTTTACCGGCGCGACCTGCGTCAATGCGCTCGCTTCTCGGACTTCGCTCTCTTTGTGGCCTTCTTCCCGCAACTCGTCGCCGGCCCCATCGTCCGGGCTTCGGAGTTCCTTCCGCAATTGGAAACGCCCCGCACCCTCAGCTGGGAGCGCGCCTACGATGGCTTCCGCCAGTTCACTCTGGGGCTCTTCAAGAAGGTCTTCATCGCCGACCGACTCGCGGCCTTCATCGATCCAGGGTTTGAAAACGCCGCTTCGCTCAGCGGCCCCACCCTCTGGCTGGTTGTCATTGCCTACGCCGTGCAGATCTACTGTGATTTCTCCGGCTATTCCGACATGGCCATCGGCATCGCCCGAGCGATGGGCTACGACTTCACCCGCAACTTCGATCACCCCTACCTTGCCACCTCGATCCAGGATTTCTGGCGACGCTGGCACATCTCCCTTTCTACCTGGCTGCGCGACTATCTCTACGTCCCCCTTGGCGGGAATCGTCGCGGGCGCTTCCGCACCTATCTCAATCTCTTCCTCACGATGGTCCTCGGAGGTCTCTGGCACGGGGCCAACTGGACGTTCGTGATCTGGGGTGCCTGGCACGGGATCGCTCTCGCGCTCGACCGACTCCTCACTGGAAAAGACAGCGGGCGAGGCCCCCGCCCCGTCACCCGACGGCTTCCCGGATTTCTCCGATCCCTCCTTGGCTGGACCCTCACGATGTTGATCGTTCTCGTCGGCTGGGTCTTTTTCCGTTCCCCCGATGCCGAGACCGCCCTCTCCATTCTCGGCCGCATGGCCTCCCTTTCTGACGGCATCACTTGGTATCACCCCTTCGCCATCGGCATCCTCCTCTTCATCGCCGGCTACCACGCCCTCCTCGCTGCCGGGAAGGGGCATTGGTTCGATCTAAAACCCGACACCATCCGCACCCCGGCGATCCTCCTGACCCTGATCTGGCTGGTGATCGCCTATTACCCTCGCGAATTCCAGCCGTTCATCTACTTCCAATTCTAAGATCGGGAAAGCCGCTCTCGCCAACGCGCCGCCGCTCCCGCCAGGCGAATCTCGAGTGCCACACAGGCCTCGCGGATTTCTGGATGGATCTCGAGAGGGTTTTTCTTTGCGTCTGTTTCTGGTTCCGTCAGGATCAGCGCATTCCGGGACGGGATGCGGTGGCGGATCTGTCGCGAAAGCTGCTCCAGCGACTCGCCGGGAGATTCCAGCAGCTTTTCATAATGGATCAGGGCGACGGTATCCTCCACTCCCATGTCGAAATAAAGGCGGTTCCGGGAGAGCCAGTAAAGGGCATAGACGTCCGCCTCCGTCTTCGCCAGAGGCCAGAGCTGATCCAGTTGCGCGGCATGTTCGGGCGTGTGGTTCTCGTTCTTCCAGGTCGGCGGAGCGGAGGCGAGAATGCCGCCGACATAGGTAAAGGGATCGTGACCATGCGTGCCGTAGCGTTTTCCCCGCCCCGTCGTGTAGTAGGAGAGATGCGAGCGCACCACCCCTTCAAACTGCCGGAAGGCAAAGAGGACCGGCGACTCCGGGTAGGCTTCGAGGAACTCCGGGATCCGCTGGGTGTCGTGCAAGGGCTTCACTAGGATGAGGCGGGAGCGCTCCCCGCGGCGACCTGCTTCGAGTTCGTCAAAGGGTCGCGCCCGCAGATACTCGGGGGTCCCATAGGGTGCCTGAAGGAACCATTGTGCCCCGTATTCCCCTGCATCATTCACGAAAGGATCGAGACCGATGAGGTTTTTCAGCAGAGTCGTCCCCGACCGCTGGCAACCGAAGACAAAAAGAAAGCGGGCCTCGCGGCACGGGAAGAGAATTCTGGCGACGGCTCGCGACGCCACATGGAGTTTGTGGGAGCCGACAAGTCGTCGCACCAGAGCTCCGGAAAACAGGGAGGAAGGGGATGACATCATCGCATCCTAGACGGTGCGAGCCCGGCTTTCAAGCGGGCCAGAGAAAACGCACCCCATAGGTCTCCTCGAACTCGCGGTGCCATGACCGAGCGCTTTCCCACGAGGGTGTCGCGAGGTAATCCGGACGCGCCCGGCGCAGGCAGAATCCCTCTAGCCCCCGCGTCCAAGGTTCGCCCGAAGCCACCGCTTCAGTCCGCAGCCATTCCTCCAGATCACGGGAAGACCGGGCCGCCTCGGCGTGCTCCAGCGCCCACGCCCTCGGGGTGAAGGAACCGGCTTTGGCGCGTTCCAGCAAGGAAGCGAGATCTCGGGCCATCGCCCTCTCGTCCAGGGCCGCTCCGGTCGCGGCATTGATAAAATCGAGGGAGCCGACATGGGCTTCTTTCACCATGCCCACCGGGACGTCGGCGAGGAGGCTCTCCACCACCGCGAGGCAAGAGCCCTCGCGACGCGACAGGATCAGCCCACAGCGGCTCGCCGCCTGCACCTGCCGGACTTCCGGGGGATCGAGACGGTTGAACCACTCGATCCGGTCAGCCACACCGTAGGCCGCCGCGAGAGACCGGGAAGTGTCCACGGTGTGCTTCCCCTCCGGTTGCCCCACGAGGGCGACGCGTGTGTCCCCGGGGAGATCGCGAAGAGCACGGAAGAGCAGCCAATGACGTTTGAAAGGCGCCCAGTTCGCGATCATGCTGAAGTCGTAGCGTTTTTCGCCTCCGAGCAGACCGGCCCCGCCGTAATCGTCCCCGCTGATCCAGTGCGACGCGTAGAAAGGCAGCACCTTCAGACTTGAGGGGATCTGCTGCAGCCACCCGGGATCCTTCGCGTTCGACCCGATCACATAAAGCTCCGCCCCGGGAAAACGCGCCAAAGCCCAGACGAGAGCGAGATCCGGAGGCGACCACGAGGTCGAGAAAACGATGCGGTAATCCCTCAGGATCTCCTTTAGGCGGGGCGAGCGCATCAGGGAGACGAGGTTGTATTCGACCCAGACGACCAGCACCCCTTTTTCCCGGTCCGAGACGCGCGGCTTGATGATGAGACCGTGGCTGAGCGCCGGGATCCCTTCGGCAAACTGGCGGCGATAACGCGACCACCCGATCTCGTGATCGAACCACGGGTTGCCGGGCGCCTCGTGCGCCTTCCGCAACCGGGGAAGGGTGCGCTGCTCCGCCCCTACCGGCAGCCAGATGCGATGGGCATCCGCGATCAAAGCGAGGGATTTCGGGCCTCCCCCACGCAGACGTCCCTCGAGATACCGTCTCCAGCCGAGCAGGGACTGAATCCGCGATGAATAGCGGATCCGGTCCGCCACCGTGCTCCGCCACCTCAGGAAAGCCGCCTTCATGCGTCCGGGCCGGGCCGCTCAGTTTGCCTCCGCCGCTTCGCTGGCCACCAGTTCGCGCAGGATGATCACCAGCAGGTGGTTGAAAACGAGATGAAGGTCCTCGACCGGACCATACTCCCGGCTTTCGACATGCAGGCTGGAACTGGCCAGTTCGCGCAGACGCCCACCCGAGAACCCGGTGAAGGCGATCACCGGGCAACCCAGGTTCCTTGCGAACTCCGCCGCCTTCACGACATTGGGTGAATTGCCGCTCGCGGAAATCGCGATCACCGCATCGCGCGGGGTGAGGATGTTCCGCATTTGCTCGGCGAAGACCTCAGAATAGTCGAGGTCGTTCGCGATCGCAGAGAAGTGCGCCATGTTGTCCGTCAGACTGATGACGCGGAGCCGGTGACGATCCGTCGTCGTGACGTTCTTCGAGACATCGCAGGCGAGGTGCGAGGCCGTCGAGGCACTCCCTCCGTTGCCACAGACGTAGACCGTGCCGCCCTCGCGGCAGGTGCGGTGCAATTCCCTTCCGATCGCGACGCACTGCGCGGCATCGATCCGTCCGAGCAGTGCGGAGAGGTGATCGAGGTATGAGGCGACGAGTTCGAGCGATTTCGTGTCCATGGGAAAAGGGGCTTGAAGGATTTGAGGATCAGGGAGTGACGGAAAAAAATTCAGGGAAGATCTCGCGTCGCGAAGACATCGTAGCGGTCCTGCACCCGCTTGAAGCCGTGGGCATCCAATAGCGCGAGGCAATCGGCCATATCCTCCTTCGACAGCAATTTGTGCTCGAAAATCACCACCCGAACCTTCCAGGCATCAAAATCGATCTGCCTGACGATCTCGGCGTCGTATCCCTCCACATCGACCATGAAAACGTCGATGCGATCGAGGCCGGAGCGGTTCACCACGGTCTCCAGCGGAAAACAATCCACTTCGATCTGGGTCAGGGCGTCGCCTCTTTGCGGCAGTTCCGAAAGCGTCTCCAACTTGCTCTTGTCGAAAGAACCCACGCCCTTGGCCCAAGCCGGAAGATCGGCCTTGGCGGCGTCGAGGAAGTGAATCGACATCTTCGACTCCGTCCGATGGATCGCGACATTTTCGAGGACGACCGGCAAACCTTCATACGCCTTTTTCAATT